>NZ_BFBX01000031.1:0-18192 GCF_003851045.1 Paenibacillus sp. 598K | reverse complement strand
GCGGCGGGCGCTCGCCGATCGCGAGCGCGGACTCGGCTTCATGAAGCTCGAGGCCGAGGAGGAGGCGCTGCGCCATATCGCAGCCCAGGCGAGCGGCGACATCCGGCGCGCGCTTAATGCGCTCGAGCTGGCTGCCGTGACGACGCCCTCTGAGCCGGACGGCACGGTCCGGATCACCGTGCAGGTCGCCGAGGAATCGATCCGCCAGCGGACGGTCAAGGCGGACGAGTCGACGCAATACGATGTGCTGTCGGCGTTCCACAAGAGCATCCGCGGCTCCAGCGATGCCGCGCTTTTCTGGTTCCTCTATGCCGTCGAGAAGCTGGGCATGGACCCGATGACCTTCCTGCGGCGGCTCATCGTCGCCTGCAGCGAGGATATCGGACTGGCCAATCCGCAGGCGATGGTGCAGGCGGTGACGGCGATGGACGCGTATCACAAGATCGGCTGGCCCGAGGCGCGACTCAATATTACGCAGGCGATCCTCTTCGCTGTCGAGTCCCCCAAGTCCAACGCCGTCGTGACAGCGATTGACAAGACATTGCGGGCGATGGATGCGGTTGGCCGGGTCGAGGTGCCGATGCATCTGCGCGACACCCATTACAAGGGCTCGGCCGAGCTTGGGCACGGCGGCTATCGTTACCCGCATGATTACCCCGGACATTATGTGCAGCAGCAGTATTTGCCGGATCAGTTGGGCGACAAGCTGCTGTATGACGCGACGGAGCAAGGAATGGAGGAGAAGATCCGGCTCAACCGCCAGCGCAGATACGGCGCTCGTCCCGGCAGTTGAGGCTGAAGCCTGCGATCGGCAGCAAGCAGAGCAAAATATGCAGCATAAGCAAGCAAATGATGTATAAAGTCCATCCCATCCCGAATAAACATCGTTTAGCAGTCGAAACGGACATTTGACGACAGGAGGCTGGATCGACTAAGCTATAGGATAAGTTTCGACTTTATTTGACCATCTAAAGGAGGTGCGCCTGTCATGGTCCTGCCCGGCTGCCGGGAGGGGATGACAGGGAATCGTTGGAGGACCCATTACCGATAGTGCCGTTATTAATGAACTTGATGCTCATTATGTTTCTTGTCTTTATGAACGGTTTTTTCGTTGCTGCCGAGTTTGCCATGGTGAAGGTCAGGGGCACAAGGATCGATACGCTGGTTGCGGAAGGGAATCGGAGAGCGAAGTTCGCTTCTCACCTGACTGCCAATCTCGATGCGTATTTGTCGGCTTGCCAGCTGGGCATCACATTGGCTTCGCTGGGCCTGGGTTATGTCGGCGAGCCCGCCATTGCCAAGATTATCGAGCCGTACCTGAAGGGCTGGTTCGGATTAGGCGATGTGCTCGTCCATACGATTGCATTTCTAATTGCGTTCTCAATCATTACGTTTCTCCATATCGTGCTTGGCGAGCTTGCCCCCAAGACGCTGGCGATCCGCAAGTCGGAGAATGTCACGCTGCTCACGGCAGCGCCGCTTATGCTGTTCCACAAGCTGATGTACCCGTTTATCTGGTTCCTCAACGGCACCGCCAACTGGCTGCTGAAGCGGGTAGGCGTCGAGCCGGCCTCGGAGCATGACTCCGCGCATACCGAGGAGGAGATCCGCATCCTGATGAAGGAGAGTCACAAGAGCGGACTGATCGACAACACCGAGCTGACGCTGATGGATAATATTTTTGACTTCGCCGAGACCAGCGCGCGCGAGATTATGATCCCGCGCACCGAGATGTCCTGTCTGTACGCCAACCGCTCTTATGCGGAGAACAGGGCGATCGCGCTGCAGGAGATGCATACTCGCTTCCCGGTCTGCGACAATGACAAGGATAATATTATCGGCTTCGTCCATATCAAGGATATCCTGAAGACCGAGGCTCCCGGCCTGAGCGACATCAAGCAGATCATGCGGCCGATTACGACCGTGCCGGAGTCGATGCAGATCAGCAACCTGCTGAAGCTGATGCAGAAGAAGCGAACCCAGATCGCCATCCTGATTGACGAGTATGGGGGCACCTCGGGGCTGGTGACGCTTGAGGACATTATGGAGGAGATCGTCGGGGAAATTCAGGACGAATTTGACGAGGAGCGTCCCGACATCGAGAAGAAGACCGAGGACTGCTACTCCATCAACGGACTGATGCTGATCGAGGAAGTGAACAGCTTCTTCGGCCTTGACATCGACAGCGAGGATTACGATACGATCGGCGGCTGGATTTACTCCCAAATCGAAATTCCGCCCAAAAAGCAGCAAAAAGTCGCTTACGGGTCCTTTGACTTCGTCATCGAGGAGACTGATCATCTGCGCATCGCGCGGATCGGCGTACGCAAGCGGTTCGAGGAAAAGGATGAAGATATGTGGCTTCAAGCTGGCTCCGGCTAAGCTTGAGGTCGCTCCTATACAGGTGATCGCCCCGTACGGGGCGTCCTTGCACCAACGCCAAAACGGCTGCCCCGCCCGGCTTCGCAGGAAGCAAGGGGACAGCCGTTTTTCATTGCGTACTGAGCGGCACTGCGCTGCTCGCCCGGTTACCGTAGGCAAGCAGGAGCAGCCGCTTCGCCAGCGATTATACACCTGCAGGCGCAATCTTGCGGACGAGATCGATCGTGCCGCCGCCCAGACACGTCTCGCCGTCGTAGAAGACGACAGCCTGCCCCGGCGTGATCGCCTTCTGCTGTTGGTCGAAGACGATCTCCGCCGTGCCGCTGGCCGCATCCCAGGCGACAGTGACGCCTTGGTCCGGCTGCCGGTAGCGGAACTTGGCCGTGCAGCGGAACGTCTCGCTCGTCGGCGACTCGCCGAGCCAGGTGACGCCCGTCGCCGTCAGACCTTCCGAGTACAGGCTGGCATGCGACTCGCCCTGCACGACATAGAGGCGATTGCGCGCCAGATCCTTGTCGGCGACGAACCAAGGCTCGCCAGTGCCTGAGCCGCCGATGCCGAGGCCTTGACGCTGACCGAGCGTATAGTACATCAGGCCGTCATGGCGCCCCTTGACCTCGCCAGTCGCGATGTCGACCATCTCGCCCGGCTGCGCAGGCAAGTATTGGCTGAGGAAGGTTTTGAAGTTGCGCTCGCCGATAAAGCAGACGCCAGTGCTGTCTTTTTTGGTCGCTGTAGCGAGACCCGCTTCGGCTGCGATCTTGCGCACCTCCGCTTTGGGTAAGTGACCGATCGGGAACATCGCTTTGGCGAGCTGCTGCTGACCGAGCGCGTGCAGGAAATACGTCTGGTCCTTGTTGCTATCTACGCCACGAAGCAGTCTGGTCAGACCATCCTGACGCTCAACGCGGGCATAGTGCCCAGTAGCGAGGTAGTCAGCGCCAAGCTCGAGCGCCTTGGCGAGGAAGTCGCCGAACTTGATCTCCCGGTTGCACATCACATCTGGATTGGGCGTACGGCCACGTTTGTATTCGTCCAGGAAATACGTGAATACCTTGTCGAAGTACGCCTGTTCAAAGTTGACCGTATAGTGAGGGATGCCGATCTGTTCGCAGACGCGGGCTACATCCTCGGCGTCGTCCTCGGCTGTGCAGTGACCGAACTCGTCGGTGTCATCCCAGTTTTTCATAAAAATGCCGACTACATCGTAGCCTTGCTGCTTGAGCAGCAGGGCGGCTACGGACGAGTCGACGCCGCCGGACATGCCGACGACTACGCGCGTGGAAGCACGGGTTGCGCTCATGTACATTCACCACCTGGATTAGCTTGACCTTCATTCTGTCTATTGTATCACGGCAAGCGAACTTTTTCACGGCTCGGGCAAGCTTTTTCACCCACAACGTGATCGGATATGTTAACATAGAAGCAATATGGGAATACAATGAATTGTATAATCTATGCAGGCCCGGCTATTCGCCTGCAATCATCCTAAAAAATGACGGTGCGAGGAACCGGGAAAGAAGGATTGCTATGAAAATATCAACTAAAGGCCGTTACGGCTTAACCATTATGATGGAATTGGCAATGAAGTTCGGGGAGGGCCCGATCTCGCTCAAAAGCATCGCAGAACGAAACCAGCTCTCGGAGCATTATTTGGAGCAATTGATCGCGCCGCTCCGCAACGCCGGACTCGTAAAAAGCGTCCGTGGCGCTTACGGCGGCTATATCCTGTCGAAGGAGCCGGAGCAGATCACGTCCGGCGACATCATCCGCATCCTGGAGGGTCCGATCTCGCCGGTCGACTTTACCGAGGAGGACGACCCGGCGAAGCGCCACCTGTGGCTGCGCATCCGCGACAGTATCGCCGAAGTGCTCGACTCGACGACGCTGGCTGACATGATCTCTTATCGGGATGAAAGTGAAATCGACAGCTATATGTTCTACATCTAAGGAGAAGCCATGAATCGAATCTATCTGGACCACGCGGCGACGACGCCGCTCGCGCCCGAGGTGCTGGAGGAGATGACCGCCATTTGGCTCGGTCCGGGAGGGAATCCGTCTAGCGTCCACAGCTTCGGCCGCACGGCCAAGCAGCGGGTCGGTCGAGCGCGCGACCGAATGGCGCAGCTGCTCGGCTGCGCGTCCGCCGAGCTGGTCTACACCTCCGGCGGCACCGAGAGCGACAACATGGGGATATTCGGCGCAGCCTGGGCGCAGCGCCGCAAGGGCAAAGATCATATCGTGACGACGGCGATCGAGCATCATGCGGTGCTGCATGCGATCGAACGGCTGGAGGAGCAGGGCTTCCGCGTGACGAGGCTGGAGCCGGACCGCAGCGGCGCAGTCGCAGCGGAGCAGGTCGCCGCAGCGATGGACGAGCAGACAGCGCTCGTGAGCGTCATGTATGTCAACAACGAGACCGGCACCGTCCAGCCGATCGAAGCGATCGGAGCGGCCGCGCGCGCGCGCGGCATCCCTCTCCATACCGATGCCGTGCAGGCGCTCGGCCGGCTGCCGCTACGCCTGCATGAGCTGCCAGTCGACCTGGCCAGCTTCTCGGCGCACAAGATCAACGGTCCGCAAGGAGTAGGCGCTCTGTATGTCGCCAAGGGTACAGCGCTCGTACCGCAGCTGCTCGGCGGGCCGCAGGAGCGCAATCGCCGGGCCGGTACAGAGAACGTCGCCGGGATCTGCGGCTTCGCCCGCGCGCTGGAGCTGGTGGAGAGCGGTCGCGAGACGAAGCGTCAGACGGTGCGGGAGCTGCGGCACCGCTTCCTGGAGCTGCTGACGGAGGAGCTGGGAGCGGCGGGCTGCATCGTCAACGGCGGCTCGCCCGAGCTCGTGCCTGATATCGTTAACCTGAGCTTCCCCGGCCTCTCGGCGGAGTCGATGCTGATGAATCTCGACATCGAGGGTGTCGCAGCCTCCGGCGGATCGGCTTGCAGCTCTGGCGCGCTGAGCCGTTCGCATGTGCTGCTGGCGATGGGACTTGGCGAACTGGCGACGAGCGCTGTACGATTCAGCTTCGGAATGGGCAATACTATAGAAGATATCGCGCACGCGGCGCAAAAAATTGCAACCGTCGCGAAGCGGCTTCGTAATATGGTCTAGGAGGCTCTGCCCGTGCTCAAGCTTCAGCATTTGATCGGTCTTCCCCTGATTGCCGGTACGACTGGCAGAACAGTCGGCAAAGTCAAAGACATCTGGTTCGACGAGGCATGGCGGCTGCGCGGCATTATTGCCGATTTTCGCGGCTGGCTGGGCAAGCGCGTCTACGCGGTGAACTGGGACGATGTGCAGACTTGTGGCAGGGATGCGCTCATATTGGCTGGCGACGACGCTGTGAGACGGCTGTCGGCCGGCGAAGTGATCCGCTGCTTCAGTTGGGGAGAGAGCAAGCTGAGGGATCGGCCGGTCTTGACGACAGACGGCGAACAATTAGGGCGCATATCGGATGTTTATTTTGAACCGATTAAGGGTACACCTATAATAGGCTACGAATTAACGGATGGTTTTATTTCAGATGTAATGGAAGGGCGTTATTGGCTCAGGGTTGCGCAGTTCGCTGAAGAGATCATGTTAGGCGAGGAAGCGGTTCTTGTGCCTGAGAGCGCTAGACATGAACTGCATAATATGACCACCTCCGAATCGGATCGATAGGGAGACCAGTTGTATGAAATGTCCCAATTGCAATTCCAAGGATATCGGCAAGATCGGCAGCCACCAGTTTTATTGCTGGGGATGCTTTATCGAGCTGACGGTCAACGGCGACAAGATGTCCGTGTACCAGGTGGAGGAAGACGGCACGCTCAGCTCGCTTGACGATCTCTTTTTCGAAGAGGAACTGCCGCAACTGCATATGTAACCATTGGAGTGTAAAATGGATGAAGAACGGCCTATGGGCCGTTCTTTTGTGTTTCTGCCCAGATCCCCACTTTGTGGGGTTATTTTGTATTTTTGTTAGGTGCTCAGGATGATCTTTTGATAAATTACATATACTGTAAGGACATGCTGTGGAGCTCATCTGAGAGGGGACGAAGGGGAAGTGGAGAAATGGATGCGCAGCAAATCGGCGGCCATACTCGTATTCGGCATACTCGGCCTGGTGGCGGTGCTCCTGCTGCTGCAGCTCAAGCCGGTCTTGATCGCCGTCTACAGCTTCGTCAAAGCGGTCTTCGGACCGTTTGTCCTGGCGATGATCATCTCGTATGTGCTGAATCCGGTCGTAGGCGCGCTATCCGATCGCCGCGTGCCTCGCGGCGTAGCCGTGATGTTGATCTATGTCGTCTTCCTCGCGGCAATTGCCGTCCTGCTCATGCACATGGTGCCGCTATTGATCCGCCAGTTGGACGAGCTGAACAATCATATGCCGGAGCTGACGCTGCGCGCGCAAAGCCTGTACAAGCAGATGAATCAGCTGTCGTTTTTGCCGCAAGGGCTGCGCGAAGGCATCGAGCAATCGTTAATCCAGCTTGAGCGAAAGGCTTCGGCGGCTATCCTTGATTTTGCCAACAACATTGGAGCGGTGCTTGACGCGTTGTTCATCGCCTTTATCATTCCGTTCCTGGCTTTCTATATGCTGAAGGATCTGGATGTGTTCGAGCGGACCGTCATGACCTACGTGCCACGGTCGCATCGTCAGGGAGTAGTGCGCATGTTGAAGGAAATCGACGAGGCGCTAGGCAGTTATATTCGCGGCCAAGTGCTCGTCTGTCTGCTGGTCGGCTTGCTCGCTTACCTCGGCTATTGGATCGTCGGCCTGCCTTATCCGTTCCTGCTGGCTGGCATTGTTGCCGTCTTCAACATCATTCCATATGTCGGACCGTTTTTTGGCGCCGCGCCGGCGCTGATCATGGCCGCGACGATCTCATGGAAGATGGTGTTGCTAGTGCTGGCGGTCAACCTGATCTGCCAGGTGCTCGAGGGCAATGTCATCTCGCCCCAGGTCGTCGGCCGGACACTTCATATGCACCCGCTGTTCATTATTTTTGCGCTGCTTGTCGGAGGAGAGGCAGCCGGCATTCTGGGGATGATCCTGGCCGTGCCGATCTTCGCCGCGCTCAAGGTCATTGTGCAGCATGTATTCTCCTACTATATTCGTCGCAAGACGATTTGACAGCTTGCGCTGGCAGCGGCTATACTGTACTTAAATTACCAAAGCGATGATGAGATAGAGTAGGCGGTAGCCCGTTATCCAGAGAGGAAGTTCCGTCATGTTAGCGTCCCGTGAGGCGCGCGAGACGGCTGCAAGAACTTCCTGACGAAGAACCGCTGAAAGCTGATCTCGGAGCGTGGGTCAACTCCAACGGCAAGGACCCGTTATCGTCCTGCGAAGGCGATTGCGCGCCCGTCACTTCTGTGTGGCGGCAGAGCGCGATAACCAGGGTGGTACCGCGAATGAGATTCGTCCCTGCAACTGTAGGGGCTTTTTTTAATTTTATCAGGACATGGGGGCTGTATATTGTATGAAAGCCAGTGAAATTAGATCCAAGTGGCTCGCTTTTTTTGAGAGCAAGGCGCACACTATCGAGCCGAGCGCTTCGCTCGTGCCGCATAACGACCCTTCCTTGCTGTGGATCAACGCCGGCATGGCGCCGCTCAAGCCGTATTTCGACGGACGGGTCGTCCCGGACAACCCGCGTATTGCCAACTCGCAGAAGTGTATCCGCACTAACGATATCGAGAATGTCGGCAAGACGCGCCGGCACCATACGTTTTTTGAGATGCTGGGCAACTTCTCGATCGGCGATTATTTCAAGGAAGAGGCCATCACCTGGGCATGGGAGTTCCTGACCAGCCCGCAATGGATCGGCTTCGATCCTGAGCGGCTCTCCGTCACCGTCTATCCCGAGGACGAGGAGGCATATCGGCTCTGGCACGAGAAGATCGGTCTGCCCGCCGAGCGCATCATCAAGCTGGAGGACAATTTCTGGGATATCGGCGAAGGCCCGTGTGGCCCTTGCACCGAGATTTTCTATGATCGCGGCGACAAGTATGGCGACCTCTCCGATCCCGATTGTACGGTAGGAGGAGAGAACGAGCGCTTCCTGGAGATCTGGAACCTCGTATTCTCCCAGTTCAATCATAACAAGGACGGCAGCTACACGCCGCTGCCGAACAAAAATATCGATACCGGCGCCGGTCTCGAGCGATTCGCCTCGGTGCTGCAGGATGTCGATTCGAACTTCGACACCGACCTGTTCCGTCCGATCATCGACCGTACTTGCGAGCTGGCTGGCGTCCGTTATAAGGAGCGGGAGGAGACTGACATCGCGCTCAAGGTGATCGCCGACCATATCCGCACCGTCGCTTTCACCGTAGGAGACGGCGTCATGCCGTCCAACGAAGGCCGCGGCTACGTCATGCGTCGTCTGCTGCGTCGCGCCGTGCGATACGGCAAAAAGCTCGGCATCGACCGGCCGTTCCTGTACGAGCTGACGCCGGTCGTCGGTGAGATCATGGGTATGTACTACAATGAAGTGGTGGAGAAGCGTGAGTTCATCGAGCGCGTCATCCGCACGGAGGAGGAGCGCTTCCACGAGACGCTCTCCGACGGACTGGCGATCCTCGCGGAGCTGGCCGAGAAGGCCAAGTCGGCGGGCGAGCAAGTGATCTCCGGCGACGATTGCTTCCGACTGTACGACACCTTCGGCTTCCCGCTTGATCTGACAGAGGATTATGCGCTCGAGCATGGTCTGAGCGTCGACCGGGACGGCTTCGAGGCGGCGATGGAGCGTCAGCGCGAGCGCGCCCGCGCCGCCCGCGCCGACACCGGCAGCATGAAGACGCAGGGCGGACCGCTGTCGGAGCTGGCGGTTAAGTCGACCTTCATTGGATATAATGAACTGGTAGCTGAGGGGATCGTGAAGGCGATCATCGTCGACGAGCAGATCGTCGATCTCGCGCCGGAGGGCAGTACTGCGCTCATCGTGCTCGACGTGACGCCGTTCTATGCGGAGAGCGGCGGACAGACGAGCGATCACGGCACGCTGCGCTCTGCCGGGGCAGAGGTATCGGTCGAAGCGGTGTTCAAGGCGCCGCAGGGGCAGCCGGTGCACCGCGCGACGATCGCCTCCGGCACGCTGCGCGTAGGCGACAAGGTGCGGGCCGAGGTGTCCCGCCAGTCGCGCGAGGACATCATTAAGAATCATACGGCGACTCACCTGCTGCACAAGGCGCTCAAGGAAGTGCTGGGCGATCATGTCAATCAGGCCGGCTCGCTCGTCGAGGCCGAGCGGCTGCGCTTCGACTTCTCCCACTTCGGCAGCATCAGCGAGCAGGAGCTGGCCGCGATCGAACGCCGAGTGAACGAGCAGATCTGGACCGGCACGCCGGTATCGATCGCCGAGAAGCCGATCGCCGAGGCGAAGGCAATGGGCGCAATGGCGCTGTTCGGTGAGAAATACGGCGACGTCGTCCGCGTCGTCTCGGTCGGCGACTACAGCATCGAGCTGTGCGGCGGCTGCCACGTCGCCAACACGGCGCAGATCGGTATCTTCAAGCTGATCAGCGAATCGGGCATCGGCTCCGGCGTGCGCCGGATTGAAGCGGTGACCGGCAAGTTCGCTTATGCGCATATGGAGGGTCAACTCGAACTGCTGAGGCAAGCGGCAGACCTGCTCAAGTCCTCGCTGCCCGACGTGCCCAAGCGGATCGAAGGGCTGTACGCGCAGGTTAAGGAGCTGGGCCGCGACAAGGAAGCGCTGCAAGCCAGACTCGGCCGCATCGAGGCGGGCTCACTGGAGCAGCAAGCCAAGCAGGTCGGCGGCGTAACGCTGCTAGCGTCCGAGGTGAAGGCATCGGGCATGGAGGCGCTGCGCGGCATCGTCGACGAGCTCAAGGGCAAGCTGTCGCAAGGCGTCATCGTGCTTGGCGCCGTTCAGGAGGACAAGGTCAACCTCGTCGTTTCGGTATCGCCGGAGTTGGTCAAGCAAGGCTTCCATGCCGGCAAGCTGATCAAGGAAGTCGCTGCGCGGTGCGGCGGCGGCGGCGGCGGTCGTCCAGATATGGCGCAGGCGGGAGGCAAGGATCCGTCCAAGCTGCAGGAAGCCTTACAGCTTGCGGAAGAACTGGTTCTTTCACAGTCAAGTGTGATATGATAGGGGTAGCATAACTGCTTTACCTGAAAGCGAGGTGCTGGCAATGAGTTCCATGGATAAAACGATGAAGTTTGATGTGAAGCCGGAAGAGCTGGAAACCTCATCGCAGGAAATTCTGTTGAGCGTGTACGACGCCCTGGAGGAGAAGGACTACAATCCGATCAACCAGATCGTCGGCTATCTGCTCTCGGGAGATCCAGCGTACATTCCGCGTCACAACAACGCCAGAAGTCTGATCCGCAGGAAAGAGCGCGACGAGCTTATTGAAGAGCTCGTCCGAAACTATCTTCGTCAGCACAGATAAGCGAAACACCTATTCGAAATGAGGCCGGATCAGGCAATGCGCATTATGGGATTGGATTACGGCGACCGCAACATCGGCGTGGCGGTCAGCGACGCGTTTCGCTGGACAGCGCAGGGGATTGGCGTCGTTCACAAACGCAGGGACGACTCGGAGCTTGATGAACTGGCAGCGCTTGTGCGCGAGCATGAGGTGTCGGAAATCGTCGTCGGATTGCCCAAGAACATGAACGGCACGATCGGTCCGCGTGGCGAAATTTGCATCGCTTTTGCGCAATCCTTGCGCGAGCAACTGAATTTACCTGTTCACCTTTGGGATGAACGGCTGACCACCGTATCCGCCGAGCGCACCTTGCTCGAGGCGGACATCAGCCGCAAGAAGCGCAAGCAAGTGGTGGACAAAATGGCGGCAGCGCTCATTTTGCAAAACTATCTCGACTCTAAAACGAAAAGGTGAGGGTAAAGATGACAAATGACGACATGCAGTTCGAAGAGCCGGAAATTATTTACATTCCGGACGAAGAGGGCAACGAGGAAGAATTCGAAGTCATTATGAAGTTTGAAGTCGACGGCTCCGAACAGAAATATATGATGGTCGTGCCCTTGAGCGCCGAAGAGGAAACGGATGAGGAGTCCGAGGAAGTGTACGCGTTCCGCTACGAGGAAGATGGCGACGATCTGAAGCTCTATACGATCGAGAGCGAGGAAGAGTGGGATATGGTCGAGGAGACCTTCAACACGCTCCTGGCCGAGATGGAAGAGGAAGCTTAGGATGTCGTCAGAGGATCGCGCAGGCACGCCTGAGCGGCAGAGCGAGCTCCGCAGCCGGTACGGCCGCCAGCTCGCTCTCGTGTCGGAGGACGGCAGCGAGGAGATGTATGCGATAGCTGCCGAATACCGGCTGGACGGGCAAGTGTACGCTGCGCTTCAGACGTCGGCGATGAAAAAGCAGGACGAGCTGGCCTTCTTCCGTGTCGTGCCGAAGGAGGATGGCGATTTCGAGCTGGACGCTGTCACCGACGAGGACGAGTGGGAAGCGGTCGCCGAGGCGTATGACGAGCTGCTGTTCAGCGAAGAGGAACGGTCGTAGTACAGCATCATACGGAGATGACGAAAAGGACGGCGACCCCCGTCCTTTTTGAACTGTAGATTAACACCTCAGGGGGGATTTAAACGCGTGGATGCAGCAAGATATCGTCGCAAACGCAAAAACCGCATTACATTGATCGTCATCAGCTCGATCCTCGGGGTGATGCTGATCGGCGTCGCCAGCGTAGCGCTCTATGTATGGAATGGTTTGCGCCCGGCGCCGGCCGGCGCGGTAATCGAGGTCGAGGTGGCCAAGGGCGCTTCTCCGAACCGGGTCGCAGAGACGCTGGAGAGACAGGGCATTATCCGCAACAGTTTCCTGTTCAAATATTATTTGCGCCTGCAGGACGAGGGGCCAAGCTTCAAGGCAGGCAACTATGAGCTCAGACCCGGCATGAAGTTGGATGAAATCATCGCTAAGCTTAACAGCGGTGAGACGATCCAGGCCGAGACCGTGCGATTCACGGTGCCGGAAGGCTTTACGGTCGTGCAGATGGCCGAGAAGCTGGCGGCGGAAGGGCTCGTCGACAAGGATCGTTTCCTTGAAGCAGCAAGCTCGCAGGCGATGCTCACCAGCTCCACAGCGGCTGGACGGATTACAGCCAGCGACAGTAAAAACCAACTGCTCGAGGGCTACCTGTTCCCGGAGACGTACGAGATGATCAAGGGAAGTACCGAGGAGGACATCATCAAGCGAATGATGCAGGAGCTTGATCGCAAGCTGCAGCAGCTGCCGGAGGACTGGGAGGAGGCGCTGGAGGCGCGCGGCGTCACCTTCCATGAGATGATGACGATCGCCTCGATGGTCGAGCGGGAGGTTGTGCTGCCCGAGGAGCGGGCAGTCGTCGCAGGCATCATTTACAATCGTCTCGGGGACAACATGATGCTGCAGATCGACGCGACGGTGCAGTATGTGCTCGGCAAGCAAAAGGAACGTCTGATGGAGAGCGATCTGGACGTCGACAGTCCGTACAACACGTACCGACATACCGGACTGCCGCCGGGACCGATCGCCAGCCCAAGCCTGGCCGCCATCGAAGCGGCGCTGTACCCGGAAGATACGAAGTACTTCTACTATGTGACCAAAAAAGACGGCTCGCAGGGGCACTACTTCTCTGTCACCTACAGGGAGCATCTGAAAAACAAACGGCTAAGCGAACAAAATCAAAGCCAGAACGCCAGCTAGGAAGGAGAAACATCCATGACGCAAAAAACGGAGCTGCTCTGCACGGCTGCCTCTCTCGAGGAGCTGCAGCGTCTGATCGATGCTGGAGCCGATGCCTTCGTCATCGGCGAGGCCCGTTATGGCATGCGGTTGCCCGGCGACTTCACGCCGTCGCAGATCGCCGAGGCGGCAGCGCTGGCTGCGCCCCGCGGCGTGCGGATCTATGTCTCGATCAACAACTTGATCGAAAATGAAGCGCTGGCCGAACTGCCGGGGTATATCGATGCAGTCGCTGAGGCGGGCGCGCATGCGATCGTCTTCGGCGATCCGGCTGTCCTGACAGCGGTGCGGGCGGCTCACCCCGGGCTGGCGCTGCACTGGAATGCAGAGATGACCTCGACCAACTATGCGACAGCCAACTTCTGGGGGCGTCGCGGAGCGACCCGGGTCGTGCTGGCGCGCGAGCTTAATATGGAGCAGATCCTCGAGGCCAAGCAGCACACCGACATGCAGGTCGAGGTGCAGGTTCACGGCATGACGAACATCTATCATTCCAAGCGTTATCTGCTCCAGAGCTATGGCGACCATCAGCGGATCGTCGGCGAGCGCGGACTGCCAGCCGGAGAGCTGCAGCACAGCAAGGAGCGCGGACTGTACCTGATGGAGGCGGAGCGGCCCTACGAGCGTTTCCCGATCTTTGAGGACAGCAATGGTACGCATGTTATGAGCTCGGGCGATATTTGCATGCTTGAGAATCTGCACGAGCTGCTGGAGGCAGGCATCGACAGTCTGAAAATCGACGGCTTCATGAAGTCGAGTGCGTATAATGAAGCCGTGGTGCGGGCCTACCGCCAGACGATTGAAGCTTATTACGCCGATCCGGCAGGATATGCCTTTGACGAATCGGCATTGGAGCCGATTCGGGCGCTGCAGGACCCGGATCGGGAGCTGACGTTCGGATTTTTCTATAAAGAGCAAGTGTACTGAGGAAGGGAGAGCTAGCATGGCTACTGAAGTATTGCCAAGCCGCAAGGGCAAGCGCCACCGTCTGGAGCGCCCCGAGCTGCTGGCTCCGGCCGGCAACCTGGAGAAGCTGAAATTCGCCGTCCACTATGGCGCCGATGCCGTCTACATCGGCGGACAAAAGTACGGTCTGCGGTCCAATGCCGACAACTTCAGCTTCGAGGAGATGCGCGAGGGCGTGGAGTTTGCCAACCGCTACGGCGCCAAAGTATTCGTCGCCACGAATATCTATGCGCATAATGAGGATATCGAAGGCTTGGAGGAGTATTTGCGCAATCTGGAGGAGGTCGGCATCGCAGCGATTATCGCCGCCGATCCGCTGATCGTCGAGACGGCGCTACGCGTCGCGCCCAAGCTGGAGGTTCATCTGAGCACCCAGCAGTCAACGTTGAACTGGCAAGCGGTCAAGTTCTGGAAGGATGAAGGACTGCCGCGCGTTGTCCTCGGACGGGAGACGAGTCTGGAGCAGATCGCCGAGATCAAAGCCCATGTCGATATCGAGATCGAGGCATTCATACACGGCGCGATGTGCTCGTCTTATTCCGGTCGCTGCGTGCTGTCCAATCACTTTACCGACCGCGATTCGAATCGCGGCGGCTGCTGCCAGTCCTGCCGCTGGAAGTACGACCTGCTGGCTGCGGATGTGGAGGAGCCCGCTGAGGACGAGACGCAATTTACGATGGGGTCCAAGGACCTTTGCATGATCGAGCATCTGCCGGCGCTCATCGAGTCGGGGATCGACAGCTTCAAGATCGAAGGCCGGATGAAAAGCTTGCATTATGTCGCTACGGTCGTCAATGCGTACCGTCAGGCGATCGACGCGTATTTTGCCGATCCCGAAGGGTATGTGCTGAAGCCGGAGTGGGTGGAGGAGATCAATAAGGCGGCCAATCGTCCGCTCAACACCGGCTTTTTCTTCGACACCCCCGGGGCGGAGGACCATATTTACGAGCCGGAGGACAAAGCGGCCCCTTATGACTTCGCTGGCGTCGTCATGGATTACGATGATGCGACCGGCTTGGCGACGATTCAGCAACGCAATCATTTCAAGCCGGGACAGGAGATCGAGTTTTTTGGACCCGGAGGTTTCTTCAAGCAGACAGTCGGGGAGTTGACAGATGCCGAAGGGAATGCGCTGGATGCTGCCAGACATCCGTTGCAGCTTGTCCGTTTTCGTGTCGAGCAGCCGGTTCATCCGATGGATATGATGCGCAAGCGGATTGGCAAGGGCAGTCGCCAATAATTTTACACAACTGGGAAGACTCTTCCTCGATCCTCTTTCATGGATTGGGAGAAGAGTTTTTTATTGCCTATTACAAAAGTCCCGGGTCCTGCCGATAAATAGAGTGTACATATGTGAAGTAGCTGTAAATCTCGTAGATTAAACGACCAGGTGGTGTAACATTGTGAAATGGGTAGAGAAGTCAAAGGAAAAATTGGCTGGCATACGGAAAGGTGACGGAAATCAAGCGCAGAAGCCTAAACCGGCAGCGGGAGGGCAGGGAGCCCGCTCGTTTAAGCTCTCGTTTAACCGTTCCGTCGGGACCAAGCTGTTTTTGCTTATTTTTTGCAGTATTCTATTATGTGTGGTGACCGTAGGTACATTTTCCTATCAGATCTCCAAAAATATTATCGAAGACAAAGTGGCAGATTCCAGCATGCAAACGGTTACACAGACGGCGAGCAAGCTTGATCTCATGTTCCAAAATCTGAACGAGCTGACGATGCAGCTTATCTTCGACAACGAGATCCAGAACAGTCTCAACACGCTCAATAACGCCAAGCAGGATGCATACGAGCAGTTCGAGGCGGTCAAACGAATCGATACGAAGTTCCAGTCGATGCTGATGTCCAATACGACGATCGCAGCTGGTTATCTGATCCCGATCAAGGAAGGGCTGAACCCGATCACAAGCGGGGCCAGCTCCACCGATTATGATGCGATCCGCTCGTCTGAGTGGTTCCAGGAGGTCGTCGCACGCGGCGGTCAGCCGCTCTGGCTGCCGGCCGAGCCCAACGGCAACTCGGGCTCGCTGCGGGAGCCGGCGCTCAGCATCTCGCGGCTCGTCAAAAGCACGAGCAGCAATCAGGAGATGTATGTGCTGCTGCTGGAGGTGAAATATTCGGAGCTGATGTCGCAGCTCTCCGGGCTTAATCTGGGCCAGGGCAGCGCGATCAAGATTGTCGACGACCAAGGTCGCCTGATCTTCACCGAAGATCTGTCGGAGCTGACCTCAATCAACGAAGTGATGTTCACGAACGATGAACGTCAGGATGGTCCGTTCTCGAAACGTTCGCAGGACAGCAACAGCGGCCAGGTGCTGGCCGTGTTCAAAAAATTCAACTCCATCGATTGGTGGCTGCTCGGCGAGATCCCGGTCAATGAGCTGGTAAAGGATGCGGGTCAGATCCGCAACATCACCGTTATTGCCTCGCTGCTCGCCGTCGTACTGGCGCTCGGGATTGGCTATCTGGTCATCCGGATGATCGCGATGCCGCTCCGTCAGCTGCGCGACCTGATGACGCTCGGCGAACGCGGCGATCTCACCGTACGGTCGACGATACGCAAGAGCGACGAGATCGGCCAGCTGGCGCAGAGCTTCAACCAGATGATGGCGCAGATCGGCTCGCTCGCCAGTCAGACGTATCAATCTGCGTCGGATGTCCTCCAGACAGCGGAAGCGCTTAGCGAGTCGTCCAAGAAGACAGCCGTCTCTGCCAAGGAGATCGCCGTCGCGACGGAAGAAATCGCCGGCGGCGCGACCAGCCTGGCGATGGAGGCGGAGCGCGGCAGCGATCTGACCGACAATATCGGACGCCAGATGAAGCATGTAATCTCCGCCAACAACGAGATGGTCGTCTCGGCTGGCAATGTCCAGCAATCGAGCGAGCAGGGCACGCGCTATATGGACCTCCTGATCGAGAAGACCGGTCTGACCGAGGAGATGACCCGGTCGATGGTGGAGAAGGTCGACAAGCTGAAGGAAAGCACCGGCTCGATCCGCAAAATCCTCGAGGTGTTGAACAATCTGACCAAGCAGACGAACATCCTGTCGCTGAACGCGACAATCGAAGCGGCTCGTGCTGGCGCGGCCGGCCGGGGCTTTATGGTCGTCGCCGACGAGATCCGCCAGCTGGCTGATCAGTCTCGTCAATCAATCGATGTGGTCGGACAGATCACTGAGACGATCCAGCGCGAGATCGACGAGACGGTCAGCGTGTTGTCCGAGGCGTATCCGATTTTCCAGGAACAAATCGTCTCCGTCAAGGAAGCGAATCAGCTGTTCTACTCGGTGCAGAATCAGATGTCGACGTTTGTCGATCGGCTCGATTCGGTCACTAGCTCGATCGGCGAGCTCGATCAATCGCAGACAACGCTCATGGAAGCGATGGGCAGCGTCAGCGCCGTCGCCGAGCAATCGTCGGCAACCTCCGAGGAGGTCGCATCGCTCAGCAACGAGCAGCTCAGCATTAGCGAAGGCTTGGTCAAGCTCTCCGATACGCTGGAGGGTGTCTCCAATGCGCTCAAAGAAACGCTCTCCCGCTTTAAAATCTAGACGCTCAAGGCATGAACGGCGCAGGCATAACGTCTGCGCCGTTTTTTTGTGCGCTGGAGTGCTGTTGCGATGAAGCGGTTACGGTCATACTAGCAATAGGGACCAGTTCGAGGAAGAGGTGGAGCAGCATGGAGGCAAAGTCGACAAGCGGGCGGACATCGAATCGAAGTCAGATGCGGCGAAGGCAGCTTGTCATCGCGATGGCGGCATTGCTCGCAGCAGCGGGCCTGATCGGGCGGCTAGCCTGGCTGCAGTGGCTGCCGGCGATGACCAGCGGCGCCAGCGTCGATCATTGGCATAGCGCATCGATTCAGCAGCGGGAGCAACAAGTTGTGCTCTCTAGCGGACGAGGTCACTTCACGGATCGGCATGGCGTCCCGATCACAGGCGAGATGATCCAGGCATTGGCCGCTTTCCCGGTGCGATACGGGGCCTGGGGGGAGCCAGACGAGCTCGATCGGCTCGCTGCGGCGCTGGACGTGCGGAGCGAAGAGCTGAAGCAATGGCTGGCAGGACTGCGCGAGGCGTCCTTCTGGCAGGCACCCGGCGAGCGCGAGCCGCTGGCGCTGACGGCTCG
>NZ_BFBX01000030.1:39235-54179 GCF_003851045.1 Paenibacillus sp. 598K | reverse complement strand
ATTTCTTTTCCATCGTCAGTTCCTCATATCCTCTTTTCTTGGATATATCGGCTGAGTAGGCGTGTACCATTAATTTCTTGCGGTACGGAGTACTAGGGCGGTGTATTTATCCATGTCTAAGTCTATTGAAATTCCCGATAGATGGATATTCTATACGGTGATGTGTAACACCGACTCTAATGTTGTTCGAGAAAGTACAGAAAGAATTTTTATACTTTTAGTTATGTAACATATTCCTCGAACAAAGCCATTAATTAATTCAAGAATAAGAACATTTGGAAAAAGCCAACGAAGAGTTAATCTTCAATAGCCTAGAGTTATTTTTTCTTGATTGCTTACTGGTCAAAATCACTTTTTTACAGTAGTGTCGATTGTGAGAAGATGGTCTATAGTGAGTTGAGAGGCTAAGCTATAAACGAACTATTTTTCTAAAAAATGTTTCATGAAATTGAGGGATATAAGATGAGGGATGACTGGCGCGAAGAGTCCAAACTGAGATTGAGTAAAAGTGGTATGTACCAAGAATTGGTTAAAAAGTGTAAAAACGAGGCGTCCGGAGATCATATATTGGCCTTGGTGGATGATATTTCTTTTTATGCATATCAAAGAACTAAAACTATTATTCGACATATGGGTGAGTTTACTCTTCACGACGGTGAGCATTTATTTCGAGTCTTAAATCTGATGGAATACTTAGTATCTGATACTAATATCAACAAACTAACTGTGCCTGAGATTATGTTGTTAATTTTAAGTGCGATGCTCCATGATATTGGTATGGCTCCTGATGAGAAAACAGTAATGGCTTGGATAAAGGCGTGGGATATTGATCCTGAGTTGATTGATACATTTGAGGAGAAGGAACTTAAGAAGTTTAAAAGATACCTTAGTGCTCGCCCAGATAAAGTTTCCCAAATTAATCAGTTAAGTAAATCTGGGAACAACTCAAAGGCCGAATTGATGAAAAGCTATTTGATATCGGATTTTATTAGAGAGACACATTCAGAACGATCCAAAGAAATCGTCTATAGTGAATTGGCTGATAAAATTTTTTATAAAGAAACCGATTTAGCCGGAGAACTTGCTGAGATATGCTTTAGTCACAATGAGAAAGCATTAACTCTGTTGGACTTAGATAAGCGTTTACTATGTGGTCAGGGGGTATATGCTTGTTTACCTATAGTAGCAGTTATATTAAGACTTGCAGATATATTAGACTTCGATGCAAAGCGCACACCTGAGGTTTTATTTTCACACCTTGCAGTTACAAATCCCGTATCACTGCAGGAATGGAATAAACATCGATCGGTTGAGTCATGGTCCATAAATAGTGAAAATATTCAATTCCATGCTAAATGTAGTCATCCGGCAATAGAAGCCTCTATTCATGCCTTTTGTAATATAATAGATTCTGAACTTAGCGCTTGTAATAATATTGTTTCTCAAATTAATGAGTACCATAGAGGGATACATCGTGACTTACACTTCCAAATACCCTACAGTGTAGATAGAACAAAAATAACAACCAAAAAAAACATTTTAGGTAAGCCACTGTATTTGTATCGGGACACGCAATTTACTCTCAGCAAAAGTCAAGTTATTGATTTGCTAATGGGCACAAAATTATATGGGAATCCAGAAGTGGCGTTAAGGGAATTGCTACAGAATTCAATTGATGCGTGTTTATTACGTCAAGCTTTGGAAGTAAAATGGGGAAACACATACCACCCTGAAATCAAAGTTGCATACAAAATAATAAATGGCGAAGATATGTTAGAAATAACTGATAACGGTACTGGAATGGACCAGTATATAATTGATTCTTATTATTCTAAGGTTGGTTCTTCATTTTATAAATCTTCTGATTTTTATGATTTGAAGTCAGAATCTAAAGCTGATTTTAGCCCAACTTCACGATTCGGAATTGGTATGCTTTCATGTTTCATGGTTGCTGATACTATTATTGTAGACACAAGAAGAGTTTATGGCCCTCACAAATCAAGTGACCCTATTAATATAACGATTGAAGGGCAAGAAAGTATTTTTCTAATAACAGATGGTCAAAGAGAAACGCCAGGTACTTCTACAAAACTCATTCTCAGAAAACACAGTAATCCGTGGAAGCGGATGTCAAACGAACAGTTTATTAAGTCTGTTGAAAGTGTTGTTACTAACCCGCCGTTTAAGATTATTATTGAGACTGATGAGCAAGTTAGAGTTCGTGATGAAAATAGCTTTAAAAAAATTCACGCAAGTTCATTAGAGAATGAAGAGTGGGGGTCTCATGAAAATATAAAAAGGGTAGTAGTGGAAGTAAATAATAAAGATAAAGGAATGGTTGGTTCTGTAATAGCTTATATACTTGAAAGTCGCGGGAAACCTGTAAAAAGAATAAAGTTGCCAACGAAAGAGATTAGAATTGACGATGAGGATTATGATTTGAATAAGTCGATTGTACTTAGTGGTAATGAAATAAATATGAGCGCAACGACAATAACTATTAATGACTTAGGTGATATAGAACATTCGACTACCCAGAATGTACTTGCGAAGTCAAAATCGATGTTTTCTTTTCACGGGATTGATGTCCCTTCTACATTGTTTCCTGTTACATGGAGAAAACAAGAGAATCAGGTTCAAATTAATTGGCCACTACCCGTTATGTTAGTGCTTGATGTCTGCGGAGGGCGGGATCTTGATCTAAATTCCGCAAGAACTCAAATAATTTTAAGCCCTAAATGGTACGAGTTCGAGGAGGAACTCGCATATATAATTTGTGATGGAATAGCTAAACAAGTGGGTTCAGAGTACTGGAGTTTATTGAGAGAAGTTTTAATGCAAAACTCTAGAAGTGAGCAGTTCACTAACGGGCTTATGAGAGTGATTTTAAACTAATAAAGTTATTAATTCGACGGTTGAACCGATGGGATTAGTTATGAAGAGAATATCAGGTGGCGGTGGTGAGGAATAAGCGGCGAAGACCGCGTCTGACGCGGGTTAGGGGCTGGGCCAGGTGGTGGTCGATATATATTTTTGTGCATCTTAAGATTTTTATTCCAATCTACTTAAGAACGTTGGCTGAGAATGGTTGTCAATATGCATTGAAACCAGCCACAGTGGGGCGGTCGAACAGATCGGTGTTGAACACTCGTTGTCTCGATTGGCGTCTCCACAGGTTGGCTTTGCTTAACCTTTCGTGCGGGGCAGGAGCTTAATCGTCTCTGGGAACACTTCGCCTCGCATTCCTTGGCGTTGCTTACACTGGTTGAGAAGCATCGGCGATTGGGTACAGCGGTTCAGGAGAGCGCTTGTAACAAAACCCGAGTCATCCTGGTTGTCTCTGGAGGTCAAGATCCACAGAACGATAGGGTCAAAAGAGGAGCGCTAGTTAAACTTAAATATTTTTGGATCTTAGTACGCCGATTGTTATGAGCTGGTAGCTCCATTAGCTACTGGCTTTTTCTCTAGAGACCAAGAATGGAAAGGTTGTGAACTCTGTGAATTTCTAGACCTCGCTAATGACCATAGACAATCTATAATTGACGTAGCGGGTTAGTGATGCCAAAAACGTGTCGAGCTCCTCGTTTGACGGGAATCGGCATTCTAGGAGATAGCAGCCCTCGCCGCTGGTTTTGAATCGATTGATGATGTAAGGGCGCTGGGTATCCAGAAACGAGAAGAACGGCTGATGATCGAAGCTGCGCGTCAAGATCGTAATAAACGAATGCACGGCAAGCCCGGTTTTGTTATAGTTCTGACGAATCGTATAGCCCTCGATCATATGGTCTTCTTCGAGCTTGGCTACCCGATTAGCTGCCGCTTGGCCGCTTAGATGCACCTGCTCGCCCAGCTTTTTCATCGACAGTCGACCGTTTTTGGCGAGTTCCTCGAGTATGCGTTTGTCCGTTGAATCCAGCATAGGTGATATCCTCTTTCATTATTCAAGTCTTTTCAGCTTTTTTCGTTACTTTCCATATGTATCCGATCCTACGATTCATGGTAACGTAAAACAGAAGTGATGAATAGGGGGATGTGAAGCGGATGACGGCTGGAGCACAACAGTACTCGCTTTGGGACGATTTGGATCTATTTGAGGTAGGGAATTCGGGGGCCATCCCCTCCGAATGGCAGGGCAAAAAAGCCTTATATCTGGAGAAGATGAATTCGGCCTTGTTTCTGCGCGATGAAGTCAGGTTTGATGCTTTTCGGTTGCAAGCAGAGGTGGCGATTCCCGGTGAGGTAGGCTTCATCGGCTTGGTTTTTGGAGCCCGGGACTCAGACAATTACGAGCTCGTGTATCTCGCGCCGGTGGAGATCCAATACGACCCCGTAATCAATGGATCGATGACGTGGCAGATCTATCATGGCCCCTCTTATCAAAGACCTCTTCCCAACACGACCGGGGCATGGCACAAGCTCAGCCTAGAGGTTCAACCGGAGGGCGTGAAGGTGTACTTCGGGGAGGATACGGAGCCGGCGCTTGTCCTCTCTCGACTGCAGCATGGCGGCCAGCGATTGGGTAAGGTCGGCGTGTGGAGCTTCTTGCCCAGCTACATTCGCAATCTTACCATAGAAGAAATTGCCCCGGCATTCATCCAACCTGAAGCCACGGACTTTAGCAGGTTGAAGTCGGAATCGTTCATCACGGAATGGTACGTGTCGAGTTCATTACTTCAGGATGGAGCCAAGGATCAGATATGGGCGAAAGCGCTCGTCGAGGAGAACGGTACCCTCAACATCAACCGATTGTATCAAGCGGCACCCGGTGCGACGGCTGTCGTTCGCAGTGAGCTTGTTGTGGAAGAGGAGACAGAGACCGTATTGACGCTTGGTTACAGCGACTCGATTCGCCTGTGGATCAATGGGGAGGAAGTGTATCAAGGGGACTGGTACTGGAGTCCGCCGAGCCATGACGGGCGCATTCGTCCGGATTACGCAAGCGTGCCGGTCAAGTGGAAGCGGGGCATAAACTCGATTCGCGCCGAAGTATCGCAACGGGAATCCTTCGGATGGGGACTAGCTGTCCGGACGGGCTTGCACAATACAGCCAGTCGATAATAAAATTAATGACCCGGACGGCAGACTCTGTAATTGGGGTATTCCGCGATCAGCGCTTATTTTCATAGACTGGAGCACGAGCAATCTATAACACCCTCCATATAATGGAAAATGGGAGGGTTGATCGCTATGGGCTACCAAAGCAAATCCGTGAAGAGTAAATGGGTAAAAACAAAGTGGCTTCTTAATAAGAAAAGTTTAGGGAAGTATGTTCCGCATACCCTGCTTTTTAACCTCGGCAACCTAGATCGTATGCTTTCTAAGCATTCAACCGTCTATTTCAAACCTACCGGAGGCTCGGGCGGTTTTCATATTCATCGGATAAAAAAATGGGGGCAGGGCTATCAAGTTCAACATAACGCAAAGTATAACCATTGCCTGACATTAAAGGAGCTCTATGACCATCTATATCAATTCAGTCGCGGGCGCTCCTATTTGTTGCAGAAGGGTATTCAACTAGCCACGGTAAACGATCGACCATTCGATATCCGCGTTATGGTTCAAAAATCGAACGATGGCCTATGGAGATCCACGGCGTTGTTCACCAAAATAGGTCTGCCCGGCAAAGTAGCGACGAACTACAATCAAGGCGGGGAGATAGGGTATCTGAGACACACGCTGGAAAAAGCAAATTTTAGCAAAAGCATGATCCTTCGCAAAGAACGGGAACTTACAAAATTGGGCATAGCTGTCGGGCGTATATTTAACAAGCACAGCAGCGGATTTCGGGAGCTGGGGCTTGACGTTGCGTTGGACAAAAAAGGGAAAGCGTGGATTCTTGAAGTGAATACAAGGCCGCAGTTCTATCCTTTGAAGCAAATGAAGGATAAAAGCATGTATCAGAGGATTATCTCCTATGCTAAAACCTACGGGAGAAGAAAATAAAAATCTGACGGAATGAACTTCTCCTTGGAACTGTAGCATCAGGTCATTGAACCAAAACCTCTCCTTCGTCGTGGAGAAGCAAGCTGCGACGGAGCAAGCATGATGAAGCAAGCATAATCAAGGAAAGGGGAGATGAACCCATGGCCAAAGCGGAGCGACTAAGCGAGGTCGAGATCGAGCGGGAACTGGCGTTGCTGCCGGGATGGACGCGCGAGGAGGAGAAGCGGATACGGCGCAGCTATCTGTTCGCTTCGTTCCCTGAGGCAGTCGCCTTCACGGTGCGCGTGGCCGAAGCGGCGGAGCAGGCGCAGCATCATCCGTTCATTGCCATCGATTATCGCAGGGTGACGCTGACGTATACGACGTGGCATGCAGGCGGACTGACGCTGCTGGACTTCGAGTCGGCTCGCGCGTGCGATGCGCTACTGGAGCCGTCTACCTAATCGCTTACTGCTGCATGAACATGCTTGACGCTGGAGAGACGCACCGATACGATGAGAGGAACAGCCGACCTTTGGCTCCATCCTAAGCTGCTATAGCTCTCACCCTGGATTCTGATCATCGGAAGGAAGGCGACCTCCAGTGCATATCCCTATCAACGTACAAGAGCATATCCTGATCTGGAGCCGCGCATCGCTGACCATCGTCGATGTGCGGCATATCGTGCTGCCCGCAGGAAAGCGCGCGCTGACGGTGCGGCTCCCTGCCAATGCCTTCCTCTATGTGACGCAGGGCAAGGCTAACGTGACGCTCGACGACGCGGAGCATGCGGCAGATCGGTACTATCTGCTGCACGGGGGCAAGGGCGCTCGCCTGGACATCCGGGCGGGAGAGGCGCCCTTCCACTATTATCTGATCTACTACAAGGCCGCCCTGTCGTCGCAGGCGGGTCAGCGGCCTCTGCGAGAGCAAGAGAGCGCGCTGCCCTTCCAACTCCAATACGGCTTTGCGCCGCTCCACCCGGCGCTCCTCTACGAGCTGGCCGAGCGCATGCTCGCGGAGTGGCGGGTGGAGGGGCGACTGGAGCGGCTCCATGTGCGGACGTTGTTCCACCAGTTCGCCTATGAGCTGCTGCGGCAGATGGAGCAGCAGGAGGTTCGTGCAGCCCGTCCGGACCTGCCAGCCCAACTGATCCGCTACATGGAGGAGCACTACGCCGAGCCTTTGACGAGAGAGACGCTCGCCCATACGTTCCACTATAGCGTCTCGTATCTGTCCAGGCAGTTCCGACGCGCGACGGGTGCCAGCCTCATCGACTATCTGACCGGCATCCGGGTGGACCGGGCGGCGACGCTGCTGCGACAGACAGAGCTATCGCTCCAGCAGATCGCCGCCAGTGTCGGCTACGCGGACGTATCCTACTTCATCCGTCTGTTCAGGAGACATATCGGCGTCACGCCCAAGCGCTACCAGGCCGAGTCCCGATCCGCAGCGCCCGGCTCTTATCGTCCTATCCTCAAGCTCCGATCGTCCCTTGCTGCGCGCAGCATGCGCCGCTATATTGATATAAGCGATGATAATCATTATCAATACAGCGATAGAGGAGAGTTACCAATGAGTCGAAGCAAACTGCCTGTCGGCATCGCGATGCTGCTATGCCTCACGTTATGGCTGAGCGCATGCTCTGGCTTAGCCAACACTAATGGCGGGACGGGAGCGGGTACGACGCCCGCATCCAATGCCGTCAGCGAGAATAGCGCCTCCTCCGGCCATGCGAACGCAGGCACGACAACCGGCGTCTCGGAGCGCGTCCCGTATATCGGGGTCAACGGCGAGGTGCTCGTCCCCAAAAACCCGCAGCGGGTCGTCATGGTCGCCGGAGCCTTCACCGGGCATATGCTGGCGCTTGGCCTGAAGCCTGTCGGAGCAGGCGATGAGTCCTTCAACAACTACACGGAGGGGATGCTGGGCGGTGTCATCAACCTGGGCAACGACGTATCGTACGAGCGCATCCTGGAGCTGCAGCCGGATCTCATCGTCACCTGGAATGATCCGGCCCTGATCGAGCAGCTGTCCAAGATCGCCCCCACCGTGGCCGTGGAGTACGGCGTGCCGCTGCGCGAGCAGTTGACGGATTTCGGAAAAATGACCGGCAGAGAAGAACAGGCCAAGGACTGGATCGCCCAGTGGGATGCCAAGATCGCAGAGCTCAAACCGATCGTGCAGCAAGCGGTAGGCGATCGCACCGTGTCCATCTTTGACTCGGGGAGCCCCAAGGAATTCTATGCCTATGGCAGCTTCGGCCGGGGCGGGGACATCATCTATGGCGAGTTCGGGCTGAAGGCGCCGCCGATCATCCAGCAGGAGGCGATCGACAGCGGCAAGGGCTGGGCCAAGCTGTCGCTGGAGCTGCTGCCGGAGTATGCTGGCGATTATATCTTCATCAGCGGTTGGACCGGCGAGGAGAGCTCGCCGCCGGTATTCGAGGGTGCGATCTGGGACAGCCTCCCTGCCGTTCAGCAGCATCGGGTGTTCCGCGAGGACAGCCGCGGCTTCGTATTTAGCGATCCGATCTCCTTGGAGGCACAGCTTGACTTTGTCGTCGACAGCTTGACCAAGGCGGAGTAGGGGGGCAAGCGTCGCCAAGGAACAAGTGTACAGATGACAATACTATACACCGCCTGCCAGGCTGAGGCCCGGGGCGGTGTATTTGTTGTATTCATCAAGGGCGGGTGAGAACCTGCGCATCACGCTGCCGCTCAGATCTGCGGTCAGATCTGAGCGTAGCTGAGGACATGGCGTGCATAGGCCTCGGCGCTCTGCTCGATCGCTTCGTCGGTGATCTGGAAGGAGGCGCCGTACACGGCGAAGCTTGGCAGCGCGATCGCGCCGACATGCCGCAGACTCGCGATAAAAGGGGCCGTCAGCTCCTCCACCGTATACGAGATCGGGCCGTCCTTGCGGTAATGCTGCTCCTTGTCGCCGATCGACATCGCCAGCCCCATCGCTTTGCCCTTGAGCTTGTCGCCCTTCGACCCGTAAGCCCAGCCGTAGGCGAACACATCGTCGAACCATTGTTTCAGGAGCGGCGGATAGCTATACCAGTACAACGGGAATTGCAGGATGACGCGCGCATGCGACTCGAGCAACTGCTGCTCCCTCGCGATATCGATCTGTCCGTCGGGATAGGCCAGATACAGCTCATGCAGGGTGACCGCATCAGGATGCTTCAGCAGCTCCTCCTTCCAACGGCGGTTCACCCGCGAGACCGCCAGCCGTGGATGTGCCAGGATGACCAGTGTGTTCATCTCTTCCAGACTCCTTCCGCTTCGTCTTATTGTCTGTGTGAGGATAGTATGCTACAGATATGCACGGATGAAAATACACACTCGAAAGTAAGGTGCTTACCTCAAAGTGTGTACTGGACCAGGGCCGGGACGGTATGGCAAAATAGAAGGTTAAGGAAAAGTTACCGGAAATGAGGAGCGGAGGGGTCGGGATGAAGCATTACAAGCAAGGGATCGAGGCGACGCTGGAGATCATCGGCGGCAAATGGAAGGCGCTCATCATCTGCCAGTTGATGACCGGCGCCAAGCGAACCGGCGAGCTGGAGCGCTCGATCTCCGGCATCACGCAAAAGGTGTTGATCCAGCAGCTGCGCGAGCTGGAGCGCGACGGGCTGGTGCACCGCAAGGTATATGAGCAGATGCCGCCCAAGGTCGAGTATCGGCTGACCGATTACGGCATTACCGCCAACGGGATCGTCGATGTGATGTGCGCCTGGGGCAGGGACAATATCAAGCGGAGACAGCAGCAGGGAGAGGAGATTACGCTAGAGGAGACATGAGCTCTTTCCCTTCGTGCGATTGCGCTGTATAATGGTCTGATTTACACCTATACAAGGAGCTATCGCATCTCATGACAAGTCCGAATCCTAGCCGTAATTCCATCCTGCTGCTCTATCTCTTCGCCATCGTCGGCATCTCGTTCGCCGCGATCTTCGTGCGCTGGTCGACGGCGGATGCCGCTGTTATCGCCATGTATCGCCTGTTCTTGACCAATGCGCTCATGCTCCCGTTCGTCTGGAAGCTGCGGCACGAGCTGCTGTGTCTGGATGCCAGACAGTGGCTGCTGCTGATCGGCTCCGGCGTCATGCTCGGCTTGCACTTCCTGCTCTGGATGGGCTCGCTGCGGCTGACGAGCGTTGCCAGCTCGACGGTGATCCTGTCGCTGGAGCCGATCCTCGTGCTGGCCGGCTCGATCCTGCTGTTCCGGGCTCGGGTGAACCGGATGATGCTGGTCGGCATGGGCATTGCCCTCGCTGGCTCGGTCGCGATCGGGGCAGGCGACTTCCAGGTATCCGGGACGGCGCTGCAAGGCGATGTATTGTCCTTTTTGAGCGCGGTCGCGGTTGCTGTCCATATGCTGATCGGTCAGTTCCTGCGTATTGGCATGAGTGCATTTGTCTATAATTTCTGGGTATTCCTCTTGGCCGGTTGCTCTCTCGCCGTCTACAATCTGGTGCAGGGCCATCCCTTCGGCGGGTATCCCGCTTCCGAGTGGGGTATCTTCCTGCTACTCGCCATCGTGCCGACGCTGTGCGGTCATTACCTGTTCAACTGGCTGCTCCAGCATATGAATGCGACGACAGTATCGATGGGCGTGCTGGGCGAGCCGGTATTCGCCTCGCTGCTGGCGTGGGTGCTGCTCAAGGAGTCGCTCACGACTGCGCAGCTGTTGGCGGGCATCGTCATCATCTTCGGCGTCTGGGTGTTCATCCGCTACGACAAGGCCAAGCCGCCGGCAGGCTCGGACGAGTCGTCCGGTGCCGAGCCGGATCTCGCGCAGCCTCGCCGGGCAGGGGGCTGATGGAGAGGGGCTTCGGGATTCCGGTGAACCCATAAGAGCTTGGTGTTCGTAACGCGAAATCTGGCGATACCATATGCAACATGAATGACCTTATCCGTCACGAAGTACAAGCTGTGACCTCTGCCGCAGGCAGACGGTCGCGGCCTGTTTGGCATGTCTACAGGCAGACGTTCACAGCTTGCTTGGCCTGCCTGCCTGCAGGCAACCGCCTGTGGTAGAATAGGGCTAACGCAGGCGGCGAGCGTCAGCGGGGCCGCATCAAAGCAGAGGCCTCGGGACGCGGAGCCGCCACCAAAGGGAGTGAACGCATGCTCGCTGCACTACTCACCGTATCCTTGCTGCTGGCGCTGCAAACCGGATACGGGCTGTATTATCGACGTCAGGTTCGCCAGATCGGCAGCCAGCTCGACTTCATCGGGCGGCACGATTCCTTTATGCTGATCACGACGCAGCTGCACACCCGGGAGCTGTATCGACTCGCGCAGAGCTGCAATCGGTTGCTGCAGGACCGGCGAGCGCAAAACGAGCGCCATCTTCAAAAAAACGAGGCCATCCATGAGACGATCGCCTGTCTCTCGCATGATATCCGCACGCCGCTGGCCGCGCTGGACGGCTATCTGCAGCTGGCCGAGCAAGGCGAGCAGGCCCAGGATCGCGGTGAGCAGGCCGCGTCGCGCGTCGATTATGTGCGGCAGGCCCGCGGCCGGATCAAGCAGATGGCGAAGCTGGTCGAGGAATTGTTCCTCTATACGAAGCTGCAAAATCCCGATTACAAGCTGGAGCTGTCGACGCTCGATGCCGCCGAGCTGCTGCGGCACAGCCTGCTCGCCCAGGTCGAGCGTATCTCGGCTACAGGTCACGAGCCGGAGCTGACGCTGCCCGAGCAGGCGCTGGTCGTCGGCGAGACGCATGCGATGAGACGAGTGTTCGACAATGTTCTAACCAACTACATCGATCACGGCACAGGCCAGCTCCGCATCTATGCCCAGGAGTCGTCTCGCGCATGGACGTTTATCTTCGCCAATGCGCTGCCGCCGGATCAGACGATCGACCTGGAGCGGCTGTTCCAGCGCTTCTATAAGGCGGATCCGGCGCGCAGCGGGCAGACGTCGGGGCTGGGGCTGACGATCGTGCAGTCGCTCGTGCACCGGATGCGCGGGAACGTCACGGCGGAGCTGCACAATGTGCATGACCGGCATGACCAGCATGACCACGAGGACTGCCCGAATCAGCACGATCAGTCTGATCGCCAAGACCACCAGGACCACCAGGACCAGCAGTACGAGCAGCGCCGCCAGAACCAGCAGTTCTGCTTGCGAATCGAATGGCTGAAGCGGCAGGACGAGGAGGAGGGACGAGGATGAGGCATAATGTGAACAGCGATTCGCGCAACGAGAGCGAGGAGAGCGGATGGAAGAACAGCCGCATCCTGATCGTCGAGGATGATGCGCACATCAGCGATATTATCGCTGCCGGCCTGCAGCGCGAAGGCTACCGCTGCACGCAGGCGTACTCGGGCAGCGAGGCGATGCTGCAGCTGGAGCAATCGACCTACGAGCTGCTCGTGCTCGACCTGATGCTGCCCGGCTTGAGTGGCGAGGCGCTCATGGGCCGTCTGCGGGGGGAGCTGAGCTCGAGTGTGCCGGTCATCGTGCTGTCGGCGCGCGACCAGCTCGATCACAAGCTGGAACTGTTCGGACTCGGCGCCGACGACTATGTGACCAAGCCCTTCGAGCTGGCCGAGCTGCTGGCCCGGGTCCATGCGCAGCTCAAGCGCGCCCGTCCTGACAGGGAGGCGGAGACTGAGTCGTACCGGCACCGGGAGCTGGTGCTGGACAACCGCACGTATCAGGCGACGGTGAAGGGCGAGCCGCTGACGCTCACCCGTCAGGAGTACCGTATCCTAGAGCTGCTGCTCAAGCACCCGAGTCGCGTCTTCACCAAGCAAGACCTGTACACGCTAGCCTGGGACGAGCCGTACATGGGCGAAGACAAGACGATCACCGTCCATATCAGCAACATCCGCAACAAAATCAAGGCGCACTGCGAGCAGAACTACATCGATACAGTCTGGGGCATCGGCTTTCGCCTCAGTCGGACGGATTCGTGAGGAGCGTGCTTTACGATTTCTTTGCTTTTTCTTGACGTCGACTTGGCGTTCTCGGTGTTCAATAGAGAGCAGGGGGTGACGGACACATGAGAGATTGCATCATCGAGCTGCAACAGCTCAGCAAGACGTATCGCGGGCATACCGCCCTGCATCCGGTCGATCTGCAGCTCTACCGCGGCGAGATTTTCGGACTGATCGGGCGCAACGGCGCAGGCAAATCAACGCTGCTCAAGCTGCTCGGCGGACTCATCTATCCGAGCGGCGGCAGCGTGCGCATTTTCGAGCGCTCTGCGACCGAGCAGCGCAGTCTGTATGAGAGGATGGGACTGCTGGTCGAGCATCCGGGACTGTATCCGCAGCTCAGCGGCTACGACAACCTGGAGCTGTTAGCCGATGCGTATGGGATGAAGGCGCGAAAGGCGTCGATCGAGGAGCTGCTGGCTCGCGTCGGTCTGGCGAACAGCGGCCGCAGGAAGGTCAAAACGTATTCGCTCGGGATGAAGCAGCGGCTCGGGATCGCGCTGGCGCTGCTCGGCAGCCCCGATGTGCTCGTGCTCGACGAGCCGATCAACGGCCTCGACCCGCAGGGCATCGTCGATATCCGCCACCTGCTGCTGGAGCTGCACAAGGCCGGCATGACGATCATCATCGCCAGCCATATCCTCGAGGAGCTGTCGCGGATCGCGACGCGCTTCGGCATCCTGCATGAGGGTCGTCTCGTCGAGGTCGTCTCGCGCGAGGGACTGCTGCAGCAGTGCGAGTCGCGGATCGAGATCCGGCTGGATGAGCCGGAGGCAGCCATCCCGATCCTGGAGGGGGAGCTGGGTATCCGCCGTTACAAGCTGATCGATCGGCAGTTGCTGCAGATCTATGACGCCGATGCCGAGCTGTACCCGATTCATACTGCGCTGGCCCAGGGCGGCGTCAAGGTGCAAGGCATTGTCCGACAGCAGGTGAGCTTGGAGCAGTATTTCCTGGAGCGGACCAGCAGCGGGGGTGAGACGGATGCTTAACATTGTGCGGATGGACCTTCGCCGCTTCCGTAGCTACAAGCTAATGCCTGTGCTGCTGGCCGTATTTTTCGGCTTTCAGTTGTTCGGCATATACAACTTTAGCAAGTATGCCGACAGCTTCGCCGGGATTGAATTTGGATCGCTGAGCGCGAGCGAGTTTTTTCAATATCTGCTGTCGCAGCCGCCTTCGTGGATGCTGATCTACATCGCAGTATTTACCGTGTACTACACGTGGAGCGAGCGCAGCTCCGGCTTCTACAAGAACTACATCTCCATGCGTCATGCACGGGTATCGAGCGTCATGTCCAAAGCGTTGGTGCTTGGGCTGTTTACGGGGTTGCTGTTCGGGACAGCTGTAGTCGCCAACGCGATCGGACGCTGGCTTTTCTTCCCGGAAGCGCCGATGGGCGATTGGGGTACCTATGTTACGCTGCTGGGGCTGCAAATATTGCTGCATTGGGCATTTGCCGTTATGCTGCTGTTCGTGGCGCTGGCCGCACGCAGTCTGATCGCAGGACTGATCCTCGGACTGGTGCTGGCGCTGAATGTGATCGGCTATCTCTTGTCGGCGCTGGTCTCGCTGCTGTTCGGAGACGGGGCCGCTCAGGCCTCCTGGTGGCTGACGAACCGTATCATGCTCCCGATGGAGCTGACGCAGTCAGGAGTGTCCGACGCCTGGCATCCGCTGTTCGTTGCTGTCGTGTTCTTGCTGCTGTTCGGCGCCGCGGGCGCGTGGTTCCGGCAGCGCGAGGATCTGCACTGATGCGGGAGAGGATCGGTGCGCGGCATCAGGAGGAGGGCTATGGGAGAGAGGCGAGGGCGCAGATTATGGCATACATCCAGACCTTGCCGCTGGGCAAGGCGAGGGCAATCGAGCTTTGAGCTGACCTACAAGACGGGCAATGTAGCTTCCAAACGGCTCTATGCCGGGCTGGGCTTCGTGGAGAAGGGGAATACCCACCCTTCGGGGGTGTGCGCTGAGCTTGTGCTCTAGCCGACACAAAAGGCGCAGTACCGCGAGTTGCGGTGCTGCGCCTTTGTAATCGAAACGCGCCGTTGTCGGCGGTCC
>NZ_BFBX01000030.1:35483-39074 GCF_003851045.1 Paenibacillus sp. 598K | reverse complement strand
TCTTTCGCTATGGGCCCGAAATGCGCCGTTGCCGGCGGTCCAGCGAAAGATTCTTTCGCTACAGGCCCGAACCGCGCCGCTGCTGGTGCTCCAGCGAAAGTTTCTTTCGCTATGGACCCGAATCGCGCCGCTGCTGGCAGTCCAGCGAAAGTTTCTTGTTCACGCTCGGTGTGAGGAGGCGTCTACGGGTGATCTAGGGCGTAAGCCAGACGTTCATGCCTACATACATGCTGCTGAACGCAACCTCTACAGTTCCGACGGTGTAGCCGTACGGTCGTGTAGCTTGAAAAACATACTGTCCGGTAGACGGGTTAGAGGACACGAGCGTCATGTCGACGAAATGTGTCTGCCAATCGCCGTTGCCGATCGGGATGCCGACTCGCATCTTGGCGTAGAGGGGGGCGTTGCTCGCAGGCTGACCGAACTCATCGAGCGCCTCGACATTGAAGGTCACCGTAGAACCGCTTTGCGAAGCGGATAGGCGGAAGTCAACCGCCAGCCCTCCGGCAAATGCCGCCACAGGCAGCACAGTCAGGCTCAGGAGCATCATAACCAGTAATAGGCCTAGCTTTTTCTTCATCCATTAACGCCTCCTTTTTCTACAAATTAACATAAAAGTAAGCTTAGAAAAACCCGTCAAAGTATAGGGTTTGTCCCTATTCACCTCATTTTAGCAATCGCTTTCATAATTGTGGCATAGGATGCTCTCCTATTTGCGACCTACGGGGCGATAGCTGTTCAAGGCAAGGGGGATATGGTATGGTCAGTTAAATAGCTAATACCAACAGGGAATGGCCTCGCGGGGTCGAGCGAAGGAGTGGCAAGCGGATGAAGCATTATCTGGTATTCGGGGCGAGCAAAGGGCTGGGAGACGCCTTCGTGAGAGGCGTGCCAGAGGCAGGAGACAAGGTATGGGTTGTCTCCCGCAGCAAGCCGGGCAGCATCGACCTGCAGGATGGCATCGAACGGATCTGGATCGAGGCGGATCTGGCCGATCCCGCTGCCCCCGGCCGCGTCGCCGACAGACTGGGGGACGCTGCGGTCGATGTCGTCATCTACAACGTGGGCATCTGGGAGAAGGAAGGGTTCGAGGACCATTACAGCTTTGACCTGGACGAGCCGGAGGACATCAGCCGACTCATCCATGTCAATATCACCTCGGCGATCCTCGGCCTGCAGCGGCTGCTGCCGCATCTGCGTCGCTCGGCGGCGGGCAAGATCATCCTGATCGGCTCTACCGCCGGCTTGCCCAACGCCAATAGCACCCAGGTGAGCTTCGTGGCGTCCAAGTTCGCGATACGCGGGATCGCCGAGGCGCTGCGCGAGCATGTGCGGCCGGACGGGATCGCTGTCACCTGTATCAATCCCGGCGAGCTTGCTGCCGAGATTCCGTATGCGGAAGGGAGCGAGCGGGCACTGGCGGAATACCATGGCACGCGCATCCCGCTGCAGGATATGGTGGCGATCGTTAAGTGTATCGTCAGCCTGTCCCCCGCAGCCTGCGTCAAGGAGCTGCATGTGCCTGCGATGACCGACACCAATACGTAAACGTGTTGTAACCCGCGATCTGCTCTGATGTCTGCATATGCGTGTCTCGCTTAGCTACAGCTGCTCCTTGTCGCCGGACAGGGAGGCGAGCATCTGGTTCCAAGCGTCGAAGGGGAAGTCGGGATTGCCTGCGATGCGCAGAGAATAGGCATCCTCGCCCTCGAAGACCCAGCCGTAGGGCGGCTGTTCGCGCCAGCGGCGGTCGAGCTTGTCCCATAGGGACGGCTGCGCGAGGAATGGATGCTCCGGCCATGCAGCGAGCTCGTCAGCCGTATAAAGCCCGGACAGCCTACGCAGCTCCATACCCTGCCGGAGGATCGCTTCCAGCTCGCCGGGAGAGTCGTAGCCGACGAAGCGTTGGAGCAGCAGAGCGGGTATCCATTCCGGGACACCAGCTCGGGACGAGATTTGTCGCGACAGCCGCTGCCATTCTTCCATGCGGAGGACGAACGGGTGGAAATGCGCCTCGTCGTCCCAGGCAATCTCGATCATCTCCTCGTCTCCGTCGTCGATCATGAGCGAGATGTAGGAGAAGTCCTCGCCGGTATCCAGCACCAAGTCGACCTCATCCGTTACCGGCAGCCTGATCGGCTCCTCCTCCAGCTCCTGGTAGGCGAAGTCGTCCTGCAGCCGCCATTCGTAACGGGCCCAAAATTTTTTGTCCTGCGCGAGCGCGAGATCCATCATCAAGTCATACCTCCTATTCAGAATTAGCCTCTCTTTATCATGCCAAGCCATTGATGCGAAAGTCAACGGGCGCAGACTCATTAAGCAGGAGGTGTGCCATGAAAAAGCGTTGCATGTTGTGGTTGCTGTGCATCCTGTTAGTGGGCTTGCAAGGCTGCAACCGTCCCAGTGAAGCCCTAAGCCTACCGAAGTCAATACAGCTCCTTGAGCAGGTATATGCCGTCCACATATTCGACCGCGATGGAGCGCTGGTCATCGAGCATACGGACGACGCGCATATCTCAGGATTACTGCGGGGCATGCAAGAGGCCGCACCTGCTTATATCGACGATCCGGAGCCGTCCGGAGACCTCTACGAGCTAGTCCTGAGCGGACAGTCGGACGCCCTCACTTACAGAATCAATGATCTCAGCGCTACTGCGGCGAACGACATCAGCGTCAAGCTCTATGCGACGCGGCCTGATCAGGAGGAGACGACCGCCTGGGCACTGCCCTTGGCCTGGCTACAATTATTGCTAGAGCCGGAGCTGGCAGAGGGGGAGCCGACGCTGCGAGTTGTGACGGACGAAAATGCGGAAGCCGTCATCGTCACGGCAAATCGAGCGTTGCAGCGCGCATCGTTGACGGAGGCCGTTCGTTCCGGGCTGCACTACAGCTCGGCGGAGGAAGCAGCTCAACCCCGGTATACGATCCATTGGTCGGATGACAGGCGAGCCGTCATACGTCTCCCGACGCTATCGCCGGGACAGAGCGCCCGGCTCGTGCTTGATGGCGTGCTGTCGGCCGAGGGCGAGCCGCTCATCCTGACGAGGCCGCAAGGGAGCATCATCGAGCTGCACGGAGGCCCTGCATGAGCGGCCTGCGCCTTGTAGACCTGCAAAGGGAGGAGACTAATCGCGGGATACGAAATGGTCTTGACCTTGATTATGAAGTTAATATCCAAGAATTCAACTGGAATGTTTCTGGTATCGATACGGTATATTTTACTCCCATTGAACACGGTCGAGTAAGCAGCTCTTTAATACGAGAATACTTGAAGGCTGAGCTTCCTCATATGGCACTGACACTTATGTCCCCAGCGTTCAATACACCCGACGGGAAAAAGGTATTGGAAAAATGCATTGCGGGGCACTAGGATGAGGTGATGTACTAGTAGTTAGTTCATGAAATAACGTTCCTATAAGCGGTTCACGGTTTCGCGTCTTCTTGGCTTATGGAGACTTACTCCATTCGCGATACGCGCATGGCTTGCGTATAAGCGATCCTAAAGCTATCCCTATCCCTGTCATCGCGTAACTGCAAAAATACCTCTAATTATGCTCGAAAGCGGGCGCAATCGGAATTTTAATGCAAAAG
>NZ_BFBX01000030.1:18161-35357 GCF_003851045.1 Paenibacillus sp. 598K | reverse complement strand
ATTTTAATGCAAAAGTGCAGTTATTTTTGGGAAAAGGCACATGAGGCGGCAATTTCACTCCGATTAACTGCACATTTGCATTTGTTTACCTTTTTCCATCTCGTTTCGCCGCAAATAAAGGTACTTTTGCATTTATCGCTATCCGGCCTTTGTCCCTGGAGACAGAGCAAGCCCGCCTTCTGGAGATGGCGGACTTGCTTGTCATGCGTGGATCCTTATGCGGTTGTCTTGCTTATGTGATGGTCTTGACTGTCGTTAGCTCTCCTTTAGCAGGGCTGCCATTCCAGACTGCCGCCGTATACCGGATGGTAGCGCCACACGGAGCACATCCGGTCGTTTCCGCCGCTCCCTCCGCCTGATCCGCCGCTTCCACCGGAGCCACCCGAACCGCCTGACCCGCCCGAATTACCTGAACCGCCGCTTCCGCTATCACTATTCTTGCGTTGCTCCTCCAGATACTGCTCGAACTTATCCAGCAGGTCTTGCTTGGCGATGTCCTTCTCCCCGAAGAAAGCGTCGCTATAGACCAGGACCTGGCGGCTATACGGGTCCCACAGCACCAGCGCCTTGCTGGCTTCGCTCACGAACCGGAGCGGTACGAGCGTATAGCCGTCGCGGACGGCCGCCGCCTCGGCCAGCGTGACGGAGGTGCCGTTGATGACGGCTTTTTTACTGCCGACGGTCAAGGATACCTCCAGTCCCGCACGGGTGCCGCGCACCGTTTTGGTGGACGCCTCCCATGCCAGTTCGATGCCTAGCGCCTCGAACAACGGCCGCATCGGGACCAAGGTCGTGCCGTTTTGAAGATAGGGTTTCGTACCGAGCTGCAGCTCTTTTTCATCGAATCGCACCTTAATGGCCGATTCTGCTGCGCGGCTCTGCTGTCCTCCCCACACCGACAGGACGAGCGTGACGATAAGCAAGCTCAGCAGGCTCTTGCGAGCCCATTTGGCGCGCAGACTTTCCCATTGATGCTGGATCACTGCCCCACACACACTCCTTTCTGAATACTACCAGTTAAAAGTTCCACACGTATATCGGCTTGGCATTGTCTGTACTTGTGCGTCAGTCGAGGTAGAAATTCTCTTCTCCAATCTGGATATCCTCGAGCGACCCGTCGTGGGCGAAGAAGAGCAGAAACTCCGAGCGCCCGTCGCTGTAAGCCAGCGTCAGCGTATTGCCGCTAATCTTGTACGAGCCGCTTGATGACGAACCAGTGCCGCCTGTCGTCGTGCCGCCGCCCTGGACGGTGCCGATCATCGTACGGTCGCTCTCGAAGGTGCCATTGGCGTTGAACTTCAGATGATACGTCCAGGAGGTCGAGCCGCCGCTGATGCCGACCAATCCGAAGAAGCCGCGATGGATGTATTCTTTGGAGAGCATCAGATTGTCCCCGACCGGCTTCACGCGATCCAGCTCCACATCGTTAATGATCAGCTTGCCGTTTTCGACCGCGATGGGCAGCGTCTCGCCGCCTTGAATCTTCAGTTGACCATTGCTAATCGTGTAACTGACGCACTTATCGACCGAGCAATTGATCGTCTCGGGTCCGCCTCGCTCGGGCGTGCCGATGACAAGCTTGTTGCCAGACAGGAAGGTGTAGAAGTCCCAGCACATGCCGCCGCATTCATATCCGCTCGAGTCGGGGCGGAAGCCGGCGTACATGCCCTGGAGCTTGCTCAGACTGACTTGATCGGACACGGCTGGCTTGTAGACGCCGCTGCCGCCGGGCTTGGCGGGGACGGGGACGGGCTTGATCGGCGTGTTGCCGTTGCCTGATCCCTGGCTGGCCTCGAGCTCTTTTTTGATGCGCTCCAGCTCTTGCTTGATTGCGGCTTCCACATCTTCGCGAGTGGCGCCTTGGGAGGTCCAGTACGCTTCTGTGAAGACGACCACCTGGGGCTTGTAGGGATTCCATCCGACGACGGCACCTGTTGATTCGCCGATAAAGCGCAGCGGCACCATCGTATTGCCATTGAGGATGAGCGGCGCTTGGCCGAGGGTCAGCGTCTGGCCGTTCACATCCGCCTGCGTGCTGCCGATCTTCATCGTAATACGCAGCCCCTCCTTGGTGCCGGTGATCGTCTTGGTCGTATTGTTATAGTCCAGCTTGAGACCCATGGCCTCGAATAGCGGTCGGAACTGTACGAGCGTCGAGCCGTTCTGGATGACCGGGTCGACGTCGAAGGTCAACGGCTTGGTGTCGAGTTGCACCTCGATGGTCTTGTTGGCAGCGGATGCGCTGCCGCTCCAGACGAGGATCAGGACGATGGCGCAGGCGAGGCTCCACAGCACGGATCTGCCGATCCGCCTCGGATGAGTAAGATACATGGGGATGACCACACTCCTTTGACAGATTATGCTATCCAGATTCTTAAGTAACCTTACCCCATATAGAGCATTCATAACAGGTGCAAGAGAATCAATACGAGCCCGTTGCGGGTGACGAACGTCCCGACTGAGGCGGGACAAGGGGGAATATCAGACAGATATTGACAATCTGATTGCTCATGATAGAATATGGATTCCTGTCATCTAACGGGACGTCGGAGCGAGGATCGCTCCGGCGATATACGAGGAGGTCGCCAAGCTGCTGCCGAAGGAAGAGCGGGGCGGGTTGCAACTGGTGCGCACGAAGAGCTGGACCGTGGGTGACATCCTCACTGCCGTTGCCGGAGCAGGACTTGGCTTGCGCGCCTTCGAGGAGCTCCCGGGCTCCGCTGATCCGCGTTTCCCGGAGTTTTACACGCTCGTCGCCGACCGTCTCGACGTTGATTTGCCGCCGCTGTATCCGGAGTGAATAGGTATCGGTGACGCAGGAGGAATGGAATCGGATAGCTCGTCCCATCGTTAATGTGGTCTGCGTGGCGAGGAAAGGGTTTGCGGCTGCGCCTGTCGTACCATTAGGATCGGGCTATGTCTCGCAGTACCGTTGTGAACACAAAAAGGGCCTCAAGCTCCGCTCAATCGTGGAGTTTGAGGCCCTCTTGGCATATGTGCGCTGTATGCTGTCAATTCCGGCATAAAGCACGGAGGGACATTGCGGTGCGGGGCCATTCCTAATCAGACTGCCCCCGCCTCTGCCAGCAGCGGCGATGCATCCTCGCCGCATATCAGCGCCAGTCGATGCAGCGCCCGGGTGCAGGCGACATAGAGCAGCTTGGCGTCCTCCGGCGTAGCCGTGTAGCGTCGGCTGTCCACGCCGCAGACAGCGACAGCGTCGAACTCGAGGCCCTTGGCCAGATGGGCTGGCAGGACGGTGATGCCGCCCGCGTAGCTGCGCTGGCCCTCGTCGATCAGGTGCAGCGTCAGCTCGGGGTCGGCCTCCGACAGCTCCTGGTGGAGACGCTGGCAGTCCTGCGGCGTCCGGCCGATCAGCGCGACGGTCTCCATGCCGCCCGCTCGGCACTCCCGGATGTAATCGAGCAACCAACCGATCTCCTCGTTGGCAGCAGGCGACTCGAGCCGCACCGGCTCGCCGCTGCGGAACACCGGCTCCGCTGCTCGCAAGCCTGTGCCGGTGTGCGGGATGAAGCGGTTGGCGAAGGCGATGATCTCCATCGTCGAGCGATAGCTGAGCCGCAGCTCGTGATACGAGCGGGCAGCCTCGGGGAAGATCGCGCTTAGCTCCTCCCATCTCCGCAGCCCCCGGTAGGCATGGATGCCCTGGGCGAGGTCGCCGAGGATCGTGAATGACGACTCGGCCATCCCTTCATTGAGCAAGGCAATCTGGAACGGCGAGAAATCCTGCGCTTCGTCGATGACGACATGGTCGAAGCGCGGTCCGCGCCAGCCGTGCAACGCGATATGCAGCAACGCCAGCGGCGGCAGATCCTCGGGGGCGACGGCTTTTTTCTTCAGCTGCCCGAGCGTCCTCTCCCGTAATCCGGCGGGCATCGCGAAGGCTGCGGAGGTATGTTGCTCCCCGGTAGCTGTACTGCCATCGGCAGGGTGTGCAGCGCCTGCAGCTGCTTTGTCGGTCGGGCTGCCGGCAGCTCCATCGCTAGCCTGCGGGGCTGTGCGGGAGTCGACAGGGTGTGTCGCTCTTGCAACGCCCGCGTCCATCGGCCCTCCGGCAGCTCCATCACTAGCCTGAGGGGCCGCAGTTTTGACGCTTGCGGCCCCATCAGCTCCCGACTCGGCCGTCCGTTCCAATATCCACCGGTAGACCGTCAGAGCGTCCGCTAAGGGCAGCTTCTTGGCATAGGCGCGCAGCCGGGTGCGGGCCGTCTTGGCGCGGTCCTTGCGCCGCTTCGGATCGGCGATCTCGCCGAGCGCCATCTCCATCCAGCGATTGATCCGCGCGAGCAGCCGCTCGCGGCGCGGGGCCAGCGGGTCGTAGCGGTACTCGACGTTGAACCATGTCGCGATCTGCTCATGGCGCAGCGTCATGCCCTCCCACGCTTCGAAGTCCCCGGGCGGCAGGAACGCTGCCTCATACTCCGGCAGCTGCGCCTCCAGCCATCGCTTGAAGGCCAGCGTGCCCTTGCAACGGCCGGGCGACGTCTCGTCGCTCGGCGGCCGCTGCCCCTCCAGGGCGAACCAATCCACCGCCTGTCGTCCGCTGGCAGGCTCGGCGAGCCGAACCTCGCCGCCCAGCAGCTCCAGCGCCCAGTCGGCGAAGGTCGTCTGCCGCACATCGCCGACGCCCAGCTCCGGCAGGACGCCGGAGATGTAGTCGAGGAACATCGCATTGGGCGCGAATACGATCATCCGCTCCGCCCGGATCTGACCCTGGTAGCGATAGAGCAGATAGGCGAGGCGGTGAAGCGCCACGGTTGTCTTGCCGGAGCCGGCGGCCCCCTGGATGATCAGCGCGACATTGCGCTCCGCGCGGATGATCCGGTCCTGCTCGGACTGGATCGTCGAGACGATGTCGCGCAGCTTGTTATCCTTGCGCTCGCCCAGCCGATAGAGCAGGAACTCGTCGCTCAGGCCGAGATTGTCGCCGCCCCGCTCGTAGCTGTCGACGACGCGCTGCAGCTGTCGACTGCGGATCGACAGATTGCGCTTGCGATACACCTCGCCCCGCACCTCGCCGTCCGGCGCTTCGTAGACGACCGCGTCCTCGCCGCCGCTGAACGAGTAGAACAGGCTCGCTACCGGCGCCCGCCAGTCGATGATATACGGCTGCAGTCCGCCCTCGCGGTCCATCCCGCGCTTGCCGATATACAGGACGGCGGGCTCCTCGGTCCCCTCCTCCTGGAAGTCCAGCCTGCCGAAGTAAGGCTCTTTCTCCAGGAGCTCCAGTCGCTCGCGCTGTTCCAGTCGACGCGCGTCCAGCACTTGCTCCAGGAAGTCGTCGCCGTAATACCGTCCCCTGATCCCCTCTAGCTGCCGCGCGATCTCGTGCTGCGCTTCTTCCAGCTTGGCGGCTTCCTCGCGGAAGGCCTGATTGTTTTCCACGTGTTTGACCTCCTTTTTCAAGTTGATGCCGCGGCTTTTGAGCCAGGTCTCTATTTTGGCATATTCGGAACAGAAAATGTAGACTTATAATTCGAATTCTGTTATGATGTTGAGTACAGGCTTGCCTAAAATAAATGGAACGTATGTTCCTCTGAATAATATGAATTGGATCGGCTAAGCAAACAGCCTCCGTCCTGCGCATTTGCAGGGGCGGGGGCTGTTTTTGATGTGAGGTTGGCATGCTTGATCCTGCCTGAGGGCGGACCTAAGTTGGTCCGATCCGGGCAGATGGGGCGGCGAGACATCGAACGACATCGTCGAGTTGGCCATCTACGGCGAGCGGGGTATACATCCACCACCGGTCGAAGGAGAGGAGATGCGCCGTGTCTTGACGCACAGCGCGCAGGCTCCGCCATGCTTCTGATCGTCGCAGCTTGCGGAAGGTCTGTTGCGCAAGCCTGCCCTCACGTCCGCTCACCATGACAAACATCCGATCCGCATCATACAGGTGCAGCGATTCGTAGGGAAGTTTTTCGGAGTAAGCGTTCGTACCGTTATAGGTCTCCAGGAATTGCTGCACGAGCGGATGAGGCGTCAGCCCGAGAGATTCGTACAGGACATGTCCCATATTGCGATTGCCCGCCAACCGGAAGCCATCCGACTCTAGCAGGAGAGCGGCACAAGACTCGCCAGCGCCGATAACGGCCAGCGCCTCCTGCCGGACGCGTCCGATTTTCTCCCGGTGCTCCTCTGTCCATATTAGACCTTCCCTACGTTTGTCGATAACGGCTGACACGCTGTCGAGCTGTTGGTAGACATCCTGGGTTTGCCAAGGGATACGGACCACCTCGGCGATATCCGAGCATTGCTTGTACTCTCCCGGCGTCATATGCTCGTAGCCGAGGATGAGGTCCGGCTCCATGGCCCGGATCGCCTCGATATCGCACGGGGACCATTGGAACGACTGCATATCCGACAGGTAAGGCCGGACATACGCGTTCTCGAAGAGGTGATAATCCGGCGCTCCGATGGGGGTCAGTCCGAGCGCGAGGAGGTGAGAGGTATACAGCAGACCGATGACGCGCGGCTGGCGCTTGCGCAAGTATACCGTCGGCGATACGCCCTCCTGCTGCTTGAAGCGACGGCTAAAATAAAACTCATCCTTGAATCCTACCTGATGGGCAATCGATAGCATGTCCCGAGAGGATGTGTGCAACAGCGTCTTGGCGCGCTCGATACGGACCTGATGCACATAATCCATTGGGCTGGTCCCGGTGATCTGCCTGAAGATATGATTGTATTGTCGGATGCTGACGCAGGCCATCACTGCCAGGTCGGATAGTTTGATCTGCTGGCGATAGTGTGCGTGGATATAATCTATCGTCTGCTTCACGGCTTCTCTGGAATTGGTCGGGGCGGCGATGGATGACTGTAGGACGACATGATAAAGGCAGTCCTGCACCAGAATATGGCGTCGGAATCGATCCATTCTCGTGCCGGCACTGCAGGCCTCCAGCGATTCGAAGAGCTGCAGGAAGAAGGACAAAGGCTTGAGCGGAATCGTCCGCCCGGCGATACTGGACAAGGCTCCGCTCTGCGGCGGATCGTCCCCGCTCGTCACGACTTCGAAAGCAAGGGCATGCGCGTACAGACTCGTGCCGGGTTGCGGCTCAAGCTCGACTCTAGTGCCTGGTGTAAAGACGATGCCCTGACTCGGATGCAACAAGATACGCCCCCCGTCGATGATCAACGCGACGTTCCCCTCCACGACAACCCACAAGAGGTGCGTCTGGGGAGTAAAAGGCGGCAAGGGCATACTCAGGTCGAGCTTATGTGTCCGCTGATCTACCCAGCGAAAGCGCCATTCATCGATTCGTTCGTCGGCTGTCTCCGCGTTCACAGGCTCGTCTCCTCCCGATAGATCACCATCGTCCTCATTGTTCATTGATTGTACGATATTCGGACACAACAGAGAAGCCCCCTGAGACAGAGGACTTCTGGAAATGGAGCGTTATTTCGCTATCTGGAACAGGGCAACAGCTTTGTCCAGCAGTGCGTCGGTGGAGAACAAGGTGTAGGACCACCATTGATCGTGAGGTACGACAAACACTTGATTTTTTTGGACGGCAGGCAGCGTTTTCCATAGACTGGACTGCTGCATTTCTTCGAAGAAATCTGTCGATCCTGGCTGGGTATCGTTAACCTTTACAATGAGATAATCCGCGGTTAGCTCCGGCAGCATCTCCAGCGACTGTCCGTCTGTATAGACCAGATAACCTTCGTTTTTGTCGATCGCCTCCTGCACGAAGGGCAGGCGTTTGAGTCCCAACAGATCATGCAGCACATATCCCATATTGCGATTGCCCGCTACCTGGAACGATTGCTTGATGATCTCGATTGCTGCCACTGTCGCGCCCGGTTCGACGAGCTTGCTGATCTCTTCTTTGCGCTGCGACGCTTTGGCGTCATGGGCTGCAATCCAACGCTCGGCCTCCTCCTGCTTGTCGATGATGTCGCTGATGTAGCGTAATTGATCGTACAGATTCGCTTCCCACGGATAGAGGACTGTCGGCGCGATCTGCTCCAGTTGGGCCACGATATCCTCCGAGACGAAGGAAGAGGCAATGATAAGATCGGGTTGCAGCTCCAGGATGGCCTCCATATTGGGAGGATAGTCGCCGGCAATCTTGATCTGATCGGCGTATCCGCGCAGATAATAATCCTGTTCGATCTCGTATTGCAGACCGCCTACCGGCGTGACCCCGAGCGCCAGCAATTGCGTACTTGCGCTGATGGAGAAGATGCGTTGCGGGTTCACAGGGATTTCCTTGACTCCGACAGTGTCGGTGAAGGACTTGGTCTCCGGCGCTTGGCTAGTCGTCGAGCTGTCATCCGTGCTGGTAGATTCGTTTTGGTTTGGCGTAGCGGGTGGAGTGCCTGCGTCTGTGCCGTTGGTCGACGGGGTGCTGCATCCGGCGAATATTAGGGTCAAGAGCAGGATGAGCGCTCCCGAGCGCAGCAAGTGGACAGATCCCCTTTTCATGATGTTAATCTCCTCGCTTCAAGTTAATAATGAGAATCAATCTCGATGAACCTATGATACCCAACAGGCTTCGGTCTTGCACATGGATAATTAGGCGATTTTGTTTAGACAATTCGGCTGAGATCGTTAGACCCTATCCGTCAAGAATATTGCGATTGACTATGGTGGTTTATAGTTATAAACTAAAAGCGTAGGTTTACAACTATAAACCAGACGGAGGCGGAGTAATGGAACATCTGAAGCTATGCGAGAGCGACTATCGGTTCATGCTGGTCGTGTGGGACCACGAGCCGTTGCCATCGGGTCAGCTGGTGACGCTGTGCGCGGAGCGGCTCGGCTGGAAAAAGCCGACGACGTATACGGTACTGAGGAAGCTATGCGAGAGGGGCATGCTGCAAAACGTCGATACGGTCGTCAGCGCACGGGTGCCCAGAGAGCAGGTGCAGGCGGTGGAGAGCGAGTATTTTATCGATCGAACCTTCGGCGGCTCCTTGCCGCAGTTCCTCGCGACCTTTTTTGGCAATCGGAAGATCTCCAAGGCTGAGGCCGAGGAGCTGAAGCGGCTCATCGACGAGCATAGGGAGGACTAGCGATGGAGACTCTCTTCCTTACGATCGTCAATATGAGTCTCACCGCCTCGTATGTGATCGCGATCGTGCTGCTCGTTCGTCTGTTGTTCAAACGCGCCCCCAAGAGATACGCTTACCTGCTATGGGCGGTCGTCCTGTTCCGGCTCGTCTGTCCGGTGGCGCTCAGCTCCGAGCTGAGCGTGTTTAATCTACCGTCCTTTGACATGAGGGTCGCACAGCAGGAGAGCGATGTCGCCCTGAGCTATATCCCGCCCGAGATCGGCACAGTCGAGCAACCGAAGATAACGATCGGGATTCCGGCGATGAATACGCAGATCAACGACAGTCTGCTAGCAGACACATCAGGTACATCAGGCACGTCAAGCACTCCGGTAGCGAGCGCACATCCGATGCAGCTCGCGCTGGCCTTGGCGACGGCGGTCTGGGGCATCGGCGCGGCGCTCCTGCTGTCCTATGGCGCAATCGCGTACTGGCGGCTGCATCGCCGTCTGGCGACGGCGGTCCGACTGGAGCCGGGTGTTTACGAGTCTGACCGGATCAGCTCGCCTTTTATCCTCGGACTGTTCCGGCCGCGCATCTACCTTCCCTTCGACCTGGAGGCGTCAGCCCGCGCATATGTCCTGCGCCATGAGCGGTGTCATCTTAGGCGGGGAGACCATCTGATCAAGGCGGCAGCGTTCCTCGTACTGGCGCTGCATTGGTTTAACCCGCTCGTATGGATCGCTTTTGGCCGTATGACCCGCGATATGGAGATGAGCTGCGACGAGCGTGTGTTGGCGGAGAGCGGTCCCGGCAGCGCCCAGGCGTACAGTGCCTGTCTGCTCGCGCTTGCGACCGATCGTCGGTTGCCCGCGGCGGGCCCGCTCGCCTTTGGCGAGTCGGTCATCGGCGAGCGCGTGAGGAACGCATTGCGCTACCGGCAGCCACGCCGATCACTTGTGGCAGCCTTTGCTGTCCTGTGCGCGCTCGTCATCGCGGCTTGCGCGACCAACCCTGCTGCCAGCAGCAGCAGCGGCGGGGAGGAGCGGAGCGACCTCTACGGCAGCTACCGCTTCCATAGTCAGGTCTACATGCATCCGCTCAGCTCCGCCTTTGCAGGAGAGGGGTACGAGGCGCAATATGTGCTGAGCGAGCATGCGCTCATCCTCGCAGACGATGTCCGGCGACAGGACGTGGAGATCGAGTGGCAGGACGGGCAGCTTATCGACGAGCAGACGTTCCGGGACGACTTTGGCCCGCTGAGCGAGGTTGGCGTGCCGGAGCTCCCGCCATACGGGGAATTGTATCGTTATGTGCTCAAAGAGGCGGGTGCTACTCCGGGCTACGCTCTCTATCTGGTCGGTGATGCGGTATGGCTGGCCGAGCTACGCGAGCTGGAGGCGCCGGAGAGGAAATTCCGGACGATCTGGAGCATCTTCGAGCTGACCAGGCAGGAGGAGCAACCGGTGCAGGAGGTGCAGCCTCATTCACTCGTCATCCGTGGGGACACACAGGACATCGACGAATTCATGGCGGCGCAGGGGCCATTCGAGTCAGGCTACGCGGACGATACCCCCTACAATATTACTTCGACTGCCATCCGGGAGGCCTCGGACTACCGCATCTTCAAGTATGACGTCTCTTCAGCATCGTTCCTGTTGCATGGAGGCGCGGCGCATCCGCTCGAGCCGTGGCTGGGCGGCTTCGGCGTGACGAGCATGGCGCTGGCCGACTTGAACGGCGATGGTCAGCAGGAGTTTTACTATACGTACAGTTGGGGCTCGGGGATGCATCGCTCGCAGATCGGCTACTACGACCCGGCGACAGGGCAGATGGAGACGCTGGCCTATGAGCTGCAGCAGCAGGAGATGATGGTGACGGCAAGCCCGGATGGCGGGCTGACGATCTGGCGAGCCAAGCTCGCGCCGGATTCGCGCTTCGTGGACTACACGATGACAGCGACGGAGCTGCTTGGTCGCCTCGTCTACGTCGACGGGACCGTCGAGTTGCGGGCGGAAGCGCCAGATTCAGACCACTCCTAGACCAGGATTAGGTCCGGATACCTTCTCCAGCCAGGACTAGGGATAGGCGCAGAGGCTAATTTTCAAATGGCTGTTATCCGCGCTATACTGGATTGGAAGGGCTTGGACTTATAGACATCTGAAGTTATATACCTGGAGGGATGTGCCTATGGAGGAGGAAATTCCGCTCGACCCGACGCCGCTGACGGAGGAGACCTTCTTCGTCTCGGCGGATCACTGGCGCTTCGATGCTGGCCGCGAGGCGATGGAGGGACGAGGCGTTTCCGTCGAGGCGCAGCCGCTAGGCGCGAGCGAGGAGGCGATCGCCGCCGCCGAGCAGCGGCTCGGCATCCGGCTGCCCGAGCTGCTGCGCCGATTGTACAACAGGATGGACGGGGGATATGTGGGCACGCTGTATGTGCCACTCAAGGAACAGCCTGCCTTGGTATATGACGATTGGCGCGGCGCGTTTGCGATCGATTACTCGAGCCTGTGCCCGGTAAGCAAGCTGCGCACGGTATATGAGCGCTATCAGGACTTCACCCATGACCCGGATGAGGAGCCGGAGCATGCGGATCGTCTGATCGTCCTGCAATCCCGCTACGGCGACATGACGCTGCTCGACTACTCGCAGCCGGGGGAGCCTCGCGTCGTGATCGCCGATTTTGACCAGCCGGAGGACCCGATCGACTGCGTGTTTCCGAGCTTTGATGCGTTCTTCGCCGCGCTGCGCCGCGTGCAGCCGGATTCGGATGAGTATGGCGAGGCCGGGCGATACCTCAGTCCGCCGCTTGGACTGCTGTCTGCCGAGCAGCGCCCGGCGGTCTTTTGGCTGACTGACCGACACCCTTTCGCTAATAGTGCGCGCTCCGGCGACGGCGGCTGGGAGCCGCAGCCGCAGGCAGACGATGAGCTGATCCGGGCGACCGAGGCGAGGCTTGGGTACGCGCTGCCGCCGCTCGTGCAGGCGATCTGGCGTACTCGCAACGGCGGCGTGCCGGCCTACCGCTTCTGGATCGGGGAGCATGATGGTCGGGCTGCCCGGCGCACCGCCTGGGAGGGACTAGCTCCGCTCGAGTATGTCGTCACACTGGCCGAGCTGTCGGCGCGCATCCGCTTCCCTGCGGGCGTCGAGCCCTGGGCAGCGAAGGCGGATCGCCCGGAGGCGCTGGTCGTGCTGGAGACGAGTCGCGGCGCGATGGTACTGCTCGATTACCGCCAGTCAGAGACCGACCCTGGCCTGCTCCTCGTCGACGATATGGAAGCGGCGTTGCCACTGGAGGCAGCGGTCCGCTTCGCCAGCTTCGAGACGTTCGTGCTGGAGCAATTGCGTAAGTTCCAACGCTAGGGCGTTACGTCACCCAATACTAGACGAAGAGGCGAAAGCTTATGACAACGGACTTTATCGAGCAGATTCATTCGCATTACGGCCTGGCCTTGCCGCAGACGTATCTTCAATTCCTGGCACAAGCGGGGGAGCAGGCATACGATCTGGTGGAGGACGGTGAGGTAGAGGAGTGGGAGCTGCGCTTCATGGCGCTCGACGATCAGTATCTGGCCAATACGGCGGATCTGGTCGATCCGGTTAATCCGGATCCGACGCGACTCGTCCCGTTCGCATGGAGCGTCAGCAGCGGCAGCAATTATCTGTTCGATTATCGCGGCAACGCAGACGAGCCGACCGTCGTCGTCATCGAGCATGAGATGGCGATGGTGTGGGAGGATGCCCAGGACGAGGCGTCGTCGCCGGAGGAGGCGCAGCAGCTGATGGACGACAATGTGCGAGAGATTGCGCCGAATTTTGCAAGCCTCGTCGCCAGATTGCGGCCGAACGAAGGGTAAGCAAGCGTGCTACAAGAGCACTCGCCCCGACATCCGGCATGAGTCGCCAATGTTTCACAATCGTCGGCAATGTTCCACATGGAACAATTTTCGCGTTTGTCGATTGGTGACCGTTGACGTAGGCTGAGTGCCTGAATAGATAGCATTCGGGCCCATTGACCGTATCGATACGATCATGGGGGGCGGGATTACACGAGTTTTCCCTGTAGCCGCAGGTTACAGAGTACCAATCCAGGAGGAATCATGATGGCACAAGACAACTTGCAGGGCAACGGCATCGTCTATACCGTGCGTACACAACATAAAGACTATCCGCACGAGGAGATCAATGCGTCGCTCATCCGCGATATTATCCAGGATTTCCTGACCGATGGCGACGATGATTTTTTCGTCCTCGAGCCTGACCAGCCAATCCAAGGCAGTATCTATATGCAAGCGATCGGCGACCCGGAGGGCAGCGGCGGCATCCTCTCCGAGGTGCGGATCGTCCAGGACGATGAGTCGTTTCAGCATTACAGCTATCTCTCCGCTGACCCGGCTGAGGCCGTCAGCATCTTCCTGGCGTACTGGGAGACGCAGCAATTGCCCGACCTGTCAGGATGGACGGATATTACGGCTGAGTTCGAATAAACAATCATCGCAGACATTCCCCGTAGACGAGCGGCCTCTGGCCGGCATGCGACATGCCAGCCAGAGGCCGTTTCGGCGTTGTTTGGGTGCTCCAGTGCACCTTTCTTCCCTTGCACGAATGCTCCGGCGCAGCTCGGACGCTCCAGTACCCCCTTTGTTCCGCAGCACGCAGAAGACGGCTCCTATCTGACGGGACCCATCTGACGATCCCCATTCCCACGGTCCGAGCCCATGCGAGCACTGCGTGTCGACCATCGAACGACACGGCTTGTCTAGCCGTGCAGCATGCTGTCGAACAGTTATGTTGACTTCTCACAAATCCGGTTGAGAATGTCTATGGAGCGATACTGGAAACGCTTATATACTTTTTGAAAGCGCTACAAATAATTGCGATTACAGGGGAAGGGGTTAGTAGAAATGGCGTTTCGTAAATGGTGGGTCGTCTTGTGTGTCTTCGTATTGGTATTCGTGACCGCATGCAGCAGCGGCGGTGGAGGCGAGAGCGAGGGCGCAGGAGGAACAGAGGCAACGGGCGGCAACGATGTGGTCCAGGAGCAGCCGGCCAATGGGGAGGACGAAGCGGAGGCTGCCAATCCAGGCGCGACGCCGGAGATGGACTTCGATCTGGGCGGGCGTACGATCAAGCTCGTCTCCTGGTACGATGAGGCGATCCAGACAGACAGCCCTGACAGCATCCAGCGCAAGGAGAATCTCGACGCGCTGATGGAAAAGCATAACTTCACCGTCGAATATGTCATCGTCGATTACGGCGAATACCGCGACAAGATCGCCTCAACCTTGCTGGCGGGCGATCCGCTGGGCGATATTATCCGCGTCGCGCGGCCATGGATGATGCCGGGGCTGGTGAAGCAGGATTTATTCTGGCCTGTCGACGAGTACGTAACCAATGGCAATGCGTTCGTCCTGCAATACACGACGGATCACTCCCAGTTCGAGGGACGCGGCTACGGCTTCCGCATCGGCGTCAGTGGCGCAGCGTCCGGGGTATTCTACAACCGCACCCTGATGAACGAGTACGGCATGAAGCCGCTGCAGGAGTACGTAGATGAGGACAACTGGAACTGGGAGACGTTCATCCAGGTCGCCAAGGAAGGGAACAAGGACACGGACAACGACGGCAATCTCGATCGCTGGGGACTGGCGACTGCCTCGATGCTCATCCCGGCGCTGTCGTCCAATGAGACCGGAATCGTCCAGGGCAGCAAGCAGACGCTTGACGATCCGAAGACGCTTGAGTCGCTGGGCTTTATCTCCCGACTGGCCACGGAGAACATCGCGCGGCCGACGGAAGGCGGCGACTGGACGGAGCCCAAGCAGTTTTTCTTGCAGGGCAACACGTTGCTGTATCCCGGCATGGATTATGAGATCAACGACTTCAAAACCGATATGGGCGACTATGACATCGGCTTCCTGCCCTTCCCCAAAGGGCCAAGCGCTTCGAAATATCATACGTTTGTGACGATTCCTAACTACTACACGATCCCGAGAGCCGTCGACAATCCGGAGCAGCTCGTCTATCTATGGGAGAAGATCTACGACATCGAATCGATCTACGACTATCCGAAGCAAGGGGACCTGGAGAAGTTCTTCAGCAATGAAGCCGATATCCAAAATGCCAAAACCTCCTCCGACAGCATCCGGGTCATCGAGCAGATCGACTACTATCCATCCATGCCGTATTACGAGATGAGCGACGAGCTGGTCAACGGCGTATCCGTATCGACCGTGGTCGAGAAGTACAAAGGGCCGTTCCAGGCGGCGATCGATGAGGTATGGGAGGCTCCGGTCGGCGAGCAATAGGACGTATGCAGCTTAATTAGCGGCGTATTCCAACTATTCATAATGTCCGTTCCGAAGGGTATTGGGAAACCAGTGCCCTTTTGGTGTCTTCCAACACCTTTTTGGCCATCGAGGGCGGGTAGCCCTTGATCTGCTTGAAAAGATTGCTGAAGTAATACACGTCCTGGAAGCCGCAGCGCGTCGCCGTCTCGGTCACATTGAAATCGCCGGCCAGCAGCATCATCTCGGCGCTGTTGATCCGTATTCGGTTGACGTATTCCTTGTAGGACGATCCGGTATGCTGCTTGAACAGCTTGCCCAGATAGACCGGGTGGAGCTGGACGAGCTCAGCCATGTCGCTCAGCTGCAGCGGCTCGGCATAGTGGTCGGTAATGTAGTCGATGACTTTTTTGACGCGCGGGTCGGTGCGGCTCGACGCCTGCATGTAATAGTTGGTGAGCAGGGAGTGCAGGATCAGCTCGAACAGCGCCCGCGCCCGGATCATATAGAAAGGCTGCTTGTCCATCCACACTTGCTTGAAGTCGCGGATATAAGTCAGGATCTCCTTGGTGATCATCTTCTTGGTGACGATGCCGAACGGCAGAGAGACATGATTATGCGGACCTGCCCAGTGGAAGTTAAACGGGTAGGCGTGCATTGGCGCGTCTGCGAATGTATGCGCTTCCCTGACGCTGCCGCCGGGTACGTACAGCAGGTCCCCTGCCTCCACGGTGTAGGCCTCGCCGTTGATCACGTAACGGGCCTTGCCGCCGATAACGAAGGTCAGATCGTGGAACCCGATCTTGCGCCTTTCGATCGTCCAGTCGGGGAAGCACTTGCGGTCGACAAACAAAAACACGTTGGGCACCAGATGATGGAACAGTGGATTGTCCAAGACCGTCACCTCCTACTTGAAATATAGCGATTTCCTGCTCGAATAGCAATGCGATGCAAGCGAGATCGCTTGCATCGGAAGCTTTGCTCTATGACGGCAAGCGGTCTGTCGGGGGCGGCGCGAAAATTGTCATGAGCCTGCTTTGACCTCGCGCGGGGTGGTAATGATACAATAGCTGTAAAACCAATTGTTGGACAGGAGGAGAAAGTGATGAACGAGGAAGTGGAAGCAATCGGATGGGAGGCCATCGATGGCGCGTTGCAGCCGATATACGGGGAGCAGGAGCCGCTTCATTATGCGAGCGCGCTGCCCTATATGCTGGGAGGCAATGACCCGCTCGCTGGCATCAGCGTCTATCGGGCCGAGCAGCCGTCTCCGCATTGGCATGTCGTGACGTACGGATTTTCCGATCTGTACGAGAAGGAGGGCAACGACCCGGAGATCAGCGGTTACGGCTTCGAGCTGACGATGCGGCTGACGCGCCGACCGGATGAGGAGCAGCCACCGGCCTGGGCGATCAATATGCTGCAAAACCTGGCGCGTTACGTGTTCGGCAGCGGCAATGTGTTCTCCTCCGGCCATCACCTCGATGCCAACGGTCCGATTAAGCTGGGCTCCGACACCAAGCTGACGGCGCTCGCCTTCATCACCGATCCCGAGCTGGGCGAGATCGAGACGCCCAATGGCAAGGTCGCGTTCGTGCAGGCGGTCGGCATCACGGCCGATGAGCTGGAGGCGACGCAGATGTGGAATACGCTCGGGGTGCTGCGCGTGCTGGGAGAGACTTATCCGCTGTACATGACTGATCTGGACCGGGACAGCATCCTGAGCCGTCCCGAGGCGGCGGAGGCGATCCGCGCAGGCAGCGCCAGCGAAGGCTCCAGCACCGGCTTCCTGTATGTCGATCAGCTCGGCTGGGAGCGGGGAGCAGGAGAGGCGACGCTGCGGCTCGGGGCCAAGCAGGCGGAGGTGCTCGCCAAGCTGCTGCAG
>NZ_BFBX01000030.1:0-18102 GCF_003851045.1 Paenibacillus sp. 598K | reverse complement strand
GCGTTCGCTGTCGCTGATCAGCGCCGAATGCCAAGTGATCCTGGAGCCGGGGGAGGCTGCCGCGATCCGGGAGCTGGAGGGCGGCGTCTGTCTGACGCTGCATCCGGAGGCCGTCGACGAGCTGAGCGCACGGCTGGAGCCGGTGGCAGGCATGCTGCGTCTCGCGTCGTGGCCGGATGTCGCGCTAGAGATCGTGCAGACCCAGATCAAGGACAGCGAGGGCAATGTAGTGCAGACGATAGGGTAGATGCGGGAATTATCGGCTGCAGGAAGGTTAAGCTATAGCAGAGAAGTCAATAGCAAGGAGTGGATCGGTTGGAACATTATCGGCGAAGTGCGGAAGAGAGCTTGCAGGAGACGGGCAGCGCCAGAGAGGGGCTGACGGCGGCGGAGGCTGCGGCGCGACTGGAGCGGGATGGGCCTAATGAGCTGCAGTCGCGCAGCGCGACACCCGTATGGCGACTGCTGCTGGACAATATTAAAGACCCGATGGTTATCGTGCTGCTCGCGGTCGTCGCCATCCAGGTCGCGCTGGGCCATCTGATCGAGTCGCTCATCATCTTCCTCGTCATCGTACTCAACGCCGTCCTCAGCGTCGTCCAGACCAAAAAGGCGGAGAGCTCGCTTGATGCGCTGCGCCAGCTGTCGGCTCCCGAGGCCAAGGTCATCCGCAGCGGCGCCAAGCTGACCGTGCCCGCCCGCGAGCTGGTGCCGGGCGATATCGTGCTGCTCGACGCCGGGGACTATGTGCCGGCGGATGGACGCATCCTGGAGTCGGGCAGTCTGAAGATCAACGAGGGCATGCTCACCGGCGAGTCCGAGGCGGCTGAAAAGCATGTCGACGCGATCGCGGAGGAGGCGCCGCTCGGCGATCGTCGCAACATGGCCTTCAGCGGCTCGCTCGTCGTCTACGGGCGCGGCACGATGGTCGTCACGGCCACCGCGCTTGGCACCGAGATCGGCAAGATCGCCGAGATGCTCGAGAGCGCCGAGGCCAAGAGCACGCCGCTGCAGCGCAAGCTGGAGGACTTCAGCAAGAAGCTGGGCGTCTTCATCCTCTGTCTGTGCGTCGTCATCTTTGCTGTGGAGGCGGGACGTGTATGGGTGTCGGCAGAGGGAGAGTTCCTCGGCACCTCGCTTATCAACGCGCTGATGTTCGCGGTGGCCGTCGCCGTCGCGGCGATCCCCGAGGCGCTGTCCTCGATCGTCACGATCGTCCTGTCGATCGGGACCAACAAGATGGCCCGCCAGCATGCGATCATCCGCCGTCTGCCCGCTGTCGAGGCGCTCGGCTCGGCCGGCGTCATCTGCACCGACAAGACCGGCACGCTCACGCAGAACAAGATGACCGTCGTCGACTACTACATCCCGCATGGCAAGCAGGACGAGTTCCCGGACGATCCGGCAGTCTGGAGTGAGGCGGAGCGCCGCTTGCTGCACATCGCCGTGCTCTGCAACGACGCCCATATCAATGAGGAGGGCCAGGAGATCGGCGATCCGACGGAGGTGGCGCTGATCGCCTTTAGCAACAGCCGCAATCAGCATTACCATGCGCTGCGCGAGCGATTCCCGCGCGAGGCGGAGCTGCCGTTCGACTCTGATCGCAAGCTGATGAGTACCGTCCATCAGTTCGAGGGCGAATACGCGCTGCTCACCAAGGGCGGGCCGGATGTGCTGATGGATCGCTGCGACCGCGTCTATATGGGCGATCAGGTGCAGCCGCTGACGGAGGAGCTCCGCGAGCGGTTCCGCGAGCAGAACGAAGCGTTCTCCGACCGGGCGCTGCGCGTCCTCGCCTACGCCTACAAGCCGCTCCCGGACAAGCGGCCGCTGCGGCACGAGGACGAGCGCGAGCTGATCCTCGTCGGCCTCAGCGCGATGATCGATCCGCCGCGCGAGGAAGTGTACGATGCGATCGAGCAGTCCAGACGGGCCGGCATCCGCACCGTCATGATCACCGGCGATCACAAGACGACGGCCCAGGCGATCGGCCGCGATATCGGGCTGATGGGCGAGGGCGATATCGCGCTGACCGGGAGCGAGCTGGATAAGCTGTCGGAGGAGGCGCTCGATGCGCAGCTCGAGCAGATCTCCGTCTACGCCCGCGTCTCGCCGGAGAACAAGATCCGCATCGTCCGCGCCTGGCAGCGCAAGGGCAAGGTAGCGGCGATGACGGGCGATGGGGTCAATGACGCGCCGGCGCTCAAGCAGGCGGACATCGGCGTCGCCATGGGCAGCGGCACCGACGTCGCCAAGGACGCCTCGGCGATGATCCTCACCGACGACAACTTCGTCTCGATCGTCCGCGCCGTCAGCGTCGGCCGGATGGTGTTCGACAACATCAAAAAGGCGATCGCCTATCTGTTCGCAGGCAATCTCGGGGCGATCACGGCGATCCTGTTCGCGCTCGTCGTCGGCTGGGTCAATCCGTTCACGGCGTTGCAGCTGCTGTTCATCAATCTCGTCAACGACTCGCTGCCAGCGATCGCGCTCGGCACCGAGCGGGCCGAGCCTGACGTCATGGACCGCAAGCCGCGCGAGCTGAGCGAGGGCATCTTCGCCGGCGGCACGCTGCGGATCGTCATCATCCGGGGGCTGTTGATCGGCGCGGCGGTCATCGTCTCGCAGTTCATCGGACTCGGCGAGTCGGCTGAGGTGAGCGTCGCGATGGCGTTCACGACGCTTATCCTGGCGCGGACGCTCCAGACATTCCCGGCGCGCTCCAACACGCAGACGATCTTCCAGGTCGGCTTCTTCACCAACAAGTACGTGCTCGGCGCAGTATTCGTCTGCTTCGCCCTGTACGGGGTCACGCTGCTGCCCGGCGTCCGCGACCTGTTCGCGATCCCGCCGACCTTCGGCAGCGACGACTTCCTGATCGCCGCTGGCCTGGCGCTGGCCGCCGTCGTCATGATGGACGTCCTCAAGTGGCTGCGCGTGACCGGACGTCCCGGACGGGCCTAGTGTGCTTGCTGCAGTGTCCCTACCACCAACAACGCCTGCCGATCCCCGAGGGGCGGCAGGCGTTATGATTAAGCAGCGATATTCGTCAACGGGCGTGCCGACAGAGGATTAATCTGCGGATAATTGCGGTCGCAGCTCCCGAACTAAGCGAGTCAGCCCCGGCAGCTCCAACACGAAGCGCCGGCCGCTATAGCTGGCGTCGAACAGGGGAAAGTCCGCGTCGTCGCTCAGGTAGAGGAATAGTGGCTCCGCTCGCGCGATCCGGACAGTGACGAGCAGCGCCCCGTCCGGCCGCATCTCCTCGCGGTCCCAGAGCGAGCCACGGTAATTGATCTCCGACAATGCGTCGAGCTCTTCGCTGGCGACGACCTGCTGACCGACCGACAGCAGGATATCCTCGGCGCGCTCCGATGCCAGATACGAGCCAAGCTTCGCGTACGCCCGTTGATCGCGCCACACATTCCAGGCCGGGGAGTAGCTTTCCAAGAGCAGGTAGCTGGCGGACAGGAGCAGCGCCAGCAGTGCGGCGAGCGGCAACAGCTTGCGCCATGCGGTCATGATCGTCACCTCCAGGGGTCGCTCTGCCTGCCTCTGGCTTGGGTCGCGTCAGTAAGGCTAAACCCGCAACAGCGACATCAGCACGAACAGCAGCACTGCCGCGATACCGAGCATGCAGAGGCCGATGATCAGGAAGATCAGACCGCTCTGCGCGATCGAGTCGATGGCTGCCCGCTCGGGCTGATACGGATCGTACTTCACCGTGACGACGCTACCGGGACGGAAGCCAGGCGTCTGCGAGACGGATGACGTGTGCTCATACGTCTGGCCATCGACGACATACTGGAAGGTCGGGTACTTGTCGGGCAGGCTGGCGAACAGCGTGCCTCGCTTGACGATCACGCCTTGCGTCGTGTCCCAGTCGCGGGTGCGCCGCTTCATGAACCAGCCGATCAGCGTGAATACAATGCCGATGAAGCCGAAGACCCCGCAGGGAATGATTACGCCGAGCAGATACTCCGGGATGTCGTTCATTCCATTTCACCTCTTCCATATTTTACACGCGATGCGAAGCTTTTGAATCGGACCGCTTGATCGCTTGCGCCGGGTACAGTACAATTTTCCGTAGGAAGCGTGGCGCATGGAGACCTCCACGGAGAAGGGAAGGAAGCGGATGAGCAAGCAGCCTGTATTTATCGAAGTCGCCGCATCGGGCGAGATCCGCTTGGTCGCTGAGCTGGCGGCGGAGATCTGGTCCGAGCACTACGTCACGATTATAACGAAGGAGCAGATCGCGTATATGCTGCAGCGATTCCAGTCCGAGGAGGCGATCGCGGCGCAGATCGAGCGGGAGGGCTACCATTATTTCCTTATTGTAGCGGAAGATGAGCCCGTCGGCTACATCGGCATCAAGCCGGAGGCGGACAAGCTGTTCCTGAGCAAGCTCTATGTCCATGCGGCCCATCGCGGGAAGGGCTACGCCCGAGCAGGCATCCAGATGGTCGCCGAGTGGTGCCGGACGCGCGGGCTCGGCGCGATCGAGCTCGTGGTCAATCGCAACAATCAGCAGGCGATCGCCGCGTACGAGCGGACGGGCTTCCTGCCGATCCGCACCCAGGTCGTCGACATCGGCGAGGGGCATGTGATGGACGATATCGTCATGCAAAAGCCGGTAGCGCTCGAGGTTCAGGAACGTATATAATAGAGCGAGCCGATGACCTGGATAAACACATGAGCACAAGATAAGCAAGTTTACTAAATAAGAAAAAGGTGTCATGCATGAGCATATTGAATGTAGAACGACTAAGCCACGGCTTTGGAGATCGCGCGATCTTCAATGATGTATCGTTTCGCCTGCTCAAGGGCGAGCATATCGGACTGATCGGCGCCAACGGCGAGGGCAAGTCCACCTTTATGAACATCATCACCGGCAAGCTGCAGCCCGACGACGGCAAGGTCGAATGGTCGAAGCGGATGCGCGTCGGCTACCTCGACCAGCACGCCGTGCTGAGCAAGGGCAACAGCATCCGGGATATCCTCAAGGGTGCGTTCCAATACCTGCTCGATATGGAGCAAGAGATGAACGACATGTATGCCCGGATGGGCGATGTCACGCCGGAGGAGCTGGAGCAACTGCTCGAGGAGGTAGGCACGATCCAGGATACGCTGACGAACCAGGACTTCTACCTGATCGATGCCAAAGTCGAGGAGACGGCGCGCGGCCTCGGCCTCACCGATATCGGGCTGGACAAGGACGTCACCGACCTGAGCGGCGGCCAGCGCACCAAGGTGCTGCTCGCCAAGCTGCTGCTAGAGAAGCCCGACATCCTGCTCCTCGACGAGCCGACCAACTACCTCGACGAGCAGCATATCGAGTGGCTGAAGCGGTACCTCCAGGAGTACGAGAATGCCTTTATCCTCATCTCCCATGACATCCCGTTCCTCAACAGCGTCATCAACCTGATCTATCATATGGAAAATCAGCAGCTGACGCGATACGTGGGCGATTACGATCACTTCCAGCAGGTGTACGAGATGAAGAAGCAGCAGCTCGAGTCGGCGTTCAAGCGCCAGCAGCAGGAGATCGCCGATCTGAAGGACTTCGTCGCCCGCAACAAGGCGAGCGTCGCCACCCGCAACATGGCGATGTCGCGCCAGAAGAAGCTGGACAAGATGGACGTCATCGAGCTGGCCAAGGAAAAGCCAAAGCCGCAGTTCAACTTCAAGGTCGGCCGCACCTCCGGCAAGCTGATCTTCGAGACGGAGCAGCTCGTCATCGGCTACGACAGCCCGCTCTCGCGGCCGCTCGATCTGCGGATGGAGCGTGGCCAGAAGATCGCTCTCGTCGGAGCCAACGGCATCGGCAAGACGACGCTCTTACGCAGCATCCTCGGCGAGATCCAGGCGCTCTCCGGCACCGTGCGGCGCGGCGAGCATCTGCAGATCGGCTACTTCGAACAGGAGTCCAAGGGCGACAACTACAAGACCTGTATCGAGGAGATCTGGAGCGAGTTCCCTTCGCTCTCCCAGTTCGAGGTGCGGGCGGCGCTCGCCAAGTGCGGCCTGACGACCAAGCATATCGAGAGCAAGATCGCCGTGCTGAGCGGAGGCGAGAAGGCCAAGGTGCGGCTGTGCAAGCTGATCAACAACGAGACCAACCTGCTCGTGCTCGACGAGCCGACCAACCATCTCGACGTCGATGCCAAGGACGAGCTGAAGCGGGCGCTTCAGGCGTACAAGGGCAGCATCCTGCTGATCTCTCACGAGCCGGAGTTCTACCGCGACGTCGTCACCGAGACGTGGAATTGCGAGTCGTGGACGACCAAGGTATTCTAAAAGCCCGTTGCATACAACAAGACAAGCGCGCATTCCTTCGCCGGATGCGCGCTATTGGCTATTCGCGGGAGGATTCGTTTTAATTCCGACAAAATACATAGGAAAACTGTTGACATGTAGTGCGAGGAAGCATAATATGGAAACTAAGCCAGCCATGGCAGCGGCCATGGAGGAAAAGATGAACAGAGCAATCGACTGGACCACCAGAGATTCGAGGGTGTGCTGCAAAGCGCCCTCGAATCTTTCTTTTTTTCTCCGAGTACAGCTACACCAAATATTGCTTGGCAGCGGGGGTCATGACCGGCGCTGCAAGCCAAAGGATGGGATTACCCAATGAAAAAGAGATTATGGTCCAAACTGACGGTCTCCACTGTGGTTGTGGCAGTTTTTGCATCCGCCGTCACTTATGCTGCCCTATCGGGGAACGAACCAAGCGCCGCGCCGCTCACGGAAGCGGCCGCTCCGGTCGTGGAAGAGAACACTGCGGCTGATGTCACAGAGGCGCCAAAGACACAAGAAGCTGCTGATGTTGCAGCTCCTGCGCTCGCCGAAGTGCAAGCAGGAGCCGCTGCTGTAGAGACACCAGCCGAGGAAGCGCCAGAAGCAGTCGTTACTGAGGGATTGGGACAGGTAACCGGGAGCCGCAATGACCAATCGGTAACGCCAGCCTCCGCATCTGCGCCGTCACATGACGCCACCGAGACGACCCCGGCTCATGTCGGTCCATCATCGGCAGTCAGCGATGCGCCAACAGCTCAATCACCGGTAGCGAACCCAACTGCTAGCGAGCAGACGAGCGCCAAGACGACGGCAGCAGCGGCTGCGACCGCTCCTCCTGCGACTGCCCAGCCCAAGCAAGAGTCGCATGCACCATCCGCATCGACTGAGTCGGCAGAAAAGTCCACGACCGCTCAGACTCTGGTGCAGAGCAAGACGGAGGAAAAGTCCGCATCGGTGAACTTTGTTAACCAACAGTCGAGCAAGCCGAAGAATATACCGGCCAAGGTCGCGGAAGAGAGTGTGTCGAAGGAAACGCCTCAGCAGCAGAGTCCTGCGTCCACGCCAGCGGCAGCTCCTGAATCCACGCCTACCTCGACACCTACGCCAGCTCCCGCCCCTGTGCCAGCCCCGGCGCCGGAGTCGACGCCAGAGGCTGCCCCGGCTCCGACTCCGGCGCCAGCGCCCGCTGACGAAGAAGAAGAAATCTGCTAAGCAAAGGAGAATCCTATGTACACATCGAATCCGCCACGCAGACTTACTGCGCTACTACTTGCAGTTGCTCTGATCCTTTCTCTTATTGCCAGCGGCTCTGTCCAAGCGGCAGAGCCTTCGGCTTCGGCTGACACGCCCATCGCCACCGACACATTTGACTATTTCAAACGCGTCTATCCGTCGCTTAGCGGCACAGACCATGTATTCGAGACCGTCACCTCCCATGAGCTGTCGACGCTGCTCGACAGCGAGGGCACGTATCTGATATTGATCGGTGGCGCTTGGAGCGAGGCGACACAGCTGCAGATTGCCGAGATCAACGCGCAAGCCAAAGCCTACGGCGTCGAGAACATCTACAATTTCGATACGCGTCTGGACGGCAAGAGCATTGATATTACGAATGAAGAGGGGGATCAGCGCGACAAAAAGCTGTACGTCGAGCTAGTGAACAAATATCTGCTGAACCTTCCGGACATTGAGGACAAGGTGACGTATCAGGAAGGCGAGGCCGTCATTGAGGCCAAAAAAATTACGGCTCCGTTCTTGTTCGCTTACAAGAAGGGCCGCACGTCAGAGAGCGAGCCGGCGCCGATCATCGCTTCCGCATCATCGGACTGGGGGCAAGTGTTCGAAGCGATCTCGGTCGAGACAAACGGCCAAAAGGTCGCCGAGCACGATGTTTTTACGGCGGAGGACTATTTCACGAAGGTCTACGACGACCGGCTGGAGCGCGATATTTTCCGTGGCAAACAAGTGGTGTTCGAGCATATCACCTACGATGAGCTGCTGGAGCTGCTCAAGACAGACGGCACGCATAACATCCTGATCGGCGGCTCCTGGTGCCCGAATACCCAGCCGGTCATCGGTCTGATCCAGGATGCGGCGACGAGTAAGGGCATCACCAAAATCTACAACTTTGATACCAAGCTGGACGGCGGCGTCTACGGAACCGGGGGCAACGACTTCCAGATTCGCACGACCGACCATCGTTATGCGAAGCTGTATGTAGATCTGGTCAACACGTATCTGAAGAATCTGACAACCTACAACGCGGGGCAAAATCCGCCTACACGGATCAGCTATCAGCAAGACGATCAGACCGTCTTCGCAACTCGTCTGCAGATTCCTTACCCGTTCATCTATGACAAGTCTGCCGTCGATGCACAGGGCGGGGCTGCACCGATCCTCGGTCACGTCGAGCTGATGTACACCTGGACCAATATTGTGGAAGGCCATCAGTCCGGCAACCGGGCACGCTACAATCAAGCGCTCGACCTGCTCTACTCCCGTCTCGAGCTGAGCCCGTCCGGCTTGACCGGCGTAGCGCCAAGCTACAATGGGGCGGCTAATGGCAAAATTGCAGGGACAACGACAGCATTGGAATACAAGCTGGCGAGCAGCGAAACTTACACTCGGGCAGCAAACGGAGAGACTGCCGGTCTGTCGCCGGGAACGTATCATGTCCGCTATGCGGCCAAAACCGGATACAACGCTAATGCTTTGGAACCTACAGAGCTGTACTACAGCGCAGGACCGACTGTAGAGGTGGTCGTGCCGGCTTCGACAACATCACCGCCATCTAGCGGTTATTACCCTCCACCGACGTCAACGCCGCCGGTAGATGAGCAAGAAGGGACAACCTCTCCTGGCGAAGAGACGCCGGGCGCTGCGCCTCCTTCCTCAGTTGTAGTCGAAGCGACGATTGACGAAGAGACGGCTTATGCGGTAGCGGCAGTTACGGCAGAGGCGGTAGAGCAACTGATCGCTGCCGCGAAGCGGGCAGAAGCTGACGGAGAGAAAGCCGTCGTTGAGTTGAGCGTCAATCCGGGCGCAGCCGCTACGGTGCAGCTGACGATTCCGCGAGAGGCCTTTAATGCTCTGGCTTCGAGCACGGATGCTTCCATCAAGCTTGTGTATGACGATCTCGGTACGCTTCTTTTCGATACCGATACCGTTCAGAGCATCTATGCAGGGGCAGAGGACGGGGATATCAGCTTTATTATCGGCAAGACCTCGCTGACGGCCGAAGGTCAAGCGGCGCTTGGCGACCGTCCGGTCTACGATATCAGCGTCTTTGCCGGCGAGACGCCTATCGAGACCTTTGGCGGCAGCAAGGTTCGCGTAAGCGTGCCGTATACGTTGGCCGCAGGCGAGAGCCCGGAGGCGATTGTCGTCTATGCCGTATCCGCTACAGGCGAGCTGGAGACGCTGCGCGGACATTATGTCGCTTCCACGCGTACAGTTGTGTTTGGCACGACGCATTTTTCCCAATTCATCATCGGGCACAATCCGGTAGCGTTTGTTGACGTGGCAGAGTCGGCGTGGCATGCTCCGGCGATCCGCTTCCTGGCGGCTAGAGGCATCACAACCGGCACCGATGACGACCGCTACAGCCCGGGAGCGCAGGTGACGCGCGGCCAGTTTATCGTGCTGCTGTTGAACAGCTACGGCATTGCCCCTGAGGCTGGCGCGACGGATAACTTTGCCGATGCGGGCAGCACATATTACACCGATTATCTGGCTGCAGCCAAACGATACGGCATCGCGCAAGGCTCCGGCGACAACCGTTTCTCGCCGGACGAGTCGATTACTCGCCAAGAGCTGTTCACGCTGCTGTATCGTGCGCTCGATACACTCGCCGAGCTGCCGGAGGCGACTGTAGACGCCGGGTCGGATAGCTACAGCGACGTGGACCAGGTTGCCCCGTATGCGAGAGAAGCATTGGACGCGCTCGTATCGCGCGGCATCATACAGGGCGAGGGCGACAAGCTCAACCCGCAGGAGTTGACCACCCGAGCACAAGCGGCGCAAGTGTTGTACAATCTGCTGTCGCAGCATTAATCGGGCAAATAGGACACAAGTAAAAGAGATGGAGTCGATGACGATTCCATCTCTTTTTCGTCAGGAGACGGCCAATGACTGTGCATCCACAAGAAAAAACGCGCCCTGCCCAAGGCAGAACGCGCATTGCATATCTATCTTATGCTGGATTGACGGCGAGCTCTTCGTCGTCCTTGTCGCTGTTGAAGGCGTCGCGGTCGAACTCGCCCTCGGACTTGGCGACGAGCAGGGACGTCACGGTCGTGCCGGTGGCATTGACTGCCGTACGGCCCATATCGATCAGCGCTTCGACGCCGGCGACGATCGCCATCCCTTCGAGCGGCAGACCCAGCGCCGTCAGGACGACAGTCGTGCTGATCGTGGCCGGACCCGGTACGCCGGCTACGCCGATCGAGGAGATGATGCTGACCAGCACCAGGATCACGTAGTCTGTGAAGCCTAGCGAGATGTTGAACACCTCGGCGGTAAACACCGCCACAATGGCTGGCCAGATGCCGCCGCAGCCATTGAAGTTGACGGATGCGCCGAGCGGCGCGACGAAGCTGGCGATACGCGGCGAGACATGCAGCCGCTTGGTGATGACCTCCAGGTTGATAGGCAGCGTGGCGTAGCTGCTCCGCGTCGTGAAGGCGACGACCAGCATCGGGTAGATCTTCTTGAAGAACTGGAGCGGATTGACCTTGGCCACCAGCAGCACCAGCCCGCCGAAGACGAGCACGAAGTGCAGGATCAAGGCAACATAGGAGGTCAGGATGACGCTGCCGAGCTCTTGCAGCGTCTCCCAGCCGTAGCGGGAGGCGATGCCTGCGATCAGGGCGAAAACGCCGTATGGCGTCAGGCGGATGACGAACTTGACCACCTGATGCAGCACTTGAGTCAGCGAAGCAATCAGGTCCCGGACCGGCTGCACCGCCTTCGCATCCTTGGAGCCCACCTTGATGATGGCGATCGCCAGGAAGATGGCGAAGATGAGCAGCGGCACCACTTTGCCTTGCGCAGCTTCATTGAACGGATTGGATGGCACCAGGTCCAGGATGACCTGCGAGAATGTCGGGATCTCGCGAGCCTGGAAGCCCTCCGGCACCTGCTGTTCGATCCCGGAGCCCGGGTTGAAGAGCAGGGCGATGAACAGACCGATCAGAGAGGCTACGCCGGTCGTCCCCAGGAACCAGGCAAAGGTCTTGAAGCCGATCTTGCGCAAGTACTCCAGATTCGTCAGGGACGAGATGCTGTTGAGGACGAGCACGAAGACAAGCGGGATGACGAGCATCCGAATCAAGCTGACATAGATGCTGCCGAAGGTGCTGATGCCCTTCACCTCAACATCGAAATTTTGGATGACGATGCCGACCAGCAGACCAAGCCCCAAGCCGATCATTACCCGGGAGCCAAAGCTGACTCTGCGCCGGGCGAGATAAAATAAAAAGGCAAATACGACAACTGAAATGACAAAGCTGAGCCAGTTTGTTTCAATGGCTAATAAAAGACTGTTTCCTGAAGGCTGATCCATTGTTTCCTCCCTAATCAAAGTATTTTTATCGGAATAGTAAATTAACTGTATACACATTTACACGACCTGTCAATGATTTCTTTTCAATAAAGCGCTTGCGCCGATCCCCAATAACTTACCCCTGCCTTATTCGTTGGCATCGCCATACATGGCCTGCCACTTCGTTAACCATTCCTCGTAACTTCCGCCCGTCACCTCTTCGAGCGTTTTTCCATCGAGGCTGTATGTTCCGCCCAGCATGAGCGCGCCGTCCTTATCCACGGGCGACGAGACGCCGCCGATCGCCAGGCCGTCGACACAGAGGACCGTTACGACCGTCTCGTAGTCTCGCGATGCGAACAGCGAGGCGTAGGTCTGCTCCAGCGGGTGATCCGATACGACGAAGCTGTGTGCCGCGACGGTCTGTCCCCAGTAGGCCTCTGGCTTCACCTCCTGGACGGCCCAGACGCTCCTGTAGGGCTCGGTCGTCATCAAGTGCGGTTCCAGCACATAAGATGCGGCCTTCCCGAACGCCGATTGCACGCGATAGCCCCTCTCCGTTAGCATGGCCAGCGCGGATGCGGCTTCTGGCTCCGCTGCCAGCGCCGTTTGTCCAACCGTCGCCTCTTGTTCACCCGGCACAGGTGCGTTGATGCCGTTGGTCCTGCTGCAGCCTGTCATCACCAGTGCGCTCAACGCCAATGCGATAACCAACCGCAAGAGCCCACGCTCGCCTAGCGGACCTCTGAGTCTACGCATTCCTTTCGCTCCCCTCATTCATACATGAATTGCAATATATGGGTTTCGTTATGACGAGTATATAATGATCCACGACTCAGGTCCAGTTGACCGCATTCCTCCGATTCCATTAAGATAGGGTTATTCCAAAAATAAATGACACTGTGTCGTTTTTGATTTGAGAGGTGATCTCATGCCCAAAGTGCCCGAAGGGTACGTCGAACAAAAGCGCAACGACATCCTCGATGCCGCTCTGGCGGTCAGTCGGAGCAAGCCGTTGCATAAGATTACGATGAAGGATATCGTCCGGGCCTCCGGGCTGAGCCAGGGCGGTGTGTATGCGTATTATTCCCGGATCGAGGAGGTATGGCTGGCGCTGGCGACGCGCTTCGATACCGGCATCGAATTCGAGGATCGCTTCCGTCAGCTGCGCGACCCGGCCCTGAGCCCGGCGGAGGCGATGCGCGAGCTGCTGCGGTTCGCCGAGCTGGAGCTGGAGACTGCGATGAAGAGCGGGTACAGCAAGCTGGCCTTCGAGTTCAATGCGATCTACGCCAGTCAGGCGGAATGGTTCATGGAGCGTATGGAGGATCATCAGGGGACCTCGCCGTCGTATGGGTTCGCGTATATGTTCGAGCAGATGCTGGCGATGTGGCGCGGATGGGTCGAGGAGGGGCGGGCGCAGCCGCTGCGGCCGCTCGAGGAGATCCTGATGCTCGTCCAGGTCTCGCTGTCCGGGATGATCCGCGAGGCAACGCTGGAGCAGTACTTCATGGAGACCGGCAAGCCGTACGACCCGCAGACGCAAGTAGGCTTGCACCTGACAGCGCTGATGGAGGGACTGCATATCTCTGTCTCGACGCTGCTAGGACTGCAAGCAGATGATCCGCGAGAGTCATCTCATACAAAAGGAGAGGATATAAGATGAAGATAAAACAAGCTGTACGCGCATGGCTGCTGCTGCTCGCCGCATGTCCGAAGGGAATCGCAACCTTTGCGCTGGCGATCACAGGCATCTGTCTCGGCGTCTCGTTGCTGATCGTCTGGATTGGCATCCCGATCCTGGTCGCGACGCTGGTCGCTTGTCGGGCGTTGCTGTCGCACGAGCGCATGCTGGCAGACGGCTGGATGAAGGGGAGAGGGCCGCTCTTCGAGTCGCCTGGATCAGACTGGGCAGCAGCAAGCAAGCGGATGCTCCTAGACTATGGGAGCATCCGCCAGCTGCGCATCCTGTTGACGGAGCGCCGGACCTATATGAGTGTGCTCTATTGTCTGTTGCAGCTGCCGATCGGCCTCGCAGCGTTCGCCGTAGCCTTGACGCTGCCGCTGCTCGCGCTTGGCTTGGCGCTGGCGCCGTTCAGCTACATGGTGAACGGCTGGCTGCCCTTCCAGATCAGCAGTTTCGATTACCTGATGATCCCTGGCCTGACTGGCCTGCCGATGTTCCCGCGCGTGCTGGCGGCAGGAGGCGTCGGCATTGTGCTGCTGGCGCTGATGCCGCACTTGCTGCGCAGCCTCGGCCGGCTCTATGCCGGCTGGCTGCGTGGGCTGGGCGAGCCGCCGATCATCGTCACTCCGCTGTCAGGAGTCTCGGCGAAGCCGCTCGGATGATCCGGGAGGCGATCCAGGCCGCGAGTAGCGCTGCGCAGACCGCGAGCAGCACTGCTGCCCCGACACTGGCCGGGAAGATGACGAGCGGCAGCTCGACGAGTCCGTAGCTGGAGAGGACCAGCTCGAGCAGTCGCGGCAGCAGGTAGACGCCGAGCACCGTGCCGATCGCTGCGCCAGCAGCGGCCAGCAGTCCGATCCCTAATGCGACCGCGGCGCGGATACGGCGGGAGGTCAGCCCGATCGAGCGATAGATACCGTAAGTGCGGCTCGCCAGCCGGATATTGATCCGGCATGTGCTGTAGACGATGACGAAGGCGGCGAAGAGAAACAGCAGTCCCATCACGGCAAGGGGATAGATGAGGATCGCGGTTGCCTCGTCGTACACGTCGCCGAGCAGCGTCTTCTGCGTGACCACGGTAGTGGACTCCTGGAACTGTGTTTGCAATGACTCGGCGACTGTGTCCGCAGTCGTCTTGTCTTTCACCTGGATGAATATGACGTCCAGAGCGGCATAATCTGGACTGATCTCGCGCATCGTATCGATCGTGATCCGGGCTCCATTCGACATATTGGCAATGGCCTGATAGATGCCGCTGACGAGCAACGTCCGCTTCTTCCCTTCGATATACACCTCGACCGTATCGCCTACGGACTTGTCCAGCTTCCGGGCGATGTTGACGCCGATCGCGATCTCATCCTGGTGACGCGGATTACTCCCCTCAAGCGTCGTGAACCCCATTGCCTCATACGAGCCGTCCAGGATGCCGATCTGCAGATGGGTTGCGGTGTCCTCCGATTGTCCGTTCGCTCCAGACAGACTGCCAGCTTGGATGACGCCGGAGCGGTAGCTCTGCCAACCATACGTGGCGATCCTGTCATCCGCCTGCAGCGCCGCTTCGAATGCGGGTGCGGAGAAGGCTTGCTCCTGCATGACCAGCGCTGCGACGTCCGCATCGTCGTAGCCCCACTGTCCGGCGGTCTTGTGAATGCCGACGATGCTGGTCAGGATGACGACGCCGAGCACGAGCACGGCGGTAGCGACTGTGGACAGGAGCAGCATCATCGCTGCGCCGCGTCGGTTGCCTGCCAGGTTGCGCAGACCGATGACGAGCGTTAGCGGCAAGCGGCCCAAGCCATGCTTGCTCGCGCCTCCTCCGCTAGCCAGACGCCGGGCTCGGCGACCGCTCTCCGCCTCCGACATCCCATAGCGGATCGCCTGCGCGGGCAAGATCTTGCGGGCGCGGGCGGCATACCAGGCCGACACTAGCAGCACGAGCGCGAGCAGCAAGGCAGCGGCTGCGGCCGCCAGCCCCCAGCCCTCCAGCCGAATCGCGGTCTGATCGGCCCGCAGCGATGAGACGCTGAGCTGGGTGATCACCCGCGCCAGCCAGCCGCCCAGCGCGAAGCCTGGCACGATCGCCACCGCTGCGAGCAAGCCGTAGGGCAGCAGGTACGAGGCGACCAGGCGACGCGAGCCGAGGCCCAGCGCCTGCAGCACGCCGATCGTCCGATACTGCGCCAGCAGCGCGTCGGAGATAGCAAAGCCGATCGTCATGAGCGCGACGGCCATCATCACCAGGCTGAGGAAGCCCATCAGGAAGCCGATGACCTGCTGGATGATCAGGTAGAAGGCAGCTATCTCCGAAAAGGACATCCGCGTCTCCAGGAATGGCGACCCGAGCGACTGCTCGAACCGCTCCCAGCGTTCCGGCTGCGTGGCGTAATCGTCGAACCGGAGCGCGATCAAGTATTGATCTGCACTGGCATTCCCGCTGAAGGCGGCTTCATAATCGTCAGTATTCAGCCAGACGCGGGAGGTGTTGGAGAAGGGCGCGCCATAGGTCAGATCGATGACGATGCCGCTCACCTCGCGCGTCAGAGAGCCGTCTGATCCCTGGAACGTCATGGTATCGCCGACCTCGATCCCATGGGCGTAGGCCAACGAAGTGGGAATCCATACCGTGCCGGCCTCCGGCACGGCTGTGGTCGCTCCCTGGACAAGCGGCGTCTCATCGACGGCTCCGCGCGACGGCAGCGTGTCCATCAGATAGAGGTACAAGTTGGGCAGTGCCTCGCCGTCGTGGCTAACGCTGGACATCAGGCGATATCGCATCAGGGGAGAGGCGTGTACGCCCGTCTCGGAGGCCCACCAGCGCTGCACGGCCGCCGGATCATGGAGGCCGCGCTCGAGCGTGAGGATCTCGTGCGCGCCATTGGTGCGGGCATGGGTGTCCTCGAACAGGCGGCCCGTGTTGGCGATGACCAGCGTCGCCGTCGTGATCAGTACGGCGGAGAGCAGGATGAGCAGCGCCAGGAGGCCGCTCTGGAGCTTGCTCTTGGCCAGGTAAGCGCGGCTCAGCGTCCATACGGCTCGCATGCTCACGCCTCCCTTCCGGAGATGAAGGCGAAGATCGTCTCCTCCCGCTCGCGCTCATCGTCTGCGCCGTACTTGTCGAAGGTGAGGCTGCCGCTGACCTTGCCATCGCGGATATAGATGAGCCGTTCGGCGCGGCAGGCGGCCTTGATGTCGTGCGTCACCATGACGATCGACTGGCCGCGCCGGTTGAGCCGGGTCAGGATGTCGAGCACCGCCTGGCCGTGCTCGTAGTTCAGGCTGCCTGTCGGCTCGTCAGCGAACAGCAGGTCCGGCTCGTTGATGAGCGCCCGCGCGATCGCCGCCCGCTGTTGCTGGCCGCCAGAAGTCTGAGCTGGCAACCGATGGCGCTGCCCGTCGATCTCCAGCTCTTGCATGAGCGCGCGCGCGCGCCGCTCGACCTCGGCTGCGGGCTGTCTGGCGATATAGCCGGGGAGCGCGATGTTGTCTTGGAAGCTGAGGTCGGGGACGAGGTTGATGCTCTGGTACACATAGCCGATCTGCCGGTTGCGAAACTCGGAGAGGCGCCGCTCGTCATAACGGTCGATGCGCTCGTCCCGATACCAGACCTCGCCGGCGGTGACGGTATCCAGACCGCTGAGCAGATAGAGCAGCGTTGACTTGCCCGAGCCCGAATTGCCCATGATGACGGTGAAGTCGCCCTCGTACAGATCGAGATCGACGTTGCGGATGGCATGATGCTGCTCGGTGCCGGTGGAGTAGGTTTTGCATAGATGGATGGCGCGGATGATGGCGGTTGCGGCCATGGGTATCCCTCCTGTAGTTAGATGATATCCTCTGATATCCTCCAGCTTAACCGCCGAATCTTGCACAACATTTATGAACTTATGAATAAATGCTTACAGCCCGCCGCCGAGCCTGTGCGATCGTCAGCTGAGCGGCAATGTGAAGTGAAAGACCGTCCCCTCGCCGGGGCGGCTGCGGAAGCCGATCGTCCCGCCGTGAGCCTCGACAATATGCTTGCAGATCGATAAGCCAAGGCCGGTGCCCTCGGGCTGCGAGCCGTCCGCAGCGGACGTCGCGTGACCGCGATAGTACCGGTCGAACAGGAACGGCATATCCTGCGGCAGCACGCCGGTGCCGGTATCGGAGACCAGCAGCCGGAGCTGTCCGGGCTCCTGCGCGACCTCGAGCCGGATCGTATCGCCGGTAGCGGTATGCTTGAGCGCATTGTAGACGAGATTGGTCAGCACCTGCTCGATGCGCACCGCATCGAGCGCCAGCAGCACATCCGGGATCGCCGCCGGCTCGACGCAGACGACGCCCCGGGTACGGATCGCGTGACAGAGCGGCTCCAGCATTCGCCGCAGCGCCTGGCCGCTGTATTGCTCGCGGGGCGTTACCGGGAGCTGACCGAGCTCCTGCAACGCATGGAGCAGCAGGTCCTCGACCTGGCGCGCCATCTTGTCGGTATGCGTCTGCATGACCTCCACATAGGCGAGGATCGCTTCGCGGTCGCCGCACACGCCGGCGAGGATCGCCTCGATATAGGCCTTGACCGTCGTCAGCGGCGTCTTCA
>NZ_BFBX01000029.1 GCF_003851045.1 Paenibacillus sp. 598K | reverse complement strand
ACGAACCAGCCTCCTTATTTGAAGGTCTACATCCCCAATTATAGCACACACGTTCGTGTCAGACCACAAAAACCACCGATTCATCTCCCGCTTATAGAAGACGGGAGTATTCTCGGCTTAGGTGGATAAAGGAATGATGAAGCGTGGAGAGGAGAGGGAGGCTGGAGAAATGAACTTATGCTTCCGAAGTCGCTTTCTTGCAGAAAGCGTGTACCCCGGATTTCAACAGCTTCTGCTGTTAGGCAATCAAGAAATCTGGGGACAACAGCGATCGGAAGCTCCCTCTCCTCGTAACGCAGATCGGAACGGTATTTCAGGAGCGAACTACTAGACGCAAAAACCCCAGGCCAGCAGGCCAGGGGCTTGAAGTCATGCCATATCAGCGGAGTAGAGCGCCGAGCGCATCAACGCCCGCAGCGTATCCTCCCGATGCGCATCCAGACCGAGGAAAAAGACCGTATAATATACCCCGTCCTGCTGCCACACATAATAAGTCTGGGACTTGAACTGGTGACGATCGCGATCCAGCGGAATAGCTGGCCAATACTGATGCTCCCGGTCTTCATATATCGCTATCTGGATGCCATCGATGTCCAGACGGCCTAGCGACTCCAGCTTGCTCGTATCGACAGCGACCTCCCGACTCTGGTACACCTCCAACGTATCGTTAATTTCATAAATATCTGACCGCCCCGTCACCCGGTAGGTCGTTACCAATGCCGCCGCTGGAGCATGAATGTACAATTCCGTGTTCCACGCATCCGGCTGGTGCATCATAGCATCTATCAGCGTCAGTCCATGATCCGATAATGTATACGGAACTTTGACCGGGAAGCCAAGCAACGTCGCCGCCTGCCGCAGGTCCGTATCGTCATAGAGCGGGATGGAATTGCCCTCTCCCTTGTAGTCGACCCCGCTCGCCTGGGCCGGCAGGACGAACGAGGCGATCATCTCCGCCAGCTCGGCCTCGGATATCGCTGCCGGATCGTAATCTATCGCATACGTCAAGTCCCCCTCATCCCAGACGAAGCTATGGCCGAGATCGGAGGTGTACCGCACGCCCTGTCTCTCGCCCAGTACGAGGTCTTCCTGTCTATAGGCTGGCTGCAGGTCTGATGAGGTTGAAGTTCTTGCGCCGTTCAGCAAGTTATGCTCCAACAGACTGCCAGGGCCTCTCTCAATATCGATCTGCAATGAGTCGATGTCGGTCATGGCTTTCTCCGACTTGAAGGTCATCGTCACCAGCTCGATTAGATCCGCCTTTTCCGCTTTCGAGAAATTCTCATTGAACGTAGCGCCAACGAAGCGATAGCCTGTCGGGAGCGTATCCGGCACCTTAAACGTGTATGGCGCAAAATCCTGCGCCCGATCCAGACTGGCGAACCAGCGAAAGGTCGGGATCGGCCGATCGATGCGTACATGCTGCGCTTCGGGGCGCGCCTCTTCCGCTACCGGCACGCTCGGCTCGGAGCCGTTCCTGGCCTGGGTCAGCAGGACGACGCCCAGCACGACGACCGCCAGCAGCGCAAGGATGGACAGCCGATAGCCCCCTGATTTGTATTGTGTAATCATCACGATTCTCCGTTTCATCTGACTTGGGGTATGCAAAAAGTAGGAGCGCGGCGCAAGCAGGACTCCCGGCTCGCTGCCGAACCGCGCCAGCAACAGCAGCGTCGATCCGTAGGCAGCGGCCTCGCGCTCGCCTAGCGCCTCCAGCACCGCCGCATCGCAGGCCAGCTCCCGATCGGCGTTCATCGCCCGCTGACCGAGCCAGACGAGCGGATTGAACCAGTGCAGGCAGAGCGCCGCCATCCAGAGCCCGCCGAGCCACAGATCCCGGCGTCTGTAGTGCAGCAGCTCATGCAGCAGCACATGGGTCAATGCCTCGGGCGTCGCTTGGGCGACCAGCGCCTCCGGCAGATAGATGCGCGGGCGCAGCAACCCGCCGATCCAGGGGCTGGCCGGACCATCGACCGCATAGAGCGGGATCGCCCTGCGTATCCCCAGCCGACGCTGGCAGTCTTGAAGTACGGATAGTGCTTGTGGCGAGTCTATGCGACGAGCGCTGCGCCAGCGCCGCTCGGAGCGGCGCGCGACCGCGACGAAGCCTAGCGCCAGCAGCACAGCCCCGCTCAGCCAGACTATGGCCAGAGCGGCGAGCCACCGATCCACCGTCTGAAGAGTCGCACGATCCGCCAAGGAGCTACCGTCCTCTGCGGACGGTAGCTCTGATCGCGACGCCGCTGGCTGCGATCGCCCGGCTGGCAGCTCCCCGGCAACGCCTGCCGACGCCTCTGCGCCTCGCCCTGTCGCCGCCTCCGCCTCGCTCCCCGCAGCAGCTTGGCCGTCGCGTCCAGCAGCTTGCTCGTTGTGCCCTGTCGCCGCTGCACCGTCGTCGTTCCCGGCCTCTATGCCCTCCGCATCTGGCAGCTGCACGGAAGATACGTGCTGCCCGGACGTCGGAGCGTCCAGCTGCCAGATCGCGGTCAGCGAGGGCGGCAGCAGCCACTCGATGCTGATCGGGCTAGTCAGTGGCAGAGGGATGAGCAACTTCGCCAGCACGAGTATCCACAGCAGATGCAGCAGCTTCGGCGAGCGCATCCCTGGCAGCCACCGCCGAAGACAGAGCAGCAGTCCGACCACCACTGCCGCGGTCAGCGAGAGGCGCAGCACCGATACGAAGACTGTCTCGATGGCGCTCATGACTTTTTCTTCTCCTCCAGCAGCTGCTGGAGCTCCTCGATCTCGCGCGGCGACAGCTTCTCGGCCTCGACGAATCGGGCCAGCAGCACGCCGACGGCCCCGTCGTATACCCGGTCGAGGAAGGAGCGGTTCTCGTCTTTCAGGTAGGCTTCACGCGTCACGGACGGGTAGTACAGATAGTTGCGACCGACCTTTTCGAAGCGGATCGCTTTTTTCTTATGTAGACGGTTGAGGAACGTCTTCACGGTCTGATCGGACCACTGCATCTGCTCCCCCAGCGCCTCGATGATCTCTTGAGCGGACAGCGGCTCCTGCGTCCAGAGCAGCTTCATCACCTGCAGCTCCGCTTCGGTAATACGCGGCGAGGTCATGGCGCCTCCCCCTTTCGACGTCTATTGTTTACAGATGTAAACGATAAAAGGAGTATAGCCTGTTAAGCTATCACGCGTCAAATGGAAGATGATAGGAGCGGAAGACGATAGGAGCGCCCTAGTCCAGCACACAGCATCCTGTCGAGCAAGTCCGCCAACGTCAAAAGGCTTCTCATTCCACGTCGAAGTGGAACGAGAAGCCTCTAATCCAGGCGACTACAGCTGAACGACATACGTCAGTCCCTTCCTCGCCAGTATGCTGTGCTCCAGCACCGCCGTCCCCATCAAAGGTTGCTCTAGCCCTAGCTCCTGCCCCATCTCGGCGCACAGCAGGGCGAAGGGGTGACGGTACGCCACTCGCAGCGGCTGATCCGACGAGGCGTGGATGAGGGCCCGCGTCAGACGTCCCCCCGCCCACGCCATATCCACGGTGAAGCCGCCTCTCGCCTTCAGGCCGACGATCTCACCCTCAGGCCAGGCGTCCGGCAGAGCCGGCAGCAGATCGATCCGATCCTCATGCGATTGCAGCAGCATCTCGATGATGCCGGCAGCCGCGCCAAAGTTGCCGTCGATCTGGAACGGCGGATGCGCATCGAACAGATTGGCGTACAAGCCGCCCCGCTCGAAATCCATGACGCCGTCGTCCTCGACCTGCACCAGCAGTCGGCGCAGAATGTCGAAGGCGCGGTTGCCGTCGCGCAGCCTGGCCCATAAGGCGATCTTCCACCCGATGCTCCAGCCCGTCCCTCCGTCTCCTCTAAGCTCCAGCGTCCTCCTCGCCGCCTCGTACAGCAGAGGCTGGCGCGTCTCGCCCCAAGCCGCCCCGGGGAACAGATCGTACAGCTGCGATACATGGCGATGCTGCTCGTCCTCGTCCGCAAAATCGTAGTGCCACTCCTGAATCTGTCCGCGGCTGCCGATCCTCGTCGCAGGCAAGCGATCCAGCACGCGCTGCAGCTCGGGCAGGAGCGGCTCGTCCCGCTCCAGCAGCCGCGCGGCCTCGATACATCGGCTGAGCAGCTCGCGGATCAGACTAATATCCATCGTCGACGAGACGGTCAGCGCAGGCGTCCTTCCGTCGGGCAGACGGAAGCGGTGCTCCGGCGAGGTGGACGGAATCGTCAGATACTCGCCCTGCTCATCGAGCTGCACCCAGTCCAGCACGAACCGCGCTGCGTGGATGAGCACCGGATAGGCCTGATGCTGCAAGAAGGCCATATCCCCCGTAAATAGAAAATGCTCCCACAGATGAGCGCTGAGCCATATACCGCCCATCGGCCAGTTGGCCCAGAGCGGATTGCCGTCCCCGTAATTGCCTGGAGGCGCAGACTGCCGCCACAGGTCCGAGTTGTGATGGGCGGTCCAGCCCCGGCAACCGTAATGGACGCGAGCCGTCTCCTCGCCCGTCACGGACAGATCCTGGACGAATTGCAGCAGCGGCTCGTGGCATTCGCTCAGATTCGCCGTTTCCGCGAGCCAGTAGTTCATCTGCAAGTTAATGTTCAGCGTATAATTGCAGCTCCAGATCGGACGAATATGCTCGTTCCAGATGCCCTGCAGATGAGCGGGCTGCGTCCCCTCGCGGGAGGACGCCAGCAGCAGATACCGGCCGTATTGCAGGAACAACGCCACCAGCTCCGCATCCTGCGCGCCGTACCGCCTCAGCCGCTCATCTGTCGACAGCGATCTCGCTTCGTCCGGCACCGATGAGCCGAGGGTGAAGCGGACCCGCTCGTACAGCGGCTTGTAATCCTCCTCATGTCGGCGCTTCAGCTCGGCATACGACCAGGACATCGCTTGCTGCAACCGCCGCTCTGCCAGCTCGCCCGGAGGATAAGCCGCAACGTCGGGCATGGCGTCGAAGCCGGCAAAGCTCGTGCCTGCGGCAAAGTAAAAGACCACCTCCGTCGCATCCGTAATGTGGATGCCCGTATGATCGATCTTGACTGTAGCGCCCGCATCCGTCCGGCAAGCGAGCCTGCCCTCGAAGGCGATCGTGCGGCTGTCGGCCTCTGCCTCGTACTTTACCGGCTCGGGATCGTGGACATAATTCGGACTAACCTCGCTCGGACAATCGCCCCGTAGCGCAAAGTACGCCGCCGCTTCCTTCCCCTTCTCCGCTCCCGCCTCTGCGCCGTCCCGCCAAGCGGTCGTCGACCGCAGCGGGCTGTCCAGCCACGACTTCACTTCAAGATGGCCCGGCTTGCTCGCAGCCAAGCGGCAGACGAGCGCCTGATCGGGATAGGAAGCGAACAGCTCGCGGGTGTAGCGGACACCGCCGATCTCGTACTGCACCGTGGCGCAAGCTTCGTCGAGCTTGAGGGAGCGCCGATAGCCCTCGGCAAAGTGTCCGTGGTAGAACCGCATATGCCAATGGCCAAGCGGCATGAAGGCTTGCGTATACGGCCCCATCATACCTGCCTTGCTCAGCCGCTCGGCATCCTCGTAGCGCTCCTCCAGCACCGCCTGCCGCACCTCGCCGAGCGCTTGCAGCGCCAATGGATTGTTCCAGTCTCGCGGATAGCCTGACCATAGCGTGTCCTCATTGAGCGCGATCTTCTCTTGCTCGATGCCGCCATACACGATCCCGCCCAGTCTGCCGTTGCCGACCGGCAAGCCCTCCGTCCATCTGATTGCAGGACGACTATAATTCAGCTCCAAGCTTTCCTCGCCTCCCGTCTCCCTTACAGAGGTTGTTCGCTACAGCCCGTATTCGCTGATAACCTCCGCCAGCTTCACCGGCTGCCCGCCCCGCTTGACGCTGCGGGTCATCGCTTCCATCAACGCAAGCGTATGCACCGCTTCCCGTGCGTCTGGCAACGGCTGCGTTCCGTTATCGAGGCAGTCGGCAAAGTATTCGATGTAATTCTGATATTCGCCGGCATGATGACTGCGGTTCTCGAAGCGGAAATAGTAAGGGGCCTTTTCTTCAAATGTATGCACCTGGGGCTCCTCGCCGCTGAAATGCGTGTAGTACGACAGATTGGAATATTCCGCTCGCGTCGCGCCTTGCGTGCCGCGCAGCACGCAGCCGATCTGCGATTGAGCCTGCTGTCCAAGCGTCGGCAGCGCATAATCGCCGGCGATCGTGGCGATCTGCCCCGCCTCGTTGCGCGCGACGAAACGCAGCGAATCCCAGGCTTCCAGGCCGAAGGCCCGAGTATTGTCGCTCGTGACGGCATACCCCGACACCTCGGTCACATCCGGCACATACCAACGGACCAGATCGACCGCATGGATCATAAAGCCGTGGAACCAACTGAAGCCCTGCTGCCTGCTCCAGCTTTTGTCCAGGAACCAGCGCCCATCCGTAATGTAATGCGCCTCCACGACCGACAATGCGCCGTGCCTCCCGGCTTCGAAGTCCCGGCGCTGATGCAGCATCGGCTCGAAGTAGCGCGTGCTCTGACCGACGAACAGCTTGCGGTCCGTCTCCTGCATAAACGCGAGCAGACTTGCCGCGTCATCGAGCGACGGCAGTACCGGCTTCGTACAGATGACGTGCTTCCCGGCCTCCACCGCCTGCTTGATATGCGTAAAGTGGAGCTGATCCGGCGTGTAGATCGCGATGACATCGATCGCGTCATTGGCCAGCATATCCTCATAGGAGGTCGTCCAGTTGTCAAAGCCGAATTCCTTGGCCCGCTCCCGGCATAGCTCCTCGTTCAGATCGCATACCTGCGCCAGCTCCCAACGCTCGCTTTGCAGCGCGGCAGACATAATGCTGCGCCCTTCTCCCAGTCCGATCACGCCCAGCCGATATGTGTTGGCCATCTTGTTTTTCCTCCCGCTTTCTCTTTTCCTCCTGCCGGAGGGTCTTTTCGATTACTTTTTCAGCATCAGCTCGATGACCGGTATCGCCGCCTTTGGTTTCTTGACCGGCAGTTGCAGCGTCAGCATATTGGCCGGACGGCCTTCGTCGAAGGCTCCCGCCTCCATCGTCAGCTTGCGCTCGCCCTCCACCATCCGGATCTCTGAAGCGTCGTCCAGCAGCTGCGCATAGTCGACGAGTCCCGAGAAGCCCGCGAGATGGAGCTGCTTGAACGGCCATGCGAACAGATGCAGATAGAGCCGATGACGCTTCGGATCATAGGTAAACCGGCAATCCTCCGGACACGGCGGCAGCTCGGCCGGAGCCGCTGTGCAGCCGTGAATCGAGCGCGAATGCTTGCGCATCCACACCCCGATCTCCTCCAGCCGCTCGACTGCCCGCTCATCCAGCTCGCCGCGCGCGTTGGGACCGACGTTCAGCAGGAAGTTGCCTCCCTTGCTCACCGTGTCGATCAGCATGCGCAGCACCTGCTCCGTACTCTTCCAAGACTCCTCGTCGCGATAGTACCCCCACGATCCGCTGAACGTATGACAAGCCTCCCATAGCACGGGCTTGCCGTCGATCTTGATCCACTCGCGCGGCTGATACTGCTCAGGCGTCGTAATATCCCCCGGCACGCCGAGCCGATCGTTGATCAGCGTGTTCGGCTGCAAGGACCGCACCATCTCGACGTAGCGCTCGCTCTGCCATTCCTCCTTGCCCTTGCCTGGGAAGCCCTCCTCCGCCGGGATAGAGAAATCCAGGAACAACACATCGACGTCGCCATAGTCCGTCAGCAGCTCGCGCGTCTGCCCATGCATGTAGTCCACATAGTTGGACCAGTTGCGCTGCGCGTCAAGCGCCGCATAGTCCTTGTTGTAGCGCATCGGATGCTTCACATCGAGCGTATAATCGGGATGATGCCAGTCCAGCAAGGAGTAATACAGCCCGGTGCGGACTCCCTCGGCGCGGAACGCCTCCAGCATCGGGCGCAGCAAGTCCTTGCCGTATGGCGTGTTGGTCGCCTTGTAGTCGGTCAGCTCGGAATCCCACAAGCAGAAGCCTTCGTGATGCTTCGCCGTCACCACCATATATTTCATCCCGGCAGCGCTCGCCAGCTTCGCCCACTTCGCCGGATCGTACAGATCGGGGTCGAAATGCCGGAAATACTTTCCGTAGTCCTCGCTGCTCCGAAACTCTCGCGATTGCATCCATTCATGACGCGCCCCAAGCGCATATAATCCCCAGTGAATATACAGTCCAAAGCGAGCCTCCGTAAACCACTCGCTGCGTTCTGCATGCGCAGGCGCAGCGGGTTGCCCGGACTGGACGCCTGCTTGGTCTTTGTTGCTAGTCATGCCTGGTTCCTCCTCCTACCCCTTGACCGATCCGGCCGTCATGCCGGAGATGATGAAGCGCTGTCCGAGCAAATAGATGACAATGACCGGCAGCGTCGCCAATACGATGTCCGCCGTCACCAGATTCCAGTTCACCTGGAAGCGGCCGAAGAAATTGTACACGGCAAGCGTCATCGGCCATTTGTCCGAATTGTTAAGGAAATACAGCGGATGAATGAAATCGCTCCATGCCCCCATAAAGTTCAGGATCGCGACCGTGACCAGCACCGGCGTAAGCAGCGGAATGACCACCGATACGAATAAGCGCACCGGCGAACACCCGTCGACAATACCCGCCTCGTCCAGCTCGCGCGGGACGCTGCCAACGAAGCCGTAGATCAGAAATACGCTGAACGGGATCGCCGACGCGGCCAGCATAACAATGATGCCAAGCTGCGTATTGACCAGTTGCGTCCACTGCATCACCTTCATCAAGGTGACGAAGTTGGTCGGCATCGCAATGCCCATAATCAGATAAAAATAAAACAGTTGATTCAGCCTTGTCCGATTCCTCGAAAAGACATAGGCAGCAAGCGCGGCCAGCAGTATACTGACGACCGTCGCTCCTCCCGCATACAGCAAGCTGTTGAAGAAGGATCGGATGAGCTTGCCCTCCGCGATGACGATCGAATAGTTCGACCACTGCAAATCGCCCGGCAACGACATATTCATGCCGTTCGCCTCCGCTTTTGTCTTGAAGGAGTTCACCACAACGAGCAGAAGCGGGATAAACATAATCGCGCTCAGCAGCCAGGCGAACCCATTGCGCAGCGCCGACAGCAATGTTTTGTTCATTATCGCTCATCCCCTTCTCTCGACATCAGCCGTACAACGAAGTAGCCGATGACCGTCATGACGACAAACAGCACGGAAGACAACGCTGTGCCCATCCCGTAATTGCCGGTGGAAAACTCCTTGAAGATCGCCGTATACATCACATCTGTCGCATACCCCGGTCCGCCGTTGGTCAGCACGTAGACCGCCTCGAACACCTTTAAGCCATGCAGCAGATTCAACACGGTCGTGACGACGAGCGCCGGCACAATAAGCGGAAGCGTAATATGAATCAGCTTTTGCCAGAAGTTCGAGCCATCGATTTCCGCCGCCTCGTAATAGGTTTTGTCGATCGATTGCAGTCCGGCCAGCAGGATGATCATGATGTAGCCGACGCCCTTCCAGACGTCTACAGCGATGATCGATTTGAACGCCCAGCTCAGATCGGTCAGCCACTTTTGCGTCAGCACCTCAAGTCCGATCATCCGCAGCGACTCGTTCAGCAGACCGGTGGCGGGATTCAGGATCGATTTGAAGATCAAGCCGACCACGAGCATCGGGACAATCGAGGGCATGAACAGCATGACGCGATGAAAGCCCTTCGCCCGGATGCCGTCGTTCAACAACATGGCAAAAAACAAACCAAGCGCCGTCTTCAGGATAACCGTACTGACCGTGAACACCAGCGTATTGTAGATGAAGCCAAGGTATCTTCCTTCGCCCGAGAAGATCTTGGCCAAATTATCGAAGCCAATAAAGCGAATCTCGTCAGAATAGCTGTTCCAGTTCGTGAAGGAATAAAAAATGCCCATGACGCCCGGCAAAACAAAAAAGATGGAATAGACGATCAAGGCTGCAAGGCCAAAATAAAACGGATATACGCTACGATTCATCGCAACCTCCCTCATTCCACTATCGAATGAAGATTGGCAACAGTCGTCACTTTCGACTATCGCCAATCCTGATTTCCGCGAGCCCGCAAGCTTATTGCCAGTTCGGGTCCTGCGCTACCTTGGCCATCTCTTCGCGTCGCTGGTCGATGCTCTTCAGCACGTCGAGCGGCTTCATATCGGCTGCCAGCATCGCGACGATATCTTTGCCGATGTCCATCCATTGCGGGTTGACGTAGGTGACGAAGTTTTGAAGATCCGTCCCGCGCTCCGGATAGCTTTCGAACAGCTTCTGCTGCTCGGCCGTATATTTGTTCTCCAGACCCGGGAAGTTCAGATTGGAGATCGTCGGATCGTTATCGAGCATGAATTGCAGATTTTCCTGCTTCGTCAGGAAATTAAAGTACTGCTTGGCCTCGTCGATATACTTGGAGCCGGAGTAGATAAACTTGCTCGGACCGCCCGGATGGATGTAATAGATTTGATTGTCCGTCAGCGGAATCGGGAAGAAGCCGATATCGTCCAGTTCAAAGCCATAATCGTCCGCCAGCTCCTGCGCGAGGCTTTGCGCCGACAAGCTCATGGCGAATTCGCCGCTGCCCAGCTTGGCCCCCGTGTCGGAGCCGGTATCGGAGAGCGAATTGTCGCCGAAGAAGCCGAGGTCGTACATTTCCTTCAATTGCGTCAGCGAGTCGAGCATCGCCTGGCTGTCGGCAAATTTCTTTTTGTTCTCGTTCAGATCCGCGTACAGGTTAGGCTCCAGCTTATCGTAATTGGGGCCGGGTTCGCTGAACCACATGACATGATGCCAGCCATCTGCGATCGGCTCATAGATCGGCGTGACGCCAGCCGCTTTGATCGTCTCCGCCGCTTGTTTCAGCTCTTCATACGTCTTTGGCACTTCGATGCCCAGCTCCCCAAACAGCTTTTTGTTATACGCGACGACGAAGCTGCTGTAGGTGTCCCAGATCGTAAGCGCATACACTTTGCCGTCCACGGTAAGCTGCTCGATCGAGAGTGGGTCCTCGCGCTTTACCCACTCCTGATCGCTTAGATCGACGGCATTTTTCTCCACATTGTAGTTCATCGTAATTTCGCTGTAGCCGCTTTGTCCTCCGAAGATGTCTGGACCCTCTCCGGCGTTCAGCTTTGTCTTCAGCACATTAAAGTACTGATCGGCCGGCACGATCTGATAATCGATTTTAATGCCGGTTTCCGCTTCGAATGTTTTGGCCAGCTCCATCTCCGAATCCTTGATCCAGCCCTGACTCGCCATGTAGGTCAATGTGATGTTCTTTTTGCCGGTGCCCTGCTCTCCGCTTCCGCTAGGCTCTGCGCTTCCGTTATTGCCGCCGCAGCCCGCCAGCACGACCGTCAAAGCGACGCTTGCCGAAAGCAAGCTCGTTTTCCACTTTTTCATATAAGAATCGTCCCCCTGTTCGTATTGTTCCTGTTCGTCTCTGCTTCATCCCGCTGGATGATACTTTTAAGTATAAGGAATTGCATCGGTCTCACCATAGAATAATCCGTCCTAAACCTGCATAAATTTAACCGCTTACATTTTGTGTTTGTTGAGGTATAATTACTTTACTATTTTACAGAGTTTAGAGCCAAGGGGTACGATCGCATGTTTAAGAGTATGAAAACGGTCCTTTTCTGTACCAATTCCGCCATCATTCTGATCGTATTCGCCACCTTCGTGCTCTTCTTCTATTCCTGGTCGACGCATCAGCTAAGGGAACAGGCGATCAGTACGCTGGGCAGCTTTGGCGAATCGATCCAGGACCAGATGGTCCAGCAGATCGAGCAATTGAACTCGGTTTCTCTGAATGTCTTGTACTCCAACTTGGTTAAAGAGCGCTTCACCAATTATATGACGCGTCAAGCTCCGCCCCAGCAAGCCGACAGCGGCGCCGATGATAGCGAGGGCTCCGATACGCCGGTTGATGCACCGGCCAACGGTGACTTGAGTCACCCACTAGCATCGGACGGCATTCCCGACGACTCGAGCCATCCGCTGGCACCGGGCGGCATTTCTGACGACATCGCCTCTGGCTCTGCGGATCTTGGCGGCAACAGGCCGCGCGCGTCGACTGCCGACGACGCCAAGGTGTTGACCGATGCGCTAAGCGCGATTATCGGCCCTTCGCGGCTGGCCGAGCAGATTTATTTGTACTCCTTTAACGGACGTTATTACGGCACAGGCTTCGACAATCGGGAGCATGCTTATGCGCCAGAGGATAAGCCCTTCATCGCGCAGCTGCTTCGGACTGAGCCGGGCAAGCTGATCTCGGACCCCAATTTGGACTTGCAGCTGTCCAAGTATTATTCATCCGATGACGGGAAATATTCCATCTCCCTGTACCGGCTGCTGTACGACGAATACAATGTGCCGATCGGCGCCGTGGAAGTGAAGCAATACGCGCATCGTATCCTGACCAGCGCCGCCGAGTTTCAAAGCAACAATCCGTATAACGGTCAGATCGCCGTACTGAACAAGGAAGGCCGAGTCATCTATCCGTTCCAGTCCGAGGGCGAACGGGATGAAGCGCTGCGCCATCTTGTGGCCGACATGGCCCCAAACGCCGACACGTACGCCAGCATCCCGTTTACCGATCCGTCCACCGCAGAGAAGCAGCTGCTGTCGCTCCATTATTCCACTTCGACGGGCTGGTATACGATCTTGACGACCTCCGAGAGCGATCTGTTTCGTCCGCTGCGGCAGTTTACGTTTCAGTTGTTCGGCACGGCCTTCGCGCTGATCGCGCTGGCGATTGGATTGTCCTTCTATGCCGCCAACCGCATCACGCTTCCGCTGGATCGCATCCGCCGCGCGGTGCGCAATCTGTCGTTCGAGAATATCGGTTCGGGCCTGTTCGCCCAGCAGAGACTGAATAGCGGCTTCACCGAGCTCGATGAGCTGCATGATGCCTTCCAGAGCATGAGCGATCGGCTGAAGCAATCGCTGGATCATCTGCTCCTCGCCGAAGCCCAGATGATGCAATCGCAGCTCAGTGCTTTGCAGTCTCAGATGAATCCGCATTTTTTGTACAATACGCTCGCCAATCTTCAGGAGATGGCCGAGCAACAGATGAACGCGCCGCTCATCGCAACGATTGACCATATGTCCGACTTCCTGCGCTATATTACATCCAAGGAACGACAGGTGCCGCTGCGTGACGAGCTGACGCATACCGTCAATTACTTGGAAATCAACAAGATGCGCTTCGGCGGGCGGCTCACCTATCGGATCGCGGTGCCGGAACCCTTACTCGTCCAGGAGGTCCCCAAGCTATGCGTACAGCCGCTGGTCGAGAACAGCATCAAATGCATGAGCGCTCACGCGCCGCCATGGCGCATCGAGATCCTCGGCGCTGTAACCGATGACCGCTGGCAGATCGAAGTAAGAGACAACGGGGCGGGATTCGAGCCTGGCAAGCTCGCCGAGCTTCGCGACAGGCTCGCATTGTTGGAGAAGGAACGCAGCCTGCCGGCGCTGGAGCTTAACGGCATGGGCTTGCTCAACATATATTTGCGATTAAACCTGATCTACGGCGAGCATAAAGTGTTCGACCTGTATAACCTTCCGGAGGGCGGCGCGTGCGTACGCATCGGGGGACTGCTGCATAAGGAGTGATACCACATGAGTCGCAATCGATACACTGCCATCGTAGCTGAGGACGAGGATCTGATCCGCAGCGGACTGATCCGCAAAATTGAGGAGAGCCAAAGAAGCTTCTCCGTCGTGGGAGAAGCGACGCATGGCGGGGAAGCCTTCGAGCTCATCCGGCAACTGCAGCCGCAGCTGCTCGTGACCGATATTCGGATGCCGGTTATGGACGGGCTCCAGTTGATCCAGGAGGTGCACAAATATTATCCACGCACCGCGGTCGTTATCGCCAGCGGCTACGCCGACTTTGAGTATGCGCAGCTCGCCATGAAATTCAACGTCCGGCATTATGTGCTCAAGCCAGTCAAGCCAAAGGAACTGTCCGATGTACTGGACGATGTGTATGCGCAGCTGTCCAGCGAGCCTGTCGTCCATACCAATGACAGCGAGAAAACGGTGCAGCATATTCAGCATTATTTGCGCGAGCACTTCCACGAGGACATCAGCCTCGAGCAGCTTGCCAGGCAATTCAACTTCTCGTCGGCTTATTTGAGCAAAATATTTATCAAGCATGCCGGCGAGGCGCCGTCGAAATACATCGCTGCGCTGCGGATCAATGAGGCCAAACGTCTGCTCCAGCATCGCAAGGACCTCCCGGTCAAGGCCGTCGGCGAGCTGGTCGGCTACGCCGATCCCTTCTATTTCAGCCGCCTCTTCAAGCAGGCCACGGGCATGACGCCTCGGGAGTATCAGAAGTAAGTTAGCGGCGGAGGCTTGGGCTGAACGAACGTCATGACGAACGTAGGCTGTGAAGGTTATGCTGAAGGCGGGCTGGGAGCCTCATGCTATACGTTGCTCTGTCCTGGTAAGCCTAATACCAATCCTTCCGTTGTCACAGGTGTGTATGCCGATATATACTAGACTATGGGATTCCCTTAATTTAGGAGGCGTTGGAAATCGTAAAACTCAGACTGCTTTTCCCAAGCTTTGTCCTACTAGCGCTGTTATTCTCGGTAGGCCATGCCGCTGCATTTACCCACGTCAAAGTGATACTCAATGGCGAAACGATGGAGTTTTCGCCGTCTGCCGGGGAGACTAACGGTACAACTCTGGTTCCGTTGCGGCAATTATTCGAATCGTTGGATGCTACAGTTGACTTCAACGAGGCCACCAAAATGATTACCGTCACAAGCAATGATGTCAAAATGACACTGACAATCAACTCTTTAGAGGCAACCATTAATGATCGAACCGTCACCCTTTTTCAAGCCCCTGCAATGAATGAAGATGTGATGTATGTGAACCTCCGCTTCCTCACAGAAGGATTAGGCTATACAGTACACTGGGATCAGCCAAGTCTTACGGTGCGGATTAACTCCTAAAGTAGCAAATAACCCAATCAGTACCTTTTTACCCCTGCCTCTACTTAGGGCGGATAGGGTATCAGATCGCTGAGAGGGTTATTTTTAACGGGCAGGAATTGAAACAAGAATCGACGCTTTGGGGTCCTCGCTTTTGGAACGCGACGCTCCAAGCAGTTTAGATTCGCCGGAATCAGATTTATTTATAGTTTATAAACGAGTGCATAGTACGATCTTTAGCTGTCGAGTCATTATTATCGATATAATCAATCCCTAAGAATGCCAAGCGCTCCCTCCATTCTGACTCTTCAGAATCAGCAGAGAAATCTGCATATCTGTCAAAAATATAAGCAAGGTAAGGAAATTTGATTAGCATTCTCCCATTATCGAAACTCGTCCACTCTTTTGGCCACGGCACTTGATTTTTAGTCAGTTTGTATTTTGTGTCTTGTGACACTACAAGTTGGATGCCATTTCTTTCGATATAAGAGGTCTTCGTGTTGTTGTCCCAAGTAATTTGGGTTGTCCCACCGAACAATTCACGAATTGGAACGTGAACCCCGGTAAATTCCAGCTCAGGCTGTGTCTTTTCGTCATAGCGAACAGTTAAGCCAATCTTCTGCAAAAACTGACCTGTCATGTCAAATTGTTCGGCGACCCGTCGATCAATATCATTTTCCGTTGCATAAGAAGATCCCGAAATTAAGAGCCCTAAACAGGCGGCTAAAGCAATCAGCTTCTTTCTCACTACTCTCGACTCCTTTTATTGGAAGATATAGTATGTACGCCGAATGAAGAACAAAGTTGCATGAGACGACAGTGCTTCATCCAATTTCGCTTTCAGCATGTAAAAACTTCCTGAACAGATCAACTTCTAGCGTTGCCAGCCCGTCCGTTCTAACCTCAAGCCTCAGGCCCACATGCCCGGGGCTTTTTTTATTTCCCCAAACCACAAATTCGGATAACCAACTCCGCTCATTTCAACTCCCTTTGCACGACTGTCAAAGCTATAATAGGGATAACTTAACGCATAGGAGGAATCCGACTTGTCTACGCTCAAAGTCGCTATTATCGGCTGCGGTACAATTGCCAGCGCCGCTCACATCAAATCCTATCTGGCCAACGAGGGCGCAGAGATTAAATATTTCTGCGACATCATCCAATCCAAGGCCGAGCAGGCGGTCGCCGAATACGGCTGCGGCATCGCCATCTCCGATTACAAGGTGGCGCTCGAGGACCCTGAGGTCGATGCCGTCTCGATCTGTACGCCTAATCATGTCCATGCCTCGATCTCGATCGACTGCATGCGCGCGGGCAAGCATGTGCTCTGCGAGAAGCCCGCTGCCCGTACCTATGAGGAAGCGCTGGAGATGCAGAAGGTACAGCACGAAACAGGCGTAACGCTCAACATCGGCGTCGTCAATCGCTTCAATACCAGTGTCAACCACATCAAGCGGATGATCGAAAACGGCGAGCTCGGCGAGGTTTATCATGTGTACGTCAGCTTCCGCGGCCATCGCTCGATCCCTGGACTCGGCGGCGCGTTCACGACCAAGGCGATCGCCGGCGGCGGCGCGCTCATCGACTGGGGCGTTCATTTCCTCGATATCGTCATGTATTGCACGGGCGATCCCGAGCCGCAGACCGTCTCCGGGCAAGCCTTCTGCAAGCTCGGCGTCGATATGCCGAACTACGCCTACGAGTCGATGTGGGCCGGCCCGCCCAAGTATGACGGCACCTACGATGTCGATGACTTCGTGACCGCGATGATCCGTACTGCTGGCCCGACGATCAGCATGAACGGCGCCTGGGCGCAAAACATCGGCGAGAAGGAAATGTACATCGACTTCCTCGGCGACAAAGCTGGCGTCCGCCTGCAATACGGCAGCAACTTCAAGGTATACAGTGCCAAGGACGGCATGCTGCTGGAGACATCGCCGACGTTCCGCTCGGTCGATATGTTCCAGGCCGAGATCGACGGCTTCCTCTCCTGCATCCGCACCGGCGAGAAGCTGCCATCCCATATCGATACCGTCATCCTGTCGTCCAAGATCATCCAGGGCATCTACGATTCCTCCGACGCCAAGCGCGAGATTACTTACTAATCGACGAATGTCAGGCATCGAGACAGACCTTCCCGTACGCATAGCAGACCAACAGGAGGCTTACCTATGAAAACGATCGGATTCATCGACTACTACCTCGACGAATGGCATGCCAATAAGTACCCGCAATGGATCGCCGACGCCTCTGGTGGCGCACTGAAGGTGACGTGCGCCTATGGGATGATCGACGCGCCTGCTGGCCGCACCAACGCGCAGTGGGCCCAGGATATGGGGATCGAGCTGCTCGACAGCATCGAAGCGGTCATCGCGCAGAGCGACTATCTGATCGTACTGTCGCCCGACAACCCTGAGCATCACGAGGCGCTGGCGGAGCTGCCGCTGCGCTCGGGCAAGCCGACGTACATCGACAAAACGTTCGCCCCGGACCGCGCTGCCGCGCTGCGGTTGTTCGCGCTCGCGGCGGAGCATGGCACGCCGATCTTCTCTTCCTCGGCGCTCCGGTTCGCCCAGGAGTACAAGGCCGCGGCCGGACAGCCGATCGATATGCTGTTCAGCCAAGGCCCGGGACGTTACGGCAATTATGCGGTGCATCAGATCGAGCCGATTATCATGCTGATGGGCGCCAATCCGAGCCGCATCATGTCGATCGGCACCGAGCAGACGCCGTCGCTGCTGATCGGCTACCCTGACGGACGTCAGGCCGTGATGGCCCACCTGACAGGCGGCCCATTCCGCCTAGCCTGGCAAGTGCAGGGCGGCGAAGCGTCGGCACAGACAGCCGAATCGGACTTTTTTGCATCGTTTATCGAGCATCTGCTACAATTTTTCGAGACGGGCAACGCACCTGTCGATTCGGCCGAGACGATCGCGATCATGACCTGTATCGAATACGGAACGCAGGCGATGCAGCGACCGCATCAGTGGATCGATCTGCCTGCTATACACTAGGAATAGAGAGGCGAGGCCTGCATGGACCACCAGGATTCCGTAGAAGCGGGACGGCTGTTCCACTTTGACAATCTGTTCGCCGTCGGCGAGGCCAGCTACGGCATGATCGACCTGCTGCAGATCGGCGAGATCGCTTGCGAGCGGGGTTACGAGATTGCCCTGCATCCGCAGGTGTGCATGGAGCTCAGCTACATCGTCTCCGGCAGCGGCAGCTTCGTCATCGGCGATACGATGCTGCAGGTGCAGGCGGGCGACCTCGTGTTCAACAACCCGGGGTACCCGCATGCGATTCATGCCGGCGCATCCGATGTGCTCCGCTTTGTGTATATGGGCTTCCAATTCAATGATCGGACCGCGCCGGACTTTGCCGAGATTCGAGATTATCTCGCCTCGGAGCCCTACCGTCTGGCGCGGGACAACCATAGTATGCTGATCCCCTTCCTGCGGGGGATCGAGGAGTTCTACACGCAGCAGCCGTATGCCGAGGCGATGATCCGCAACACCTGCGAATCGATCCTCATCTCGGCCTACCGCGCCTTCACCGGCAGCAGCCACAGCAGCCCGCACGCGCCGCAGCGCTCGCCTCATTCGGTCGGGCACACGGTGTATGCGGTGATCCGTTATGTCGAGACGCATATCCTGGAGCTCAAGAGCATCCAGGCGATCGCCGCCGAGCTGAACTACAACGCCACCTACCTCTCCCATGCCTTCAAGCACAAGACCGGCATGACGCTGCAGCGCTACATCAATCACAAAAAGATCGAGAAGGCGCTGGAGCTGCTGGGGTACGGCCACCTGTCGATCAGCCAGGTCGCCGAGATGCTCGGCTACGAGACGATCCAGTCCTTCAGCAAAGCCTTCTCCCGCATTATGGGCTACCCGCCCTCCCGGTATGTAGCCGAGATGCGGCGGGGGCGGGAGTGATGGAGTAGGGAGGAACTTGGGAGTAACGAGGCAAGGACCGACAGTTACACAGTTCCGGAGGCAGCTGACAGTAGCAGGCGTGAAGGATGCAAGCCAGTCCGAGAATCACACTGGAAGCCGGGGCTCAAGCCCAGTGACTTCACCCTATACTGGCAGGAAACTTAAGGCTAGCGGAGGTCAGCGCTATTGCTGCAAGACATGAGCAGAGACAATCACTTCTGGCTGGCATTTCGTAGCCATTCCAGCTATACTATCCTCAACGAGACGAAGCACGTCCGTCCATAAGCTGCTTGCAGCGTATGGGTCGGGCGTGCTTTTTTGCGTTTACAGTGGTGAGGACAAGAAGGGAGAGTAGAAAATGGATGTTGTGCAGCAGCATGAATCATTTATCCAAACGCACCTTAGTCAAAGAACTGGGGAACGCCGGGCTCGGTTAGAACGAGGACATCGGGAGGCTGAGCGATTGTTCTGTCGACAAGTATGGTGGCCGCTTCGAGGTAACTTCGCCAATCTGCATCCCGAGTATGAGGTGGCCGACTGGCGGGGGCGTCATTTTTTTGCGACTTCGCCTGGCTTACTCCGATGACCAAGCTCATCATCGAGATCAAGGGCTTCGGCCCGCACGTGCGTGACATGGATCGTCAGAAGTACTGCAACGAACTGAATCGGGAAACCTTCCTGACAGCGATGGGTTTTCAGGTGATTTCATTCTCGTATGATGATGTCGCAGACCGGCCTGAGCTATGCATCACACTGCTGCGCATGGTGCTTAGCCGTTACCAACCAGATGACTTGCAGACAGACAAGATGGACCCGACCGATAAAGAAATCATACGACTCGCGTATCGGCTCGGCGGCGTAGTGCGCCCCATCGATATCCAACGGCACTTAACAATCAACCCGCGCAGCGCCACGCGCAGACTAATCATTCTAAGTAAGCAAAGCATTCTTCACCCCATCAAGTCACAAAGCCAGCAGCGTACGACTCGCTACACCTTAGACAAGGATGCCTTCCGCCTGCTGTAACTTTTGAAAGAAAAAAACCGCGAAGACGTATCGACACAGCACTTACAGTAGCAGTTGGCAGCAGCATGAGGTCGCATATTTACGCAGATGTAAGGCGGGGTGCAGGCTTTAGGCAGAACGTGGGCTTTAGAGAAGACGTGGGCTTTACCATGCAAGGTGTAGTTTGAACTATATATCATGTATAAGAGCCGATGGAGGCCGTATACCTTCCACTTGAGCAGCATACCTTACACTGCCGGGACTAGCATCCCTTCCTGCGGCATCCAACACACTGAGGGAACAGCAGGATGATGTCTTCAGTGCTGTTCCCTCCGCGTGCCGTTCCCTCCGTGTGCTGTCCCCTCCGCGTGCTGTTCCGCTAACTGCAAAAATCAGGCTGTTGAAAAAGCATG
>NZ_BFBX01000028.1:39837-40232 GCF_003851045.1 Paenibacillus sp. 598K | reverse complement strand
GACGAACAACGGCGCCTTGACGTTGATCCGCATCACTTCCTCATAGGATGCCTCGGTCGTCTCCTCGAGCGTCAGGATCTGACCGATCCCGGCATTATTGACCAGGATGTCGAGCCTGTGATCCTCCTGACGCGTCCGCAGCACTCCATCCACTGCCGCGAACAAGGCATGGATGCCCTCCAGCGTGCTCAGATCAGCGCCGATCGCCTGCGCCTCTCCGCCGCTGTCGGCGATCTCCCGGACGACGGCGTTTGCCTCCGCTTCTCTCGAACCATAGTGTACGAGCACGTAGGCCCCCTCCTGCGACAGACGGAGCGCGATGCTGCGGCCGATTCCTCTGCTCGCCCCCGTGACCAGTGCCAGCTTCCCTTCCAGCTTCCCTTCCAACTTCCCTT
>NZ_BFBX01000028.1:496-39735 GCF_003851045.1 Paenibacillus sp. 598K | reverse complement strand
CTTCCCTTCCAACTTCCCTTCCAACTTCCCTTCCAGTTTCCCTTGCGTCGTGCTCATCTTGATCATCTCCCCATGTGATTTCACTATCAGTTATAGCACAGGGGAGATTTTACGATCTTGCTCTCTCATTCGGCACGCGGAACCAGACGACCGTGCCCCAGCCCGGGCGACTCCAGAGATGGAGGCCGTCGGGCATGTCATACGTGAGCATCAGTCGGCGATTGGTGTTGGCTAGTCCGATATGCGCCTCGGTCTCGCCGTCCTGCGCCAGTCGCTGCCGCATCTCCTCCAGTCGCTCGCGCGTCATGCCGACGCCGTTGTCGATGACGGCAATCCGGGTCGTCTCCTGCTCGATATCGATCCGGAGCTTGATGCATCCGCGCCCTTCCTTCTCCTTGATGCCGTGGTACAGACTGTTCTCGATGAGCGGCTGCAGGATGAGCTTGACGATGCTGCATTCGGCGATCGCGACCTCGTCATAGTCCCAGATCACATCGAACTTGTCCTGATACCGCATCTTCTGAAGGGCGATGTAGCTCTCGGTGATCGCGATCTCCTGCGCCAGCGTGACGATTCGACCCGGCGTATCGAGCGAATACCGCAGCAGATCGGCCAGATGCTCCAGCATATGATTGGCCTCGTTGGGCCGCCGAGTCAGAGAGAGCACCTTCCAGTTGATCGTCTCCAGCGTGTTGAACAGGAAGTGCGGGTTCATCTGCGACTGAAGCGCCAGCAGCTCGGCCGCTTGCAGCCGGTACTTCTTCTCCGAGAGCTGTACGCTCAGGTAGTGGTGCTCGATGAAGTTGCGCGTCATCTTCTGGATGACGTAGTTGGTGTCGTCGTCCCCGGAGCCCGGAGCCTCGGGCAGCTGCGGCAGCGGGAGGCCGCGCTCCGCCGACTTGATGATGGCGATCATGCGCCGGATATGACGCAGCGAGCGGCCGGTCAGATAGTACGTCAGCGCCAGTCCGAGCAGGAACGACAGCAGCACCACGTAGACGGTAAACTGGGTGAGGCGGAAGGGCACGGCGTTCATCGCCTGCTCCGGCACCAGCGACACATAGCGCCAGCCGTCGTAACGGCCGGAGGCAAGCTGGGCGCCGGCATAGTCGATCTCCTCGGCTCGCAGCGAGAAGCGGGCGTCTCCCGGAGTGGCGGTTGCATGCAACGCTTTCGCGAGCTCTCCGCCCATCGGGCGATTCTCGAACATCGTCCGTCCTTGCTCGTCGAGGACGAGCAGCAGCTGGCCGGGATACGTCTCGTAGGTGCGCAGCAGCCGCTCGATGTAGGCGGTGTAGATGTTGAGGACGACGACGCCGAACGGCTCGCGCAGGACGCTGGAGTAGAGCGGCTTGTAGATCGTCGTCACCGAGAACGGGCGTTCAAACGAATAGCGCTGCACCAGACGCTCCTCGGTCCAAATGCCGCCTTGTGTGCCTCCCTCTGCCGTCTCGTGCGCGAGGAAGCTGTCCAGCCAGGCGGTATCGTGAAATTCGCGGAAGTTGGATAGGCCGTCGCTACTGGCGAGAAATTGGTCGTGCGGGTTGCGGACATAGACGTAGATCGACTCGATATAAGGGCGGGCGTTGGCGGGCGCGTCGATATAGTTTTGCGTGGCCTGGATGAGCCGCTTGTTCTCCAGCGTCACCTGCTGCGTGCGCAGGATATCCTCGAGCCGGTACAGCATTTCGACATTGCCGAAGTAGAGGCCAAGCGCCTCGATCTCGTTGAAGATCAGCTCGATGTTGCGGTCCATCTGATGGAATAGCTGGAGCTGGTTGCGATTGATCTCGGCATCGTTGAAGCGCTTGGTGACGACGATCGAGAGCGCCCCGAGCACGATCGTCGGGATGAGCAGCGGGATCAGGAACAGCGCGAGGTTTTTAAAGAAAAATTTTTTGCGCATGCTAAGGGCGAGTCCCTTCGTAATTGTTGCGGTATTCGCGGGGGCTGACACCGTGGACGCGCTTGAAGGTGCGGGTGAAGTTTTTGGCATAGCTATAGCCGACCATCTCGCTCACCTCGTACGTCTTGTAGCGGATGTCCCGCAGCAGCTCGGCAGCCTTGTTCATCTTCACGGACGTCACATAATCGGAGAAGTTCTCGCCGGTCTTGTCCTTGAAATATTTGCTTACATAATGGGGATTCATATGGACGATCGCGGCGGCCTCCTCCAGCGTCGCCCGGGCATAGTTCGTCTCTACATAAGCCTGGATCGCTGCGATGACCTGTGCGTTGAAGCTGGCCGAGGAGCCGCTTGCCTGCGGGCTCCGTCTGGCCTCCGCAGCTTCGTCGAGCTCGAGCTTGAGCGAGGAGAAAACGTCGAAGAGCTCGGTATATTTGGTCGGCTTGACGATATAATGCTTGATGCCGTAAGCCATCGCTTGCTTGGCATAATCGAAGTCCTTGTAGCCGCTCAGGAAGACGATCCGTGTGCGGCTCTTGGCGGCGTGCAGCTGCTGGGCGACCTCGAGCCCCGAGAGCAGCGGCATGCGGATATCGCACAGCAGCACATCGACCGGACGCTGCTCGAGCCATTGCAGAGCCTCGCGTCCGTTGACGCATTCGCCGACCAGCTCAAAGCCGACCTCATGCCAGGGGAAGTATTGGGACAGACCGCTTCGGATCTCTTGCTCGTCGTCGACGAGCAGCAGGGTATACATGATGCGCACCTCCGACAGAGTCTGGATGTTATAGGATCGTTGCAATCTTTTTGACCAGCATAATCGATCATTTCCGTTTTGTACAGGCGCAGCCGCCGCTCTGTCTGCCGTTTCTTCTCCTAATTTAACCTGCATGTCAATTTCGGATACCTTTACGCGAAATTCCGCGATTAATGATACCTTTCGTCATTTTGTATGCCTTTTCATAGACGCCAGACAGCCTTTATAGTTAGATCAATCACATACGAGGGGGCACAACAATGACACAACGTAAAGTATGGTCTTCGGCGCTCAGCGCCATCCTGCTGACGGGCCTGCTGGCCGGCTGCGCCGGCGGCAACAACGCGCCAGCCGAGTCCGGCGGCCAGAGCGGCGCCGCAGGCAGCGGCAGCGAGGTCAAGGAGGAGGCGCCGAAGGACGTTACGCTGCGCTTCTCCTGGTGGGGGTCCGAGGTGCGGCACAAGGCGCTGCTCGAGGCGATCGACTTGTACACTGAGAACAACCCTCACGTCACCATCGAGCCGGAGTATGGCGGCTTTGACGGCTACTATCAGAAGCTCGTCACCCAGTTCGCCGGAGGCACCGCTCCCGATCTGACGCCGCTGTCGGTCGACTGGATCGACGAGCTCGCCGTCAAGAGCGACCTGGTCGTCGACCTCTACACCCTGAAGGATTACATCGACCTGGATGCCTTCGACCCGGCCTTCCTGGAGCGCTACGCCGTCTTCGGCGGCAAGCTGGCCGGACTGCCGATGGGCGTGAACGGCATGGTCAATCTGTACAACAAGGATTTCTTCGCGAAATATGACATCCCTGAGGATACGAAGTGGGACTGGCAGACGATCCATGAGATTGGCAAGCGCGTCCATGAGCAAGACCCGAACGCTTACCTGCTCGGCATGTTCGATTACCGTACCTTCCTGCAGCCATTCGTCAACCAGCAGACCGGCAACCAGTGGATCCAGGACGACAAGACGCTGGGCTTCGAGGCAGACTCGCTCGAGGCGGCATTCGCCTATTACCAGCAGCTGCTGGACGACGGCGTCATGCAGCCGGTCGAAGAGAGCAGCCTGTACAAGGATCTGGCAGAGAATCTGCAATGGCAGCAAGGCAATATCGGCATGATGTTCACGCTCGCCTCGACGATCGCCAAGGTGAAATCGTATACGCCGAATCTCGGCGTCAGCATGTATCCGGTGCCGACGGACGCCAAGACCTCGGCCGTCCTCGTCAATCCGAGCAACCCGCTGGCGATCAGCAAGGCGTCCAAGCATCCCGAGGAAGCGGCGAAATTCGCCAGCTGGCTGCTCACCTCGCCGGAGGCGGCAGCGATCCTCAAGGACGTCTACAGCGTCCCGGTCGTCCAGGCCAATGCCGACAAGCTCGTCGCGGACGGCGCGATCGACCCGACCGTCAACGAGGCAGTGCAGGTGGCGCTGGAGAACCCCGGCAACCCGGTCAATGCGCTGAGCAACAATCAGGAGCTGAACCAGATCGCCCAGGACATCCTCGAGCGCGTCGCCTTCAAGCAGCTCTCCGCCGCCGATGCGGCAGCCGAGCTGACCGCGCGGCTGGATGAGAAGCTCAGCTCGATGCCGTAAGCGGCGTAGGCCGTCTATCATAGGACATTCTTAAAGTGCGAGTTCAAGAAGAAATGAAGGGAGCGGACCAGAAACGGGCCGCTCCCGTAACAGATAAGGTGTGAGAAAAACATGCAAACCCAGTCTGCCGTCGTCGCACCCGAGGATACGTTACGCAACGCTCCGCGCAAGCGTCGCGCCAAGGGTCAGCGCATCGGTCTGTTATACATCAGCCCCTGGCTGATCGGCTTCGTCGTCCTGACGCTGGTGCCGTTCGTAGCTTCGCTCGTCTATTCCTTCACCGACTACAGCATGGTGCGCGAGCAGAGGTTCATCGGATGGGCCAACTACATCGAGATGTTCACCAAGGACCCGGTCTTCTATCAGTCGTTGCGCGTGACGTTGCTCTACGTCGTCATGGCGGTGCCCGCCAAGCTGATCGTCGCGCTGCTCGTAGCGATGCTGCTGAACCGGCAGATGCGCGGCATGGGTATCTACCGGACGATCTACTACCTGCCTTCGATCCTCGGCGGCAGCGTCGCCGTCTCGGTGCTGTGGCGATTCTTGTTCATGCGCGAGGGGCTGGTCAATGAGTTCCTGGCGAAGCTGTCGCTGCCGCCGCTCAACTGGCTCGGCGATCCCGACCTGGCGCTATTCACGATTACGCTGCTGCCGGTATGGGAGTTCGGCTCGTCGATGGTGTTGTTCCTGGCCGGGCTGAAGCAGGTGCCGCGCGAGTTGTACGAGGCGTCGACGGTCGACGGCGCGGGCAAGGTGCGGACCTTCTTTTCGATTACGCTGCCGCTGCTCACGCCGATTATCCTGTTCAATCTGATCATGCAGACGATCAATGCGTTCCAGCAGTTCACCGCCGCCTTCGTCATCACGAACGGCGGTCCGATGAAGGCCACGTATTTGTACGGCGTCATGCTCTACGACAACGCCTTCCAGTTTTTCCGAATGGGCTACGCCTCGGCGCAGTCATGGGTGCTGTTCCTGATCATCCTGGCATTCACGTTCGTGCTGTTCAAGACGAGCAACCGCTGGGCGCACTATGAAGACGGGGGGGATGGGCGATGAGCTGGCGCAAGACGGGATTTATCCTGCTGTTGTCCGTCCTGAGCATCCTGTTCCTGTATCCGCTGCTCTGGCTCATCTCGGCGTCGGTGAAGCCCAACGAGGAGATCTTCGCCTCGATCGGGCTGATTCCGTCAGAGATCATCTGGGGCGCGTATGAGCGGGGCTGGGAGGGCGTTGGCCGGACGAGCTTCAGCCGCTTCTTCGGCAATACATTCCTGCTCGTCGTCCCGGTCGTCGTGCTCACGATGGCCTCAAGTCTGATCGTCGCCTACGGGTTCGCCCGGTTCAAGTTTCCGCTCAAAAAGCTGTTCTTCGCGCTCATGATCTCGACGCTGATGCTGCCGGATGCGGTCATCATGATCCCGCGCTACATCCTGTTCCGCAACTTCGGCTGGCTCAATACGTATTTGCCGTTCTATGTGCCGGCGCTGTTCGCCGTCAACGCCTTTTTCATCTTCCTGATCGTGCAATTCCTGCGGGGCATCCCGCGCGATCTCGACGAGGCGGCTGTCATCGACGGGTGCAATTCGTTCAGTACGCTCGTCCGGGTCCTGCTGCCGCTGTCGGTGCCGGCGCTCATCTCGGTGTGCATCTTCCAGTTCATTTGGACGTGGAACGAGTTTTTCAACGCCCTCATCTACATCAACAGCGTCTCCAAGTATACCGTGGCGCTCGGCTTGCGGATGGTGCTGGACAACGAAGGTGCGGTCAACTGGAACCAGGTGATGGCGATGTCGGTCGTCACGATCGTGCCGTGTATCCTCGTCTTCTTCCTCGCCCAGCGCTACTTTGTGGAGGGGATTTCCACCACCGGCCTAAAAGGTTAAGCTATAGGAGACTAGTAAAGAGGTCCGTCCGTTTGTGCAGTGTTCTGCGCGAGGGGGCGGACTCCTGTATGTTTTTCGCTCTATCGAGACAAGAAAGGGAGAGATGCAGATGAGTACACGCAAGCAACCGAATGTCATCGTTTTCTTCACCGATCAGCAGCGCTGGGATACGACCGGGGTTCATGGCAATCCGCTCGGACTGACGCCGAACTTCGACCGGATGGCGCAGCGCGGTACCCATCTGGACTATGCCTTCACTTGCCAGCCGGTGTGTGGCCCGGCGCGCTCAAGTCTGCAGACGGGTCTGTATGCGACAGAGACAGGTTGTTATACCAACGGCATCCCGCTGCCGGAGGACATGCCGACGCTGGCCAAGTACTACAATGCCGCCGGTTATGAGACCGGATACATTGGCAAATGGCATCTGGCCTGCACCCGCGACCAGCCGGTGCCGGAGCATCTGCGCGGCGGCTACAAGCATTGGCTGGCGGCCGATGCGCTGGAGCATACGTCGGACGCCTACGAGACGCTGCTGTACGATGAGGCGGAGCAGCCGGTATGGCTGCCGGGCTATCGGGTCGACGCGCTGACCGATGCGGCGATCCGTTTCATTGATCGGCAGAGCCAGGCGGACAACCCCTTCTTCCTCTTCCTGTCCTATCTGGAGCCGCATCACCAGAACCACCGCGACGACTATCCGGCGCCCGACGTCTACCGTGATGTCTATACGTCGCGCTGGACACCGCCTGATCTGGCGGCGCTGACAGGCACGGCGCCGCAGCATCTTGGCGGCTACTACGGCATGGTGAAGCGGCTCGACGAGGCGCTCGGACGGGTGATGGACGCCCTGCGCAGTCTGCGGCTCACCGAGGAGACGATCATCCTGTTCACCTCCGACCACGGCTCGCACTTCAAGACGCGCAACGGCGAGTACAAGCGATCTTGCCATGAGAGCTCGATTCGTGTGCCGACGGCGTTCTATGGGGCTGATTTCATAGGTGGCGGCCGTGTCGGGGAGCTGGTAAGCTTGGTGGACCTCGTGCCGACGCTGCTGGATGCCTCGGGGATCGAGGTGCCGGAGCATATGCAGGGCCGCTCGATCCTGCCGCTGCTGCGCGGCGCGCGCGCGGACTGGCCGCAGGAGGTGTTCGTGCAGATTAGCGAGTCCCAGGTTGGCCGTGCGATCCGCACCCATCGCTGGAAGTATAGCGTCAGCGCGCCGGATGCCGACCCGATCCGCGATGCGTGTGCACCGGTCTACCAGGAAGCGTTCCTGTACGATCTGTACGCTGATCCTTACGAGTTGACCAATCTGGCAGGGTACGACTCGCACCGCGAGGTCGCGGATACGCTGCGCGAGACGCTGATTCGCCGCATCGTCGAGGCGGGCGAAGCGGCCCCTGTGATCGAGCCTGCGCCAAGCGTCGCCGCTGGCCAGCGCCAGGTGCGCCCACAGGAGAACGTGGAGTAGGCGGGCCTGCGCCTGGGCCGCCAGTGGGGCTTGACGGCAGCATGTTTTTGCTCGACTATAGGCATAGATGCGGCTCCCCGTCGTCGGGGAGCCTTCTTGATTTTTGATCGTAGCCATCACATAGTCGCTATAGGTTACGCTTGCTGCTGAGGTTACTAACTCGGTCTTTGACTTGGGCTCTAACGCTCGCCCTCGAACTTATTTACGCCCAAAATGGCGTTCCAGCATCCTAACGCTCGCCAGCGAGCTTATTTTCTCGAAAATGGCGAAAAATAGGCTTGTACTGCAAAATAAGCGCTAGGGCGAGCATTAGAGTTGATAATGACGAAAAAAGCGGCCAATAAGCGCCGTGGCGAGCGTTAAAGAATACAGGAAAAGTGAACGCAGGGGCAGCGTGCAGGGTACAGAGTGCGGAGCGAGCGCAGAGCATAGAGCGAGGCGTGCCGCGTGAGTGTAGGGCGCAGAGTATAGGATGCAGCGCCAATTAACAACCTGTCACATCCCAGCAGAGGAAGGAGGGCGCATCATGAAGGCAAGCCGCACCATCGAGCAGACGCCGGGGAGCTTATTTTTCAAGCCGGGCTTCCCGTTTTTTGTGAACCGGATCGAGGAGTCGTTTGAGCTGCTGGAGCATACGCATGACTTCTATGAGATCAACTACGTGGCGGAGGGACACGGCTATCATCGGATCGGCGAGCAGGTGCTGCCGGTGCGGCGCGGCGATCTGTTTTGGATTCCGCTTGGCGTCTCGCATGTGTTCCGGCCGGCGGCTGCGAGGGGGAGCGAGCCGTTGATCGTGTACAATTGCCTGTTCCAGGAGGCGGCGTTCGAGCGGGTGAGCGCTGAGGAGGCGGCGGTCCACGGGATGCGGGAGGAGACGGCCTGGCGGCATCTGCGGGAGCAGGGAGCCGAGTTCGCGCAGTTGCTCGAGCCGATGCTGCGCGAGTTCCTCGGCCGCCAGCCCGGGTATCGGCTATGGGTACAGAGCGAATGGGCCAAGCTGATGATCCTGCTGCATCGCCGATTGTCTGCCGACACGCCCGCCGTCCGTTCTGCCCAGGCTCTGCAGGAGCTGCTGGATCGGATCGCGCTGCATCCCGAGGGCAACTACTCGCTCGCTTGGGCGGCTGCGACGCTTGGCTGGAGCGAGCGGCATACGCAGCGTCAGGTGAAGACGCTGGCAGGCGTGCCCTTCAAGACCTATGTGCATAACAGCAAGATCCATATCTGCTGCCAGCGGCTGCGCGAGACGAACCAGACGATACCGGAGATCGCCCGGTCCGTCGGCTACCAGGATCTGAAGCACTTCCACGCCTTGTTCAAGCGCAAGACCGGCATGACGCCGGGACAATATCGCCGCGAGCATCGGACGTAGATGCGTGTGGTCGCTCCCTGCAAGCGAGTATCGGGACATCGCGTGCGACCTTCCCCGTGAGGCGAGGAGCGGAGAAGCAGCCCGCTTGCGCAGCTCTCATGGTGCGCTAGTCGGCGATGCGGGTAATCAGGGGCAAAGGCTTTGGTGGATGTGAGAGGGCTGTGACGATGAATAGGGGGTTCCATGATGAGTATGAAGCAACCGAAGACGTCGACATTTTTGCGTTTCGACTGGCCGTATCACTTCGTAACGTTGCCGCTGGCGCTTGTGCTGCTCGTCTGCTCCGTGCTGCTGCTGATCCGTACCGCTCGGGCGGACGGCGATGACGGGCTGGCGCTGCTGGTCGTCGGCTTTGCGTTGGCGCTTGTATTCGCGCTGATGCGGATGCGGCGTTATGCGACCAAGACGCAGGATCGGATCGTGCGGATCGAGGAGCAATTCCGCCACTACCGCCTCACCGGTCGACAGCTCGACGAACGGCTCAGTGTGCGGCAGATCATTGCGCTTCGCAATGCTGGAGACGAGGAGTTCCCTGCGTTGTGCGAGCAAGCCGTGGAGGAGAGTCTGGAGCCGGCAGCGATCCGCGAGCGGATTAGCCAGTGGCGGGACGATACGATGCGCATCTAGGCGAAGAACGCCGCACCTGGTCGAGCTTTCCCGACCGGCTGCGGCGTTAATGATTTTAGCGGAATGAAACTGACTGTCCCGCTCAAAAGGACGGCGACAGCCGTGGCGCATCGCTCTGCGATGTGCCGCTTCACCTTGCATCACGGCGACATCTGCTGCTCGGCATGGAATTGCTCATTGTACGTTTGGCGATATTTGTTGGGCGAGAGCCCCGTGGCGTTTTTGAAGAGGCGGTAAAAGGTCGACAGGTTCTCGTACCCGGCCTCGAAGCAGATCGTCACGATGTCCTTGTCCGTCTCCGCAAGCTGCTTGCGCGAGTGCTCGATCCGTACCTCGGCCAAATATTTGCGCGGCGTGACATGGTAATATTCCTTGAATATGTTGTCGGCGTGCCGCGAGCTGATGCCCAGCTTGCTGGCGATGTCGCTCGTCAGGTTGCTGATATCGTAGAAGTACGTATCGATGTAGTCGCGGATGCTCTCGGCGCGCACATAGTTGAGATCGACTGGCGGCTCCTCCGTCTGCAGCGTGCGATGGAAGATCAGGCAGATTTCCGTCAGATGGCAGCTCAAGGCAACCGTGTAAAACTCCGGCTGCCGCGCCTGCTCGAACAGCATCGTCCGCAGCAGACGGCGAATCTCATTGTCCAGATGCGCAGACAGCGAGACGACCCGCGAGCGCTGGAAGACACGCCCGGCCAGCTCGCTCGCCAGGAAGGTCTGGTCGGCGAGCGCGACGACGAGCAGGGTGAGCTTCGACTCGGAGCGGATTGAGTGCACCGTACCCGGCGTCATGATGGCGGCACGTCCCGGACTGATCGTATGCTGCCGCCCCTCGATGGCGACCGTGCCCGTCCCCTCCAGCGCATAGACGATCTGATGGATATCATGATAATGATCCGCGAATTCATACTTCTGCGAATGCTTCTTCTCATATAGATAGATGTCATGCCCGTACGTCTCGATCTCCAACAGCATGGCATTCCACACCTCGCTTCGACCTCGTCTTGAAGGCGGCTTGCAGCCACGCTTCGTCCCTACCATCGTACACTATTCGAGACCCGCTGAACATGCCTGCTGCGTTGACGAACGGCAGCATCGCGTGTATGTTCAAGATCGGATGTATTGTTGAAGAGGAAGCCTGTAAGGGAATCCAGAGAAAGCAAGGTGAACGGATGGACCGAAACCTAACGATGAAGGAAGCGCTCCGCTCGCTATCGCTGGAGACGTATGTGCAAGGCGGCACGCTGGCGCGCTGTCTGCCAACCGACCTCTGGCTGACGCCGGGACAGGCGGTCGCGCAGGCCGATGAAGTGTGGCGTGATGGTGGACTGGAGGTGCTGACCTTTAACTATGAAGGCTTTGCTGTCAATGTGACCATGCAGCAGCAGGGCAGCGGACAGTTATTCGACAGCATCGACGTATGGGATGTTACGGACGACGTCATTGTTGCCGCAGGCAGGGTGTTGACCGCGCAGACCTTGGAGCAGTGGGCAGTGGAATGCGGCGTGTCGCTGCATCGATTCGAGATGGTGGAGGAGCGGGTCTACCTGTGGCCCAATGCCGTAACCGTACATTATCGTCCGCAGCACGAACAGTGGCTGCTGACCAAGATAGCAGGTACATATCGCAGCTACGAGGATACGCTCGCCAGCTTGCGCTTGATGGCGCGAGGCTCGTAACGGACCCCTTTGTTATAGAGACGAATGTTGTTCCTTATCCCGCGCGTGGAAAAAAACTGATCTCGATGATGGAAGCACCTTAAAGCAAACCATCACGGAACCTATAAATGCGAGCCCTGCAAAGAGAAGACAAGAAAGCTGCAAACTAATCACATCAGCCAGGACACCCACTAGAATCGTAAGCAAGATCTGCACAATCCCAAGGGACATATCCGCAACGCTTGAGAATCTGCCCATGATATCAGCAGGGACGCATTTCTGGAAGAACGTAGTGAATCCCGATCCTGAGAAGGCCATGAAAAAGCCCAACAGGGTGAACGAGGCTGCCGCCGTCAGGAAATTAAAGGAAGCGTAAAAAGCAATATAGAAGACGGTGCCTAATAATAACCCAAGTCCTAAGTACCAACGATAGTGGACTTTCTTGGCAACCAACGCGGCGATGGAGGAACCAACCAACGAGCCAACGCCAGTAACACTGATGATGTAACCATAATCGACTTCGGTAAGATCTAGATGGATTCGGATAAAGGCGACCTCTTGTGAATCAATGGCATAGACGATAAGCATGGAGGCTTGAAATAGCAGATAGACAACGATGAAAAAGCGAGCCGTCTTAGAAAAGTCTATTACCAATCTAAGATCACTGATAATCATTTTTAATGATAAAGGGGCACGAACGTTCCTGGAATTGGAGTCAACATCCGGCAAAAAGAAAATCGCGATGGCGCACACAATAAAGCTGACACCGTTAATGATGATACATACATGCACCCCGACATTCGCGATCAGCAAACCGGAAATCGCGGGTCCTGTCAAAAAGGCGCTCGAGTTAATCATGCTCATCATGGAGTTAAAGCGTTGTTTATCTTCACCGGGGATTGCTTTCGTAATGTAGACGGATGAACTTGGACCGAAAAAGGCGCCAAACACATTGATGATAAATACGAGCACATATATACTCCAAACGGACGAAAGAAAGAGGATGCCCAAAATGAGTATACCTCTGATGATGTCTACCACGATCATTAAGTGACGGACATTCACGCGGTCAATCATACTTCCAGACCAAAGATTCGTTATCAACATAGCAAGGGGACGAAGGACAAATAACCCAGCGATTGCTGCGGGGGAACCGGTCATATCCAACACGATAATATTGATGGCGACAAAATAAATCCAGTTGCCTAATACAGAAAATCCAAGCCCAAACAGGAGGAGAGATGATTTTTTCCAATTCTTCATTTTTCACCTCGGAAAATTTAGAAAGAATTTCTAATCCCAGCTTACCTCACGCTCGCGCCTGCCGCCAGGTGGGGGTTATTTGTCGTTTCCGAAAATAAGAATGCGCTTCCTAAACTCGTAAGACAGAAGTCGGGCGGCGGCGGTATGATAAGGTCAATCGCTCCGCAGAGGGGCATCCACTACTGGAATTACGAGAGGAGATTGACCGATGACAACACATCAGATCGGCATTATTATGAACGGCGTAACCGGACGTATGGGGACTAACCAGCACTTGATCCGCTCGATCATGGCGATCCGCGAGCAGGGGGGCGTCAAGCTGGCCAATGGCGATATCATCATGCCGGACCCGATCCTCGTCGGCCGTCAGGAGCATAAGGTGAAGGCGCTCGCCGAGCGGTTCGGCCTGACGCGCTGGAGCACCGATGTCGATGCGGCGCTGGCGGATGCGCACAATGTGATCTATTTCGACGCGCAGATGACGAACTTCCGCGCCGAGAGCATCCGCAAGGCGATCGCAGCCGGCAAGCATATCTACTGCGAGAAGCCGACGGCCGCTGGTCTGGAGGAGTCGCTGGAGCTGGCGCGGATCGCCAAGGCAGCGGGCGTGAAGAACGGCGTCGTCCAGGACAAGCTGTTCCTGCCAGGTCTGATGAAGCTGAAGCGTCTGGTCGACTCGGGCTTCTTTGGCAAAATCCTCTCCGTGCGCATGGAGTTCGGCTACTGGGTATTCGAGGGCGACTGGCAGCCGGGGCAGCGTCCTTCGTGGAACTATCGCGCCGAGGACGGCGGCGGCATCATCGTCGATATGTTCGCGCACTGGCGCTACGTGCTGGATAATCTGTTCGGCGAAGTCCGCTCGGTCTCCTGTCTGGGCGTGACGCATATCCCGCAGCGGATCGACGAGAACGGCGAAGCTTATGCCTGTACCGCTGACGATGCGGCGTACGCGACGTTCGAGCTGGAGGGCGGCATCGTCGTCCAGGCCAACTCCTCGTGGGCGGTCCGCGTCAATCGCGAGGATCTGCTGACGATCCAGGTCGACGGCACCGAGGGCAGCGCGGTCGCGGGTCTGCGCGACTGCAAGACGCAGCATCGCGTCAATACGTGCAAGCCGGTCTGGAACCCGGATATCGAAAATCCGTTCAACTTCCGCGAGCAGTGGGAAGAGGTACCGGACAACCAACTGTTCGACAATGGCTTTAAAGTACAATGGGAACTTTTCCTGAAACATATCGTCACCGACAGCCCGTTCCCGTGGGACCTGCTCGAAGGGGCCAAAGGCACGCAGCTGTCCGATCTGGGCATGCAGTCGTGGCAGGAGCGCCGCTGGATCGACGTACCGGAACTGAAACTTTAAGCATATGCTTCAAATCCAAGCGAGGCTGACGTTCACACAGCCTTGACTTGGATTTCACTGGAATGAAACTTGGTAAGCCGCACAAGCGGCATACCCGCTTCACCTAGCGAAGCGAGTTTCCTTCGGAAAACTTTTAGGAGGGCGACCATATGAGCAGCATTATCAGATTGCCGCAGGTCGGCGGAGCGCTCAAGGACTATACGCTGCAAGGGCCGGGCGCCTTTGAGGTACCGCAGGGCAAACCGTTCGAGAGCCGGATCGCCTACTCGGCGGCGCATGTCGTCTGCGATCCGTTCGCCGGGACCGACCCTGGCAGCAACGCGCAGATCGACTGGGAGGGGACGCTGGCCTATCGGCGTCACCTCTGGTCGCTCGGCCTGGCCGTGGCCGAGGCGATGGATACGGCGCAGCGCGGCATGGGGCTGAGCTGGGAGCGCTCGCAGGAGCTGATCAGCCGTTCGGTGCAGGAGGCCAGAGCTGTAGGAGGCCGTGTCGCCAGCGGCGCGGGCACGGATCATCTGTTGCCGCAGCCGGGCAACACGATCGAGGACGTGCTGCGCGCCTACGAGGAGCAGTGCAGCTTCGTCGAGGGCGTCGGCGGCCGCATCATCCTGATGGCGAGCCGGGCGCTCGCCGCCTGCGCCAAGGGGCCGGAGGACTACGAGTATGTGTATGGTCGGATCTTGAGTCAAGTGAAGGAGCCGGTCATCCTGCATTGGCTGGGCGACATGTTCGACCCGGCGCTGGCAGGCTACTGGGGTCATCAGGACCTCGACCAGGCGATGGATGTCTGTCTGCGCGTCATCGAGGCGCATGCGGACAAGGTCGACGGCATCAAGATCTCGTTGCTTGATGCGGACAAGGAGATCCACATGCGCCGCCGCTTGCCGGCGAGCGTGAAGATGTACACGGGCGACGACTTCAACTACGCCGAGCTGATCCATGGCGACGAGCAGGGCTACAGCCACGCGCTGCTCGGCATCTTCGACGCGATCGCGCCGGCCGCCGCAGCGGCGCTGCATGCGCTGGATGCGGGCAATGCGCAGCAGTTCCACGCGATCCTGGAGCCGACAGTGCCGTTGTCGCGGCATATTTTCCAGCGGCCGACGTATGCGTACAAGACGGGAATCGTGTTCATGGCTTACCTGAACGGACATCAGTCGCACTTCCGGATGATCGGCGGCGCCGAGGGGATGCGTTCGATCACTCACCTCTCCGAGCTGTTCGTGCTGGCCGACCAGGCAGGGCTGCTGCAGCGGCCGGAGCTCGCGGTAGCGCGGATGAAGCAGGTGCTGGCGCTCGCGGGCGTGGAGTAAAGGATGGGAGAGGCGGCCGCACTGGCCGCCTTATTGCCGGCCGGCGCAATCGTGTACATGAGGCGGATCAGCCGCTACAATGAGGAGGATAACTATGCAACCGATACAATCGCTGGATCGGCTCAGTCTGAACCAGATTACGACTAATCAGTGGACGCTGCGCGAGGCGGTCGAGGGCAGTCTGCGGGCTGGCGTGCCGTGGATCGCGCCGTGGCGCAACAAGGTCGCCGAGCTGGGCCTCTCCGAGAGCAAGCGGATCATCCGCGAGTCCGGGCTGAAGGTGTCGAGTCTATGCCGCGGCGGCTACTTCCCCGGCGATACGGCGGCGCAGCGTCAGGCCAACCTGGAGGATAACTTCCGGGCAGTCGAGGAGGCGGCGGAGCTGGGCACGGATACGCTCGTGCTCGTGTGCGGACCGTCGGCGGACAAGGATATCGCCACGGCGCGCCAGTACGTGGAAGAGGGGATCGCCAAGCTGGTCGAGCATGCGCAGGCGCATGGCGTCAAGCTGGGCATCGAGCCGCTGCATCCGATGTATGCCGCCGAGCGCTCCGTCGTCGTGTCGCTGGCCCAGGCCAACACGATCGCCGAGCAGTATACGCCCGAGCAAGTCGGCGTCGTCGTCGATGTGTTCCACGTCTGGTGGGACCCCGACCTGTACCCGCAGATCGAGCGGGCGGCCGGCCGTATCCTCGGCTACCATGTGTCCGACTGGCTCGTGCCGGTGCCGGATCTGCTGCTCGGACGCGGCATGATGGGCGACGGCGTGATCGAGCTGCGCAAGATCCGCCAGGCGGTGGAGCAGGCAGGCTATAACGGCCCGATCGAGGTGGAGATTTTCAACCAGGCGATCTGGGATATGGACGGCGACGATGTGATGGAGCTGATGAAGCAGCGGTACCTGGAGCACGTATAAAGAGGAGTAGAAGCTCGCGAGCCCGGGCCGCCGCCGACGGTCCGGGCATCGTGCGTCAGGTTAGGCCGAAGACGGCAGCTTGAGGGCAAGCTCGCATCGATTAGACTCTGTACAACAAAGGAGATCAAAACGGCTATGACCAAAAAACGAATGGCTCTGGCAGGCGTAGGCGGCTTCGGAGGCTCCCATGTGCGCGTCATCGCGCAGCTCGCAGCAGAGGGAGTGCTGGAATGCGTGGCTTGCGTCGATCCGAATCCGGAGGCTTGCAGCGAGAATATCGAGACGCTGGGCGGCTTGGGCGCTGTGTGCTATACCGACTATGAAGCGATGCTGGATGCGCATCCCGATCTGGACTTCGTGGCGCTGGCGACCCCGATCGCTCTCCACAAGCCGATGGCGATCACGGCGCTGCGGCGCGGCATCCATGTGCTGACCGAGAAGCCGGCTGCCGTCCTGCTGGAGGACGCGGTAGAGATGGCGGCGGTCAGCCGGGAGCAGGGACGGCGGCTGGCGGTGCAGTATCAGAATACGACGGGCGAGGCGTTCCTCCAGGCGCTGGAGCTGATCAAGAGCGGCGAGATCGGCGAGCTGCGGCGGGTCACTGGCCTTGGCATGTGGAAGCGCACCGACGACTACTACTCGCGCACAGGCTGGGCGGGCAAGCTCAAGCATCGCAGCGGGTATGTCATGGACGGCACGCTGCACAATCCGTTCTCGCACTTATACTACAATGCGCTGTCGGCCGCCGGCCTCGGCGATGCCGAGCGCGCGACGCCCGTCGAGGTGCAGGCCGAGCTCTACCATGGACATCCGATCGAGTCGGAGGATACAGCTTGCGTGAGAGCGCGGATGGACAACGGCGTCGAGCTGATGATGTTCACGACCTTGTGCGCGCATGACCATCAGCCGCAGCCGATGATCCGTATGGAAGGCAGCAAGGGCGTGATGACCTGGCATTATGACAATGTGCTGCATTGGACGAGTGGCGACGGGACGGAGCAGACGGCCGATTACAGCGAAGGCTTCTCGCAGGGCGAGCTGATGCGTCGCCTCTACCTGAACCTGATGTCGGCCATCGACGACCCGTCACAGCCGCTGCATGCCTCGATCGAGGGCTCGGCCAACTATCTGGCTGTCACCAATGCGGCGTTCCAGTCCTCGGGAGCGGTGCATGCGGTAGCGGAGAGCGCTGTCGAGCGTACGCCGGAGGGCGACACGATCGCGACGCATATCCGCGAGCTGGAGTCGATTATGACGACCTGCGCGGCGGAGGGCAAGCTGTTTTCCGAGCATGGCGTCGATTGGGCGGTGCCCGGCAGGATCGTGCGCGCGCCCGAGTTTGCCGATCGGTCGCAGCATTGGTGGCGGACCGACGATTAACCATTCGAGCAAATACGGACATGAGCGCCCCTGGCCTTCTCTGGTCAGGGGCGTTGTGCTGTACATTAAAGCGTATTCAAATGACGTGAATTCTGATATCCTACTCGTAACCTATCATACAGACTAGGAGCGGGTCGAGATGAAGAGAATCACAGTATACGACATAGCCAGAGAAGCCCAGGTGTCGGTCGCCACCGTGTCCCGCGTGCTCAACAATACGGCGCCTGTCCGACCGGCCACCAAGGCGCGCGTCCAGGCGTTGATCGACAAGTATCAGTTCCAGCCCAACGCGCTGGCTCGCAGCTTGTTCAAAAAAGCGACGGGCATGCTCGGTGTCATCATTCCTGATATTACGAACCCCTTCTTCCCGACGCTACTCGCGGGGCTGGATCAGCAGGCAAGGAAGCATGGCTACACGATCTTCCTGTGCGACACCGTATCTACCGAAGGCGAGTACGCGGACCAGTACGAGCGGGAGTCGGAGTATCTCAACCTGCTCATGGAGAAGCGGGTGGACGGCATCGTCTGGATCGGCGGACGGATCAATCTGGCCCGCCCGAGCGCAGCGCAGGTCAAGGAGATCGTCGATGTCGCGCAGCGCGTGCCGCTGCTGCTCGTCAACGGGCAGGTGCCGGGGGCGGATGTCCATCGCGTGTACGTCGACGAGAGGGAGGGCGCGCAGCTGGCGACCCAATACCTGATCCATCTGGGGCACCGCGACATCGCCTTCGTCGGCGGCTACAGCTACATGTCCAATACGCTGCAGCGGCTGCAGGGCTTCCAGCGGGCGATGCGGGACAACGGGCTGAAGCCGCGCAAGGAATGGGTGCTGGACGGCGACTTCTCGGTCGACAGCGGCAAGCAATATTTCAATCGGCTGCTGCAGCTATCGACGCTTCCGACGGCCGTTTTTTGCGCCAACGATCTGGTCGCTGTAGGCGTCATGAAGGCCGCGCACAAGGCCGGCATCCGCGTCCCGGAGGATCTGTCGATCGTCGGCTTCGACGACATCCCCTATGCGGCCAACAGCATCCCCGAGCTGACGACCGTGTCGTTGAAATGCTATGAGGTCGGCCGGATCGCGGCGGATCAGATCTGCGGGATGATGGACGGAGACAAGGCAATCAAGACGATCAAGGTTCGTCCCGAGCTGGCGATCAGAGAATCGGCTGCGCCGGTGAGCGTGGCAAATAAAATGATTGACAACGCTTACAGTGTTGAATAGAATGAGGGTATAAAATATTCTGAACTCATTTTTGTAACCCGTTGCAGGATGACGATTGCAGGTGGAATGGGGACTAGGGAAGCACGCTTATCGATTTGCGTGCTTTTTTTGAACCTTATATGTAACGGGTTACATTTCAATTGGCCAGATCTGCGTTTCGATGATTACGATCAAGTCGGGAGGGACAGCTTATGAGCAAGGTCACGGAGTCAGCTTCCAGCGTGCGATTTCAGGGCGATGCGATCCGCATCGGCCAGCAATCCCGCCTCTTGTTGTGCGCTTCGTTATTTTATTTCCGGATCCCCCGCGCCTATTGGCGGGCGCGGATGGAGCAGCTGAGGCATCTGGGCTACAACACGATCGACGTCTACTTCCCCTGGAATCATCACGAGCAGCAGGAAGGGGCGTGGGATTTCGAGGGCGAGCGCGACGTGGAGGCATTCCTGCGTACAGCGGCAGAGACGGGATTATGGGTGGTCGCTCGCCCCGGGCCTTATATCTGCTCGGAGTGGGATGGCGGCGCGCTGCCGGCCTATCTGCTCGCGCGAGAGGGGATGCGGCTGCGCGACAACGACCCGCAGTTCCTCCAGTGCGTAGCCGGCTGGTTCGACCGGATCCTGCCGCTGCTGCGGGCATTCCAGGAGGGCGAGGGCGGCTCGGTCATCGCGGTGCAGTTGGACAATGAACTGGACTTCTACAACTGCTCCGACCCGAAGGGATACATCGGCGCGCTCCGGGACATGGCGCTCGCGCGAGGCATCACGGTGCCGCTGTTCGCCTGTGCCGGGCAGGGCGGCCTGGCGGAGGCGACCGGCTGGGCAGAGGGCGTCGCCCCAGCCTGCAATGTGTACGCCGACGACCGCGCCCCCGAGCTGGAGGCCAAGGTGCTGCACTATGAGCGCCTCGTGCGGGAGCGCGGCTATCCGCTGCTGGTGACGGAGACGAACCGCTCGCACTATTTCCTGCGTCGACTGCTCGCCTCAGGGGCCAAACTGCTGGGACCTTATCTGCAAGTATCGGGCACCGACTTTGGCTTCACCAATGCGACCAACAACTGGGGCAGCCCGCTGGCCTTCCTGACCTCCGACTATGACTTCGGCGGCATGATCTCCCCGGAGGGCGAGATCCGCGAGGAGGGCTACGAGGGGCGCTTGCTCGGACGCTTGATCCAGACCTATGGCGAGGCGCTTGGCGAGGCGACGGTATGTACGCTGGAGGAAGCAGGCTGGCGGCTGGAGGGCGGCAACGTCGGCGTCGCTCGTCCACAGGCGCTGCGGCTCAGAGGCGGAGGCTATCTCGCGACCGTGACCAATCTCGAGGATCGGGACAAGCGGCTCGTCTTGTGTCGGATAGCGGGGGAGGCGGGGACGGGGCAGCCGCGTATCGCCTTCACGCTCCCTGCGAGCCGCTCGATGACGCTGCCGCTGGCGCTTCCTACCTCGCGCTTTGGCGTCTCGGGAGGCTGTCTGGAGAGCGCCGGGGCAGAGCTGTACCTGTCGGCTGACACGGACGATGGGCAGGCGCTGCTCTTCCACGCGGAGGGCGCGGCATCGCTGGCACTGCAGCTGGAGGAGCCGTTGCGCTGGGAGGCGCGGGGTGCAGCCGTAGCCTATCTCGACGGCCGCTTGATCGTCGAGGCTGACGGCGCAGAGGAGATGCGCTGTAGGATATGGCTCGCCGCTGGAGGCGTATTGCAGCTGATCGTCCATTCCCTAGATAAAGCGCTTTATGTGGAATCTATAGCGGATACTGGGGATGTGTTAATGGGCGTTAGACCAACGCCTCGTCCTCCCGGACAGCCTGTGACAGAGGGCTGGACGATGTCGGTGATCGATGCGAGCGCGCCGATCCCGGGCGTCGACGGTCCAGTCCGGCTGACGCGCGCCGACTATCTGGAGCGAGTCGGCATCTATCGGGGCTATGCCTGGTACGAGGCGCGACTCCCGTCGCTGCAGCGACAGGTCGCAGGCGTGCTGATCCGGCAGGGCAGCGATGTCGTATCGCTGTATGCGGACGGGGGCTATGTCGGCACGGCGGTCCCCGGCGGCTCCGATGCGTATCTGGCGTTCGGCGAGCCTGCCGTGGCAGAGCGACTTCAGGCCCGGGTAGAGATCTGGGGCCACTCCAACTTCGACGATGTGCTGCAGCCCTCGCTTGGTCTGCATGCGATGAAGGGGCTGACAGGTCTGACAGCGGTCTCGCAGGTGCATCGGCTCAGCGGCAACTGGCAGATGCTGCGAGGACCGTACCTCGACTCGCTCGCCCTTCCTGTCGATGCAGCCGTTGGCGACGCGTGGCCGATGGTATCGTTCGGCGATTGGACGTCGCCCGACCAGCCTGCGCTGGAGTGCTATCGCCGCAGCTTCACCGCCGCCGCTGACGCGGATTCGTGGACGCTGCACTTCCCGGAGCTGCGGGTGCGCGCCAGACTATATGTTGACGATCTGGACATGGGCGAGATCAGCCCGTTCGATCCGTATATCCGGCTGGACGATCTGCTGGCTCCGGGCCAGACGGTGGCGTTGACCGTCGTCATGGAGCGAGCGCGCGGACTGCCGCGCGGGCCTGTGCTCCTCTATGAGGGCGTCCGAGCGGATGAGTGGTCGGTGTGCGGGGCCGACGAGGCGACGTGGCACGGCCATGCGGAGCGTGGCCGGTCCGAGGCGGTTGCGGTCGCGTTGCCCCTGGAGCTTGTGCCCGGCGATGCGGCCTGGCTGCACTTGACGACCGACGAGTCGCCAGGCGGACTCGGCTGGCGCGTCGCTGTCGCCGGAGCGGGGCTGAAGCTGACCGCCTTTTACGCCGGACGGATCGTCGGTCGGCTGTGGCTGGCGGAGGAGGGGACAGGGCCGACGATGCGAGGCGGCGATCCCGCATCCTTTTACTTGCCCGGCGCATGGCGCGAGGCTGCGGGAGGGCAGTTGTCCTTGCTGCTCGAGGCGATCGACGCGGGAGCGCCCGGCCGGCTGAGCACCGTGCGATTCCGGGCGGTTACTAACTAACGGACACAGGGAGGGTTCATCATGGCAGTCGACGTCGATACGGTGCTTAAGCGCAAGCGGCCGCGGACCGAGAGCGGCCGTCTCAGAAGGTGGATGAACAACCGGACGCTCATTTTGATGTGCTTGCCGGCGATTCTGTTTTTTATCGTTTTCGCCTACTTGCCGATGCCAGGCCTGTACCTGGCGTTCATCCAGTTCAACTATTCGGACGGCATTTTCCGAAGTCCGTTTGTTGCCTTCGATAACTTCCGCTTTCTGGTCATGAACGGCGATCTATGGCGGCTGACGTTCAACACTGTCGCCTACAACCTGGCCTTTATCCTGCTGGGCAACGTCCTGCAGATTCTGGTGGCCGTCCTGCTCAATGAGCTGCGCCGCAAATGGTTCAAAAAGGTCAGCCAGACAATCATGTTCCTACCCCACTTCATCTCGGCGGTCCTGATCGGACTGATTGCCTACAACATCCTGAGCTATGAGTACGGCCTGCTCAATCAGATGCTCGGCGGGTTCGGCATAGAGCCGCTCAAGACGTATTCCAACGCCGCGATCTGGCCGTTTATTATCGTCCTCGCTTACCTGTGGCAGACGACAGGCTATGGCTCGATCATCTACTTTGCCGCGATTATGGGGCTTGACAACGAGATCATCGAAGCGTCGGAGATCGACGGCGCCAACGCCTTCCAGCGCATCATCCATATCGTGCTGCCATGGCTGAAGCCGACCTTTATCATCCTGCTGTTGTTCTCGCTGGGCGGCATTCTCAAGGGCAACTTTGGTTTAATTTATAACTTGGTTGGAGCCAATAATACGGCGTTGTACGCGACAACCGATATTATTGAAATTTACGTGTTCCGCGCGTTAGTTACTAATTTCAACTTCTCGATCGGTAGCGCCGTTAGCCTCTATCAGTCCTTCTTCGGTCTTGTCATCATCCTGACGGCGAACTGGATCGTACGCAAGGTCTCGCCCGAGAACTCACTCTTCTAGGAGGTGGCGCAGGTGCAGCAATCGGAAACGAACAGAAGCATACGCGCAGGCGCCAGCGAGCTTGCCGTTCGGACATTTGGTTACGTTTTCATCGGGCTTTTCGCCTTGAGTTGTCTGTTGCCCTTCCTGCTGGTAATCGGTACGTCGTTTACGGCAGAGGGGATGATCAAGAAATTCGGCTTTAACATCTGGCCGCGCGAGTTCAGCACCTTTGCCTACAGCATTGTATTTCAGAATCCTGACCAGATCCTCGGCGCCTACGTCGTTACGATGGTGCTTACGATCGCAGGGACAGCCATCGGCCTCTTCATCGTCGCGATGACGGGTTATGCGCTGCAGCGCCCCGACTTCGGACTGCGCAACGGCATCTCATTTTTCATCTACTTCACGACGCTGTTCTCCGGCGGGCTGGTGCCGTTCTATCTGCTCATGACCCGTTATCTGAGCCTGCAGGACAACTATCTCGCCGTGCTGCTGCCAGGGCTGCTGACGCCGTTCCTGATCATCATGATGAAGAGCTTCGTCCGCTCGATCCCGCATGCGATCACCGAGTCTGCCAAGATCGACGGGGCCGGCGACTTCACGATCTTCATCAAGCTGATCCTGCCGATGACGACGCCGGCGCTGGCGACGATCGGCCTGTTCATCGCCCTCGGCTACTGGAACGAATGGTACCACGCCGTCTTGTTCCTCTCTACCAATATGGAATACCGTCCATTGCAGCTGTTCCTGTACAACACGATCACAACCGCCGATTATGTCCGCAATTCGGCCGCCGCCTCCAATGTCCAACTGAGCGACGTGCCGCTCGAATCGATGAAGATGGCCACAGCCGTCATCGCCACCGGTCCGGTCATCCTGTTCTATCCGTTCGTCCAGCGCTACTTTATCCGCGGCATTACGGTGGGCGCGGTCAAAGGCTGATGTGCCCGGACCTGCCAAGGTTCGTCCACATATACGGTATACGGGCCATCATGCCCGAACTTTATGAGAACAAAGGGGAGAAGTGCACATGTCTACATTCCAAAAGACGCTTGCCTTGCTCACGACGATCGTCATGACCTTCACCATCGCAGCTTGTGCGGGCAATAACGGCGGCGGCAGCAGCTCGGGCACCGGCGGCGCTACAGGAGGCAACGGCGGCTCGAGCAGCGGCAATACCGGGACGGCCGGGGGCGAGCAGGGCATCGACACGTCGAAGTTTGTGAAGATCAACTATGTCATCCTCGGCAACAAGCCGACCAACGGCCATTTCGACAATGCGCTCGCCGAAGTGAACAAGATCATGAAGGAGAGGATCAACGCCGAGCTGGAGTGGAAATGGGTCGAGTGGGCCGACTGGCAGACCAAGTACAATCTGCTGCTCGCTTCGGGCGAAGCGCTCGATCTGATCACGATCGCGACCACCTGGCTGGACACGTGGGGCAATGCCCAGCGCGGCGCGTTCCTGCCGCTCGACGACCTGCTGCCCAAGTATGCGCCGCTGACGTACGAGTCGATCCCGGCCGAGGATTGGGAGGAGAGCAAGTACAAGGGGCAGATCGTGCTCATCCCGGAGAACGACTATACGCAGTGGGTGAATCACGGCTTCTTTTATCGCGGCGACTGGGCGCAGGAGGCCGGCATCTCCGAGCCGATCAAGGATTGGGAAGGCATCGGCGACTACCTCCAGTATGTGAAGGATAACAAGCCGGACGTCATCCCGTGGGACGCCCAATCGCAAGTCAGCACTTTCGGCGGCTACGTCCAGTCGTACACGGACAATCTCGAGCTGCCGATCTCGACCGGCTACCTGCCTGTCTTCAATACGAAGTCCTATGATGAGCGCTTCACTGTCGTCAGCCCGGTATTCGACGATACGTTCGTCGATTACGCCAAGATGATGAAGGACTGGGCGGACCGCGGCTTCTGGCGCGAGGATGTGCTGAACAACAAAAACGACACCCGGGTCGCCTTGCGCGCCGGACTGACGGCGATGGACCAGCATCATACGCAGACCTTCTCCGGCCTGCGGGTGACGATGGACCGCGAGCAGCCGGGCTCCGAGCTGCAGATGTTCCCGTTCTCGCGGACGCGCGGCAATCTGCTCGACCTGGCGATCACGCACGGCGGCACGTCGATCGGCGCCCACAGCAAAAATCCCGAGCGCGCGCTCATGGCCTATGACCTGATTCGCAATGACGAGACGATCTACCATCTGATCAACTACGGCATCGAGGGCGTGCAATACACGATCAAGGACGGCAAGCGCGCGCTGCCGGAAGGCTATAACCAGTCCAAAGACGAGTTTTACTCCGACTTCTGGGGCGGACGCGTCGACAAGTTCGAGATCCCGAGCGAAGCGACATGGGATCAGATTGGCACACTTTACAGCGAGTATGACAAGGTCCGCAAGCCGTATCCGTACGGTCGCTTCGTCTTCGACAAGACGCCGGTTGACGCCGAGCTGACGGCGATTACGCAGGTGACCGGCCAGCTTGGCCCGGCGATTGCCTTCGGCAAGGCGGGCGATCCGGTCCAGGCGGTCGAGGAGTTCCGCGCCAAGCTGAAGACGGCCGGCTACGACAAAGTGCTGGCCGAGCTGCAAAAGCAAATGGACGCGTTCAAGCAGGAGATTGGCGGATAACGGTAGTTATCGAAGTGAGGCTGGCGCTGTCGCATTTGCGGCAGCGCCTCTTCCCCCTTCGCCATTTGCATTTTTTGGCGCTTCAGTTCCCCGCAGAGGACTGGCGCATTTTGGCAGCGGCGGGCAGGGGGAGGGCCGTACCGGAGCGTATGCGCGGGATATGCGCCGTTTCGACGCCGGATTTGTGCGATTGTGTCGACTGTTGTACTATTAGTTAGAAAACATTAATCTGCTTTGGGTCTGTAGCGGCTTGTCCTGCACCACTTTATATGGCAAAGTATTGCCAAAGCTATTTTTTTATTATGGATATCGGGAGGATACTTTGATGAATCTGCATTTCTATGTAGGTAATGATAACGGCAACAGCGAGCATGACCTGATCATCGACGGCAAGCTGATCCAGCAGCCTAACGTCAACTGCACGGTGGACGAGATCCCTTGGAGCGACGAGCAGCCGCCGGAGAGCTTCATCAAAAATCTGCACGAGCAGCTCGTCGTCACGATCGATTCGCCATCGGCGCGTCCGGGCATGTACTATGTCGGCAAGTTCGCGCTTGAGAGCGGCGAAGTGCTGGACAACCTGCAGATCGGTATCGACGTGAAGAGCGACATGGACCTGCCGGTCATCAACACGCTGGCGCAGATCGCAGCAGCGGCTGTGCAGAAGGCTTACGATCAGGAGAAAAAAATTCCGGCGCAGGTCGACGTCGAGGTCGACATGGCGACGGCGCTGCCGGTTACTCAGCACTCTGACGAGACGGCGGCGAAGTTCGAAAAGCGCTTCACCTCCGGCACGCACCATGTGACGGTGCACCTGGGCCTGCAGCGGGTAGCGGTGAAGATCGTCTTCCCGTTCACCAAGGTCGTGCCAGAGGCGACGCCGGTCATCTTCACGCTCCAGAAGGATGCCGAAGGCAACTGGCGCGAGGGCGACATCTTCCAGGAGTTCGTCGAGACGTACAAGATCGAGAAGAAGTTCAACGGCAGCTACTTTAAGGACAAGCGTATCCTCCATGTGGATATCGGCGACGGCTCGACCGAGTATCCGATCACCGAGGGCAACAAGTTCCTGCGGCAGTTCGTCTACGGCACCCATCACGGCGCAGGTTATGCGATCGAGGAAGCGCTCGATGAGTTCAATCGTCTGATCCATCTGCCGGACAGCCCGCGCCAGTTTTTCAGCGACGTCCTGAAAAATCCGAAGCACAAGTACCATGCCCGCGCCATCAAGACGCTGAAGCGGCCGATGGAGACGCAGGTGCGCCAGATCGTCCAGAACGTCAAGCGTCAGCTGGCCAAAGCGCGCAACGAGATTGACCTCATCTGCGTATATGGCGGCGGCAGCATCCTGATGCGGTCGGTGCTGCACGCTCAGCTGACCGAGCTGGTGGCTGAGCGCGAGATGCAATTGCTCTATATCCCGGCAGAGTATGCAGTGCAGCTCAACGCGATGGGACTCGACGCCTTCGTACGGGGCAAGATCTACGAAGCGCTCAAGAACAAAGCGGTACAGCCGGTCTAACAGTGCGGACAGCAAGCGCAGATCGCCAAAGGTCTGCGCTTGACCTCGCGCATCGACGGAGGCGAGCGTCAGAACCAATACGAGGACGAGCGAGTAGGTGGGTGGTAGGATGAAGAAGCGGAAGCTGCCCGGGGAAAATATTAGCCTCAAGACGAAGAAGTCCGAGGACCCGGCAGTGATGGAATGGATCAACGCGCAGACCAATCTGATGGACTCGATACGTTATCTGATCGAAAACGAGCTGATCCAAAACGGCGTTCGCAATCTGCAAACGGTCATCCCGAGCGAGCGCAATCTGGCGCTGGCGATGAACGGGCAGACGGCTGCCGCCGAGGAGATCGTGGATCCCGAGCCGGAGCCGGTCATCGAGGATGAGATCGATGACGAGGATATCGATTCATGGATTTAGTGAAACAACTAACAAGGCGGTAATTCCAAGGAGTACTTGGTGTTACCGCCTTGTTAGTTGTTAGAGTTAACTCAAAGTGCTACTGCTCATCATGAAACCCGACTTTATAGGCGTCGTAGAATGCGACCTTCAAATCAATAATAGTCAAACTCTTTTTTAATTCGTCCATTTGCCGCAGCACATCCTTGCGGTGTTCGAGGATCATATCCCGCCGAGTTGCCGCAGTATCTTCGCCTTTCATACCCAGTTCGATATACCGCTTGATTTCTTTAATCGGCATGCCCGTATTTTTTAAGCAGCATATAAACTTTACAATATTCAGATCCCGTTCGGAAAACACCCGATTCCCCGCCCCATTACGACCCACAAAAGGCAATAGCCCTTCTTTGTCATAAAAGCGGAGCGTATGCGCCGTCACATCGCAAATCGCGGCTACTTCATTGATACTGTACATTGCCGTCACCTCGATGGTTCATAGTTTAGAGTAGTGGCTTGACTTCGATAAAACTCTAAGTGGTAGCATTAAGTATACAGAGCGGCGGCTCGCTCTTCAATTACGATAAACAGACCCTATCCATGCGGAGGGGCATAACCATGAAGCACATTGAAGCAAAGGAGTGAACGGAACTGAATCATTTTCCTAAATGGACAGCAAAAGATATTCCAAAACAGTCGGGTCGATCAGCGGTGATTACCGGTACGGGGGGCTTGGGCTACGAAACGGCCCTGGAGTTGGCCAAACATGGCGCAGAAGTTATTTTGGCGGGCCGCGATAAGTCGAAGGGAGAGGGCGCCGTTAAACAGATCCGCAACACGGTATCCTCTGCCAATATACGCTTTGAGGAATTGGATCTTGCCAGTCTGGCCTCGGTTCAAGCGTTCGGAGAGCGGATGAATAAAGAGCGTCAAAGGCTGGATCTGTTGATCAACAACGCTGGTGTCATGACGCCGCCAACCCGCAAAGCCACGAAAGACGGGTTTGAGCTTCAATTCGGAACGAACTATCTCGGACATTTCGCATTGACCGCTCATCTGATGCCCTTGCTGCGTAAAGGAACAAAGCCAAGGGTAGTCCATCTGAGCAGCATTGCCCACCGCAAGGGCGCCATCCATTTCGACGACCTCCAATTCGAACGCCGCTATCATGCAATGGAAGCTTACTCCCAATCCAAAATGGCGATGCTTATGTTCGCGCTGGAGCTCCAGCGGCGAAGCGACGCCTCGGGTTGGGGGGTGACGAGTATTCCGGTTCATCCGGGAATTTCACGAACGGAGCTGATTTTGAACGGGGCCGGGCCAAGCAGCCCTGCGGGAATTGTTCGAAGGACGCTGGGACCGATCTTTTTTCAACCGGCTGCTCAGGGCGCGCTTCCGACTCTGTTTGCCGCTACATCGCCACAGGCGAAAGGCGGGACTTATTACGGCCCGGGCGGATTCTCCGAGCTGCGAGGCTTGCCAAAGCCGGGCAAGATTGCTCCGCAAGCGCTGAATCCCGCCGTTGCTTCCAGACTGTGGGAAGTGTCCGAACAACTGACGCATGTGGCATTCGATCAAATTGCCAGTAATATGCACCTATGAGCATAATCTTGTGAGCGATGAGGTGAGTACCGCCCGAGCGTGTAAGGACACGTCTGGGCGGTATTGTCAATGCTCCAGATGATCTCCACCCAACAAACGCTGCAGACGTGCAGCTGTACCCGTCGAAGCGGTATACACCATCATCTTCAGGTCCGGATTGGTCGGTGGTTGCAGGGTTACATGTTCAAACTCCATCTCGCCGATCCGAGGATCGTACCTCCGTTTGTGGCGATTGGTTACGGCCTGCACCTCATGCAGCGGCCATATCTCGCGAAATAAGCGACTGATCTGCATCAATTCCTCGATAAGCTCCTTAAATCTCGCATCATCCGGGAAGCGTGCGTAATCGGCGCGAAAGTGTGCAAGCAAGACCTTTGCGCCGGATTCCCAATCCTCAATACTTGCCCCCAGCTCCGTCAGAAGATATCGAATCCAATTGATCCTCTGTGACTTAGGATTCTCAAATGAAGGTAACCGAAAAACGAACTGGGCTGCCTTGTTCCACGCCAGTAAATCCCAATATCTTCCTAGCACAAATGCCGGATTTGGATCAAGGGCTTTTATTGTTCGTGTCAACCCAACAGGAATATGTTGATCTGCCTCCCTTTCCTGTTGTATGGGTTTTGCAAGAAGATGGAGATGTTGGCGTTCATCCTCTGTCAATCGCAGTGCTTTTGCTATGTTATTGAGTACATCCTCGGAGGGATTGACGCTTCGCCCTTGCTCCAAAGCGGTGTACCACGAGGTTCCGATAAAGGCAAGCTGTGCGACTTCTTCCCTTCGAAGACCTGAAGTCCGCCGTCGCCCAAAGGATCTCAGACCTACATCCTCTGGAGTCAGACGGCCCCGACGAGAACGCAAAAATTCACCTAACGAGGTTTTGGAAGTCACGTCCTCCACGCAATCTCCTCCTTATCCTGATACTCCCAATCCTACGATAAACGCAGGAAGGATACTCTTCGCACGTTCCATTATACTGGCCCTATGATACCACAACACGAGGAGGATTTTATAAATGAACCTTTTTGTAACAGGAGCAACAGGAAAAGTGGGAAGTCGTTTTGTTCCTCGTCTATTACAGCGCGGTCACCATGTTAAACTGTTGGTAAGGGATGCTGCAAAAGCGGATACGCTTCACCAACAAGGAGCTGAAGTTGTAGAGGGCGACCTGTTGCAGCCAGATCATTACCTGGACGCTCTCCGGGGCTGCGATGTCGTGATTCACTTGGCTGCACAATTCCGAGGCGTAGATGAGAACACCACCAGAGCAGCAAATATCGATGGCAGCGTCGTCTTGGCCCGTGCTGCGTTAAGCGCGGAGGTACCTAGGTTTGTTTTCTCAAGTACTGTCCACGTTTACGGTTCGGGTGGGCTTTCGCGACCCAGTCGGGAAGAGGACGAGCTCCGACCTGCTTTTGCTTACCCTCAAAGTAAAGCGGATGCCGAAGCGGCGCTGTTGAAGCTTCACCGCGAATATGGATTAGGGCTGCGCATCGTACGATTTCCATTCGTCTATGGTGAGCGTGACCCCCATATAGATGAGGTTCTGCCATACTTCAGCAAATGGAATCCGGCCAGACGAATCCACATGGCACATCATGCGGATGTCAGTCAAGCCTTGATGCTCGCTGCCTTCACGTCAGGTATTGATGGGCGTATCTACAATATCGCCGACGATGCGCCGATCTCCGTCGCGGAGATACTCGAGCTTCATAATGCCGACTTATCGCCGGAGGCCATGCAGCAAGAGTATGATCCATGGGATATGATAGTCGATACAACACGAATTCGAGACGAATTGCATTATCGGCCGATTTACCCGTCATTCTATACGGCTAGAGATGCAGGCGTACTATAAATTTCATTCGCTTAAACCTCCGATTCATTTCGGGGGTTTAATTTTTTGCTTGTCACTGCTCTAATCCGCCCTCCGTCATGCTCAACCGCCCAAAATCCACTAGGGAAATGCCCGATTCCATGATAGAGTAAGGGTCTATAGAGAACGCTAGAGCGAAGCGGCTAGTGCTCAAGAGAAATGTAAGTGTTTACATGAGGGAGCCCGAACAATCGTCATCAAGAGCACGAAGGGGGACACAGGGCTATGAACGGCAAGGCTATGCCCGGCATGCGGGGCGTATTTCTTCAATTTATTATCCATTATCTCATCCTGTTGGCGGTCACCTCCTGTATCGGCGGCTATGTGTACAGTCGTTCCTTTGACAAGGAGAAACGCGACGTCATCGAGTCGGGCATCGACCGATTGGAGCAGAGTATGGCGCTGCTGGACGTGCGGCTCAACGAGGTGCGCAGCGTCGCGACCCAAATCGCACTCGATGCCGGACTGAGCCGGCTAATCAGCGCCAAGCTGCCCTATAGCGGCGAGGACTACTACGCGATGAAGGAGATATCGGAGCGTCTGGCGACGTATAAGCTCAGCAATCGGCTGATCCGCGAGGTCATCGTCTATCTGGATGAAGGGACCTTCATCTCTTCCGTGCATACGACGGCCAGTGCGGAGGATTTCTATGGCAAGGTGATCTCGATGGGCGGCTTAACCTATGACGAATGGCGAGAGCAGCTGCTGCGCGACTATCAGTATGCCGCCTACTTCCCGGAGTCGAGTCTCGTCCTCGGCGGGCGGGAGCATCGTGTCGTCTCGTATGTGCAGACCGTGCCGATCGGCGCCTTGAACACGTACAAAGGGGCAATCGTGGTGCTGCTCGATGCGCGGGAGCTGTCGGCGCTGCTGACAGGAGCGGTAGACCCGGGGCAGGGAGCGGTACAAGTCATCGCGGCCGACGGTACGGTCGTCACCGGCTTTGGCCAAGAAGGCTTGCGCGGCGAGCTGTCGGCGCTGCCGTCAGATGGCCGAGGGTATGCCGAGCGCGTCGAGGGCGGCGCGCGGCTGCTGGATCTGCATGTACGCTCCACTGCCAACGGCTGGACCTACATGGCGACCGTGCCGCGATCGGTCATCTCCGATCAGCTCGCTCCTGTACGCAATCTGTATCTGTCGACGATGCTCGTCACCCTGCTCGCCGGGCTGGCGATCGCGATCATCCTCTCTTATCGGAGCAGTCGTCCTGTGGACCGCATCATGCGCAAGCTGGTGGCGGGGTTCGGCGAGCAAGCGGCGGTCCCGGAACGCTCGGTCTCGGCCTGGCGTTATCTGGACGGCACGATCGGCGACCTGCTCGCGAATCGGGAGGCGCTGCGCCGCGATCTCGATCGACAGGCGGAGGTCGCCCGCGCAACCTTCCTGGAGCGGCTGCTGCGCGGCGGCTTCTCCAAGGATAGCGAGGTCGAGACCGTCCGCGTCCATATGGGTCTCGACTTGGCGGGCGAGGCGTTCCATGCGGTGGCTGCCGAGGTGCGCAGCTTCGAGCCGGAGCAGCCGCTGACGCCGGACATGATCCGCCAGCTCGAGCTGGCGCGGGTGCTGCTGCAGGAGAGCTGCGAGTCGGAGCTGCCCTACAGCATGCGGATCTATCCGCTCGATGAGCGGCGGACCGTGCTGCTGATCGGACTGACGACGGCGCAGACAGCCACCTTCCGCGACCGGCTCGAGGCCGTCGCCGCTGTCCTCTCCGCCCGGCTGGAGGAGGCGCTTGGTCTGGAGCTGGCGCTCGGCATTGGCAATGCATGCGATCGGCTGATCCGCATCCGCAATTCGTTCGACGAGGCGTTGGAGGCGCTGGAGCAGGCGGCAGCCGGAGAGAGCGTCTATTATGCCGACCTGCGTCAGCAGCGACAGGACTTCTACTACCCAACCGATGTGGAGACGCGCTTGATCCATCTGGTGAAGGCCGGCGATACCGCTGAGGTCCAGGCAATCCTGGAGGAGCTGCGCCAGCGCAACACGGGTGCGGTCCGATTGCCTTCGGCGATGACGACGCAGCTCGCCTATCAGATGAAGGGCACGGGCGTGAAGCTGCGCAAGTCGATCGAGGTGGACGAAGAGACGGCATCCCGACTCGAGCGTCAGTTGGAGGCGCTCGTCGAGCAACGATCGGCTGCGGCTTTGCTGGAGCAGGGGACGGCATTGTTCCTGGAGTTGACCGAGCTGGCGCGCTCGCGTCAGAGCGGGCAGAAGGATCATTGGCGGGAGAAGCTCGTCACGCTCATGGCGGCCCGCTATCGGGATGACGATCTGTCGCTGTCTCGAATTGCCGAGGAGCTCGGCATCAAGGAGAAATATGTCTCGCAGCTGTTCAAGGAGCAGCTCGGGGAGAGCTTCACCCAGCATCTGGAGCGGCTGCGGATGGATGAAGCAAGGACGCTGCTGGGCGATCCCGAGGTGCCGGTACAGGACATCTCCAGGCTGTGCGGCTACGCTGCGCCCAATACCTTTTACAAGGCGTTCAAGCGCTATTATGGCGTCAGCCCCACGGTCTATCGGCAGCAGTCGATGGCGGGGAGCAGTGCCGATCAGCCCCGTTAAGAATATGACGTGAGTGAGTGGGGTATCGTTTTTCAACGGAATGAACGGCTGCTTGTCCAAGTGGCGCATCGCAGAGCGATGTGCCATTTCGCCTTGCGCTAAAGGGGGGGCGAGCCTGCATGGGCGTCTGCTGGTGCGGTGCGCGAACGAAAGTTTCTTTCGTTACGGAGCCGAAATGCGCTGCCGGTTGTGCGCCAACGAAAGTTTCTTTCGCTACGGAGCCGAAATGCGCTGCCGGTTGTGCGCCAACGAAAGTTTCTTTCGCTACGGAGTCGAAATGCGCCGTGGTTGGTGTCCCAACGAAAGTTTCTTTCGCTAATGTACCGAACGCGCCGCTGTCTGTACGCCAACGAAAGGTCTGCTTCCGACCCAGCTCGAACTAGCACAAAGAAGTCTGGCCAAGCACGACCCAGCCGCCAGCAGGGACCAACCGCGAGCACGGACCAGCCGCCAGCGCACCAGCGCTCACCAGCGCTCACCAGCGCCAACGCTGGCCGCCAGCGACCATACTGGCCACTAACGCAAAATCCGCCTGCTGGCGCAGGTTCCACCTCGCCAAACCGTCCTCGATCACGCCGATCCGGCGATCTTCCACTTTCCCGCAGTGCCGTTATCGTGGTAACGTTCAGTCAGTCCCAACGATTGCAAACGGTTACACCCAGCAAAGGAGCAATGCCCATGCACACGAAACGCGAACAAGCGCCGGCGCCGGAGAAAGGGCCGCGCCGAACAGGCTTGGGCGGGAACCGCCCGCCAGACTATCGGACGGCACGACGCCCTACCGGCTGGCGCAAGGAAGCCCGCATCAACTACCAGCTCTATCTAATGATCCTGCCGCCGCTGATCTGGCTCATCATCTTTATGTACGTCCCCATGTACGGCGTGCAGATCGCCTTCAAGGACTTCCGCGCCGTCGACGGCATTACCGGCAGCGCCTGGGCGGGACTGAAGTACTTCGAGAAGTTCTTCACCAGCTACGACGCGATGCAGATTATTCTGAATACGTTCGAGGTATGCTTTTACACGTTGCTGGCGGGCTTCCCGCTGTTCGTGCTGCTGGCGTTGCTGCTCAACAATACGAGCCGCACGCGGTTCCGGCGCTGGGTGCAGATGTCGACCTTCGCCCCTTACTTCATCTCGGTGACGGTCGTCGTCGGCATGCTCATCCAGTTCCTGTCGGTGCAGGACTACGGCGTCATCAACAATATCATCCGGATGCTCGGCGGCGACCCGGTCATGTTCATGACCAAGCCCGAATGGTTCAGCACGATCTACGCCTGGTCGAACATCTGGCAGGGCGCAGGCTTCAATGCGATCATCTATATCGCCGCGCTCGCCGGCATCGATCAGGAGCTGTACGAGGCCGCCGTCGTCGACGGGGCGTCGCGGTTCCGCCGGATGCTGCACATCGATCTGCCGGGCATCATGCCGACGGTGGTCATCACCTTCATCTTGGCGGTCGGCCAGGTGATGAATCTCGGCTTTTTCGACAAGATCTTCCTCATGCAAAATCCGCTGAATCTCGAGCGCTCCGAGGTCATCTCGACCTATGTGTACAAGATGGGGATGGCGTCGTCGCTGCCCAATTACTCGTATGCCGCCGCGATCGGCCTGTTCAATACGCTGATCAATCTGGCGCTGCTGCTGATCGCCAACCGTCTGGCCCGCAAGTATAGTCAATCCAGTCTCTGGTAGGAGGTACCGCATATGAAATCGCTAGACACAAGGGGCGACCGGCTATTCATGACAGCCGTCGACGCGCTGCTGCTGGTGGCGCTTGTCGTCACGCTGTTCCCGATCCTGTATATCGTCAGCGCCTCGTTCAGCGCGCCCTCGGCCGTCACCTCGGGCAAGGTGTGGCTATGGCCGGTCGACGTCGGCATCTCGGGGTACAAGGCGGTGTTCGGCTACAACGGCATCTGGCTCGGCTTCGCCAACACGCTCTATTATACCGTGGTCGGGACATTGATCAGTCTGGCGCTCACCACATTGGCGGCCTACCCGCTGTCGCGTCCGGACTTCCGGGCTGCGAAGCCGCTGATGATGCTGTTCACGTTCACCATGTTCTTCAGCGGCGGCCTGATCCCGACCTACTTGCTGGTCAATCAGCTCGGCCTATACGACAGCCGGATGGCGGTCATCCTGCCGTCGGCGCTTGCCGTCTACAATCTGATCATTACTCGAACCTTCTTCCAGAGCGGCATCCCGCGCGAGCTGCTGGAGGCGGCCAAGCTGGATGGCTGCAGCGACTTTGCCTTCCTGCTGCGGATCGCGCTGCCGCTGTCGGGGGCGATCCTCGCGGTGAACGGTCTGTTCTACGCGATCGGCTATTGGAACAACATCCAGAGCGCGCTCATCTACCTGAAGTCCAACGACAAGATGCCGCTGCAGATGATCCTGCGCGCCATCCTCATCCAGAACCAGGTCGATCCGAGCTTGATGGCCAATGTCGATACGAAGGCGATGGCCGAGCGAGCCAATCTGCGCGAGCAGCTCAAGTATGCGCTCATCGTCGTCTCCAGCCTGCCGGTCATCCTGCTCTATCCCTTCGTGCAGCGTTACTTCGTACGCGGCATCATGATCGGATCGATCAAGGGATAGCGCGTCGACGCGAAGTGAACGCTGGAAGAAACGCCAACTGTAAGGAGGTGAGTCGGGGCGTTGCCTCAGTAATGGCATGGACCAAGGAGAGTCGAGCCAGGCGACAATATAGGAGCAAGCAATATAGGAGCAATTAGAAATTAGAGAGCAATACCGCAAGCACTAATCCATCACGGAGGGGTATACACAATGACCAAACATTCCCGCATCGCAATCGCGCTGCTGCTCGTCGCCATGCTGCTGCTGTCTGCATGCAGCAACAACAACAACAACACGACCTCAAACGGCAGCGCATCTGCCGGGGAGGGCGCTGCGCCAAGTGGCGACGCCTCGCTGGTCGGCACCGCCGCCAATCTGACGGAGCCGGGCACCTTCCCGATCGTCAAGGAGACGGAGACGCTGCGCGTCTGGGCGAGCCCGCCGAGCTGGGTCGGCAATCTGGAGGACAACTGGTTCACCAAGTATTTCGAGGAGAAGACCAACATCAAGATCGAGTGGGTCCGGGCCAACATGGAGGACTATCGCGACAAGCTCAACCTGATGCTGGCCAGCCAGACCGATATGCCGGATGTCATCCTCTCCTGGGGCATCGGCAACGCCCAGCAGATCGCTTACGGCGGGCAAGGACTGTTCCTGCCGCTCAATGAGCTGATCGAGCGATACGGCTCGGCTACTCAGCAGGTGCTGGCCTACAATCCGATCATCGAGAGCGCGATCACCGCGCCGGACGGCAACATCTACGGGCTGCCTGCGATCAACGAATGCTACCACTGTACGTACAGTCACAAAATGTGGATCAACCAAGGTTGGCTCGATGAGCTGGGGCTGGAGGTGCCCAAGACGACCGAGGAGTTCTATCAGGTGCTGAAGGCGTTCAAGGAGAAAGACCCGAACGGCAACGGCAAGGCCGACGAGATCCCGCTGACGCGCGGCTCGTGGCAGGGCGGCATCGATTTTTTCCTGATGAATGCGTTCATCTACAACGAGGCAGGCAACCGTCTGATGCTCCAGGACGACAAGGTCGTCCAGGCGGCGATCCAGCCGGAGTGGCGCGAGGGACTGCGCTATCTGAACCGACTCTATGCGGAAGGACTGATCGATCCCGAGTTCATGCTGCAGGACGACAACAAGGTGAAGGTGCTGACCGGGCTGTCGCCGCAGGAGAACAGGGTCGGCGCGGTAGCCTCGGGAGCGATGGGCTTCGTCGACTGGAGCGAGGACAACAAGGTCAAGGAGCAATTCGTGGCGCTGCCGCCGCTCGCCGGGCCGGAGGGCGTCGCATATGCCAAGCAGTATGCGTTCGGCATGGGCACCGGCAACTTCGTCATCACCAAGGAGGCCAAAAATCCGGCGCTCGCGCTCCGGTTCGCCGATGCGATCTACCAGTTGTTCATCGATGGCGACTACAATCTGTACGGCGAGGAAGGCGACGTTTGGGTGAAGGCCAAGGAGGGCGAGGTCGGACTCGACGGCCAGCCGGCCAAGTACAACGTGCTCAAGAGCGGCGAGCAGCCGAACAACTTCACCTGGGGCAACGGTCTGAACACGTTCATGACGGCCGACTGGCGCAACGCTCAGGTCGTCACGCCGGGCTCCTGGAACCATGAGAAGATCCTCTATGACGAGACGAAGGACAAATATGTCGGCAAGGGGCCGCAGCAGCCGATGCCGGGCAGCTTCATGATGCCGGAGGCGGAGGCGACCGAGTGGGAGGAGCTGAACAACGCGGTCATCAAGTACCTCGACGAGAGCGTCGACAAGTTCGTCACCGGCAATCTCGACCTCGACAAGGACTGGGACACTTACCTGTCCAACCTGGAGAAGATCGGCTACAACCGGCTGGCCGAGCTGACGCAATCGGCGTATGACCGGCAATACAAAGGCAAGTAGAAAGCGAGGATCATCAGCATGACTACGAAAAATGAGCGGGAAGCGTGGCGCAGCATCGACGAGCGGCCGCTGCCCGCCTGGTACGATGACGCGAAGTTCGGCATCTTCATCCACTGGGGCCTCTATTCGGTCCCGTCCTGGGGGCCGAAGCGCGACACGGTGAATACGTCCGGCGAGGCGTATGCCGAATGGTACGGCAGCGCGGTGCGCCAGCCGGGGAGCCAGTACGAGGCGTTCCACAAGCGGGTGTACGGCGACGGTACGCGGTATGAGGACTTCGTCGCCGGCTTCGGCGCGGAGCTGTACGATCCAGAGGCTTGGGCGGCGCTGTTCCGCGAGGCCGGGGCGCGCTATGTCGTCCTCACCGCCAAGCATCACGACGCCTACTGTCTGTGGCCGAGCCCGCATCGGTGGAACTGGAACAGCGTCGACGTCGGCCCGGGACGCGATCTCTACGGCGAGCTGGACCGCGCGGTGCGGGCAGAGGGGCTGCGGATGGGCGCGTACTATTCGCTGCTCGAATGGTACAATCCGCTCTATCTGGCCGATCCGGCAGCCTATGCGCGGACGCAGATGGTGCCGCAGATGCGGCAGCTGGTCGAGGCTTATGCGCCGTCGGTGCTGTTCACCGACGGCGAGTGGGAGCATCACAGCGATGTATGGGACAGCCGGGCGTTCCTCGAGTGGCTCTATACCGCCTCGCCGGTCAGCGAGGAGATCGTCGTCAATGACCGCTGGGGCAAGGAGACGCGCGGCCGTCACGGCGGTTATTATACGACCGAGTACGGCGAGGTTGGCTACGGCCCGGACGGGGTGGCGCTGCCGATCAAGCTGGATCGCAAGTGGGAGGAGAACCGAGGCATCGGCACCTCCTTTGGCTACAACCGCAACGAGACGCTGCGCGACTACCTGGGCGAGCGGGAGCTGATCCATCTGCTCGTCGATACGGTGAGCAGGGGCGGCAATCTGCTCCTCAACGTCGGACCGACGGCGGATGGCCGCATCCCGGTCATCATGGAGGAGCGTCTGCGGCAGCTCGGCGACTGGCTGCGCGTCAATGGCGAGGCGATCTACGGCACGCGCAGCTGGCGGACGCATGGCGAGGGCGAGACGGTCCGCTACACGACGTCCGGCTCCGGCGATACGCTCTACGTCCATTGCCTCCGCTGGCCGGGCCGCGAGCTGACGCTGCACGCCGAGGGACTGCCAGACGCAGCCGAGGCGCAGCTGCTCGGCTGGGGCGGACTGCCGCCGGTCTATCGCACGGACGGCGCGCGCCGCATCATCGCCCTGCCGGAGCTGGACGGCTCCGGGGACGACCTGCCATGCCGACATGTGCCGGTCATCGCGCTGAGATACGACCGATAGCCCTGATCTTCTATCCCCGTGCGCAGAGAGCTGCGCCGGGGATGCTTGACCGGCAAGACAAGCAAGACAAGC
>NZ_BFBX01000028.1:0-314 GCF_003851045.1 Paenibacillus sp. 598K | reverse complement strand
CAAGACAAGCAAGACAAGCATGACAAACAGGATAAGCAAGCTTCTGATGACCGATTCGCCACGATGACGAGGGAGGAACAGAGGATGAGCGACAGAAGGATGAGCAAGGTTGGGGCGGCAGCAGGTGCGGCCTGGGGGATCGAGTCGGTAAGGAAGGGGGCCGCGACGGTAGCAGCAGAAGGTGGCGTGACCGCGCGAGGGGCTTGGCTGCCAGCCAGCCTGCTGGCGCTGGTGTGCGCGTGGCTGCTGCTGGCGGCCGCCTCCAGCGCCGAGGCGGCGGTGCTGCCGCGAGCGGCGGAGGAGCCGTCTGCGAC
>NZ_BFBX01000027.1:56305-56832 GCF_003851045.1 Paenibacillus sp. 598K | reverse complement strand
GTCTCGAAGCCGGACGCCGCCCGCTCCAGCCAGTGATCCGGCCAAGGATCGCTGCGGGAGAAGTCGTACAGCTCCTGGACGAGATGGTACAGCGGCTCGTCGCCGCGCTCGCCGCCGTAGTCGTCGGCCAGACGAAGGAAGCCCGGCTCCGTCTCGGCAGCCGCATATCGCTCCTCGAACAACGCATCCAGCACATCAAGTCGCAGCAGCTCGGCTTCCGTCTCGTTGGCGACCCGGAAGCCCGGGTCGAGGCCGATCATCGGATAGTAGCGCCGGATTACATCGAGACAGAAGGAGTGAAGCGTCGTAATCGCTGCCCGGTTCATCATCGCCAGCTGCCGCCGCAGATGCTCGGATTGTGGTTGCTCCAGTAGCGCGCGCTCCAGCGCCAGACGGATCCGCTCCTTCATCTCCGCCGCAGCTGCCTTGGTGAACGTCGCCACCAGCAGTCGGTCGACGTCCGTATTACCGGAGATTTTGCGGATGATCCGCTCGACCAGCACCGCCGTCTTGCCGGAGCCGGCGGC
>NZ_BFBX01000027.1:55735-56183 GCF_003851045.1 Paenibacillus sp. 598K | reverse complement strand
TCTTGCCGGAGCCGGCGGCCGCCGCTACCAGCACATCCTGTCCGCCCGCTACGACGGCATGCCATTGCGCGTCCGTCCAGGTGCTCCCCGGAGGCTTGGGCGGCAGATCGCCGCCGCTAGGCGCTATCTCGTTATGAAGTTGCCGATCCATCGCTTGCTCCTCCTTCCGCTGCGCATGGCGGCTGCTCGGCGGCAGCCCGCTCCGCCAGCGTCAGCCACAGCTCCTCCTTGCCTTGCTTGCGCAATCTGACATAGTCATTGCCTTCATCCATAGGATCGAACTGGCACACCGGCTTGTATGCGCAAAACGCGCACGGCGTCCGCGCCCCGAGACGATAAGGCGTGATCGCCACCTCGCCGCGCGTAATCCTCTCCCCGATCGTCCGGATGGTGGTCCGCACCGCCTGGCGCAGCGTCTCCCATTGCTCGCCGGTGACGACCGAGGAGG
>NZ_BFBX01000027.1:55058-55575 GCF_003851045.1 Paenibacillus sp. 598K | reverse complement strand
GCCGGTGACGACCGAGGAGGTGCCGTAAAAGTCGCCGTCCTTCTTGAGCGCCACCGGCAGCAGCTCCGAATAGCCGGTACCGAGCTCGCCGTCCATCATCCGCACCGTCTGCTCGTCTGCGAGCAGCAGGCCGCGCAGCTTGAACCGCTTGAGCAGCAGCGCCCGCGCCTCTTCGCCGGACAGTCTGCCCGAGGCCAGCAGCATCGGGTTGTGGACGTGGAAGTAGAGGACGCCTGCGGCGATCGCCGGCCGTCCAAGCCATGCCGGAGCATGGGTGAGCAGCACGTCGAGGTAGGTCAGCATCTGCAGCGACAGGCCGTGCGCGACCTCATCGAGCCGTAGCGAGGTGGCCGACGACTTGTAATCGATGACGCGCAGCAGCATGCCCTCGTCGGTCGGCGCGGCATCGACCCGGTCGATCCGGCCGACGATCTCCATCGTCCGGCCGCCCGCGAGCGGGATCTCCAGCGCCGGCAGCGTGCCCTCGCCGCCGAAGTCCAGCTCCAGCCCCACCGGC
>NZ_BFBX01000027.1:19465-54918 GCF_003851045.1 Paenibacillus sp. 598K | reverse complement strand
GGCTGGAAGCTGGCGCGACGCGCATGCTCGCCGAGCACGACCGCCGCCTGAGCGACGATCGCTGCCAGCTTGCGGGCGATATACTGGAAGCGGCTGCTGCTCAGCAGAATCTCCGACTGCAAGCGCGGGGCCAGCTCCTCAACCGCGCGGGCGGCCCGGCCGCGGATCTGCTCCTCGGTCTGACGCCCCCAGCTCTCGCCCAGCTCGCCCGCCAGACGGCTAAGCGCTGCGTGGAACAGCTGACCGATGTCGGGCGCTTCCAGCCGATGGAGCCGTCGCTCTCGCAAGCGCAGGCCGTGGATCGCGAAATGCTGGAACGGACACGAGACGAATCGCTCCATCCGCGAGACGCTCGCCCGCAGGCGCTCGCCGTACAGGCGGAGCGCCGTCTGCGCCGAGAGCGGCGGCTCTGCGTTGCTATACTCCAGCGACGAGACGACGACAGAGAGCTGTCTGCTCCAGCCCGGCCTCGCGGCATACCAGTTGTACACCTGCCACCACAGGTCGGCGACCGGCAGCCCTTGACGCCACTGGCGGAGCTGCACGATGAGCCGCGACAGCGCCGGGCCGGGATGCGCCAGGTAAGCCAGCTGCGAGGCAACGTCGCCTCCAGCCTCCGGCTCGGCAGCAACCTGCTCCGTCGCCAGCGCAGGGAACATCTGCCTCAGATGGCGGACGATCTCCGACGGCAGCAGACTTTTACCCTCAGCGTCCGAGGACGGATAGCTAATCCACAGATGATCGGAGGGCAACGTCAGAGCGTGATAGATCAGGAAGCGCTCATCAAGCAACCGTCGACGGACGCCTGGAGCCATCGCGATGCCGTCGCCCGCCAGCCGCTCCCGCTCGTCCTCGGTCAGGATACCGTCCTCCTGGATACGCATCGGCAGCACGCCGTCGATTGCGCCGAGGATATAACAGATTCCGATGCGGCCGGTGCGCGTCCGCTCCATGCTGCCGACCAGCACCTGGTCGAGCGACGGCGGCACGGCCGAGAGCTTCAGCCCGGACAGTCCGGCCTCCAGCATCCCGGCGAACAGCTCGCGCGAGAGCGGCTCCTCGCCGACCAGCTCCACGAGCTGATCCAGCAAGTCCATCACGCCCTCCCATAGCTGCCGATGCTCGCGGGCCCGCCTCAGCTCTCCGCGCTCAGCGGCCTCTCTGCTCCAGCGCTCCAGACGCTCGGCCGCCTCGGTCCGATCGAGCAGCCCGTACATCGCCTCGCACATCTGGCGCACGTTGGCCGCCTCCTGGAGCTGCCGACCGAATCGACGCAGCGGCGCCACCACCAGCTCGCGACAATCCATCAGCTCCTCGAAGGCGCGCTTCTCAGCCGCGCGCGCCTCCTCGGGCGCCCCGTCCAGCGAGTCCTGGACGAGCGGCCGCCAGCGCTTGCGGTCGAGCCAGCGACGGCCGTCGATGCCACTGGCGAGCACATAATTCTCCAGCCGATCCATCGCCTCGCGGGGTACGCTGCCATCCTCCGGCAGCAGCATCTCGGTCTTGACACAGCGGAACACCGCATCGTAGCGCCAGCCCTGGACGACCGTCTCAAGCGCCGAGCGGATGAACTCGACGAGCGGGTGATGCTCGGCGTCGCTCTTCTGATCGAGGAAGTACGGAATATCGTGCTCCTCGAAGATCTGGGCGATATAATCCGTATAGCTGGCGGTATCCCGCACCATCACGGCCATGTCGCGCCAGCGGCAGTCGCCCTCGCGCACGCGAGCGACCATATCGCGCGCGACCGCTTCGACCTCGGCGCGCCGATGCACCGCCTGCACGACCGAGAGACCGTTCGCTACCTCCTCGGGAGCAGCAACCATCGGCAGCCGAAGGGCGAAATGGCGCTCCAGATGCGCGAGCGCCGGCCGGGCCCGGAAGCGCGGCGGCGTGTCGGCCGCGAGCACCGTATAAGGCAAGCTATGTACCCCTAACCGCTCCGCCAACTCGCGCAGACGGATATACGTCTCGGCAGTCGGGTGGAACAGGTCCAGCTCATGCGGGCGCTCCCCGGGCCCGTACGGACGATCCAGCGTCAGCGTCACTGTCACTTCGGCCGCCTCCTGCAGCAGCACCCCCAGCGCCTCCAGCTCGCGGGGCGTAAAGCCGTGGAAGCCGTCGACCCAGACACGAGCGCCGCGCAGCGCCGAGGCTCGCGAGCCGCCCTCGTGCAGCCAGCTCAGATAGTCCTCCGCATCGATATATTGTCCCGCCAGCTCCTGCTCGAGCTCGCCGTAGATAAGCTGCAGATCGTGCAGCTTACGCTCAAGCAGCGGACTTGCAACGCCGCCTGCGGCATACGCTTCGATCGCCTGCGGCTCGATCGCGTAGCGCTTCCACTCGGTCAGCAGCTCGCCGAGCCGCTCGATGAAGCCCTGCTGTTCCCCCGCTCCCTGATAGAGTTGGAGCTGCGGGCCGACCCGATGCAGGATCTTGTACAGCAGCATATGCTTGCCATCCTCGGTGATCGGCACGAGCGCCGTCCCGCCGGTCTCCTGCATGACACGGAACGCCAGCCTGCGGAAGCTGAGCGCCTGGGCGCGGATCGTCCCTGCCAGCCCCTCCGCGCGCGCCAGCGCGTACTCCGTCTGGAACGTCGCCTGCTCCGGCACGAGCAGGATGAGCGGCTCGCCGTCGGGGCTGCTGCGCAGCTCGTCCAGCAGCTCGTTCATGCACAATCGGGTCTTGCCTGTGCCGGATCGTCCCAGCACCATTCGCAGCGTCATCGCTCTTGCTCTCCTTCCGTTCTTGCCAATGCTCCTATTCTATCACAACCGGACGCCGCATTTCACCCGTCTGTGCAAACATGCGTTCCTGAGCGACAACGGCGAACAGGCCGCCCGGCGTCCGTGCGGACGCTGCGAGCAGCCGATCGGTCCTCCGTCTGCGCCCTACTAACGGCTGCGAACCTCGAACACGCCAAACTTCAGATAATGGCCTTCGCTGACGCCGAGCAGCTGCGGGTGATCCTTGCCCGCCGCGCGCCACTCGATCAGACGCAGCAGCTTGCCGGCGTCGCTCGCCGCTTCCTGGATCGCTTGCAGGAACATCTCCGGCCGCATATGGTACGAACAACTCGCCGTGACGAGATAGCCACCTTCATTGACCAGCTTCATGCCGTGCAGGTTGATGTCCTTGTAGCCGCGCATCGCTCCGGCTGCCGCCTGCTTGGTCTTGGCGAACGCTGGCGGATCGAGGATGACGACATCCCAGGTGCGGCCCGCCGCGCCGAGCGCCACGCTCGTATCTGTGCCGCCGCCAGCGCGCTTGCGACGCTCGTCCAGCCCCTTGACCTGCTCGCGCAGGTAAGCGAAGGCATCCGCTACGACAAATTCCACCCGGTCCTCGAAGCCGTTGCGCGCCACGTTGCGCCGCGCCGTCTCGATCGCATGCTCGGAGACGTCCAGACAGGTAACCTTCTTGGCGCCGTACTTGCACGCGTGCAGCGTGAAGCTGCCGGTATGGGCAAAGCACTCCAGCACCGTCGCACCGTCCCAATAAGGGAAGGAGACCGGCTTGCCGCTCTTGTTGACCGGCACCTCGACGGTCGCCGCGCCAGCCTTCGGACGAATCCAGAAGTCCTCGGGCAGCTCCTCGGCCGGACGGGTCTCCAGACGGATGCCGCTGCGCGAGCCCCAGCCCGTCATGAGCGGAGCGATCGACGCCCGGTTCTCCCGCTGGTCATAGAAGTATCCGGTCTTCTGCCCCTTCTCGACGTCTACATCCAGCCGCAAGCCGTTCTCCTCGATCTCGATCCCCTCCGGCAGCTCGCCGTAGAGGACGCCGACGCGCGGCTCCAGCCCCTCCAGCGCGCGCACGCCAACATCGCTGCGCTCATAGACGCATGCCGGCTCGAACACCTCGAGCAGCGCCGCTAGCAACGCCTCGCGACGCACCTCCATGCCGAGGCTGAGGATCTGCACGACGAGCACGTCGCCGAACCGGTCGACGGTCAGCCCCGGCAAGAAGTCGGCCTCGCCGTAGACGAGCCGACAGTCGCGCGGGTGCGCCAGGAAGCGCTCGCGATGGGCAAGCGCCTGCCGCAGACGCCCTGCGAGGAACGCCTGGTCCATCTCCACCGGCTCATAGGCGACGATGCGGACGACGATGCGCGACTGCGGATTCCAGTAGCCCGTCGCCAGATACTTGCCTTTATGATCGAGCACATCGACGAGCGCTCCCGGCTCCGCCTCGCCCTCCATCCGCTCCGTCTCGGTGGCGTAGATCCACGGCTGCCCCTGCTCCAGACGCGGCTTGCGATTTTTGTGTAATATGATCGACGCTCTCATCTCGTGCCTCCTGTATATGTGGCTGTCCAATCTTCTCTGCTATCAGAGCCTGCGGTCGCTGCCTAAGCTTGTCTGGTTATCCCGTCCATGTCTCTGCTCGCATGCCCGTCCAAACGCTCGCATACAATGTACGAGCATAGCGGGAGTCGGGCGGCGGTCGTTAGACAAGATCGCTTGGCTCCCGAAGCCGCATGACGTGCTGACGATCCCGAAGGAGGTACATACCGATGCTGCTCTCGATCCTATGGCCCATGCTCTGCGGACTCGCCATCTTCCTGCTGGGGATGAAAGCGATGGAGATGGCGCTGCACCGGCTCGCCGGTCCGCATCTCGAGTCGATCCTGCGACGCGGTACGGCGACGCCGCTGCGAGGCGCGCTGGTCGGCACGGCGACAACCGCCTTCCTGCAGAGCAGCACGGCGGTGACGGCATGGTCGGCGCCGCCGGGACGCCCCTGCATGCGCTCCGTCACAGCGCAGTAGCAGCAGCCGGATTCGGACTGCTGCTGCTGGGGATGACGATGATGCAGGAGCTGGCGCCGCGCATCGAGGCCAGTCCGCTCTACGACTGGCTGCTCGCGCGCGCCGCCGAGAGCCTGTGGTGGGGCCTCGCCGCTGGAGCCGTACTGACCGCGCTCATCCATAGCAGCGCGGCTGTCATCGCGATGATCATGGGACTGGCGGCGACCGGGGCGATGCCGCCAGAGCTTGGCATAGCCGTCGTGCTCGGCGCCAATGTCGGCACCTGCGCCACCGGCCTCCTCGCCGCCTGCGCGAGCTCCAGCGCCGGACGAGCGGTAGCGCTCGCCCACGTCGCCTTGAATCTCGGCGGAGCGCTGCTGTTCGCGCCGCTGATCGGCGAGCTGCAATGGCTCTCGGCGCTGCTGACCGACCAGCCCGCAGCCCAGATCGCCAGAGCGCAGACGATCTTTAATCTCGTCTGCTCGCTGCTCGCCTTGCCGATATGCTACTTGCCTCTCTGGCGCGAGCGCTCATAGGTCGAAGACTCGCCCCCGAGCAATTGTCCCGAGGCGCTTGCCTTTAGCGCACCTTCAGCCCGAGCAGCCGCAGCGCGCCGGCGACGATCCGATCGTTGTTGTCGTAGCCCGACTGGCGCTGGCGTCGCCAGGCTTCCTCCGGCGCGAACCAGTCGACGCCGCGGATCTCCTCCACCTGCGCCTGCAGCGTGCCGCCGACAGCCTCGACCAGATAGTAATGCACCTCTTTATTGACCTTGCCCTTGACGTCATGCTGGTACTGGTATTTGATCTGGTCGATCGGCTTGATGATCTTGCCGACGATGCCGGTCTCCTCTACGATCTCGCGCAAGGCCGTCTCTTCGATCGTCTCGCCCGCCTCCATCTTGCCTTTGGGCAACGAGATTTTGCCGTATCGATCCTGGATCAGTTGTACCTGCAGCCCGTCTTCTGTCCGGCGGAATACGACGCCCCCCGCAGAGTACTCGACCATGGCCTTCCCCTACCTTCCCTCCTGATTCCCCCGGCTCCGCGGGATGCCGGGGTTGACGATTGCTAGACTGCCGATGCCGCCTGCGAACGGGATGGCGTCGGCTCGGAGACGGCGATCAGCTCGCCGCGGCACTCGTTGACTCCCGCTTCTGTCAGACGAACCTGACATAATTGTCCGATCAACGATTCACTGCCCTCGAAGACGATCTGGATGTAGTTGCCCGAATAGCCCATGATCGCCCCGTCGCTGGCCTCTCCCTTGTGCGCCCGCTCGGGGATGACGTCGAGCACTGCGCCGACATGGCGGCGCGCATAGTCGAGCTGCATCCGCTCAGAGAGCTCGATCAGCTGATGGACGCGCTCATGCTTGATCTCCTCGTCCACCTGATCCTCCATGCGTGCGGCAGGCGTGCCCGTCCGCTTGGAGTAAGGGAAGACATGCATCTCTGCGAAGCCGATCTGCTCCATGAAGGCATAGCCCTCGCGGTACATCTCCTCCGTCTCGCCCGGGAAGCCGACGATGACGTCGGTCGTAATCGCGACGCCCGGCATCGCCTCATGAATGCGGCGGATTTTCTCGGCGAACTCGGCCGTCGTATACTTGCGCCGCATCCGCTTCAGCACGGCGTCGTGCCCGGCCTGCAGCGGAATGTGCAGATGGCGGCACATCTTCGGCGAGCGGTTCAGCACCTCGATCACCCGGTCATCGATCTGGCTGGCCTCGATCGAGCTGATGCGGATACGCTCGAGTCCGTCGACCTTGTCCAGATCCTCCAGCAGATCGGCGAGCCTGTAGCTCTCCAGATCGTCGCCGTAGCCGCCGGTATGGATGCCCGTCAGGACGATCTCCTTGTAGCCAGCCTCGACCAGCTGACGCGCCTGCGCCAGCACGCTCTCCGGCGAGCGGCTGCGCGAGAGGCCGCGCGACCACGGGATGATGCAGAAGGTGCAGAAGTTGTTGCAGCCTTCCTGAATTTTCAGGAACGCCCGCGTCCGCTCGGCGAAGTCCGGCACGTCGAGCTCCTCGAACTCGCGGGTTTTCATAATGTTGCGGACGGCATTAACTGGCTGACGCTCCTGCTGATACTGCTCGATGAACGTCATCAGCTTGTCGCGATCCTGCGTGCCGACGACCAGATCGACGCCAGGGATCGCCAGGATCTCGGCCGGCGAGGTCTGCGCATAGCAGCCCGTAACAGCGATGACGGCGTCCGGATTGCGTCGCACCGCGCGCCGGATGATCTGGCGGCTTTTTTTGTCGCCGGTATTAGTGACGGTGCATGTATTGATAATATAGACATCCGCAGTCGACGTATCGAAGTCAACCTGCTCGTAGCCCTCCTGCTTGAACAATTGCCACATCGCCTCGGTGTCGTAGAAGTTCACCTTGCAGCCGAGGGTGTAAAATGCTACCGATGGCATCGTCTATCGGCCTCCCATTTCTCCGGATTCGTACATAAGGCAGGTCAAGCCTACCATTGCAGCCGTCTCCGTTCGTAATATCCGCTTGCCCAGTCCGGCAATCCGGATGCCGCAAGCTTCGGCCTCTGCCGCCTCGCGCTCCGTGAAGCCGCCCTCCGGTCCGACGATCAGCAGCACGCTGCGCGCCTCGCCGATCAGGTCAGCCTCCCGGATCGTCTCGCGCAGTCCTCGCGAGGGCGCAGCGCTCTCCTTCTCATAGCAGAGCACCGCGAGGTCGTACCGCTCACGCTGCTCCAGCAAGGCCGACCACGACAGCACCGGATGGATGTCCGGAATTTTGCTCCGATGCGCCTGCTCCGCCGCTTCCTTAGCGATGCGCTGCCAGCGCTCGAGTCGTTTACCTTCCTTTTTACCGTCGTACTGCACGACGACTCTCTCCGACTGGAACGGGATAAATGCCGCCGCTCCGATCTCCGTCCCCTTCTGGATGACGGTCTCCATCTTGTCGCCCTTGGGCAGCCCCTGGGCGATCACGACGCGCCAGCGCGGCTCGCCGCTCATCTCCCGCAGCTCGACGATCTCGCCCGTCACCTCGCCCTCCGACAGCGTCATCAGCTCGGCAACCGCCTCGCGGGTCTCGCCGTCGGTGACGATGACCTTGTCGCCGGGCCTCATCCGCATCACACGCACGATGTGGTGGGCGTCATTGCCGCCGATCGTCACCTGATGATCGCCGAAGCTGCCAGCATCTATAAAATATCGTTGCATGTACATCCCTCATTCCGGCATCGCAGCCTCGCTGCGCAGGGCAGCGAAGCTTATCAAAGCATTATTATAGCACGTACCGCCTCGCTCGATCTACCCTTAGCATACCGCGCTTACTGCGGCTTGCGAGCGACGAAGGCGATCCAACTGTCCTCGCGGTGACGTCCCTCAATCTCGAAGCCAGCCGCGAGCAGCCCTTGCTCGACCAGCTCTTCCTTATTCTCGTAGATGCCCGAAGCGATGTAGGCGCCGCCTGGCTTCAGCGCGGCATATACATCGTCGATGAACAGCATGATGATCTCGGCGAGGATGTTGGCGACGACAACGTCGACGGGTACGCTGACATTCAGATCGCCCCCTGCCTGGGTCCCGTCTGCCTGCAGCACGCCGAGCAGATCGCTCAGCTTCACCTGGATCTGATCCTCCAGTCCGTTCAACCGCGTGTTCTCCGTCGCGCTGGAGACGGCCACCGGATCGAGGTCGAGCGCCAGCACGCCGCGCGCTCCGAGTCGGCAAGCGCCAATCGCCAGGATGCCGGAGCCTGTCCCGACATCGATCACCTCTTCGTCCCCGCGGATGACAGTCTCCAGCGTGCGCAGACAAAGCGCCGTCGTCGGATGCGTCCCGGTGCCGAAGGCCATGCCCGGATCAAGCTCGATGATCCGCTCCTCCGGCGACGGCTCGTACGTCTCCCAGGTCGGCTTGATGGTCAGACGATCGCTGACACGCAGCGGCTTGAAGTATTGCTTCCAGCTGTTCGCCCAGTCCTCTTCGTCGACGACCGCCGTCTTCAGCGTATACTCACCCGGCTCGATGCCAAACTCACGCAGTCCGGCGATCGAAGCGTCGAGGCTGGCGATGATCGGCGCCAGCTCCCGTTCCTCGAGGAAGTAGCCTTTGATCTCTGCTTGTCCCTCAGGTATATCGTTGAGCGGCCGCTCGTACCATTGTCCGAGCGAGGTGTCGCGCTGCTTGTTCAGCGTCCCCGATTCCTCGATGGAGACGCCATCTGCGTCCATCTCATGCAAAAAATTCGTAATCATCTCGATCGCTTGCTCCGTTGTACCGATCGTTAACTCATGCCATCTCATGCGCGGCATCCCCCTTTTTAAGCGAAGCCTTATAAATTCCTATATTTTAAACAAAAGAAGGCTTTCCCGCAAGGTCCTTCGACCTTAGGGAAAGCCTCGAGAGAATCATGGCCTGCCGCTATTCGCCCCGGAAGGCCTTTTTCATCCGGTCAAAAATCGTTTCGTGATGCTCCGTGTCCGCCGAAGAGATCTTCACGTCTCCGCCATCTCCGGCAAACTGCCGCAGCAGCTCGCGCTGCTCATCCGTCAGCTTAGTCGGCGTCACGACGGTCACCTTGACATGCTGGTCGCCCTGGCCATAGCCACGTAGCTTCGGCACGCCTTTGCCCTTGAGTCGGAAGTACGTACCGGTCTGGGTGCCGGCAGGGATCTTCAGCTTGACCTTCTCGGTCAGCGTCGGAATCTCGATCTCGTCGCCGAGCGCCGCCTGCGCAAAGCTGAGCGGCACCTCGCAATAAATATCGTCGCCGTCACGCTCGAAGAAATCATGTGACTTGACGCGCAGCACGACATAGAGATCGCCTGGAGGTCCGCCGCGAGTGCCCGATTCGCCTTCGCCGCTCATCCGGATTTGGGCGCCCTCGTCGACGCCGGCAGGGATTTTCACGTGCAGCGTGCGCTGCTTTTTCACCTTGCCCGCGCCGCCGCAGGTCGTGCAGCGTTCTTTGATGACCTTTCCTGTGCCGCTGCAGTTCGTACAGGCGCGTCGGTTGACGATCCGTCCGAACGGCGTATTCTGGGCCACCTCTTGCTGCCCTGTGCCGCGACAGATCGTACACGTCTCCGGCCGCGTGCCCGGCTTGGCGCCGGAGCCGTCGCACGTATCGCAATTTTCGGTGCGCGGAATCGTAATATTTTTCTCGACGCCGAACACCGCTTCCTTGAATTCGATCGTCATCGTATATTGCAGATCGTTGCCGCGCTGCGGCGCATTGGGATCGCGCCTGCCGCCGCCGCCAAAAAACATATCGAAAATATCGCCAAAGCCGCCGTTGAAGTCAGCCCCGCCGCCTCCGCCAAAGCCCTGATTCGGATCCACATGGCCATAACGGTCGTACGTCGCCCGCTTTTGATCGTCGCTGAGCACATCATACGCTTCCTTGACTTCCTTGAACTTCTCTTCGGCGTCGCTGGCCTTGTTCACATCGGGGTGATATTGCCGGGCCAGCTTGCGGTAAGACTTGCGAATATCATCCCCGGACGCATCCTTGCCTAAGCCAAGCACCTCATAATAGTCCCGTTTCTCCGCCACATGGTCACCTCCCGTTGTCTGCTCTATAAGCCACCCATATACACAAAGCGAAGGTCAAAATCAGGCCACGCCTGACTTTGACCTTGCGCTGTCGACTTATCCTTATTTCTTGTCGTCGTTTACGACCTCGTAATCGGCATCGACGACATTTTCTCTGCCTTTGCCGGCATCCGCGCCGCCGTCAGCTTCGCCGCCCTGCGCCTGTTGCGCCTGAGCCGCTTGCTCATAGAGCTTGACGGACAGCTGCTGGGCGATCTCCTGCAACGCCTCGGTCGCTTTGGTGATCTCTTCGAGCTCGCCTTCGCCTTCGAGCGCCTTTTTCAGTTGCTCGATCGCTTGGTTCGCATTCGCGACTTCACCCGCATCCGCTTTTTCGCCGAGATCCTTGATCGTCTTCTCCACCGAGTAGATGAGCTGGTCAGCCGTGTTGCGCGCTTCGACGAGCTCGCGACGTTTTTTATCCTCTTCGGCGTTCAGCTCGGCGTCCTTCATCATCCGATCGATCTCTTCGTCGGTCAGACCGCTCGAGGAGGTGATGGTGATCTTCTGGCTTTTGCCCGTGCCTTTATCGAGCGCCGATACGTTGACGATGCCGTTGGCGTCGATGTCGAAGGTGACTTCGATCTGCGGCACGCCGCGCGGCGCAACCGGGATGTCGCCGAGCATGAAGCGGCCGAGTGTTTTGTTGTCCTTGGCCATCGAGCGCTCGCCCTGGAGGACGTGGATCTCTACGCTCGTCTGATTATCCGCATAGGTCGAGTAGACTTGCGATTTGCTCGTCGGGATCGTCGTGTTGCGGTCGATCATCTTTGTGAACACGCCGCCAGCGGTCTCGATACCGAGGGAGAGCGGAGTAACGTCGAGCAGGACGACATCCTTGACATCGCCAGTCAGGACGCCCGCCTGTACAGCAGCGCCAAGGGCGACGACCTCATCCGGATTTACACCTTTGTGTGGTTCTTTGCCAGTCAGCTTTTTGATCGCCTCTTGCACCGCAGGGATACGCGTCGAGCCACCGACCAGGACGATCTTGTCGATCTGGCTAGTCGACAGACCGGAGTCGCTCAGCGCCTGACGTGTTGGTCCGAGCGTACGCTCTACCAGATCCGCGGACAGCTCCTCGAATTTCGCGCGAGTCAACGACATCTCCAAATGCTGAGGCACGCCGTCAACCATCGTAATGAATGGCAGCGAGATCGAGGTCGTCATAACGCCGGACAACTCTTTTTTCGCTTTTTCGGCCGCATCCTTCAGACGCTGTACTGCTGCTTTATCCTTGGACAGGTCAGTGCCATGCTCTTTTTTGAATTCGCTGACGAGATGATCGATGATCACTTGGTCGAAGTCGTCGCCGCCCAGCTTGTTGTCACCGCTTGTCGCTTTTACTTCGAAGAAGCCGTCGCCCAGCTCGAGGATCGAGACGTCAAACGTACCGCCGCCCAAGTCATAGACGAGGATCGTTTGGTCTTCGGATTTTTCCAGACCGTAGGCCAACGCCGCAGCTGTCGGCTCGTTGACGATACGAAGCACTTCGAGACCGGCGATCTTGCCGGCGTCCTTGGTTGCCTGGCGCTGGCTGTCGTTGAAGTATGCCGGCACGGTGATGACGGCCTGCGATACCGTTTGACCGAGATAAGCCTCGGCGTCAGCTTTCAGCTTCTGGAGGATGATCGCAGAGATCTCCTGCGGAGAGTATTCCTTGCCGTCGATCGATTCCTTATGGCTGGTGCCCATGTAACGCTTGATCGAAGCGATCGTGCGGTCCGGGTTCGTAATCGCCTGACGTTTCGCCGGCTCGCCGACGATCCGCTCGCCGTCTTTCTTGAAGCCAACGACGGAAGGCGTCGTCCGGCTGCCTTCGGGGTTCGGGATGACGACGGCCTCGCCGCCCTCCATGACCGCAACACAGGAGTTGGTAGTACCCAAGTCAATACCGATTACTTTACTCATTTGTCTATTCCTCCTTATATGATTACAGCAGGTTAATTGTTCCTGTTAGCCGCTAACCTTGACCATGGCCGGCCGCAGCACTTTTTCTTTGATGACGTAACCCTTTTGCACCTCTTCGACGACGATGCCCTCGTCATGCTCCTCGGACTCCACCTGCATGATCGCCTGATGGAACTCGGGGTTAAACGGCTGGCCGACAGCTTCCATCGCCTTCAGCCCTTCCTGCTCGAGCACTTGCATCAGCTGGCGGAAGATCATGTCGACGCCTTTGGCCAGCGACTCCTTATCCCCACCGCTCTCGGCAGCCGCGATCGCGCGCTCGAAGTTGTCGACGACAGGGATCAGCTCGCTAATCAGCTTGCTCGAGGCATACTTCGCCAGCTCTTCCTTTTCCTTGACGGTGCGCCGACGATAGTTGTCAAAGTCGGCCTGGGCGCGCAGCAACCGCTGCTGACCGTCCTCCACTTGCTTTTCCAGCTGAGCGAGACGAGGGTCCTCTGCGCTCTGCTCCTCCTCGGGAGCCATCCCTTCCGCTTGCTTGGCTTCCTCTACCGGGATGTCCGCGGTCGGCTCGTTATGCTCATCCGCTGGGGCAGCGGTCTGTTGCTCGGCTTCGTTATGTTCCACTTGCTCGTCATGCGTTGATTGCGTATGTTGGTCGTTCGCCTTCACGAATGAATCACCTCCTTATCCTGATTCAGGCCGCAGCCTGATTATCCTTCATTAACTCGGGGACGATTACTTGTACCAGCGCGACAAGGTAGACACCATATCCTTGGACAGGGCGTCCAGCAGGCTGATGACCTTGCCATACTCCATCCGGGTCGGTCCCAGGATGCCGATCGTGCCTAGCGAATGGCCGTCCAGCGAGTAGCTCGCCGTGATGAGACTGCAGTTGCTGATCGCCTGATGGCCGTTCTCCGTGCCGATCTTGACCTGGATGCCGTCGGGCAGCGAGCTGACGAGCTTCATCAGCGTCGGCGTCTCGTCGAACAGATCGAGCAGCGACTTCACTTTGTCGACGTCCTTGAACTCCGGTTGTGTCAGCATATTGGTCGTGCCGCTCACATAGACGCGCTGATCCTCGTCGCGAGCCAGCGCTTCATCCAGCACGTGGAGCAGCTGCTCGCAGTGCGTCACATAGCGGCCCAGCTCCGCGCCTACTTCGGAGAACAGTCGCGACCTCAGATGCGTCAACGGCACGCCAGCGAGCTTGACGTTGAGGATGCGGACCACCTTCTCCATCTCGGACATATCCATCCCCTTGGGGATCGAGATGGTCCGGTTCTCGACGTGGCCAGTGTTGGTGACGACGATCGCCACCGCTGTATCCTCGTTGAGCGGGATGAGCTGGAAGTGCTTCAGCGAATTGGTGAAGATCTCCGGGCCGAGTACAATCGATGTGTAATTGGTCAGGTTGGAGAGGATCATCGCAGCATGCTGGATGACTTGCTCCATCAGATTCATTTTGTCAGCCAGGAATACCCGGATTCGCTCCAGCTCCTGCTCGTTGACCTCGCCGATCTTGACCAGATGATCGACGTAGTAGCGATACCCCTTGGTGGAGGGGACTCGCCCTGCAGAAGTGTGCGGCTGTTCCAGAAAACCCAGATCCTCCAGATCCGCCATCTCGTTGCGAATCGTCGCAGGCGAGAAGGCGACATCGCCGCGCTTGGAGATGCTCCGCGAACCAACAGGCTCGGCTGAGCGGATGTAGTCATCTACAATTGCATTCAAAATCATCCGTTGGCGTTCCGTCAACATCCTAACTCCTCCTGACACAATCGATTCCCGCAGCCGCTGCAAAGCGCTGCTTTGGTTGTCGTTAGCACTCCAATCCATCGAGTGCTAATCTGTAATACAAAAATACCAAACCGACTTGACGATTGTCAAGTCAGTTCAGCATTTTGAGGACAGCAATCTCGTCGCAGCAATGCTGCTTGGCGCAATTGACGCAATCGGTCCATACCTTCTCCGGGAAAATGTCCTTGTCGACCACGTCATAGCCGTTCTTGCGAAAAAAGTTGACCTCGTAGGTGAGCGCCATAATCTTCGGCAACGACTGCTCTCTTGCCTCGCCTTCGAGGTAGCTGACCAGCTTGCTGCCGATGCCCTGGCCCTTGTGCCCCTCCGAGATGCCAAGCGAACGAATCTCCACCAACTCGGCGCCAAGCTGGCAGAGCGAGCCGCAGCCGACGATCTCGCCGTCGATCTCGGCGACTACGAAGGAATCGATCTGGCGGGCCAGCACCTCGCGGGAGCGCGGCAGCATGATTCCCTTCTCGGCGTATCCCTTGATCAGCTCATATAATGAATCGACGTCTTCCAACGTCGCTTTGCGGCATGTCGTCGTCATGAAGCACCCTCCGTCATCTTGCGAACCCCGGCCCCGCGGTCGTGTCGTCTTTCGAATACGAATAAATATACAACAATAGGAATGAATACTCAACCCTGTTTTTTGTAAACGGCGGACTCGCCCGGGGTTAATCCTCGTGAACGGTGATGAAGGCGCCGAACACCTCGTTGCCGAGCAGCACCCCTTGCTCCGTCAGACGATAGCGATCGCCCGACAGCTCCAGCAGACCATCATCCCGCAGTCTCATCAGGATATCGCCGAATTGGCCATCGATTGTGCGGCCGGGGAACTGACGGGCGAAGGCTGCGTTGCTGACGCCCTCGAGCAGCCGCAAGCCGACCATCATGAAGTCCTCCATCGCCTCCGTCTCCGAGACGTCGCTGCTCTCGAGTCGCGGCAGCCCGCGAAGCGTAGCGTCGATATACGGCTGCACGCCCTTGATATTAACATGCCGATGGCGGCGGGCATAGCCATGCGCACCTGCTCCCAGTCCATAATAAGGCTCGTTGCGCCAATAAATCGTATTGTGCCGACTTTCGAAGCCCGGCTTGGCGAAATTGCTGATCTCGTACTGACTTCTGCCTGCTGCCTTGAGCTGGTCTATAATATAGAGGTACATCTCCAGTTCCTCTTCCTCCTCTGGCAACGGCAGCTCGTTGCGCTCGTACATCCGGTGGAACAGTGTATTCTCCTCGACCTTCAGCCCGTAGAGCGAATAATGGGGCAAGTCAAGCGCCAACGCGCGCGCTACGCTGTCCTGGAGCGTCGCCACCGTCTGCCCCGGCAGGCCAAACATCAGATCGATCGACAGATTGTCGAAGCCGGCAGCACGCGCATTGTCGATGCTGCGGTACACATCGTCGACATCATGGATGCGGCCGATCCGCTCGAGCAGCGCGTTGTCAAATGACTGTACGCCAAAGCTGATCCGGTTCACGCCGCCCTCCCGCATCGCCCGCAGCTTGTCCGGGTCCGTCGTGCCAGGGTTGGCCTCCACGCTGAACTCGGCGCCTTCAGCAAGCGGGAAATGCCGATGCACCGAGGCCAGAAAACGCGTCATCTGCTCGGGCGTCAGCACCGTCGGCGTGCCGCCCCCGACGAATACCGTATCGATCCGCTCCGGCGGCAGCAGCAGACTGGTGGCCGCCATCTCGCGCTCGAGCGCATCCAAATAATCGTCCACCGGCTGGCCTTTCAGGACAAAGGAATTGAAGTCGCAGTAATGGCACTTGTTGGTGCAAAACGGGATATGAATGTAGACGCCTCTGGGCGCATGTTGTTGAATCATCGCTGAACCTCCATCCCTTGCTCACGAGAAGGAGGGAGAGCCGTCGCTCTCCCTTCTCGCATGAAATGCAGATGAATCCCTGATCTAGTCGTCGATCTTCAGAACGGCCATGAACGCCTCCTGCGGCACCTCGACGCTGCCGACCTGCTTCATCCGCTTTTTGCCTTCCTTCTGTTTCTCGAGCAGCTTGCGCTTCCGGCTGATGTCGCCGCCGTAACATTTGGCGAGGACGTTTTTGCGCATTGCCTTGACGGTCTCGCGCGCGATGATCTTCTGACCGATCGATGCCTGGATCGGCACCTCGAACATCTGGCGCGGGATCAGCTCCTTCATCTTCTCGCAGATGATCCGGCCGCGGTTGTACGCGCGATCCCGATGGACGATGATGGAGAGCGCGTCGACCTGTTCGTTGTTGAGCATGATGTCCATCTTCACCAGATTGGAGCGGCGATACCCGGACAGCTCGTAGTCGAACGACGCATACCCCTTCGTGCTCGATTTCAACTGATCGAAGAAGTCGTAGACGATCTCCGAGAGCGGAATATCGTACGTAATGGTAACGCGGTTGGCGTCCAAATATTCCATGTTGATGAACTCGCCGCGTTTGTTCTGGCAAAGATCCATAATCGCCCCGACATAATCATTGGGTACGATAATCGCCGCCTTAACATAAGGCTCTTCGATATATTCGATCTTGCCGACCTCCGGCAGATTGGACGGGTTGTCGATGTCGAGCGACTCGCCGTTGGTCAGTGTGACCTTGTAGACCACGCTCGGCGCAGTCGTAATGAGCGGGATGTTGAACTCGCGCTCGATCCGCTCCTGGATGATCTCCATATGCAGCAGACCGAGGAAGCCGCACCGGAAGCCAAAGCCGAGCGCTGTCGAGGACTCTGCCTCATATCGCAAGGAAGCATCGTTAAGCTCCAGCTTCTCGAGCGCCTCGCGCAGATCGTTGTAATCCTGCGTCTCGATCGGATACAGTCCGCAGAACACCATCGGGTTGATCCGGCGGTAGCCGGGCAACGGCTCTGGCGCCCGCCGCTTCGCCTCGGTGATCGTATCGCCGACGCGCGTATCCTTGACATTCTTGATGCCGGCGATGACGAAGCCGACGTCGCCGACAGCCAGCTCCTGGACCGCCGTCATGCGCGGCATGAAGGCGCCGACCTCGAGCACCTCGAACTCGGCCCCTGTCGCCATGAAGCGGATCTGCATGCCGGGCTTGATGCTGCCGTCGACGACCCGGACATAGACGATGACGCCCTTGTAGGCATCGTAGTGCGAATCGAAGATAAGCGCCTTCAGCGGGTTATCCGGATCGCCCTCGGGCGGCGGCATCTTGGTGACGACCTGCTCGAGGATTTCCTTGATGCCGATCCCGGCCTTCGCGGAGGCGTGCACCGCCTCGCTGGCATCGAGGCCGATCACATCCTCGATCTCCTGCTTCACCCGCTCCGGCTCGGCGCTCGGCAGATCGATTTTGTTAATGACCGGGATAATCTCCAGGTTGTTGTCGAGCGCCAGATAGACGTTGGCGAGCGTCTGCGCTTCGATGCCTTGCGCCGCATCGACGACGAGCAGCGCGCCTTCGCACGCCGCCAGCGACCGCGACACTTCATAGGTAAAGTCGACATGCCCAGGCGTGTCGATCAGGTTGAGCAAATACGTTTGCCCGTCGTCGGCTTTGTAGCTCAGCCTGACGGCTTGCAGCTTGATCGTAATGCCCCGCTCGCGCTCCAGGTCCATCTTGTCGAGCACCTGGTCCTGCATCTCACGAGAAGTCAAGGCGCCGGTATATTCCAGGATACGGTCCGCCAGCGTCGACTTACCGTGATCGATATGGGCAATTATAGAAAAGTTGCGAATCATCTTTTGTCGGTTCCGAACGTCAGTCATGCCTAACCCCCACGCGAGTCCATAATGCAAATCATCCTGTTATTATATCAGTTGGCGGGCCAGCCATCAACGCATACTTACTTCGTGAGCGAGTCGAACATCGATACGACCATGCGGATGCCGTTGTTGGAGAGCGATTGCAGCAGTCCGGCTGTCTGCTCGGCGACGCGATTGACCGAGGGCTCCCGTCCTTCGCCGAAGCTTAACTGCGGCGGCAGCGGGCGATAATCGGGGGAGCCGATGACGGCGCCGCCGACCGCGCTGCGCTCCGGCACCGATGCGGCGGCGGCCGGGACGCGAACCCGCTCCTGCTCGTACTGCGGTGCTTGCTCGTATCGCGGCGCCTGCTCATACCGAGGCGTCTGCTCATACTGGGGCGCTTGCTCGTACCGAGGCGTCTGCTCGGCGGCCCGGTCGTTGGACGATGCTGCAGGCCAGCTCTCCGAGATCTGCGCCGGCTGGCGCGCCCCGTCGATCGGACCGTAGACGGTGCCGATGCCGCTAGTCGCGACCTCGATGCCGTACAGGATCAGGAATACGGTGACGCCGCCCAGCACAGCCCATTTCATGGCATCTTTTTTCTTCATCTCACCCACGCTCCTCTTTGCTCAGGATGCCGACTGCGTCGGCTTGCCGTCCACGCGCTCGGCCTCCCAGATGATATCCGCGATTACCTTGGACAGCGCCTCTACCGTCCGGTACGACTCTTCCAATGTATTGTCCACGCCGCCGATCTCGATGAGCGCGCTGGTGGGCGAGAGCGACTGATTGTATTCGCCGTTGCCGTTGGCGGACGACTTGCCCCAGATGCCGCGCGAGATGCCCGGATACTCCGCCTCCAGCGCCTCGTGGATGCGGGTAGCGAACGCTTCGTTCTTCTTCCATTCAGGATTGCCATGACCGATGATAAAAAATACCTGGGCATACGTCTCGCCGCGAATCGTCGCCGTCGTATGCTTGCGCCGATTGGAGTCGCGATGCAGGTCGAACAAATAGGTAATGTCGCTATTCGTCGCCATGGCATCCTGGATCGTCTTCATCGAATATTTGTACAGCAGCTCCCAGCGGTACCCGGGAATCGTCGTCGCGTAATCCTGCTTCGATACCGTCGCCCCGATGCCCAGCTCCTCGAGCCGTTCCCCGAGACGCTTGCCGACATGCGTAATATTCACCTCGGCCGAGCTCGGGTCCTTGGTGCCCTCCGGCAGCTCGGGATACCACGATTCGCGATTATGCGTATGATAGATCAGCACGGTATTGCGCTTGGGCTTGTCTTGGGCCTGCGGCGGCTTCGGCGATGTCTCCGAGGTATCCGGCGGCGTAGCTGGCGGCTCCTCGACCGTCTCGCCGGGCTCCGGGATCTCCGCCGGATCGACAGGGATCGGCGTCTGGTCCTTGGGCGCTACGCCGTCCGCCGAGCCGCCCCGGAGCAGGAACGCCTGATCGTTGCTCATCCCCGGCAGCTCGCCGGCGATCAGGGAGCGCGGATCTTGCGGATTGATATCGGTCAGCAGGCGCATCAGGAACGCCGCTGTCTGGATTCCGTTAATCGTGCCCGGCGGCCGGCTGCTCTCAAAGGACGGCAGCTCCATGCTGATCATCTCGGCGAACAAAGAGCTGGATACGGCGGCCGCGAAGCCTTTCATCGAGCTGACAGGGGAGTTGGCAGTATGGCGCTGCACGATGCCGCCAAGACCGAGCAGCACAAAAAACACCATCGAGCACAGGGACAGGATTGCAAAGGTGCGGCCGGTAACGAGCCACTGACGGAGTCGTTCGCTGCGTCTGCTGCCATCGAACCGGGCAACGGGCTTTCTCATGTTTTTCCTCCCTACTTTCTCCTTACGCATCGGTAGGCTGCGTGTAGTCTGCTACCAAATATATGAGAGAGTAAGTAGTGATAGAACGAGAATAGACAATCTTCTGCTAGATTGGGGACGCCCGAAACCAAAAATGCCCTCGCATCCCGAAAGGATGTGAGAGCATCGCAATCTTCACACTGTCACTCATCAAGCTAGAGTGGGCTAATGCGTATACGCGCCGACATTATGCGTATCGACGGCATCGTGCAGCGCCGCATTCAGCCCGCTGGCGAGGATGTTGGCGATATCCTCGATGAACTGGTCGACCTCCTTGGGCGTGACGAGCATGTCCTTGCCCATCGGCTCGAGCACCTCCTTGACGAGCATCAGCCGCTCCTGCTCCTGCATCGACGGCAGGAGACCGAGGATCTGCCCCGTCTGATCGGTGTGCGTCTCGAAATGCCGTTGCATCATCTCGATCGTATTGTTGACGATCGTCGAGGCATAGACGACGGTAGGGATGCCGATCGCGATGACGGGCACGCCAAGGATCTCCTCAGTCAAGCCGCGCCGTTTGTTGCCGATGCCCGAGCCGGGATGGATGCCCGTATCGGCGATCTGAATCGTCGTATTGACCCGCTCCATCGACTTGGAGGCGAGGGCGTCGATGGCGATGATCAGCTCTGGCTTGGTTCCCTGTACGATGCCAAGTACGATATCGCTCGACTCGATGCCTGTCGTGCCCATCACGCCTGGCGAGACCGCGCTGACCGAACGATAGCCCGGCGCCACGTCATCCGGCATCAGCTCGAAGAAATGACGGGTGATCATCACATTCTCGACGACAAGCGGTCCAAGGGAGTCGGGGGTTACATTCCAGTTGCCGAGGCCGACGATCAGCACTTTCGCATCAGTGCGGACGCCGAGCCGTTGCAGCAACGCCTCGAACTCCCGGGCGAAGATGGTCGCCACATGGTCTTGCAACCCGGTATCAAGTCCCCGCAGCCCCGGCGCCTCGAGCGTAACGTAACGTCCCTTCAGCTTGCCGATCGCTTGTGCGCCTTGCTCGGTTTCTACCGTCATTCGCGTGATGACGACGCCTTCCTCCTCTATCGTCTCGCTCATCACCCCCGGCACCTGGCCGCCTCCCGACTCGGCCAGCTCCTTGGCCTCCAGCGCCAGGTCCGTACGCACCATGAACTGTTGCAGATCCAACGGTTTGGTCATTGCTTCCCACTCCTCCACCCTTTTTGTAAACAGCTAGCCTTAGTGTGGCGCGAGTCTGGGTCGTTTATGCAGAATAACCAAGCCGCTATTGATTTTTGGGGATGGGCGTGATAATATATTTTAAGTTGTGTACCTGATTTACAGTTGTTTTTTTGCCAGGAGGTGAAAGCTATGCCAAATATCAAATCCGCTATCAAACGCGTTAACACGAACGAAAAACGTCGCGCGCTGAACGCTTCGCAGAAATCTGCCCTTCGTTCCGCAGTGAAAAACGCCGATCAAGCGATCGCCAGCAACGATGCTGCTACTGCAGCTGCCGCTCTGGTCGCAGCTACGAAGAAGCTGGACAAAGCCGTAACGAAAGGCCTGATCCATAAAAACGCTGCTGCTCGCAAAAAATCCCGTCTGGCGAAAAAGGTTAACGCCCTTTCCGCTCAGGCTTAAGGCATGGGACAATAACGACAAAATCCTGCTCCGCCCTCAGATGAGGACGAGCAGGATTTTTTTGTGCGCCGATAGTTATATAGCGCCCTCAGCGGTTCGAAGCCCTCAGGCTGGCCGACGGCCGCTCAGCGAGATCAGGAATAGCTCCAGACCGAGCACCTTGTCGATCTGACCGGTCTTCATCCGATAATCCAGATCGGCCAGCTCGCTGAGCAGTCTGCCCAGCGTCCGCACGTCGAACCGTCCGGCCTTGTCAAGCGACAGCTTGACCACATAGGGATGCAATCCGAGCTGTCCCGCCATCTGCTGCGGCGAGAAGCGTTGCGCGCTCAGCTCCTTGATCTGCAAAAAGATGCGGAACTGTCTGGCCAGCAGCGCCGCGATCTTGATCGGCTCCTCGCGTCGCAGCAGCAGCTCGCGGTACAGCGCGAGCGCCCGGCCGCTCTGCAGCGTCGCGATCGCATCGACGAGCGCGAACACATCCTCCTCCGTAGAGGCGGCGGTCAGCAGCTCGACATCCGGCTTGGCGATCGTCCCCCCGTCTCCGGCATAGAGACAGAGCTTGTCTATCTCCTGAGCGACCCGATGCAGATTGGACCCGGCGCGCAGCACCAGCAGTTCGGCTGCATCCTCCGTGATCGTCCGGTTCTGATCCTTGGCTCGCTTGCCGATCCAACGGTACAGATCCTTGCCCTCCAGCTCCTCGAAGTGCAGCAGCGCGTCCTGTCCCTTCAGTTGCTTGACTAGCTTGCGGCGCTCATCGAGCTTGTCCGCCTGGACGACGAAGACGATCGTGCTCGTCTCGAGCGGCTCCTTCAGATAGCGGAGCAGCTCCTCCGGACGATGCGACACTTTGCCCTCCTTGCCAGCGGCGAGCAACGACTGATCGCGGACGATCAGCAGCTTGCGCGATGCAAAGAACGGCAGCGTCTCGGCCTCCAGCACAACCTCCTCGATCGGCGTCTCCGCCGTATCCATCTTGACGACGCCGAGGCTGCGCTCCTCCTCGCTCAATAGCGAAGCGATCATATAATCGACGAAGCCTTGCATCCGGAACCGGTCCCGGCCATAGAGCACATAGACGGGCTTGGCCTGGCCGCTCTTGATCTCTTGCGTAGCCGTCTTCAGATCCATCGGTTACCCTCTCCTTTTCACTGCCCCTCGCAGGCGCAACAAAGGGATGAAGCCGCTGCTGGCATCATCCCTCTGTCCCTGAGCATCTATATAAACAGCCGGAGGCAGGGCCATGGTTCCTCCTCCCGGATGGTCATACGTGTCAAGGCGCTTTCGTTCACCGCTCTATACGTTCAGTATACGCCAGTCGCCCGAAAGTGTGCTTGCCGGGTTCATTTACTGTCTGGACTCTGTCCCGTCCTTGAGCTGCACGACGTAGCGCTCTACGCCGACGTCGCCATTGCTCTGCGCATTGCCGCTCTCCTCGCTTGGCGCGGGATACAGCTCATACGTCAATGTCAGGCTATCGGCCGACCAGACCGGATTGCGGATGCTGCTGCCCGGCTGCTTGCGGCTCTCGAACACCAGATTGCCGTCGCTGCCATACACCTGCAGCACATGCTGATCGACCGTCACCTTGAGCTGACCGTCCGGCGAAGCGATCGCATCCGCATTGGCATAGGAGCGCGCCACGTCCGCAGCGCTCGGCAGTGCCTCCTGCAACGCCTCGGACGGCACCTGGTCCATCAGCGGGCCAGCCATCGATCTTGCGTCAGGATCGGCTCTGAAGCCTGTGGCCGCTTCATCCTGCGGCGCCTGCATCGTGCCTGCCGAAGGCGTCGCTTCATTAGCGCCACCCGAATCGGCATTGGCGTCGAAGTTCTTCTGATTGCTTCGCTCCGTCGTCTCGCTGCGCGTGGACGGCGGCTGATCGGCGTTGGACATGACCGTCGGGGCGTTCGGCTGCTTCGCCGTCGGCTCGTCGACCGGCTCGCTTGGCTCGCTCGGACTCTCGAGCGGCGGTTGAGCCGGGCTGTCCTCCAGCACGGCCGGCGCATCCTCGGCAGGCTGCTCCGTTACCTTGCCCTCCTGACTCTTCACCTCTACGCCGAACAGCTCTGTCGCCCCCGCACTCTCCGGCGCACCTTCCTCTTCGCCCGGCAGCTCTCCGCCGCTATTCATCTCCTCGGAGCCGCCCGTCATGCTGCGCAAGGCCATCGATTCGGCTGCCTCGTTGACCGGTTCGGGCACCGTGTAGTTAAAGATAAAGAAGCCTGCGACGATGCTGGCGGCGACGAAGCCGCTCAGCGTCTTGAGCGGCAAGCGCTCGAGCCAGCTCTTGCGCCGCTCCGTCGGCGCCGTACGGCGAGCAGCCACCTCCGGCGCGGCCATGGCGGCCGCATGCGGCGCTGCGCCCCGATCCAGCTCATCGAGCTGCGGCAAGATCGCATCGACCAGGCTGAAGGGCGGAGTTACTTTTGGGAGACTGTCCAGCTCGTCGGACAGACGCTGCAGTCGCTCCAGCATCGCAGCGCATTCCGGGCAATGCCCCGTATGCTTGTTCAAGATGTCGGTCTCCCGATCATCGAGATCCCCGTCCAGTTGTCTCTGCATATAGTCCATCACCTCTTGACAAGTCATCCTCGGACACCCCCTTTCTCATAATCGTGGAGTAATGTCTGCAGCTGCTGCCTGGCCCGGAACAAATACGATTTGACCGTATTGAGCGGCAGGTCCAGGGAGTCAGCTATTTCGTTGTACGAGAAATCCTGCATGTAGCGCAAAACAACGACCGCGCGATGATGCTCCGGCAGCTTGTCGATGGCCTCGCGGATGTCCTGAGCGGCGTAGGCTGCCAGCACCTCCTCCTCGACGTTTTGCTTTTCACGGAATACCATCTCATGTTCATCGATCGACACCGTTGGCTTGGCGCGCCGGAACTTGTCGATGCAGATGTTCGTTACGATGCGTTGGACCCAGGTTTTGAACTGTGCTTTCTCTTCGTAGGAATGAATCTTCGTATAAATCCGGATGAGCGCTTCCTGCGCCGCATCCATCGCATCCTGCTCATTGCCGACGATATAGTAGGCGGTTCGATATACGTGGGTTTCAATCTCGCGCAATAGAGTTATAAGAGCGTCGCGATCGCCCGATTGAGCGGCTCTGATGAGGCCAGGCTCTACCACGAAGGATCCCCCTCTCTATCAACCTTTCAGACGGAAAGGCTGTAATAAATGTTGCAATTCAAAATACTTTTTTTATAAATAAACGACCGGAACCGCAAACAAGTTAAAAAAATAAACGGCCCGTCCCTTTCCCTGGGTACGAGCACGATGCCGATGTCCGGTTTTCCCCTCATAAGAATAACAGAAAACCGCAGCCTCGTATAGCCTGAGAGACTGCGGCAGGTTCTGCCTTTAAGGGGTTCGTCGCGTCGCAAGCAGGGTCGATTGCCTGGTGATGCGAAGCATGATGCCGCCATCGCGGTCGGTGCGGAGCACCTGGACTCCGTAGTGGGCGAGCCGCTCGATAACGAGCGGATGCGGATGGCCGTACCAGTTGTAACGGCCGACCGGGATGAGCGCCGTCGACGGCTGCCAATAGCGCAGCCACGCCTCTGTCGTCGAGGTGCGGCTGCCATGATGTCCGACCTTCAGCGCATCGGCGCGCAGCGGTTCTGCCCGATCGGACAGACGCTCCAGCAGCAGACGCTCGCCCGTTGCGCCGAGATCGCCCGACAGCAGCAGGCTGTAGCCGTACAGCTCGAGATGCGCGACGACACTGTAGTCGTTTTGCTGCTCGACATGCGGCAGTTGCGTTGCCGTGCCGCCGCAGCCCAACGAACCGGCTGATGGCGGCCACAGCACCTCGAGCTTGACATCCGGCTCGGGCTGCCAGCGCTGCGGCGCGCAAGCCGGATACAGCTCGATTTCCCGCTCGGCCGCCAGCGCGAACAGTCGGCTCGCCTCGGGAGCATCCTTGACGCTGCCGTTCCAGAGGAGGCGTCGCACCGGGATCGTCTCGAGCACAGCGGCCAGTCCGCCGATATGGTCGGTGTCCAGATGGCTGACGATGAGCAGATCGATCTCCTGGACGCCGCGCTTCATCAAGAGCGGCACGAGCAGCTTGCGGCCGACCTCGTACGGATCGCTCCGCTCTCTCCATGCCTCGCCCGGCTTGCTGAAGCGCACCGTGCCGCCGCCATCGCTCAGGATATGACGGCCTTGCGGCGTGCGGATGAGGATCGCGTCGCCTTGCCCGACATCGATCATCTCGATATAGGCCGCCCGGTCGAAGCGATCCGGGTCATAAGCGTAGCCTAGCAGGAGGACGACCCCCGTCAGCAGGCCTAGACGCAGCAGCGATAGCCGATGACGGAGCAACCGCTCGCCCCATTGTCGAAGCAGCGAGGCCGCAATGCCAGGAGTGAGCGGTGTGATAGGCGCGGAAAGCGACGCGGACGGCTGATCGACTGACGCTCGCCCCTGCGCAAACACATCGAGCGGAGCAGTAGGGGCGTCGACTGCCGCTATATCCGCCAGCGCGGGCGAGCCTTGCGGGACAGCTGCATCATCGCCCGGCCCGCGCGCTGCCCTAGCCGAGAGCCCGGGCAGCGAGCTCGCTGCCCCGCTCTGCTCTGCGTCTCGCGGACGCGGCCCGCTTGTCACAGGCTCGCCGGATCGCCAGGCCGGCAGCAGACGGTAGCCTGCCAGCAAGGCCGCGTACCAGAGCAGCACCCACCAGAGGGATGGCGTCGGCCAGATCGAGCGGAGCGCATCGGGCTGGTTCAGCAGATCGGTGATCGCGAAGGTCAGATCATTGCCCAGCCGGGCGATGTCGGCGGTGAGCTGGGCAGCGGGCTGCCATACGGCGGTGAGCGCCAGCGATACCGCGCCGATCGGCATGACGATCGAGCTGATGAACGGGACGAGCAGGATGTTGGCTGGCAGCGAGATCAGGTTGAATTGATTGAAGTAATAGATCGTCAGCGGAAACGAAGCCAGCTGCGCCGCAACCGACACAGCGACTAGATCGACCACGCCCTTGCCGCGCTGCCACTGCGGCAGGGCGCGCCGCAGCGGCCCGACGCCGACGATCAGCCCGGCGGTGACGATGACCGACATCTGGAAGCTGACGTTGCCCAGCATGTACGGCTCGATCATCAGCATGAGCAGCGCCGCTGCGCATAGCAGGTGGAGCCCGTCCTTCAGCATCCCCAACCGGGCCGCCAGCAGACCGATCATCGACATCATGCCGGCGCGGACGACCGAGGGCGAAGCCCCTGACAGCAGGACGTAGAACGGCACCGCTGCGATGAGCAGCAGCAGCGAGGTCTCGCGCGGCACGCGGAGAAGCTTCAGCCCCATATGCAGACAATAGAGAAATACAGCGACATGAAGACCCGAGATCGCCAAAATATGCGTCAATCCAAGCTCGGAAAACTGCTGGAATCGCTCGGCATCGAGATCGTCGCTCATGCCGAGCACAAGTCCCTTCATATAACCACCCTGCTGCTCCGGGTACAGCGCAGCCATCCGCGCACCCAGATTAGCCCTTACGCTGTCGACCTTGCCCATCCAGCCGCTCTTGCTCCAGGTCGCGCCGGCCGACTGCTCGATTGCCGCTGCCCCGTCCACCTGCAGCAGCCAGTGGATGCGTTGACTAAACAAATACCGACGATAATCGAAGCCGCCGAAGTTGCTGGCCTGATCAGGCAGCTTCAGCTCGCCGTATAACCGTAGCCGATCGCCGCGCCGCCACGCTCCGACCAACTGCTGCTCCGCCTCCTCTGCCAGCTTGATCCTCACCTGCAGCCGCTCTTGCAGCGCCAACGGCTCCTGCGCATCCGCCAGTCGCAGCCAGATCGTCTCGAGCCGCAGCTGCGCCCGGTCGCCATCAACCTGGACAGGATGGATGATCACCCCTTCCGCCTCGACCGGGTAGCTCGCCAGCGCATCCGCCTCTGCCACAGCCAGCAGTTCTGGGAGCCCTGTCGTATTGCGGGCGTCTGCCCACTCTCGCGAGCCGGCGGCGAGCCCGCAGGCGATCAGACAGACAACCGCGACCCGCCTCGGCAGGATGCGCAGCAGCGTCAGCGCCACGAGCGCCGCCAGTGCGGCTGCCATCCCGAGCCAGACACCCTCCCGGGGCAGCGCTGCTGCCGCCGAGCTGCCCGCCACCCAGGCGATCGTCACCCATATGAGCGGTCGTTGCGCCATGTTAGTTGCCTCCCCTCAACAAAATAAAAAGAACCCCTTCCCGTATCGAAATACGAAAAGAGGTTCTTCCTCTTACATGAACGCCATGCTATCGCAGTCGGCGAGGATCGCGTCCTCAGGAGATGACTGGCATTACGGTCTGCTCCGGCGGCTCGTAGCTGCTCAGACAGCGGAATACAAGTCCCTTGAGCTCCATGAGGCGCAGCACCTTCTCACTGTCCTTTGGATAGGCGCGATGGTAGACGATCTCGCGGATGCCGCTGTTAGCGAGCATGTTGGCGCACGTCCAGCAGGGCTGGTCGGTCACATAGACCGTCGAGCCCTCGCGGTCGATGCGGTCGGTGAACAGCAGCAGGTTCTGCTCGGCGTGGATCGTGCGGATGCAGCGCTGCTTGCGCACCATCTCCTCTCGTCCGTCCACCAGCTTCATCTCCAGCTCCTCGACGATCATGCAGCCGTCCTCGGAGCAGTCCGGTACGCCCATCGGCGCGCCGTTGTAGGCGGTGCCGAGCAGCTTTTTGCCCTGGACGAGCACGGCGCCGACGTGACGGCGCGGACACCGCGAGCGTGTAGCGACCATATACGCGATATCCATAAAATACGTGTCCCAATCCTTGCGCAAAGCGTCTTGTGTTGACATGTTACGGCCTTCCTTTCTCTTGCTGACGCTCGCGCTGCCCCTGCTTTACTTAGGATTGGCTAACGCGGAGCGCTTGATCCAGATCATGCAGGATATCCTCGATCCCTTCGGTGCCGATCGAGAGACGGATCATGCCCGGCGATACGCCTGCCGATACTTGCGCTGCCTCATCCAGCTGTTGATGCGTCGTGCTGGCCGGATGGATGATCAGCGACTTGGAGTCGCCGACGTTAGCCAGATGAGAGAACAGCTGAACGGCGCCGATCAGCTTTTTGCCCGCCTCCAGACCGCCTTTGACGCCAAAGGTGAGGATCGCTCCCTGACCTTCCGGCAGATACTTCTGCGCCCGCTCGTAAGAATCGTGGCTTGGCAAGCCCGCGTAGCTGACCCACTCTATCGCATCATGGCCTTCGAGGAATTGCGCGACAGCCAGCGCATTGGAGCTATGGCGCTCCATCCGCAGATGCAGCGTCTCCAGACCTTGCAGCAGCAGGAAGGCGTTAAATGGCGACAGCGCCGCGCCCATATCGCGCAGCAATTGTACGCGTGCTTTGATGATATAAGCGATGGGGCCGACGGCCTGGGTGTAGACAACGCCGTTGTAGCTCGGGTCTGGCTCGGTCAGACCAGGGTATTTGCCGCTGGCTGCCCAGTCGAACTTGCCGCCGTCGACGATGATGCCGCCGATCGAGGTGCCGTGGCCGCCGATGAACTTGGTCGCCGAATGCACCACGATGTCTGCGCCATGCTCGATCGGACGGCACAGATACGGGCTCGGGAACGTATTGTCGACGATCAGCGGCACGCCGTTCTCATGTGCGATCGCCGCGACGGCCTCGAGGTCGATAATATCGCCCTTCGGATTGCCGATCGTCTCGGCGAATACAGCTTTGGTCTTGTCGGTGATGGCGCCGCGGAAGTTCTCCGGGTCGGACGGATCGACGAACTTGACGTTGATGCCAAGCTTCGGCAGTGTCACGGCAAACAGATTATAGGTCCCGCCATAGAGGCTCGACGCCGAGACGATCTCATCGCCTGCGCCAGCGATGTTCAGGATAGAATATGTAATCGCAGCTTGTCCCGATGCAACCGCGAGCGCGGCAGCGCCGCCCTCCAGCTCGGCGACTCTTTTCTCAAGCACATCCGTTGTCGGGTTCATGATCCGGGTGTAGATGTTGCCGAATTCCTTCAGGCCGAACAGATTCGCTGCATGCTCCGTATCGCGGAAGCCGTACGAGGTCGTCTGGTAGATCGGCACGGCGCGGGACATCGTCGTCGGATCGATCTCCTGGCCTCCATGCACCGATAGTGTATCCAATGTGAATTTGCGCTCTTCGCTCATTCCTTGTTCCTCCTTGCCGTTACGGCGGATTATATAAAGTACAGGCCAAGAATAGCAGCTCCCTGTGTAAAGACACCGCTTCCTTTCAATTTCTATTGTCGCATATTCCCGGATAATCGACAATCCCGACCTTTGTCGTAAGAGGCAGACGACGCTTGACCGCGCTCAAGGCAGCGCCGTTGCGTAAGGTCTGAGCTTCTCGAGCATCTTATCGCCGATCCCTCTCACCCGCGTCAGCTCGTCGACCGAGCGGAAGATACCGTGCTGCTCGCGGTCGGCGATGATCGCTTGCGCCTTGGCCGGTCCGATGCCAGGCAAGCTGTCGAGTTGCTCCGCCGATGCGCGGTTGATGTCGATCAGCCCTGAGGCCGCAGCGCTATCAGGAGTAGCGGGCGGCTCTGTCGTTCCGGCGGCGGGCTGCCCGGCGGGTTCGACAGTCCCTTGCCCTTGCATAGTGTCGGATACGCCCGCCGGTTCCGACGGGTCAACGGACCCGGCAGATTGGACTGTGTCCGAGGGCTGCGTCGGCTGCGGATTGGTCGAAGCCGACGACTCGATAGACCTCTCCCCGCCAGACGACCCGACAGCTGAAGGGTCGACGACTGACGGAGTGACGGCCGACGTGTCGGCGGTTGTCGGGGCGAGCGAGGTTGCGGGCAGCCCGTTATCCAGCTTGAGCCACACTGGCGAATCGTCCTCCTGAGGCGCGGTCAGCGCCAGGATCAGCAGGAGCGCACCGGCAGCCAACAGCAGCACAGCGATTTGTTTTTCCTTCTTATGGAGCGATTTCATCATTTCATTCTCCTTTCCTCGGCGAAACTTGTCATGTCGGTCGAGCCACTGCGCATATGGTTAATAAAACTGTCATGCGCTCCAAACCTTGTCCCGATGCGCATGCTCACGTCACGAACGCAAGGAGGGATTCTAAGATGAAAGTCGGATTTATCGGCACAGGAAGCATGGGAAGCTTGTTAATCGAATCGTTCATCCGCTCGGGCGCGATGAATCCCGGGCAAATTACGGCGAGCAGCCGCACCCTCTCCAAAACCGAACGGCTGGCGGCTTCCTATCCGGGGCTCTGCGTCGTTCCTTCCAACGCGGAGGCGGCGCGTGGCAGCGACCTCGTCTTTTTGTGCATCAAACCGCTCGATTTCAAGCATGTCATCGACGACATAAAGGCCAGCGTGCAGCCGGAAACGATGATCGTATCGATCACGAGTCCAGTGCTTCTGGCCCAGTTGGAGGAATGGTTGCCTTGCAAGGTAGCCAAGGTCATCCCGAGTATAACGAATTATGTGTGTAGCGGCGCTTCCCTTTGCATTTATGGCAGCCGGTTCGGCCCCGAGGACCGGGACCGTCTGGAAGGCCTGCTCTCGCATATTAGCGAGCCGCTCTGCATTGAAGAGAAGTATACGCGCGTCGTGTCGGATATATCGAGCTGCGGTCCGGCTTTTTTTGCCTGTCTGCTGCAGCGCTTCGTCGAAGCGGCCGTCCAGGAGACTGGTATCGACCCGGACGACGCGACAGCGCTCGCCAGCCAGATGCTGCTCGGCACCGGCAAGCTGCTCACCGAAGGCGGCCTCAGTCCGGAGCTGCTGCAATCCAGAGTGTCAGTGCCCGGCGGCATCACCGCCGAAGCGATCCGGCTGCTCAACCACGAGCTGGACGGCACCTTCAACCGGCTGATTCGGACGACGCACGCCAAGTTTTACGAGGACGTCGAGAAGGTCGGCGTCTCGTTTTTGATCCATTAGTTCGGCGCTACGATGTTGACCAGCTTGCCCTTGACGGCGATCACCTTGCGGATCGTCTTGCCGCCGATCGCCTCCTGCACCTTAGGCTGTTCCTTGGCGATCCGCTCCATCTCCGCCTCGTCGAGTCCGGCCGCGATCGCGATCCGCTCGACGATTTTGCCGTTCACCTGGACGACAATCTCGACCTCCTGATCGACGGTCCAAGCCTCGTCGAATTGCGGCCATGTCGAGTAAGTGATCGACTCCGCGCCGCCCATTCGGCTCCACAGCTCCTCTGCGATATGCGGCGCCAGCGGCGACAGCAGCTGCAGGAATTGCTTGAGCGCTTCCTTCGGCAGCTCGTCGGTCTTGTAGGCTTCGTTGACGAAGATCATCAACTGGCTGATCGCCGTATTAAAGCGCAGATGCTCGAAGTCCTCGGTCACCTTCTTGATCGTGCGATGCCACACCCGCTTGAAGGCTTCGCTGCCCTCGCCGTCCGTCAGCTTGCTCGTCAGGCTGCCATCCTCCGCGATGAACAGCCTCCACACCCGGCTCAGGAAGCGGTATGAGCCGTCTACGCCGTTCGTATTCCACGGCTTGGTCGCCTCCAGCGGTCCCATGAACATCTCGTACATGCGCAGCGTGTCCGCGCCGTATTCGCCGACGATGTCGTCAGGATTGATGACGTTGCCGCGCGATTTGCTCATCTTCTCGTTGTTCGTGCCGAGGATCATCCCCTGGTTGACCAGCTTCTGGAACGGTTCCTTGGTCGAGACGACGCCCAGATCGTAGAGCACCTTGTGCCAGAAGCGCGCGTAGAGCAGATGCAGCACCGCATGCTCGGCCCCGCCGATATACAGGTCGACCGGCAGCCATTGCTGCTGCTTCTCCTGGGAGCAGAGCTCCTCGCTGTTGTGCGGATCGATGAACCGCAGGTAATACCAGCAGCTGCCCGCCCATTGCGGCATCGTGTTGGTCTCGCGGCGCGCCTTCATGCCGGTCTTTGGATCGATCGTCTCGACCCAATCAGTGACGACAGCCAGCGGCGATTCGCCGGTGCCCGACGGCGTGATCTGATCGACATCCGGCAGCAGCAACGGCAGCTCCGACTCGGGGACAGGCTTCATCGTGCCATCCTCCAGATGGAGGATCGGGATCGGCTCGCCCCAGTAGCGCTGGCGGCTGAACAGCCAGTCGCGCAGCCGGTACGTCACCTTGCCCTTGCCCTTGCCTTCCGCCTCCAGCCACTTGGTCATTGCTGCGATGGCCTCTTCGTTGTTCAGGCCATCCAGCAGTCCGGAGTTCACATGCGGACCGTCGCCGCTATAGGCTTCCTGACTGATATCGCCGCCCTGCACGACCTCGATGATCGGCAGCTCGTACTGCCGCGCGAACTCCCAGTCGCGCTGGTCATGGCCCGGCACCGCCATGATTGCGCCCGTGCCATAGCCTGCGAGCACATAGTCGGCGATCCAGATCGGCAGCTTCTCGCCGCTTACCGGGTTGATCGCATAAGCGCCGGTGAAGACGCCGCTTTTCTCCTTGGCCAGGTCTGTCCGCTCCAGATCGCTCTTGCGCGCAGCCTTGTCCTGATAAGCTCGGACTGCCTCCGCCTGCTCGGACGTCGTGATCCGATCGACCAGCTCATGCTCCGGCGCCAGGACGCAGTAGGTCGCTCCGAACAGCGTGTCGGGCCGTGTCGTGAATACCTCCAGCGCGGCGTCGTGGCCGTCGATTGCGAACGTCACCTCGGCGCCCTTGGACTTGCCGATCCAGTTGCGCTGCATATCCTTGATGCTCTCCGCCCAGTCCAGCTCCTCCAGATCCTCCAGCAGCCGCTCGGCATAGGCCGTGATGCGCAGCATCCACTGGCGCATCGGCTTGCGGATGACCGGATGGTTGCCGCGCTCGCTCAGTCCGTCGATGACTTCTTCATTGGCCAGTACGGTGCCCAGCGCCGGACACCAGTTGACCGGCACCTCGGCGACATAGGCCAGACCCTTGTTGTAGAGCTGGATGAAGATCCACTGCGTCCACTTGTAGTAATCCGGGTCGGTCGTGCTGATCTCGCGGTCCCAGTCGTAGGAGAAGCCAAGCGACTTGATCTGCCGACGGAAATTGTCGATATTGACGAACGTAATGTCTCGCGGATGGCGTCCGGTATCGAGCGCATGCTGCTCGGCCGGCAGGCCGAAGGCGTCCCAGCCCATCGGATGCAGGACATTGTACCCTCTCATCCGCTTGTAGCGGGAGATGATGTCGGTTGCGGTATAGCCTTCCGGGTGGCCGACATGCAGACCTGCTCCGGACGGATACGGGAACATATCCAGCGCGTAGAACTTCGGCTTCGCCGGGTCCTCGGTCGTCTTGAACGTCTGGCGCTCATCCCAGTATTGCTGCCATTTCGGCTCAATCTTCAGCGGTTGGTAGGTCGCTTGCGCCCCTCTTTCATCGGTCATACTCGTAGGCCTCCTGAATGCAAAATAAAAACTCTCGCCCCTAGCGCATCGGCTAGGGACGAGAGTTTGACTCCCGTGGTACCACCCTAGTTAGCCCCGGACATGCTTTGCCCGTTGCTCACTTGTAGATCCTTATCGCGGACTGGACGGCTCTCACGCGCGCACCCGCGCGATCCTGCTGGCTCCGAGGCGAGTTCATGCCTTCCTCCGGTTCGGCTCGCACCCTTACGCCGACTCTCTGATCCGGTTCCCGCATTACTGCTCCTCTTCCTTGCCTTCAGCTATGGGATAACTTTCCCTATATTCTAATCAAGCGCCTCGCCGCTGTCAAGCATGACCCTTACCTCACCGCAGCGAAGAACAGGCGCTCGCTGTCCGGCGTCGGCGGCTCCAGCCTGAAGTCGGCGAACGCCTCGACCCGCGAGAAGCCGGCGCGACGGAGCGCAGCGGTCAACCACCCGGCGTCGTAGGCTCGCTGCACATGGACCTCCTCGATCCGCTGGAAGAGAGGCTGGGACAACCGCTCGCCGGAGCGCTCGTCGCGGGCGAAGATCGTCAGCTGATGCTCGATCTCGCTGCGCTCCGCATCATAATCGCTCGTCCAGATGTAGGCGATGTCGCGCTCGTCGAGCGTGAAGGGCTGCTCCTCGGCATAACGCAGCAGCTGAGCCGGGGCATGGACGTCGAACAGGAAGACGCCGCCGTCCTTCAGCCCGCGCCAGGTCGCCCGCAGCGCCGCCTCGACATCCTCGGGCTCGGTCAGATAGTTGAGACAATCGCAAAAGGAGATGCAAGCGTCAACCGGCTCCGCCAGCTCCCACTCCCGCATATCCTGCTGCAGCCAACGGATCGAGCCGCGCTGCCTCAACACCTCCGCCGGCGTCTCCTCCCACTTGCTGCGAGCGACGGTCAGCATATCGGCGGACAGGTCCAGTCCATACACCTCAAAGCCTGATCTGGCCAAAGGGATAGACAGGCTGCCTGTGCCGCAGCCGAGATCGACGACCGAGCGCGGCACGCCATAGCGGTCCCAGCACTGACGCATGAAGCCGAGCCACTCCGGGTAAGGCATATCTTCCATCAGCCGGTCGTAGACCGACGCAAATTGTCGATAGGCTCGCATGTTACCTCCTGCCACGCTGCAACGGCTGCCGCCGTCACACGCACCTGTTTAATCGGCGGACGAACGCTCGTCTCCAGACTCGGACCCGCGCGCCGTCTCTCCGGTCTGTTGCGACTCGCCGGGCTGCTCGACCAGATAGGTCCAGCTCCCCTCCTGACGGATGAGGCGATCGCGCATCAGCTTGCCAAGCGCCCGCTTGAAGGCCGCCTTGCTGATGCCGAAGCGCTGCTTGATGATGTCGGATGGCGTCTCGTCGGAGTACGGCATCGCGCCGCGCGGGCGTTCCTGCAGAAACGCCAAGATGCGATCGGCGTCGAGCATGCGGCCGACCTGCTTGAGCGGCGTCATCGCCAGGTTGACCCGTCCGTCCTCGCGGATGAAGGAGACGCGCGCTTCGACTCGCTCGCCCAGACGCAGCGCGCGCGTCCGTTCGACCGCCGGGATGAAGCCGTACGCGCCGAAGCCAATAACCCCGCCGTCGATCAGCACAAACGAGCCGATCTGCAGCGTCTTGGTCACCCAGCCAAGGGTCGTCTGGTTGCGCCAGCTCTCCGGCGCTGCAAAGGTGAGCGGCGCCAGCTCACGCTCGCCCGCGAGCTTGGCGACCAGACGCCCGGTCCGGTCATGCGCCAGCGTGACGAACACTTCGTCGCCCACCACTGGTCGATACTCCCGCAGTTCTGGCAGCTCGGAGATCGGCAGCAGCAGCTGCCGGCCGAGGCCG
>NZ_BFBX01000027.1:4479-19448 GCF_003851045.1 Paenibacillus sp. 598K | reverse complement strand
AGCTGCCGGCCGAGGCCGATCTCCAGGAAGCAGCCGAGGCGGGCATGGATGTCCGCGACCTTCAGCCGCTTCAGCTCGCCGAGCTGGATGAGCGGCCGCCGCGTCGTCGCGACGATCCGATCCTCCGAGTCAAAATAAACGTATGCTTCGACCGTCTCGCCAGGCTGCGGCCGGTTGCCAACAATCTCGGCATAGGGCAGCAGCACCTCGCGGCCGCCGGGCTCGTCCGTCAGATAATAGCCGCTGGGCGAAGCCTCGCGCACGACGATCAGCTGCTGGGTCAACCCTGCCGTTAGCGTCATGCGAATTCCACGACCTTGGCGTCTGACCAGAGCCGCTCGATATTATAATAATCGCGCTCGTCGCGATGGAAGATATGGACGACGACGTCGCCAAGATCCATCAGCACCCACCGCGCCGAGTCCATGCCCTCGATGCCGCGGATCATGCCGCCGCGGGCTTCGACCTGCTTGCGGACCTCCGTGGCGATCGACTGGACTTGAATGTCCGAGTTGCCGTGGCAGATGACGAAATAGTCGGCCACCAGCGAGATGCCGGTCAGATTAAGCGCGACCAGACGATTGGCTTTTTTCTCTTCTGCGGCGGATACCGCGATATGCATCAGTTGTTCAGATGTCAATGTCATGCCTCAGCCTCCTTGATTATAAGATCGTTGCGTGCGAGCAACGTCAGGGGATAGATGCGCTTGCCTTTTTCGATGAGGAACAGGATCGTCATGTCCAGGCCGGCGAGGATCGCCCGCTCCAGACTCTGCTCGGCGAGCTCCCGGATCTGTCCGACGAGCGGGAAGCTGCGGCCGGGCTCGATCAGGTCAGCCAGCCAGACGATCTTCTCGAGCTGCGACATTGCCGGTCGACCGGAGGTATGGTAACGGATCGCCTCCAGCACCTCCGGGTCGGAGATGCCGTAATCGCGACGAGCCGCGTACGCGCCTGCATAGGCGTGCCACAGCTCCTTGTCATGATCCAGCACCTCGGCATAAATTCCTTCTTCGCGAATCGCCTCCGCCATCTTGTCGACCGGCCAATACTTGGCGACATCATGTACGAGGGCAGCCAGCTCGGCCCGGTCCGGGTCGCCCCCGTAGCGCTCAGCTAGCTCCACCGCTGTCTGCATAACGCCCTGCGTATGCGCCCAGCGCTTCGCCGGCATCTGGGCTTGTACGGCTTCCTCCAATGCCTTACGAACCATAGAGTTCATTCCTGCGTATGAATTGATACACTTTGTCCGGTACCAGAAAACGGATCGATCTTCCGTCTTCGCGGCGCGTCCTTATATCCGTCGAGGAAATATCGATCAGCGGCATCTCGCAGCGCTTCACGCGCTCGCGCACCGCTGCCGGCAACTGGCTCGTATCCATCGTCGCTCCCGGCCGCTCGACCGCGATGAATGAGATCAGCTCCGCCAGCTCCTCGATCCGATGCCAATCCTTCAGATCATTGACGCGGTCTGCACCCAGGATGAAGGAAAACTCCCGTCCCGGGTAAGCCTCGCGAAGCGCCTGCACCGTGTCGATCGTATAGGAGGTGCCGCCTCGCTCCAGCTCCAGCGCCATCGCCCGGAAGTGGGGTTGAAAATCGATCCCCCGGTACACCATCTCCAATCGCTCTTCGGCCGTTGCGCGCGGCGCATGGTCCTTGAGCGGCGGCGTGGCGGCCGGGATAAACCATACCTCGTCCAGTCCGCAAGCCTCGCGGGCCGACTCGGCGGCGAGCAGATGCCCGAGATGAATCGGGTCGAAGGTGCCGCCCATGAGCCCAACCTGAATCATACTTCACACTCCTCTATCTAATCGTTCGCTGGCGACCCGTAGACGAGCCTGACCGCCAGCGCAAGTTTCTATCGCTACTTCGGAGCCTTCGGCAGCTCGATCGTCTTGTGGTCCTTGGACTCCTTGTAGAGGACGATCGTCTTGCCGATCACCTGCACCAGCTCGGCTCCTGCTCCGGCGGCCAGCTCGGCGCCGATGGCGCGCGGGTCCTCGTCGCAGTTGTTGAGCACCGAGATTTTCATCAGCTCGCGCGTCTCGATCGCCTCCTCGATATGGCGGATCAGATGCTCGTTGGTGCCGCCTTTGCCGACCTGGAAGATCGGCGTCAAGTGATGGGCGAGCGAGCGCAAGTGGCGTTTTTGTTTGCCTGTCAGCATGCGGATGGTTCCTTCTTTCTTCTGAATAGTAGTGATACAGGCGTCCTCAGGCCTGGCCCAGCGCAGCCAGCACGCTCTCGCGCATCGCGGCGGCGGGGGCCGGCTTGCCGGTCCAGTATTCGAAGGCATAGGCGCCTTGGTAGATGAACATGCCGAGGCCGAAATGGCTGATGCAGCCCTTGGCCTCCGCTTCCTTCAGCAGCGCCGTTTTGAGCGGGTTGTAGATCAGATCGCTGACGACGGTGCCGGGACGGAGCCAGTCCGGGTCCATCGGCAGCGCGTCGACGAGCGGATACATACCGATTGAGGTTGTATTGATGATGACGTCCGCCTCGCCGCACCAGCGGGACAGCTCGCTCTGCGAGATCGGCAGCAGCTCGGCCTGGTCCTCGTAAGCCGCAGCGAGCGCCCGCGCCTTGTCCGGCGTCCGGTTACTGATGACGATGCGCGCCGGCTGCTCGCGCACCAGCGCATGGACGATGCCGCGCGCCGCGCCGCCCGCGCCGAGCAGCAGGATCGTCTTGCCAGCCAGCGTAGGGACGGCCTCTTCCTTGAGCGAGCGCACATACCCGATGCCGTCGGTATTGTAGCCGGTCAAATGTCCCTCCCGGTTGACGATCGTATTGACAGCGCCGATCGCCTCGGCGCTGGCGTCGATCGCGTCCAGGAACGGGATGACCTCTTGCTTGTGCGGGATCGTCACATTGACGCCGCGCACCCCCATCGCCCGCACGCCGAGGATGAAGTCCCCCAAGCGGGCAGGCGCGATATGAAACGCCATATAAGCGCCGTTGACGCCAGTCTCGGCGAAGGCGCGGTTCATCATGACCGGCGACTTGGAATGCCCCACCGGATCGCCGATGACGCCGTACAGCGCCGTCTGGCTGTCGATTAACGCGATTGTCATGCTAGCAAGCTCCTTTTCTCCCGTACGTTCCCCTATCCGGGGTCATGCCGTGATGCTCCTCGCGCGCCCGCGCTAGATGATCGCGTCGCGCAGCAGCACCTTGACGCCCTTGGGGGCATAGACGTCGACGAGCGCGCCGCTCTTGCCGTTCGCCTGGATCCAGCCCAGCCCGGAGATGAAAATATCGAGCCGCGCCTCGCGCGGGATCCGCAGCGAATGGCGCGTCCACTCCGGCAGCTCGCCGAGCTGCTCTGCCGATGGCGGCGCAAGCAGGGTGCCCGCATGCTCCCGGTACAGCTCGTCCGCGCGCTCCAGCTTCGTGCGATGCGGCTTCACGCCCGGGGCGATATAGACGGTGAACGACTGGCGCTCCCCCTGTACGAAGTCAAAGCGCGCCAACGCGCCAAAAAACAATGTCTGACGCTCGTTCAGTTGGTACACCAACGGCTTCAGCGTGTGCTCCGGCAAGATCGTCTGCAGCACCGACTTGGGCACCAGCTCGGTCAGACGGCTCGGGTAGACGATGCCCGGCGTGTCGATGATGGCGCGACCGTCCTCGAGAGGGATCCGCACGGCGTCCAGCGTTGTCCCGGGATAACGCGACGTCGTCAGCTCCCGGTCCAGATCGCTGTAATCGCGGATAAGCCGGTTGATGAGCGTCGATTTGCCGACATTGGTCGCGCCGACGACGTATACATCACGTCCGTCGCGATGACGCTCCAGCGCCTCGATGACGCGTTCGAAGCCGAGATTGCGCTTGGCGCTGCAGAGCAGCACGTCAACCGTGCGCAGCCCGTGCGCCTTCGCTTGCTGCTGCACCCAGTTGCGGAGCCGGTTCATGTTCGTCACCTTCGGCAGCAGATCGACCTTGTTGACGACGAGCAGCACCGGATTGGCGCCCACAAAGCGCTGCAGTCCCGAGATGAGACTGCCCTCAAAGTCGAACAGGTCGACGATATGTACGACGAGACTGTTCGTGGCGGCGATACCGCTCAGCAGACGCAGGAAGTCGTCCTGGTCGATTGTAACGCTCGCGGCGTCGTTATAGTTTTTGATGCGGAAGCATCGCTGGCAGATGACCGGCTCCCGGGACAGCGCTGCCTCCGGCAGGTAGCCGGGACGCTCCTGGTCCTCCGTCTGCAGCTTCACTCCGCAGCCCGCGCAGTAGCCGGACTTCTCTCTCTCTTGCTCGCTCACTTCTTGTCCTCCTTGGGCCACAGCCCTTTTTTGCGCAGACGCGCCAGGGCGATCCGCTCGATCATCCGGTTGATCCGTGTCGTCCAGCCCTCATCACTTGGGGCGATCGGCGTCACGAGAATCGTATGCAGCCCCATACGCCGCCCGCCAAGTACGTCGGTGAGCATCTGATCACCGATGACGACGGTAGACTCTGCCTTCAGCTCGAGCACGCCAAGCGCGCGCCGGAAGGATCGATTGGCCGGCTTGCGCGCGGCATGAATGAACGGAATCTGGAGCGGATCGCAAAAATTCGAGACACGCGTCCGATTGTTGTTGGAGACGATGACGACGCGAAACCCCAAGTCGCGAACCACATCCAGCCAGGCGACAAGCTCAGGCGTAGCGATCGGATCGCGGGCCCCGACCAGCGTATTGTCGAGATCGGTAATAATACCGCGGATGCCTTCTTCCTTTAGCTTGTGCAGATCGATATCATAGATCGTCTTGACGATCGTATTCGGCAATAGCCGTGTAAACATAGCTTCGACTCCCTTGCTTCCATACCTTCTCTAGTGCAACCTTGGGAAAACTATACCATAGAAGACGATTTTGTTGCAAAGCAGGTTTGACAGACGCCGACACAAACCAAACCGCCGGGAGCGCCTGCTGCGCGAGCAGGGCCTCCGGCGGCGGACATCAGAGCCGTTCCTTGATCGATTTGACTTTGGCGACGAGCTGCTCTGCCTCGGCTTCAGAGGCTTCCAGGCCGCTGTACTTGGCCTTCTCGAACTGCAGCAGCACCTCATGAAAATCGTCCCGCAGGAAACGCCGGCGCTCGGACCAGACCGCGACCGCCTCGCGCAGCGTCTCATGCTCGCTGTACTCGAGTCCGTTGCGACGGCAATGACGCAGCAGCTTCTCCGTCTCCCAGATGATGCGCTGGTTAGCCGTATACGAGCGGAAGCGGAACTTGATCATCGCCTCGACGATCTGGCGGCGGCGCAGCCACAGCATCGCGAGTCCGACGAGGACGACGCCGATCGCGCCGATCAGCGGCAAGGGACTGGACTTGACCGGCTCCGGCTGAACGGCAGGCGTCTCCGTCGGCGTAGTCTCGGGCACGGTCACCTCCGTCGTCTCCTCGGCGACCGCATACGGATAAGCAAAGCCCGAGGTCGGCTCGAACGGGATCCAGCCGTAGCCTTCGAAGTACACTTCGACCCAGGAGTGAGCGTCAGCATTGCGAACCGTATAGGTGCCTGCTCCGTCGGTGTTCAGCGACATCTCCGGCGGCATGCCCATATCGAAGTCCGGGATGCCGGAGGAGATGATACCTGGCGCATAGCCCTTGACCCAACGGGTCGGAATGCCCTCTATTCGCGTCAGGACCGCCATCGCCGTCGAGTAGTAGTCGCAATAGCCTTCAAGCACCTCGAACAAAAAGGCATCGACGAAATCGGCGCTCTGGCGTTTGGCGAGATCGGGCGTATTGGTGTAGATATAATTATCCCGCAAATACGTCTCGATCGCCTTCACCTTATCGTAAGGCGTCTGGGCCTCGGCCGTTATTTGCTCGACCAGCTCATACACGCGCTGCGGCACGGTGTCGGGCACCTGGAGATACATTGCGTTTTTTTGACTGTTGCCGAGGTCGGTCGATGCGGCGCGCAAGCCCTCTTCGTCGAGCACCGCCATCTTCGAGGTGAGCGTGTAGCTCGACGGGTAAGCGACCGGCGCATTCTGGGTCGGCCAATGCAGCTCCCAGGAGCCCGGGAGCCACGATACGCGTCCCGGGATCGGGAAGGGCTGCTCCTCCTCATCCGCCATCGAGACGAGCGACGAGATTGGCGCCCCGCCGAACAGCACCGGCAGCGGCTCCTCGCGGATCATGGTGAACACCTGCGTCACCTCGACCGTCTCGACGTCACCCGTCGGCCCATCCTCGACCGGCAGCTGCTCTTCGCTGACGATGCCGATCATCGAGCCTTCGCGACGCTCGCCAGCCGCGTCTATCCAGCCTTCGCCGGTATATTCGGCCTTCGTCTCGCCGCGCCAGTAGCTCTTGCGATCCGTCGCCACCGTCATCACGGACGAATAGTCGAATTGGAAGCCGCCGCCGAGCGCCTCGTCGTTGCGGCTGTAGCCCGAGCGGCTGTCGCCAGCATTGCTCGAGGCCGAGACCGGACCTTTGTCCCCTACGAAGGAAGGCACTGTCTCCCCACGAGATTCTCGCCAGATCGTATACGGATCCTTCAGCACCGGAGCGATATTGGGCACGAACAGTCCGGAGGCCATGACGAGCGACAGGACGAGCAGACTCGGCAGGATGAGCGCGGCAGGGTATTCGATCAGATGCCGCCAGCTCTCGGGATGCTTGGCCTGGAACTTGGAGAAATGCTCCGCGACGAGCCAGAGCAGGCCGATGAAAATCGTCCAGGCGACCTTGTCCCACAGGATGATGGGCGTAAACGAATCGGCAATCAGTAGCGTCAGCATGCAGCCGGCGATGACCAGCACGACATGCGAACGCGAGGATGCCCATTGTCCGGCTAGCGAGTAAAACAGCCATACGCCCAGCACGATCCACAAAAACGGATGAACCTGGGACGCATGCGCCTCCAGCCAGAACGCCCACTCTCTCGAGGATGGGGGAGCATCGATAAAGCCGAGCCAGCGAAAGTTGGTGAATTGCAAGGTGAGGGCGGTGATCAGACCGAGCTGAACGATCCCTCGGTACAAGCGTCGGCCCGGTACGAGCAGCTCCACGACGACGGTGGCGATTAGCGTCACCCCGACGATCGCATACGTCTCCTCCCACCAGTAGCCCTCCAGCGTGCCGAGCACCTGCCAGATCAGCACCGCCACAAAAACAAAGGACAGCCGTTCATACCAATGATCGACGATCGAACGCAGCCAATCACGAGCCAATCGCACTAGCGCCGCCTCCTTCCAGCTTGCCGGGCAGCTCCTGCAGATGGCGGACGGCATAAAACGGCCATCCCCGGCTGCGGATCAGCCGCTGCCACGGTTCGTCCTGCGAGAGCAGTGGACCTTCGTCGTCGGCGATGTGGATCAGACAAGGCACAAGGCCCGTGCGCTCGAGCCATTGCATCGTCTTGATCGTCTCTTCCCCGCCCTGCGGCGTGATCACTACAGCGAACGACCCCGGCGAGAGCAACGACCCTGCCTGCTTGAGCGCGGCATAGAGCGGCAGCGGACTGTCTGCGGCGACGCCGACCAGATGGCTCATAACCGACTTGCGCTGCGCCGGCGTCGCGCGCGGCACATAACCCTCGGCGCTCTCGCCGACCGAGACGAGTCCCATCGCCGTCTCGCGGCGCAGTCCGTGCTCGAATAAGGAAGCGGCGACCGAGACCGCCAGCTCAAAGCGGTCTGGCTGCGCGTAAGCCTCCACGTGACGGTCAAGCACGACCACCGTTCGCGGCAAGGCCTCGCGCTCGAATTCCTTGGATTTCCACTGGCCGGTCTTGGCCGTAGCGTTCCAATGGACGCGCGACAGCCGGTCGCCGTGATGATACTCGCGGACGCCGTTGAGCTGCGTCGTCTCCTTGGCCGACCGCGAGGAGGCAGCATGCGAGAACGGACCCTTCATGCCGCGGTTCAGCTGACGCCAATAGCGAATGTCGATCGTCTGCGGCAGCACACGGAAATCGCCTGTCGAATGGAACTGGCCGTTATGCTCGAATAGACCAAAGATGTCCCAGGTGGAGCAGACGGTCGGGGCAAAGCGGTAATGGCCTCTGGACAGCGGCGGCGTCAAATACGAAATCTCGCCGCTGCGTCGAATATCGGGGACGAACGGAATCTCGAAGGGCATCTCGCCGTGCCCCTCCCGGATCAGGCGCTCGCGCACCATCACGTACGGGATCGGCCAGACGCCGGGTACGCGCAACTGCAGCTGCACCTCCAGGCGCGAGCCTGCGGGCAGCGATTCACCGCCGCCCTTGTGCTGCAGCTTGCGCGTGCCGTGAACGCGGGCGACGCCGCTCCAGCGGCCAAGGATGAGGTACAGCAGGAGGACATTGACGATCATAAATAGCATAAAGGAGGTTTTGCCCCCTTGAAACAGCAAGTAGAGCGCACAGCTGACATACAGCGAGGCCACCAGCCACCAGCGGGAGCCTTTGGCTTTGAGGATGTCCATCCTAGCGCTCCAGTCGGATCGGCACCTTGGTCTGCTGCACGACCTCGCCTATGATGTCCGCAGCGGACAAGCCGCTCATTCTGGCCTCGGTGTGGAGCATGAGGCGGTGGCCCAGCACCGGCTGCGCCAGATGCTTGATATCGTCGGGCAGCACATAGTCGCGGCCGTCCAGGAAGGCATGCGCCTTGACTGCGCCGAGCAGCGAGATCGCGGCGCGCGGGCTGGCGCCGAGCAGGATGCCCGCATGCTCTCTGGTGCCGCGCACGATGCGGATCAGGTAGTCGCCGAGCGCCTCGTCGATATGGACCAGGCGGACGCGCTCCTGGATGCGCAGGATATCCTCTACCTCCGCCACCTGCTCCAGACGATCCAGCAATTGGCCGGCCTGATGGCTCAGCACCATTTGCAGCTCGGTCGCCTCGTCCGGATAGCCGAGCGTCAGCTTGATCATGAAGCGGTCGAGCTGCGCCTCGGGCAGCATATAGGTGCCCTCGAACTCGATTGGGTTTTGCGTGGCGAATAGCAGGAACGGCGACGGCAAATCGTGGCTGAAGCCGTCCACGCTCACTCTGCGCTCCTCCATCACCTCGAGCAGCGCGGACTGGGTTTTGGTGGTCGCCCGGTTGATCTCGTCAGCGAGCAGGATATTAGCCATGACAGGCCCTGGCCGGAATATAAATTTCTCGTCGCGCGGATGGAAGATGGAAACGCCCGTAATATCGGTAGGCAATAAGTCCGGATTGCACTGAATACGGCGGAACTGACCGCCGATCGAACGAGCGAGCGCTTTGACAAGCTGGGTTTTTCCGGTTCCTGGCACATCCTCGAGCAGAACATGACCCCCGGCCAGCAGGGCTGTCATCAATAATCCGATCTCTTGGCTTTTACCCAGGATACAGGATTCCAAATTTTGTCGAATAATAGAGCAAAGCTGCATATCTGTATTAGTATGGTCCATGCCGATCCCTCCCGGATAATAAACGTTCATGGAGCAGAAAATCTCGGGCGGAATAGCAAAACTTTCTCCAGCTCGCGAGATATGTATAAAAATAAAGACACTTTGAATCTATTTTACAGGAACGGCGGGCGATAATCCAATCGTTGAAATTCCAAAAAAAATTGGAGGATCCCACAGGGAACCTCCATGTCTGTTCTATCTTGCGAACCCAGCGATATTCGCCAGCGATGGCTAGCCTTTGGGACGGACGATGAGCGCCGCCAAAAACGAGAAAATGATCGCGGCCGAGATGCCCGCGCTCGTCACCTTGAAAATGCCGGTAATGATCCCGATCCAGCCGCTGGCGTGCAGCTCGGTCAGCGCGCCGTGCACCAGCGCATTGCCAAAGCTGGTAATCGGCACGGTTGCGCCAGCCCCCGCAAAATCGATCAGCGGCTCATACCAGCCGAGCCCGTCGACAATCGCCCCTGCGACGACAAGCACAGACATCGTATGCGCCGGCGTCAGCTTCAGTACGTCGAACATCAGTTGACCGATGACACAGATGCCTCCGCCGACCAGAAACGCCCATAAAAATTGCATCGCCTCTCACCCCTTCCTCTCGATCGATACGGCGTGAGCGATGCACGGAATCGTCTCGCCCTGCTGATAGGACAACGGCGAGAGGAGCGCTCCGGTGGCGACGACCAATATCCGTTGCAGCTCGCCCTTGGCGATCCGCTTCAGCAAATGCCCGTAGGTGACGACCGCCGAGCAGCCGCAGCCGCTGCCGCCTGCCTGCACCTTCTGCTTGGCCACGTCGAACACCATGAGCCCACAATCGCCGAACACCGTCTTCTCCATCGGCACGCCGCTGCGAGCCAGCAAGTCCTTGGCGATCGGATGCCCGACGCCGGCCAGGTCGCCCGTGACGATCAGGTCATAGTCGGCTGGCGTACGGCCCGTATCGTTGAAATGCTGGGTAATCGTGTCGACGGCAGCCGGAGCCATCGCTGCGCCCATATTAAACGGGTCAGTGACGCCAAGATCGACGATTTTGCCGATGGTCGCGCTTGTTACGGCCGGTCCTTGTCCGCTATCGGAGACGATGGCTGCGCCAGCGCCGGTTACGGTATATTGTGCCGTTGGAGGCTTTTGCGAGCCGTACTCCGTCGGGAAGCGGAATTGCTTCTCGACCGTGCAGTTGTGACTGCATGTACCCGCCAGGACATGATGCGCTGAGCCGGAGTTGACGAGCTGCGCCGCAAGCGCCAGCGTCTCCATCGAGGTCGAGCAAGCGCCGAAGACGCCGATATACGGCAGGCCTAGGTCACGCGCGGCAAAGCTGCTGCTGATGATCTGGTTCAGCAGGTCGCCGCCGACATAACATTGCAGATCCTCTTTTTGCAAACCAGACGCTTGGATCGCAAAGTCCGATGCTTGCTCCATCAGGAGCCGCTCCGCTTTTTCCCAGCTCTTCTGCTGCATATCCAGCTCCGGATGCACAAGATCAAAATCAGCAGCAAGCGGTCCCTCTCCTTCATCGGGGCCGACAACCGTGCCGACGCCGGTAATGACCGGACGATTCTCAAACCACCAGGTATGTTTACCTCGCAGCATAGGTTATTGCCCCCCTGTGCCCAGGATAAGATGCGCAATCCCGACGAAAAATGCCGCCACCGTGCCGAACACGATCACGGAGCCGGCCAGCTTGAACATATTGCCCCCGACGCCGAGCACCAGTCCTTCGCTGCGGTACTCCAGAGCCGCCGAACACATCGAGTTGGCAAAGCCGGTTACCGGCACCGCCGAGCCCGCTCCCGCCCACTGGGCCAGCTTGTCATAGACGCCCAGACTGGTCAGGATGACGGAGATCAGGATCAACGTCGCCACCGTCGGATTGCTGGCTTGCGTTTCCGACATTTTGAGGTACGTCATATATAAATTTTGGATCAGCTGACCAAACGTGCAGATCGCTCCGCCGACCAGGAAGGCTTTGAGACAATTGGAAAATATCGAACGCGAAGGCTCGCGAACTTGCGCAAACGCTTTGTACTCCTTGGCGGACATCGTCGTCCCCTTAAACATCGGCTGGCGTCCCTTCGTTGCCATCCCGCTACCCCCCGTCTGAAGTTAATTGCCTTCCTTCATTATGGATGTTTGTCGGCAAAGTTATGCTCCTGTATAGTGGGACATAGGGATGGACATATTCACAGTACGAAGGGAGCCGTGCCTATGACTCGCAAAGCTTGGCCATGCATCCTCCCGTTGTTCTGCCTGCTGCTCGCCGCAGGCGGCTGCGGGACGAACGGCAACGACAACAACAACATCCCTCCGAAGCAGGAAACTGGGGAATCGAACAACCCTACCGATACCGGTCAGCAGCAGCCCAACCCATCGCCTCCGTCTGCCGAGCCTGACCCGGCTCCTGGGGAGGGCATCGCCCCGGATGACCCGGTCGCCGCCATGCTCTCGGAGATGAGCGTGGAGGAGAAGGTCGGTCAGCTCGTCATCTTCGGCCTCGAAGGGACGACGCTGCAGGATGAGACGCGAGAGATGATCGAGCGCTATGCGGTCGGCGGCTTCATCCTCTACAAGGATAACGTGGACACGCTCGCCCAGACCGTCGAGCTTGGCAATCAACTGAAGGCGGCGAACCGGGAGCACGGCATCCCGCTGCTGCTTGGCATCGACCAGGAAGGCGGACGCGTCGACCGGATGCCTGGCGGCGTCTCCAAGGTACCCGCTCCGGAGAAGATCGCCGCCAAGGACGACAAGAGCTATACGTACGCAAGCGGACAGGCGCTGGGCCTGCAAGTGCGCGCGCTAGGCCTGAACCTTGACTTCGCGCCGGTGCTGGACATCGACAGCAATCCAGACAATCCGGTAATCGGCGACCGCGCTTACGGCCATACGCCGCAGTCGGTCATTGCGCACGGTCTGGAGGCGATGGAGGGCTTGCGCGCGTCGCGCGTCGTGCCTGTCGTCAAGCATTTCCCCGGGCACGGCGATACCGATGTCGATTCGCATCTGGATCTGCCTGTCATCCACAAGTCCAGGGCGGAGCTCGAAGACTTCGAGCTGAAGCCGTTCGCAGCAGCCATCGACGCAGAGACCGATGCAGTGATGGTCGCTCATCTGCTCATCCCCGACCTCGACCCGGAGTATCCGGCGTCGCTCTCGGAGACGATCATCGATGGCTTGCTCCGACAGGAGCTGGGATTCGACGGCGTCGTCATGACCGACGATCTGACGATGCAGGGTATCACCAAGCAACATACGGTAGGCGAGGCTGCCGTCCTGTCGCTGCGGGCGGGCAGCGATATCGTCCTGATCGGCCATCATCACGGGCAGCAAGCCGAGGTGATGGAGACGATCCTGGCGAGCGTGCGCGAGGGCGAGCTGACGGAGGAGCAGCTCGATGCCAAGGTGGGCCGCGTGCTGCGCCTCAAGCAAGGCTACCAGCTCACCGACGATCCGCTACAGGCAGTGACCGAGCAGGCGCTTAACGCGCAGATTGCCGAGTTGCTGGACACCAAGTAAGGCCTCCCTGTCGCGGAGCATGACGCTCGCTTGGCGACGATTCGAGGTCTCGAACGACAACAAAGGCTGCCCCCACGCCGTAACTGGTGAAGGGCAGCCTGTTTTTTATTTTTCGATGCCTTGCAGCTTTTCGACGAGCTGGTCGATCAGCAGATTGGCCGATTTGATACCGCCGGACAGATTCCAGATGACCTCGTCCACCTGGAAGGCAGTATTGTTTTTGCCGACGTTCAGGTTGGCGAATAACGGGTCGGCCATCCAGGCCTGCTGGTTTTTGGTACCGCCCTTCTCCTCGTCATAGTCGGCGTTAAAGTAGAACATCACGTCGCCGTCGAGCGCCTCGATCCGCTCCTTCTCGATTACCTCCATGAAATTGTCGACGTCCTGCGAGGCCGGACGGGCTACTCCCAGATCGCTCATGATGACGCCCGCGAACGTATCTTTCTGATAGATGCGGACCGTCTCCGGCAGGAAGCGGACGAGCGATACTTGCAGCTGCGTCTTGTCGCCCAGCGTCGCTTTGGCTTCCGCGATATGCGCATCATAAGCGGCCATCGCGGTCTCGCCCTCCGTCTGCTTGTTCAGCGCTTGCGCATACAACGCAAAGTTAACCTTCCATTTGCCCGCCAGATCCTCCGACAGCACCGTCGGCGCGATCTCCTTAAGCTGCGCGTAGATCTCCTCGTGGCGGATCTTGTTGCCGATGATCAGATCCGGCTGCAGGCTGAGGATCAGCTCCAGATTGGGCTGCGACTCATCGCCCAGCTCGGTCACGCCTGCCATCTGCTCGGCGATATGCGGGAACCAGCCGTCGCCAAGGCCGGAGTTGACAGCTCCTACCGGCGTAACCCCCAGCTCCAGCAGCGCCTCGGTGCCCTCCTGCGTCAGCACGACGACGCGCTCCGGCGTGCCGGTCAGCTCGGTCGTCTCCATCGCATGCGCCACCTGGCGCGTCTCGTCCTGCGACGCTTCGGTCGCCTCGGCCGACGACGGGTCGGAAGTTTGTTCAGACGTTGCTTGATTGGCATTGGCGTTCTCTGGCTCTGCCGCCGGTTGATTGGCTCCCCCGCAGGCGGACAGCAACAGGAGCATTGCGAGCAGCAACGCTGTCGACCAGAGTGTGGATTTGCGTGTTGATCGTTTCATCGGATAGTTTCTCTCCCTTTTCTGATTCTCTATTCATATTATCTATTCGAAGACTAGTGCCACTGACGATTGCGGTATAACAAGTAGAAGAAAAACGGAGCGCCGATGGCGGCGGTAAAAATGCCCGCCGGCAGATCGTACGGCATGAAGGCGAGTCTGCCGATCATATCGGCGCCGACCATCAGCGATGCGCCGACGAGCGCCGACATCGGGATGATCCACGCATAACGGACGCCCAGCAGACTACGAGCGATATGCGGGGCCATCAGGCCGATGAAGCCGACTGCGCCCGCCAGGCTGACGGCGGCTCCGGCCAGCAGCACGCTGATGAGCAGGACGAACAGCCGACTCCGGTTGATCGCCTCCCCCAGGCCGGACGCTGTCGCATCTCCCAGCGCGAGGATGTCGAGCCTGCGCGCGGTCAGCCACGCCAGCGGCAGTCCGACTGCGACCCACGGCAGCAGCACATACACCTCGACGCGCGATGCGCCATACACAGTGCCGGTCAGCCAGTTGAGCAGCTGCGACGCCTTGAAGGACGAGCCGCTGATGAGCAGGAATGTCGTCAAGGCGGACATCGCCGTGGAGATGCCGACGCCGATCAGGATGAGCCGCTGCGGCGAGGAGCCGCCTCGCCAGCCGAGGATATAGATCAGCGCGGCGGTGACCAGCGCCCCGCCGATCGCCGCCACCGGCAGCCAATGGATGCTGACGCTGCCCGCGCCGAAGGTAATGAAGGCGACAGCCGCCGCCGAAGCGCCGCCGCCGACGCCCATCACATCGGGCGAGGCGAGCGGGTTGCGGAAGACGCCTTGCATGAGCGCCCCCGCGACGCCAAGCGAGCCGCCGATCAAGAGCGCCACCAGCGTGCGCGGCAAGCGCAGCGAATGGACGAGCATCCGGCTCTGCGGCTCGCCGCCGCC
>NZ_BFBX01000027.1:3984-4271 GCF_003851045.1 Paenibacillus sp. 598K | reverse complement strand
GAGCTAGCAGCAACGAGGCTGCGAGCAGCATGGCCAGCTTACGGGTGACGGCTTGCCGATTGCGTCCTTCCCTCATGCGCTTCGCCTCCGTGCCAGATAGATCAGGAAGGGGACGCCTAGCAGCGCCGTGGTGACGCCGACCGGCACCGTCCGCGGCATGAGCAGGAAGCGCGAGGCCGTGTCGGCGGCCACGAGCAGCGTCGCGCCGGTCAAGGCGCACAGCGGCAGCAGCCAGTAATGATTGTTGCCGATCAGATAGCGGCATATATGCGGCACCATCAAGCCGA
>NZ_BFBX01000027.1:528-3879 GCF_003851045.1 Paenibacillus sp. 598K | reverse complement strand
ATGCGGCACCATCAAGCCGACAAAGGCGATCGGCCCTGCCAGCGCCACGGAGCCGCCCGCCAGCAGGATGACGGCGATCAGCGTCAGTCCCTTGGCGGCGAACGCCCATTGACCGAGTCCCTTGGCCACGTCATCGTCCATCGCCATAATGTTCAGCGACCTGCCGAGCAGCAGCGCCATCGCCCAGCCGACTGCCAGATAGGGCAGCAGCTCGAGCAGACTGTCCAGCTTCCTGCCGTTGACCGAGCCGACCATCCAGAATAGCAGCTCATCCAGCGAGGCATTGTTAAGCAGCATGAGGCCGGAGGTGATCGAGGAAGCGAAGGCTGCGAAGGCTGTCCCTGCCAAGGTCATCCGGACAGGCTGGAAGGCGCCCCTGCCTGCCGAGCCGAGCGCGATGACGAGCAGACTGCTCGCTGCCGCGCCGGCAAAGGCAACCCAGATCATATCGCCTAGATCGAAGTCCCAATCCGTCATCGTGACGACGAAGACGATGAAGAGCACGGCCCCGGCGTTAACGCCCAGCACCGACGGCGAGGCCAGCGGATTGCGGGTCAGCACCTGCATCAGCGCCCCTGCGATCGCCAGACTGGCGCCGACGGCAGCGCCGATCAGAACGGCCGGGATTCGCACCGTTCGGATGATCAGATGCTCGTTGGACCCATCGAAGCGATACAGAGCCTCCTGCAGCTGAGCCATGCCGAATGTATGGTAGCCGGACCGGACGCCGACCAGCATAACGACGAGCAGCAGCACGGCAGCGCCCGTGAGCGCCAGAGCTTTGGCGACAGGATGTTTGATCAGACTGTTCACGTCGGTTGCGCTTCCCCCTATGACTTCTCTAAGATCAATTGCCGGTCCAATGAGAACCATTATCATTATAAGCGACGACGAATGCGCTGCCTATGGATACGATTGTCTCCTTTACATGGACCATATTGCGCTGCAGGGGACTCGCTCAGTCGATGCCAACGGCAAGCGCGACTCGCTCCTGCTCGCGCAGCCAGACGAGGTCCCGGGCGAGCCGGTCCGTCGGATCGGCGCCGAACCATTCGATCGACCCGAAGATCGGCTGACCGCTCAGCTCCGTCAGCAGCGGCCGATAGTCGATCGCCCCCTCTCCGAGTCCGCGCATCCCCTCGCGGCTGCCGCTGGCGTCATACACTTGGGCTGGCGCAAAGACGGAGACATGCTCCAGACGATCGATATTCTTCAGATGAAGGCTGCCTGTCCATCGCCGGAGCCGCTGCCAGCCGACGAGCGGCGACGTGCCCGTCTCCCACAGATGCAGCACATCGAGGTTCAGGCCGACGGCGCCGGGACAGGCCTGCTCTGCCTGCTCCATCGCCCGCGCCGTGACGTCGAGACGATCGAGCAGCGTGCCGGGATGCGTCTCGAGCAACAGCTGCACGCCTGCCTCCAGGCACAGCCGTCCAAGCGCCACCGCCTGCTCGACGATCGCCTCGCGCTCACCGTCGCTGAGATCCCGGCTCGCCCGATGGCCTGCAAAGCAACGGATGCGGCCGGCGCCGAACCAGCGGGCACGCTCGAGCTGACGCAGACATCGGTCGCGAGCGGCGTCCCGATCGGCGCCGGGCGACAGGTCGATATAGTCGCTGATCATAGAGATCTCCGCCCCTGCTCCCAGCAGCCGTCGCAGCCCCTCCTCGGTCTGACGGCGCTCTTGCTCGTAGAGCTGTCCGGCATGGACGCCCCACAGCTCGATCCCGTCGAGGCCGAGCCGGGATGCCAGCCGGACCAGCTCGCCAAACGAGGTCAGCTGATGCCGGTACGAGATCGTGCACAGCGCATGTCTCATCCTGCCCGACCGCCTTCCGCCGGCGCGGGAACGCGCGTCGAAGGGGAGAGGACAGCGGCGCGCCACGCTTCATGCTGACGGCCGATCTCTTCCTTGATCTCCCGCTCGATCGCATCCACCTCGTCGAGATTGTCGTAGAGCACCGGCAGCAAGGCCCGATTGCCGGTCATCGCCAGCTTGACCGACATGTACTGCGCGGTCGAATAGCCCTGGGCGAGATCCTCGATCTGATTGGCCCAGCGGAGGAAATGATCGCGAGAGTAGCCGAGCGTATCCTGGAAATACATGAGCGCGTACTCGTAGCCGTACTTGCGCACAGCAAGTACCTTGAGCTGCCCCAGCTGCTCCAGCAGCACGCCTAGCCCCGCTCCCTCGCTGTCCGCTTCGGCGCGACGAAGGATCGCCCGCACCTGCGCGGTGAGCGGGTTGACGTCAGGCCGGAAGGTGTCGACGAACCAGCGATCCACCGTCTCAAGCGAAGGGCTGACGATCCGCTCGGCATCGATCACGTAGCCCGCGCCGTCCTCCAGCGCCGCGATGGCCGCCAGCACATCGCGCTTGTCCGCTTCGCCCTCCCATCGAAAGTCAGGGTCGAATACGAACCAGCGATCCTCATCCGCCGTCTTCGAGACCATCAAGTAATGGGGAAACGGGCTCAAATTGGCCTTGGTCTCGCGACCCGGCAGCTGGCACATGTCCAGCATGACCATAATATACCGGTGCTCCGGCTTGTCCTCGAGCAGGCGCAGCAGCGTCTCCCGGTTGGCCTCCTTGGTCGCTCGCGGATCATGCCACGGCCGCACCGTCAGACCAAACATCCGCTCGTATTGATCGAGCAGCGGCTGGTGCGAGAGCGACTCGGCATGATAGGCCAGTCCGCCTGCCTCCGACAACGCAAACGGCGCATCCCATACGCCAAAGTAGAAGGGTCGATGGTCGACCTCGCTGCGGCGCTTAATAATCTCGCAGAGACAGCTCATCAGACAATGAATCTTGATCATGCGCCCCGCACCTCCTCCTCGCGGGTCTCCTGCAACGTCAGCATGAAGTCGAGCAGCGCGCCGATCGTCACATACGCCCTGGCGTCTACCTCGTGCTCAGGCACGTCCAGCTTCATCTCCAGCTCGATCCAGACGATCAGCTGCATCAGCATGATCGAATCCACCCCCAGGTCCTCCGCCAGCCGCTGACGATCCTCCAGACGCTCCGGCAGCTCATCGAGCTGCAGATGGCGCGCCATCACCTCGCGCAGCCGCAAGCGATACGCTTCTCTTCTCATCCTTGCCCCTCCTCCTCTGTTAATCGTCTGCGGCTGATCTTGCCCGAGGGCAGCCGCGGGATACGGTCCACCAACCTGATCCGCGACGGCGTCTGGTACTCCGGCAGCCGCTCCCGGCACCATGCCAGCACCTCCCGCTCCTGCAACGGCCGCGACGGCACGACGAGCGCTTGCACGCGCTCGCCCATGACCGGGTGTCTCCCTCGATAGACGACGGCCTCGGCGACCCCGGGCAGCTCCAGCAGCACCTGCT
>NZ_BFBX01000027.1:0-400 GCF_003851045.1 Paenibacillus sp. 598K | reverse complement strand
CAGCTCCAGCAGCACCTGCTCCACAGCCGCGGGCAGCACCTTGCGCCCCGAGACATTGATCAGATCGTCCGCGCGGCCGAGCAGACGCAAGCCGCCATCCGCTCCGAGGTAACCGAGATCGCCGGTGTCGATGCGCCGCTCGCCGCTGCGCACTCGGATCTCCTGCGGCTCGGCCGCGCCGAGCCCGGCGGACAGCTCATGCGTATCGAGCGGTCGGCCGACGTCGCAGGCATCGCGGGCCTCGACGCTCAGCGCGATGCAGCCGAGCTCGGAGCAGCCATATTGCTGCATCATCCGCTGCGAGGGGGCGCGCAGTCGCTCGAATAGCGGCGGCGGCAGCGGCGCGCCGGAGTTCATCAGCGTTTGGAAGGGCAAGCGGCCGGCCGCCAGCGTCTCCAGC
>NZ_BFBX01000026.1:15554-16104 GCF_003851045.1 Paenibacillus sp. 598K | reverse complement strand
GGCCAGAAGGGAATGCGACAACTGGGCGCGCGCTACGGGCTGAATGCGTCGGCGCTGGCTCAGTGGCATGTTCGTCTGCAGACGGACCGGCGGGATTATCCGACGTCCAATCCGCCTCCTCCCGGCGATCCGTGCGATATCGATCCCAATCGCTGGATGGAGATGCTGTCGGCCGCATGCGGGGAGAAGCCGACCGTCTATGTGCTGGATGTGGGTCAGCATCAGATGTGGGCCAGCCAGTCGTTGATGCCGGGACCAGACGATCGGCTCCTCAACGCCGGCGGTATGGGGGCGATGGGCTTTGCGCTGCCTGCGGCGCTCGGAGCGGCGCTGGTCGAGCCGCGCAGACAGATCGTGGTCATCGCCGGCGATGGCGGCATCCAGGTCAATATCCAGGAGCTGGAGACGCTGTATCGGCTCGGTCTGCCAGTGAAGCTGTTCGTCCTCAATAACCGCAGCCTTGGCATGGTGCGCCAATTCCAGGATGCGTATATGGACGGACGCCAGCAGTCTACAGTGATCGGATACGGCTGCCCCGACCTGGTGCAGG
>NZ_BFBX01000026.1:11375-15460 GCF_003851045.1 Paenibacillus sp. 598K | reverse complement strand
GGCGCAGGCCTACGGCTGGCAGGCGCGGCGGACTGCTGCCATAGCCTCGGCTGCAAGGGATATCCGGTGGGCGCTGGCCGGGTCCGGACCGATGCTGGTCGAGGTGATGATCACGTCGGCATCGACCGCTCATCCCAAGCTGATGGTCCATCAGCCGTTGGAGAATATGTACCCGGAGCTGCCGGAGGGCGAACTGCGGCGACGGTTGCTGGTCGATCCTGGCCTCAGTCGTCCCCGCGTGGACGGTTCGTGAGGGCACGGACTGTGGATTAGTCAGATCGGCTGGAGAAATAAAGCTGCTAGAGGAGTCGACCAACCAGGTTGGCTCTTTTTTGAATTGTGGTGATAAAAAACGATAAAAATGGGGGATTCGGCACATTGCAGTGATTTATTTCACAAAGTTGTAAGAAAGATATGAATGTTTTTTGGAGCTGTGGGCATTTGTTTTGAGTCATAGGTGGATTTGTTTATACTAAGGATAGACCACATGGGATAGACCACAAGCTATCGGAGTGGAGTATAGACAGGAGAGGAGACGGTGTCGTGGAGATAGATACGGTGTTATGGAGCCGATTGCTTACTGGATTGACCTTGACCTTCCACGTCATCTTCGCTACAGTCGGCGTCGGCGTGCCGCTGATGATCGCGATTGCCGAGTTTGTAGGGATACGCAAGAAAGACCCGCATTACATCCTGATGGCCAAGCGGTGGACGCGCGGCTTCATCATCTCGGTGGCCGTCGGCGTCGTCACCGGTACGGCGATCGCGCTTCAGCTGGCGCTCGTCTGGCCCAACTTTATGCAGCTGGCAGGCAATGTCGTTGCGCTGCCGCTGTTTATGGAAGTGTTCGCATTTTTCTTCGAGGCGATCTTCCTGGGCATTTATCTGTATACCTGGAATCGGTTCAAAAACCCTTACACGCATTGGCTGTTGACGTTTCCGATCGTGCTTGGCGCCGGGATGTCGGCCTTTTTCATTACGACCGTCAACGGCTTCATGAACCAGCCGGAGGGCTTCGTGCTGGAGAACGGCGCGTTCTCTGCGGTCAATCCGGTGGCAGCCATGCTCAACACGGCGACGCCGTCCAAGGTATTCCACGTGCTGACCTCCGCCTATATGACGGGCGCGGCGCTGCTCGCTGCGGTTGCGGCGTATATGATCCTCAAGAAGGGCGCTACCGTCTACTACAAAAAATCGCTTCATCTCATGATGGCCGTCGTGCTCGTATTCAGCTTCCTGACCGTCATCGCCGGCGACGTCTCGGCGAAGTTCCTCGCCAAGCATCAGCCGGAGAAGCTGGCAGCGGCGGAATGGCACTTCGAGACCGAACGAGGCGCAGACTTGCTTGTATTCGGCTGGCTGAATGATGCGATGGAGCCAACCGGCGCGATCCGCATCCCTAACGCGCTCAGCTTCCTCGGCTTCGGAGACTTCAACGCGGAGGTGAAGGGGCTCAATGAGTTCCCTCAGGATGAATGGCCGCCGCTTGTCTCGCACTATCTGTTCGACCTGATGGTCAGCCTTGGCTTCGTCATACTGGGCATCGCTGCGCTGTTCTTCCTGTTGCGCTTCTGGAAGAAGAAGCGGCATCTCTACAACGCCTGGCTGATGCGGGGCATCGTCATCTGCGCGCCGCTTGCCTTCCTTGCTGTCGAGCTGGGCTGGTTCTATGCCGAGGTCGGACGGCAGCCGTGGATTATCCGGGGCTATATGCGCGTCGAGGAGGCCGCGACATCATCGCCTAACGTCGTAGGTTTGTTCTTCGTCTTCCTGGCGCTCTATATCGTCCTCGGCGTCCTGTCGGCAGTCGTGCTGCGGCGACTCTTCCGCAACAACCCGGCCGAGGCGGAGCTGGAGAAAACCATCGAAGCGCAGGGAAGAGGGTGAGAGAGCGATGATTAGTTACGAGCTTGTCGGCATTACGGTACTGTGGATTTTTTTGTACGGCTATCTGGTCGTGGCTTCGGTCGATTTCGGCGCCGGTTTCTTCGCCTTTTACGCCCGGCTGACCAAGCAGGATCATCTGATCAACCGCCTGATCTCCCGCTATCTGTCGCCGGTGTGGGAGATCACGAATGTGTTTTTCGTCTTCTTCTTCGTCGGCATGATCGGCTTTTTCCCGGACACGGCCCATTATTACGGGTCGGCGCTACTCATACCGGGGAGCATCGCCATCATTCTGCTGGCGATCCGCGGCTCCTTTTATGCGTTCGAGAATTATGGGTCCAAGGAGAATATCGTCTACCTGTTCCTCTATGGCGCGACAGGGCTGTTGATTCCGGCCTCGCTGTCGGTTGCGCTGACGCTGTCCGAGGGTGGATTTATCGTCGAGACCGGCAATGTCGTCTCGCTTGAATATTTTACGCTGTTTACGAGTCCGTTATCCTGGAGCATCGTCGCGCTGGCGATCGTCTCGGTGCTGTTCATCAGCTCGGCGTTCCTGACGTTCTATGCGTCCCGGGCCGACGACCAGCCAGCGCTCAAGCTGTTGCGCACCTATGCGCTGTTTTGGAGCACGCCGACGATTATCGCTGCACTGACGGCGTTTATCTTCCTCGGTCAGCACAATCAGCGCCATTTTGACAGTATGATGGATCTGTGGTGGCTGCTTGGCCTCTCCGTTGCGTTCTTCATGGCTGCCGTATGGCTGCTTAATGCCGGAAGACGTTACGGTCTGGCGTTTATTTTCGTCATGCTGCAGTTCCTGTGCGCATTTTTTGCTTACGGAATCGGGCATTACCCGTTTATCCTCGATCCGTTCATCACGATCCAGGAGGGGGCGACGCATGAGTCGATGGGCATCGCGCTCGTCGCGGCCTTCATCGGCGGACTCTGCTTGCTCATCCCGTCGCTGGTGCTCGTGTTCAAGCTGTTCCTGTTCGATGCGGATTATGTCAAGGGCAACAAGTAAAGCCTAACGCTGACAGGAGGGAATCGGTATGAAACGCAAACCAAGCTTGCTCTCTGCTCAAACTGCCGCCCATCGCCGTTCCCTGCTGCTCTCGGCCCTGTGCTCGCTGCTGCTGGGGGCGGCGATTATCGCACAGGCGGCGCTCGTCGCGATGGTCGTCAGCCGGATCTTCGTCGACGAAGCGTCCTATGCCACGGTTGCGGCGCTGCTCGGGGGGCTGGGAGCTGTGATCGCTCTGCGGGCGCTGCTCGGATATATGAACGGTCGCATCGGGCTCGGCATCGCCCGCAGAGCGAAGACGGCGATCCGGCAGACGGTCATCCATAGGCTAACGCGCGCGTCGATCCCGGCCGCGCTCTCTGGCCAGACCGGAGGCAAGGTCAGTCTCGTCATGGACGCCGTCGACGAGTCGGACAGCTACTTTAGCCAGTACTTGCCGCGCATGGCCGAGACGGCGTTGATCCCGCTAATGCTGTTGATCGTCGTCATGACCCAGCATTGGCCCTCCGGCGTGATCATGCTGGTGACCGCGCCATTCATCCCGATCTTCATGATCCTGGTCGGCTTGCGCACCAAGACGCAGTCGGAGGAGAAGTTCGAGCAGCTCTCGCAGTTTTCCGGGGCGTTCCTGGATGCGCTGCAAGGGCTGGTGTCGCTCAAGCTGTACGGCCGCGCCAAAGCGCAGGAGGAGGCGATCGAGCGGAGCAGCCTGGGGTTCCGCGAAGCGACGATGAGTATCCTGCGTATCGCCTTCACCAACACCTTTATGATGGAGCTCGTTGTCATGCTCAGCATCGGCGTCGTCGCGCTAGAGCTGGCGTTCCGGATGTTGATCGCCCAGACGCTGCCGTTCGGCACGGCTTTCTTCATCCTGATGCTCGTCCCCGAGTTCTATAGCGCAATCAAGAATCTAGGCACCGCCTTCCACAGCGGCCGCACGAGCATGGGTGCGGTGAAGAAGGTCGAGGCGTTGCTCGAGGAGACGAAGGAGCGACCTGTTGCGCCAGCGAGCGAACGACTGGCGTGGTCCCGCTCCGTGCCGCCGCGTATTGAACTGCGCGCTGCGGGGTTCCGCTATGAGTCGGGCGGCTTCGAGCTGCGGCCTGCGAGCGTCGTCATCGAGCCCGGCGAGCAGGTGGCGATCGTCGGCGCCAGCGGCGCCGGCAAGACGACG
>NZ_BFBX01000026.1:0-11268 GCF_003851045.1 Paenibacillus sp. 598K | reverse complement strand
TCGCGGGGCTGCTGCCAGCAAGCTCGGGGGAGGTGCTGATCGACGGCGCTCCGCTCGATCGTTATGCGCCCGAAGACTGGTACGCCGGGATGAGCTATATTACGCAGCATCCGTATCTGTTCGCCGGGACGATCGCTGACAACATCGCGATCGGCGCCGGTCGCGAGACGACCCGCACCGACATCGAGCGAGCCGCCGACGCTGCCGGTCTGGCGCCGCTGCTCGCGGAGCTGGAGCATGGTCTCGACACCGTCGTAGGCGAGGGCGGCAGAGGGCTGTCCGGCGGCGAGAAGCAGCGACTCGCGCTGGCGCGGGCATTCCTGAATGCGCCGACGCTGCTGCTCTTCGACGAGCCGACGGTCGGCCTGGATTTGCAGACCGAGCGGATACTGCAACGCTCGCTCGGCGAGCTGTCCCGCCGGGCGACGATGATCACGGTCGCGCATCGGCTGCATACGATCCGCCATGCCGACCGCATCCTGTTCCTCCAGGACGGCGTCCTGCTCGGCAACGGTCGCCATGAGGAGCTGCTCGAACGGCTGCCGCAGTATGCCAGGATGGTCCGTCTGCAGAGAGGGGGGGATGCCGGATGAGCGAGCTGCAAGTGATGGCGCGCGCGATGCTGCAGGAGCGCAAGGATATTCTGCTGGCGATCGTCTGCGGCTTCGTCGCCGGCATCGCCGGCGTCGGACTGTTCGCGGCCAGCGGTTATATGATCGCCAAGGCCGCTTATGCGCCGCCGCTCTACACGTTGATCGTGCTCACCTCGATGGTGAAGCTGCTCGGCCTGCTGCGGGCTGTCAGCCGTTATGGCGAGCGGCTCTATTCGCATCGCGCGACGTTCTCGATCCTGAGCCGTCTTCGGGTGATGTTTTTCCGTCGATTGACGCCGCTCACCCCTCGGTTGTTCAACCAGCACAGGAGCGGCGACCTGCTATCGCGCATCGTCGGCGATGTCGAGAGCTTGCAGCACTATTTCCTGCGCGTCGCCTACCCGCCGCTGATCCTGCTGCTCGTCTGCTTCGCGACGATCGCCTTTGCCTCGGTGTACTCAATCGGCGTAGCGGCGCTGCTGATGGGAGGATTGCTGCTCGCAGCCTTCGTCGTGCCCTGGCTGGTCATGCTCGGCCAGCGCAGGCGCTCCCGCGAGGTTCGGCTGCGCCGAGCCCGACTCTCTACCGAGATGACCGAGCTGCTGTACGGCTACCGCGACCTGCAGGTATACGGTCAGCTGGCGGCCCGTGAGCGCGAGCTGCTCGATCAGGCCGCAGGGCTCTCCGCTTCGCAGGAGCAAGCGGCGGTGCGGCTGCTGCGCGGCCAGTCGTTGCATGTGCTGCTCACGCATGGCTTGACCGCCGGAGTACTGGCGCTTGGTGCGTGGCTAGTCGCGCAGGGAGAGCTGGTCGGCATCTATCTGGCGATGCTGGTGCTCGCGACCAACACGATGTTCGAGGAGGCAGCGGCAGTCGCTGTATTGCCAGCCTACAAGCAGGACAGCGAGCATGCGGCCGCCCGTCTCGTCGAGACTGTGGGCGTCACCGAAGTCTCGGAGGATAAGCCTGCGCAATCGTCGGCGGAGCTGTCATCAGACGCGCCGTCCGTCGAGCTGCGCGGCGTCGTCTACAGGCATCTCGATGAATGGCGGCCAAGTCTGCGTGGCGTCGACCTCATGATCCCGGCCGGCTCCAAGACAGCGATCGTCGGTGCGAGCGGCTCGGGCAAGACGACGATCCTCGAGCTGATCCTGAAGCTGTACGAGCCGACGGCAGGCGAGGTGCGGCTGCAAGGCATTCCGACGTCTGCGCTTGACGAGCAGGATATCTGGCGAGCAGCGCATGTCGTGCTTCAGCACAACCATTTTTTCCGCGGCACGATCCGGGATAATCTCCTGACAGAGGACGGACAGTGCAGCGAAGAAGCGATGGAGCGCGCGCTTGAGGCGGCCAGACTGGCGGACAAGTCGCTCGAGGATCCGGTCCTCGAGCGAGGGGAGAACCTCTCCGACGGGGAGAAGCAGCGGCTTGCGCTGGCACGGACGATGCTCAGAGGAGGACGGCTGTGGCTGCTCGACGAGCCGACGTCCTCGCTTGACGCGGTGACCGAGGCGCATATCGTCGAAGCCTTGATGACGCAGGCACGCGAGGACACAGTCATCTGGATCCGACATCGGCTTGCGGGTCTGGAGTCGATGGACCAGATCGTCGTGCTGGAGCAGGGCAACGTCGTCGAGGCCGGCGCCTACGAGGAGCTGATGGCGCGCAAAGGTTACTTTTACGAGATGCGCAGGCTGGAGGACGAACTGATCGGCGGGCTATAGGCATAAGCTTTCGTTATATTTTCACGCGCGGCGCATTCGCGACAGGAACGCCGGGAACCTCGCTGTTAGGCGGTTTCCGGCGTTTTTTGCGTATCATAAGAAAAAATAATATAATAAAGGATGTAAGCGAGTGGAGGTGAAGCAATTGGGAAGGTGCATGGCACAGTAACGGAACAAGCAAGACAGTCGATTCGACGGCCCGCATGGAATCCTACGTAGTGCAATTAAACTGAAAACCTATGGAGGTGAATCCCTCAGACTGAGGGAACTTATTGGACTCATCCACGTTTATTAATCTGTCGATTGCTGCGCTGCTCATTGTGATGACCGCCTTTTTCGTCGGCTCCGAATTTGCCGTCGTCAAGGTACGTCTGAGCCGCATCGACCAGCTCGTCGCCGAAGGCAACAAAAAGGCGATCGCCGCCAAACGCATCGTCACCAATCTCGACTATTATCTGTCGGCCTGTCAGCTCGGCATTACGGTGACTGCGCTCGGGTTGGGCGCGCTAGGCAAGCCGACGGTCGAGAAGCTGCTGCACCCGATCTTCGACGAGTGGGGACTGGCAGCGGCGGTCAGCACAGCGATCTCCTATGCGCTGGCGATGTCGATCATGACGTTCCTGCATGTCGTCGTCGGCGAGCTGGCGCCGAAGACGCTGGCGATCCAGTTCGCCGAGCGGATGACGCTGGTGCTCTCGCGGCCGCTCGTGCTGTTCGGTACGCTGCTCGCGCCGCTCATCTGGCTGCTCAACGGCTCGGCCCAGGTGCTGCTCCGCCTCTTCGGCGTCAAGCCGGCAAGCCATGAGCAGGCTCACTCGGAGGAAGAGCTGAAGATCATCATGAACCAGAGCTTCGAGGGCGGCGAGATCAATCAGACGGAGCTGGCGTATCTGAAGAACATCTTCGCCTTCGACGAGCGGATCGCCAGAGACGTCATGGTGCCCCGCACGCAGTTGACTGCCCTCGACTTGACGACACCAGCCGAGGAGATTCTGCAGATGATCGACGAGCATCGCTACACCCGCTTCCCAGTGACCGAGGAGCATAACAAGGATTCGATCGTCGGATTCCTCAATGCCAAGGAATTCGTCACCTTGTTCGCCCGGGGGCGCCTCGGCGAGCTGCAAGAGCATATCCATGAGATCTTCGTCATCCACGAGTCGACGCCGCTCCATGACGCGCTGGTCAAGATGCAAAAAAACCGCGTGCATATGGCATTGGTCATCGATGAGTATGGCGGTACGGCAGGCATCATCACGATGGAGGATATCCTAGAGCAGATCGTCGGCGAGATCCGCGACGAGTTCGATGAGGATGAGGTGGAGGATATCGTCGAGCAGGAGCCGCAGACGTATCTGATCAATGGACGCGTCCTGCTCAGCGACCTGGAGGAGCGGTACGGCATCGCTTTCGAGAACAGCGACAACATCGATACGATAGGGGGATGGCTCCAGCTGCGCGCCGATCTCGGCGACGGACTGCCCGAGCCGATCGCGCATGGGACGCATCTGTGGGAGATCCGGGAGATGGAGCATCATCAGATATTGAGCGTGCTCTTGCGACTGAACGCACTTCCGGGGGCCCCTGCCCAGACAGGCTGATCTAGCCTCTGCAGAGAAGATAAGCTGAAGCGAGCCGCTCGGACGACGAGCGGCTCTTCGTTGTATATGCACAGTGCCAATGCACAGCGGGGTCCGGCGGCATGACGGCGGTTGGACGACCACATTGCGTGTACAGCACAGGGTGCGGCGATCGGATGCGGTACAGCGATGCGTGCAACTTTTGCCAGCTGCGGCACGTCTACATTAATTGAAACCATAGATCCGAGGAGTGACTACCTATGAGAAAACTGATCTTGTCCGCAACGCTTGCTGCATCGCTGGTCTTGTCTTCGACTGCGGCCTACGCCGCTACATATCCGATCGTCATCGATGGGGTGACTATCGTCTCCGAAGCCCAGCCGGAGATGAAGAATGATCGTCTGATGGTGCCGCTGCGCGTCATCAGCGAGAATCTCGGCGCCGAGGTAGAATGGACAGCGGCTCAAGTCGTGCTGACCAAGCAGGACCTGAAGGTGACGCTGTCGCTGATGGATAGCAAGGCGGACAAAAACGGCGTCGCACTGACGGTAGATGCGAAGCCTTATCTATCCAACAATCGTCTGCTCGTGCCGATCCGTCTGATCGCAGAAGCCTTCGACGCAAGCGTCAGCTACAAGGATGGCCAGGTGAGTGTGCAGGCTCAGCCGCTGAAAATCGGCGGGGTGCCGGTCGCTTCGTTGCAGCAGGAGTACCGGATGTTAATGGGCGGTGTCGTAAGCGAGATTAGCGGTGAAGCCTATCAGGAGCAGCTCTACGCTCTGCTGAGCCGCGACCTCGGGGAGAAGGTGGAGGCGCCGGAGCATTACGACTGGCGCGCGTTGATCGATGATCCCGGCTCATACTCGCAGTTTGGGGCCTATACGTTCCGCGACAAGGACGGCAAGGAACTGGCCGACTATGACCTGTATGCCCTCGTCGAGGCGTTCCCGGATGAACTGCTCGCCGGACTGCCGAAGTATCTCGTGCACGATGCGGTCAGCGACGAGTGGTTCGTCCTTGATGAAGCCCGTCCCGACGCAATCGGGGCAGTCATGGACCGCGCGCACGACAACGGCTTCGTCAAGGAGATTAGCAACACCGTCGCCTAACCGAAGTCACGCAGCCGCTGCTTGAGGCTCTGTGCCGAGCTGGCCATCGCTGCCATGCAGGCGCTGCTTATGTTTGGTGCCGGCAGGCCATAGCTACCATAGGAACATAGGTATCGCTATACGGTTTTGTGCCAAATAAGGCGATGTATGTTCCTTCGCACGTAAGCCAGGTGGAGAGCGCAGCGTCACGACGTCACGCCCGGAGGGCCTCAAGGTCATCCGGGCGTTTTGTTTTTGGGTTTCTATGGGTTACAATAGTTTTTGATGGTCCGGCTTATCCCTAGCGCTGCTCCAACCGATCTACGATGCGTTTGGCCTCTGCGAGCGACAGGTTGCGCGTCATGCGCAGCTCCTTGATTGCTACGATTTTTTTGCCCTGCCTGACCAGCTCGCGCAGTCGGTCCTCCAGCTCGGGCGACAGCTCGTCTCCGTAGCCATCCGCGAAGCCGCCAGGCGCTGTCGGGTTGAGTGGAGCCGATGCCGAAGTCGTATCATCTATCCAGTTGTTCCGCTGGTGGAGTTCATCTCGCAATTCATTTACTTGTCTTTTCAAGCTGACCACCTGCAGGAGCAGGAATAGAGCCAGCATGAGTGCAATTACGGCCACGCGTGATCTCTCCCTTTCAACATACCAAGATTGATCTTCAGTATACCAGATGAAAACCGAATTTTCACTCGCCAGGCGCTGCTTTGCTCGGACCTGCTCCGGACTTACCGTACGAATTTTATACGCACGCGAGATTTTTTTGGAAAATCGTGTATCACTTTGATTCGGCGGTCATAAGATGTGGTATATCGATCTTCGGGAGGATCGATATGTTGCTCCCCACGCACAATAGCTGATGAGCAACGAGGCTAACCCGCTTGCTCGCGGGTGGCCGCTCCTGTTACTCCTGTTGCTCCTGCAACAGCGATCCCCGTCGGCTGCTCCCCGGCGGGGATCATCTCCTCGCGAGGCGGCTCCTGCCAGTCAGGCAGCCGCCTTCTCCAAATAACCATAAAAAATAAAAGCTATAATAAAAAGGAAATTACTACGCTGAAATAGAATAATATTTACATAGTTTTGTTTCTTGTTCCTGTGGACAAGCATAACTGGGGGATCGGAACATAGGTTAGGGATACCATAACCTCAAGCCAGGCAAGTACTAATGCAAGCATCTTCGAAATCCACCGTTGGATGGGAGGCATGTACATGAATCCGAAAGAGGTGTTAACCGATGAGCAAAAGCTTGCCTTCAAACAAATCCCCGGCGTGGGCGATGTTGAAGTCTTCAAGCACTATACGTTTTCGAAACAGCAGATAGATGCGATCCTGCTGCATCGACGCGATTACAACCGCCTCGGATTTGCCGTGCAACTGGCACTGGTCGCTTACCCGGGGTGGCCTCTCCAGCAGTACGAGTTCATTCCCGATGAATTTATCGCTTATATCGCAGGTCAGCTGAAGATCGCGCCTGGCGAATTTGCGAACTATGCCCGGCGGGAGCCGACACGCCGTGAGCATCTCGATGAGATCCGGCGACTGTTCGGCTACTCCAGCTTCACCAAGGAGCACTACGACCAACTGGCGCAAGATATGTATGCTCCGCTCATGCTGTCGGAGGACCCGGTGCAGGCGGTCCAGGCGTGCACCGACTGGCTGAGAGCACGGAAGATTATCTTCCCGGCGCTATCGACCATCGAGCGAGTCGTATGGGAGACCCGCCATCAGATCGAAAACGACATCCTCCGTCAGCTCACCGAACGACTGTCTCCGGCTCAGCTCGAGCAGCTCGATGAACTGCTGCGCACAGGCAGCTCTCCGTCGCTCAGTTGGCTCCGATTGGGGACGGATACGTATACGGCCGACGGATTTTTGCGGATCGCAGAGCGGTTAAGCTCCCTGCAGAGCCTGGACCTTGTCGTCCGCACCGATGGCATCCCGGAGTCCCGTCTGCAGCGGATGATCGCGATCGCCGACTGCTACGATGCGACGATGTTCGCCAGGTTGAAGCCTGCGAAGAAGTATGGCTTGCTCGCTCTGCACTTGTGTCAACTCCGCACCGATCTGACAGACCGCGCGTTGCTCGTCCACATGACGATTATCGGGCGGTTGATGAATGAATGGAGGAGAGAGCAGGCGAGGCTGCCTCGGCAGGAGCGAAGAGAAACGCCAGACCTTCGATTCATGGGCGAAGCCAAGAAACGATTCAAAAAACGCTACTTTCACCTGCGCAAGTATGCGCCTGTCCTGCTGTCCCTCTATGCCTTCGAGGGAGGGGAGCGAGCCAAGACTTTGCTGCGAGCGATGGATGCGCTCCGCAGCATGTATGAGAAAGGGGAGCGTCATGGCGTCATCGATCCTTCACTGATCGACTGTATCGAGGAGCGGTGGCGTCCGCTCGTCATCGATGAGAGCGGGGAGGTGTACCGGTATCTGTTCGAGACGGCTGTCCTGGCGGAGCTGCGCAATCTGCTGCGAGACGGCCATCTGTGGGTGAGCGGCAGCGTGCGCTTCCGGCCTTATGAGAGCTGGAAGGGCGCTGAAGCTTGTGAGCAGGAAGCCGCAGCAGCGGTGAACGCCTACCTTGCGGATCGGTCGGAGCATCTGTCGGCTTGCCTCGCTGAGCTCCCTGCCTTGCCGGGTCGAGACGCCCCGTATGTCCATCCCCATGCCCAGCGCCCGTCCCGTAGACAGGCCTACGAGGCTGCGTCGCTACTCGGCCGGTTGCCTGATATCCGTCTGCATGACTTGCTGGCGGAGGTCGACGCGTGGACCGGCTTTAGCGACAGCTGCGTCCACGCCTCCACCCTGAAAGCACCGGATGACGAGGAGAAGCAACGGATCTACGATCTGCTGGCACGCCTCGGCACGCTGAACGGTCTGCCCTCGAGCCAGGAGGATGATCGCGAGTTGGCGACCTATCGTCAACGGATGACGACATTGCAATGGCGTCTCAACGCCGATACGCTGAACGCAGCGCAGGAGCGGCTGATCGCCTATCAGAGCGGTCTTCAGCTGTCCCGGGCATGGGATCGGGGCGGCGAGACGTCCTATGACGCTTATCCGATCGGCGGGGAAGGCCAAGAGATAGAGGGGTATCTGTGTCGGACGATCAACGACCGGCATATGATCGTATCGACGCACTTGACCTTCGATCATCATCTGGGCTGGCTGCTGGCTGGTGCCAGGAGCGGCAAGGGGCTGCTGGACGCGCAGGTGCGGTATTGTCCGACGCGCGGGATGGCGGATGAGCTGTTCGGACTGGCGCGTACCCTCGGGCTCCGTCTGATGCCGAGACTGAGACGTTCGCCCAGGGCGCGGATGTACAGGATCGGTCGTATGACGCTTGCGCCATTTGCGAGAGCAGGGGCTATTAGGACGGCCAAGATCGAGCACGCAACACTTGAGATGCGCAGCATATCTGAGGCGGTTGAGGAGGGGACGCTTACGGCTGTTTTGTCGTACCGCAAGCTGCAAGCGTATCCCAAGCTCCGAGAGGGCGTCCGCGAGATCGGACGGATCGAGAAGACGTTGTACGCCGCCGAGCTGATGCGATCCCATGAACGAAATCAGGCGCTCGCCGCAGATGAGGAGAGGTGGCAGATGCTGCACCGGCTCACCCGGTTGCTCGCGCGCGGCAATGAGTGGCATGTCCGCCGCGACGAACGCGAGGAGCAGTCGCTGGCCATCCTGTCGCAGAGTCTGCTCATCAATGCGATTGTCGTCTGGAACACGGTACAGCTGGAGAGGCTGATGGGCTCGTCGCCGGTTGGCGAATGGCGTGCGATAGTTCCGTTTTATGCCGAGCATGTAAGTATATAAAGGTTGGATTAAGAAAAAGCCCTTGAATGCGTCTAGACATTCAAGGGCTTTCCTTATGTGGAAATGGCGACAAGTCCATTGGTTGAGTATTATTTAGATGACGGTTAGATAGGCAAGGGTATAATTACTAAGCGTTGTATGATTCGGAGGGGCTAAGGACGTATTCCGAATCGTTAGCTTGTCGCCAGCGCTGATGCGTTGCAGGTACTCCCCGCAGATTCGAGCCCTTGTCGGGTTTGCGGTTCTTTGGTGGAACTGGCCATTGGGAACCGGGGCGCCGGGGATTCGACTCAAAGACATAATCGGTACCCGCCGCAGAGCCAGTTACTACGACAGTGGGTAGATTCGCGGCGGTCTGAGTTTGGACTCGAACATCATCTCCTGGCGGAAGACGGTATCGAGCATCGACTGTGCGCAACAACAAGAAATGGCGGGCACGGATAACACCGCGCACCGCCATCTCTCTTTAGCTAACTCACCTGCCAGTCAAGTCCATGGCTTACTCCGCAATCCGCATGGCCATCAAATATCCGCTAATCATGTTGGCTTGCGCAGTTTGAGTTTGATCATTGCCTGAAGAATTAACAATTCTGAACACCTGACCTACCGTATCCACAGTCACCAGATATTGCCCCTGGACCTGGACACGGGTACCTGATGCACTGGTCTGATGGAAATTGCCCAGATTGGTTCCATCTCTCTCGACGCACCATTGCAGGGGACTGCCCGAGTGCGTGGTGACGACCATAAATGCAATGAGATAATCACCTGTGTTATTGATTGTAATGATATTCGCTAAAGGCGAGTATACAATATCCGAAGTTCCAGTGACATCCAGAGTTAAGGGATAGACACTGCCGTCTGAAACCGTACCTGCGCCTACATTGTTAACGACGTAGCGGTAGGAGGGAGGACTGCCGGGACCAGTGGCTCCAGTGACGCCCGTCGCCCCAGTGGCGCCTGTAACGCCCGTCGCACCCGTGACGCCCGTGACGCCCGTCGTGCCCGTGGTCCCTGTTAGGCCAGCCGCCCCAGTGGCCCCAGTAAGACCCGTTGCCCCAGTGACACCTGTGACGCCCGTCGCGCCCGTGGCGCCAGTGAGGCCTGCTGGTCCTGTGGGGCCTGTGATGCCTGTCGCCCCAGTGGCGCCTGTTGGTCCTGTTGGTCCTGTGGGGCCTGTGAGACCTGTCGCGCCTGTCGTTCCAGTTGCGCCCGTGGCGCCCGTGACGCCCGTTGGTCCTGTGACGCCCGTGACGCCCGTCGCGCCCATGATCCCTGTGAGGCCCGTCGCTCCGGTCGAGCCTGTAGGGCCCATCGCTCCGGTGGCCCCAGTGAGACCTGCTACTCCGGTGAGACCTGTGGCTCCGGTGAGGCCCGTCGCTCCGGTGGCACCTGCAGGGCCCGTCGCTCCGGTGGCGCCTGTGAGGCCTGCTGCTCCGGTAGTACCTGTGAGGCCCGTCGCCCCGGTGGCGCCTGTAGGGCCCGTCGCGCCGCTCGAGCCTGTAAGGCCTGTCGCTCCAGTGCCACCCGTAGTGCCGGTAGCTCCTGACGCTCCGGTGAGGCCGGTAGCTCCTGACGCTCCGATGAGGCCCGTCGCCCCGGTCGCCCCAGTGAAGCCCATCAGACCCGTCACACCCGTGGCGCCTGTCGCGCCGGTGGCCCCTGTACGGCCTGTGGCGCCGGTGGCACCTGGAAGGCCGGTCAGACCTGTCGCTCCGGTCGGACCTGTCGGACCTGTCACACCCGTAACACCTGTCGCTCCAGTCATTCCCGTGACGCCCGTCACTCCAGTGATTCCTGTGCTTCCAGTGGCCCCTGTAGCCCCGGCTACGCCGGTCGCCCCAGTGGCTCCCACGGGACCCGTGGCGCCGGTCGCCCCCGTCACACCTGTCGCGCCGATACCGGCTGAACCGGTGGCGCCTGCGTTGCCGATCTGGATCCAGCCTCCAGGATAACTCACGCCGCCGTTCTGACTGCTACGGTAATATAGCGATGGATTAGAGATATAGAGCTGCTGGACGTAGTTCTCCGTACGCGAGACGTAGATCGTCCATACAGCAGGATGATCGACCGGCGGGCTATCGTGTGGCGCTGGTCCATCGGGGTCGCTGGAGCTGTAGACGCCAGGCTCGCGGAAGGTCGATAAGAGAGTGCCAGAGGGGATCTCCGGGTCGGCCGGGAAGACGCCATCCTCGGCGGTCAGGAAGACCTCGCCGCTCTGCCCGTTGACGGACAGCACCGCGCTGGGTTCGCCGCTTGGTCCGACTGGTCCGACCGGACCGACCAGCGAAGGTACGTTTGAAGCCGTGCGCAGCTTGGAGTCGAGCATGATCTCCTGACGGAAGATCGTGTCCATCATCGACTGGACGCTCTGATTCATCTGCAGGACCTGATCGAGCGAGGCAGCCGGGCCGCTGACGCTGGCCCGCGTGCCGGGCGCGGACTGGATCTTCTCGC
>NZ_BFBX01000025.1:60946-61163 GCF_003851045.1 Paenibacillus sp. 598K | reverse complement strand
CCTCCCACCAGGCCGGCAGCAGCACCTGCCAGCCGGCCTCGAGGAGCTGGCGGCTGTCCGCATGAAGGAACTGCCACGCCGCCCCGTCGTCGAGCGGCGCGCCCAGCACATCGTCGCCGCGCGTCAGCCGCTCGGGCGGCAGACAGGCGCGCAGCCGCTCCAGCCAGCTGGCCGAGCGGCTGCGGACCGCCTCGCTCCAGGCGACCGGCAAGTGGCC
>NZ_BFBX01000025.1:54280-60827 GCF_003851045.1 Paenibacillus sp. 598K | reverse complement strand
GGCGAGCCGCACCCGCTTGAGCGCCGCCGGGTCGCTCTTGTCCTGCAGCACGAGGCGCAGATGCCAGCGGGAGCGCTCGTCGCCCTCCCACGGCTCGATCAGCTGCAGCAGCGGGCGGAACGGCGCGACATCGGCCTTCCAGCCGATCTGCACGAGCCACGCCTCGCGGTCGAGTCCCGCCGCCCAGGCTGCCGCATGCTCGCGGGCGAATAGCGCGGGGAACTCGCGGCGCAGCTCCGCCTCGTCGGCCTCCGTGCCGTAGTAGCGGCTCGTCACCGCCGCCGAGTAAGCCGCTCGCAGCCCCTCCAGCGCCTCCTCGCTCCAGCCGCTCAGCTCGCGCTCGAGCTCGGCGCGTCTCGCCTCGCCGAGTGTGGCCGCGATCGCTGCCCCATCCCAGCTCCAGCGCAGCTCGCCGCTGCGATACGCCGCCAGGTCGGGCTCGTACAGGCGTTGCTCCAGCGCTTCGCAGAGCAGCGGCGCGAGCGCGACGAGCTGTGCCGCATCGTCCTGCCACTGCCACTTGATATGCGTCAGCAGCTGCCCCTCGCCGAAGAAGGCGATCACCTCCTCCGCAGGCAGCTCGACGACCTCGTGCTCGCCCATCTGTTCCACGACCAGCTCCGTGCCATAGCAGGACGGCTCGTGCCAAGCGAACAGGCGATGCTTCAGCTTTAGTCCCGTTGATTCCCCCAGTATCTCCGGCTCGGTGAAGATGATCGCGTCGCCATACGGGCCGAGCACCAGCCAGACAGGTATTGCGTTCACCGTATAATTCGTTGTCATGGGATCAGCTTTCCTTTCCTCAGCTCTTCCTGGAACGCCCGCAGCCGACTATATTGCTTGGCGATGCCGTCCACGTACGCTCCCCAACGCGGCTCGCGCTTCAGCCTCTTGTACAGCTTGGCCAGCCGTTTCAGCAGCTTCACCGCCCGTTTGTAGCCGTCGCGGTTGCGGAGCAGGATATGCCGCTCTACGCTCTGGTGATACCAGGGCAGCAGCGCCTCGGGATCGCCCTTCTCGATCGGCTGCAGATCTCGGACTCGGAAGTCGAGGGGGTCCTCGCCGATACTGATCTGATAATCGATCCATAGTCGCCAGCGGCCATAGCGCAGCAGGCGCTTCTCGTACAGGCCGCGGCTGAGCGGCAGCAGGCTGCTAATGGCCTCCCACATCCGCTCCTCTGTCTCCGGCAGATGCTCGACGACGATATCCCAGTAGCTGCCGTAAGCCTGTATGCTGTTATATTGCCTGCCGAGACGATCGGTCGCACATCCGCTCATCCACGCCTCGAGCCGCGACCAGTCCTCGGCCTCCTCCAGCACGTTCAGGAAGCGGAGCACCTGTGCAGGCTTCAACTGCTCCTGTGCCGCGAGCTCGAGCTGCTGCCAGGCCTGGCGATCCTCCCCCAGCCAATAGTACATCCAGGCGCGAGCGCCGGTCAGGAAGAGCAGACTTCGTTTGGGCGACCCCGAGCCGCTCAGCCCTGCGGTACCCCTAGCCGTCCCGACATCTTCTACAGCTGCTATACTTTCGAAACCCTCTAGATCCGCCACCATCTGCCCATTTGCTGCATCTGGCTCTGCGACATCGCCGCCATTTCCACGACTCTCCTCATTCTCCAGTCGAGTCAACTCCTCCTCGAAGCGCCCGGGGCTGCCCGCGCTAGGGGCGAGGAAGCGAATCCATAGCTCTGCATAGACATCCAGGTAGACGGAGGCCAAGGCTTTCTCATGCATCGCTGTCTGTCGTATATAGGCGATCGTATCCTGCAGCAGCTCCCAGGGGCTGTCGATGGTCTCGGTGGGCAAGCCTAAGGCGAGCTGACGCAGGATGTCGTTCATCGTCTCCGTTCTTGCGATGTTGACGTAGTAGCCCGTGTAGCTATAGGTCCAGTGCTTGCGCAGCAGGAACAGACCGACATGCAGCTCGAGCAGCCATTCCTCCGCTGCGGACAGCTCCGGCATGGCGTCTTGCACGAGGCTGCGCACTTCATAATTGTAGCTTGGTTGGTGCTGAGTGCTGTTGGCGCTGGCAGCACAGTCCCTGATCCAGCGCAGCCACTGGGCGACGCTCAGCTTGGCCCCTTGATGAGCTTCGATCCTCGTCATGATAACGAACCTTCCTTTTTTTAGTTATATATCTCCGTCAAACGATACCTCAATTATACCACGAAGTATCTCACACTTTAGTCCTCCTCCATAATTGGACAAGAAGACATAGGCGGATCGTCAGCGGTCTTGGTATGATAGGATCAAACCATTAATTTATGGAAGCCTTGAGACGGAGGGATCGTATGCTTCACTTAGATAGCCATGTATGGGCGAAGCTGTCCGGGCCGTATGGCACGGCAGAGCAGCTGCCTGCTTTGTTGCAGCGCCTGGAGCAGGCGTATAGTCGGGACGTTTTTGACGAGCTGTTCCAGGAGTACTTGTATCATCAGAATACGATCTATCCGGCCACCTATGCCGCGATGCCGTACTTGGCCCGAATCGCATGTGCGACAGACGATGCGGTCGTGCGTCAGGAGTTATTCCTCAATGGCGGGATTATCGAGGCGGCTCGCGATGAGCTGGATGAGGCGACCTTCCTCGCCGCATGGCCGGAGCTGGCGGAGGAGATCGGCGGCCCTGCGTGCGTGGAGCTGTATAGCGGTTACTTGGACGCTGTAGGCGAGCTCAGATCGCTGACGGAGCAAGTGTTAGCCGCGGCGGCCGAGCATGCCGACGACATGGAGAAGCGTTACCTGCTGATCGCAGATACAGCGTATCGAGGAGACCACATCGTCGCCAACATCCTGCTGACGTTCGTCCAAGGGGATGAGTATGTCGGCGTATGCCCGTCCTGCGAGGAGGAGATCTACATCTGGCCTGTAGCGGACGATACGGCGGTGCTGCAAGCCTTCGCGAGCGACCCCGTCTTCGAGCCCGAGCAGGAGCCGCAGCCGATCGTGCCCGATCCCTCTTGTGGAGAGGCGGAGACGAGGGTGCTCGCGGAGCGGGCGGCAGTGATCGGCGAGCGGACGTGGACTGACCATCTGCCGTATCTCGCGGGGATGGCCAGCTGTCCATCCTGCAGCGAGCAGGTCCGTCTATGGCCAGCGATACAGAGCACGTTCGAGATATAGCTGCGTCGACAGAGGACGGTGAGCGTCATTTTGTTTGAACGGCATGAGGCCTCTCCATTGGATGAGGAAGCCTCATGCCCTTTGCATTTTTTGAGCGGTTGCTGCATAGCAGCGGTTTGCAGTTCTGCTAGACTTGGATACAGGAGGAGGCTATCCCGTGGATTGGGCGGATCGTATGCGCGCAGCCATTGATTACATCGAGGACCATTTGAGGGGAGAGTTGAGCTACAAGCAAGCGGCCAAGGCGGCAGGCTGCCCGAATTACCACTTCCAGCGCATGTTTGCTTTCCTGGCGGAGGTCACCTTGTCCGAATATATCCGGCGCAGGCGGTTGACGCTAGCAGCCTTTGAGCTGCAGCAGAGCCATCAAAGCGTGATCGATGTGGCGCTTGCCTATGGCTATCAATCCCACGCTGCATTCACGCGGGCCTTTCGCGAGCTGCACGGCATGTTGCCAACCGCCGCTCGCCAGCCAGGAGCGCGACTGAAGGCGTATCCGCGGTTATCCTTCCAGATGACAGTCCAAGGGAGGACAGAGATGAGCTACCGTATCGAGAGGAAGCCGGGATTTGCGGCCGCAGGCTTCCGTCATGACGTATGCATGGACCAAGCCTACACCCAGGTACCGAAGCTCTGGCAAAAGGCCAGTCAGGACGGCAGAGGGGCGCAGTTAATCGATCTGCTGAGGGATTGCGGTCGTCACGCGCCTCATGCGGTACTTGGCGTTTTGTCCGGCGGCGATTGGGGGAGAGAGGATGCCTTCTCGTATACGCTGGCGGTCCCCTATGAACGAGAGGCGCCGGAGGGCATGACGGAGATGCAGATCCCGGGCCACCTGTGGGTCATCTTCGAGCCTGCCGGACTGGCCGACTTTGCAGCGACCTGGCAGCGATTGTACACCGAGTGGCTCCCAACATCCGATTATGTACTGGCCGATGTCCCGGCCATCGAGTGCTACTATCCGTCAGGACACGACCCGCAGCATGAGCTGTGGATTCCGATTGATACGAAGGGAAGATGACGATGGCGAATTTGATTAGAATCGACTTTACGGACTTTGGTCCCTACAAGATGGTAGGCAAAGAAATCTGCACGAAGCATGAGGAGGTCAACCCTGTTTTCCCGACCGCCTTCCCGACGATCCCTTCGCTGTGGCAGCGGTGCTTCGCAGACGGCACCTTCGATGCATTGGCCGCCATGAGCGAGCATTGCCCTGCGGAGACGCCGGACGGATATGAGGGGATGCTGCGGGACTTCAATCCTGCGGACGGCGCGTTTACTTATGTGGCCGGTTTCCTGATGAAGACGACAACCCCGGTCCCGGATGGCTATGCTGCCTATGATATGCCCGCTTGTCGCATTGCGCAGGCATGGATCGAGGGAGAGGAGCACGACATCTATCCTAACGCACACCGCTTGACGGTGGAAGCCGTTCAGAGCCATGGCTATGAGGTGGATTGGGCGCATTACTTTTCCTGCGAGGTGTATACCGAGCAACGGTTCGGCCTCCCTCAGAGGCGTGGTCAGAAGGTGCTGGTCCTCGACTACTACATGCCCGTGAAGCCGAAGCAAACGGCAGGAGTCAGCAGCACATAGCGCGCTGCTTCGCATAGCATCGAGACAGAAGCGCATGTCTTGCCTCCCTGTGAAGTGGGGGAAGAGGCATGCGCTTCCACTTTTGACTTACTATTGTGAATATTTCGAAAAAAATTATCGTCCATGTGATTTTACTTCATCTTTTGCGCTCGCCCGTGTGCTATAGTCAATTCACACCACGAGATAAGGGGTCACGAGCATATGTCCATACTAACCAAGCTTAAAGGAAGCTCTCCGAAGGCAATCGCACCGCCAGCAGATCGTCATCTCCTCGAATCGTTGCGAACGTATGTCGAGCTGGCCGAACGCAATGAAGAAACGCAGTTTGCTCTCTCTACCCAGGCCGATAAGGAGGAGTGGCAGGCGCTGTTGACGCGTCTAACGTCTGTTATCGCCAAGCGCGAGGCGTATTACAAAGTCCGATTACATATGATTACCGAAGCGATCGATATCGGCTTATGGGAGATGGATGTGTACGAGGGCGACCCGGTCAACCCGAACAATGAGTTCAGTTGGACCGATGAGCTGCGACGGATGATCGGCTACACGGACGAACGGGACTTCCCCAATGTGCTGGACAGTTGGTCCAGCCGTCTCCACCCGGAGGACAAGGGCGGCGTATTGCAGCTGTTCGCCGATCATATGCTCGATCGCACCGGCACGATCAAGTATGATATCGAGTATCGCTTAAAGATGAAGACCGGCGAATACAAATGGTTCCAGGCTACAGGGACGACCATCCGTACAGCCGACGGGACGCCGATCATGGTCGCAGGCGCGTTGTTCAATATTCATGACCGAAAAGTGAAGCAGGACGAGCTGAATGCCTTGGTCGTCCGCTATGATCTGGTCAATCGCGCCCTGGTCGAAGCACCGTGGGATATGACCGTGGTGGCGGGTGATCCAGTCAATCCGGACAATGCGTTCTGGTGGTCGGAGCAATTCCGCAAGACGATCGGCTTTGAGGGCGAGCATGATTTCCCGAACGTGCTGAGCAGTTGGAGCAACCAATTGCATCCCGATGACGCCGAGCCTACGCTGAACGCTTTTGCCAGACATCTGAACGACTATACCGGCCAGACCGACTATAACGTGAAGTATCGTCTGCGCTCCAAGCAGGGTGAATACCGCTGGTATCAGGCAGGCGGCGAGACGATCCGCGACGAGCAGGGTATCCCGCTGCGGGTAGCCGGTACGATCCGCGATGTGACGCATGAGGTCAACAAGGAAGAAGTCATCCGCATGGTCAATGTGCAAATGGAGGGCTTGCTGTCGGCGATCAACGAGATCGTGCGCGGCATCGTCTCGGTCACCGAGCAGGCCCAGGACATCGTCGAGGTGCAGGAGCAATCACATCAGGCGGCGATGGAAGTGAAGGAAAAAACGAATGAAACGAAGGATATTACCGGCTTCATCAGCGAGGTGGCCAATCAAACCGGCCTGCTCGGTCTGAACGCCTCGATCGAGGCGGCGCATGCAGGGGAGTATGGCCGCGGATTCTCGATCGTCGCCAGCGAGGTGAGGAAGCTGGCCGAGCATAGCCGACACGCCTCCAGCACGATCGCCACGACGATGCAGGAGATGAATGAACGCATCGACCACATCCTCGCCAAGATCAGCAGCATGTCCAGTCTGACCGAGGCACAGGCTGCGCTGACCGAGCAGGTCAACGCGTCGGCGGAGGAAGTGAGTACGATGTCGGAGGAGCTGCTAGGCATCCTGCGCAAGATGTAGTAGGTGGCGAAAAATCGCACAAGTATCGTCGAATCCGTCGGTGCGGCTCGGAGATGTGCGATAAATCGCATAAGTATCGCCGAATCCGCCGAT
>NZ_BFBX01000025.1:41090-54070 GCF_003851045.1 Paenibacillus sp. 598K | reverse complement strand
TATCGCCGAATCCGCGGGTGTGGTCCTGAGATGTGCGAAAAATAGCACAAGTATCGTCGCTAACCGTGCCAGCGGCCCCGATCTGTGCGATTGAACCGGGTCAAGCCTGTCGGTCGGCTGCCCTGACCCTCGTCTGCCGCATAGGACGAGCCCGCTTCGCCGCCCCCAGCCGGTTGGCTCCGATCACGCCGGCGATGATCATCAGCGAGCCGATCAGGTGGTAGATGGTGACCGCCTCGCCAAGGAACAGCGCCCCGGCGGCGATCGAGACAAGCGTCGAGAGATTGGCAAAGGCGCTCATCCGCGATGCCTCCATCCGCGAGAGCACATACGTCGCCAGCAGCGACGTGACGAGCGACGACAGGACGCCCAGGTAGAGGATCGTCCCGACGTAAGCGCCATGGGCGAGCGGCGTAAAGAAGTCGAGGATCGTCCCGGCCGATAGATGGCGGGTGAGCGCGATCGCGACGAACACCACCGCGCCGAAGCCCAGAGCCAGGTAGGTGACCTCGGTCGGGCGGAACGCCTTTAGTAGCGAGCGGGCGAGCACCGTGTACCCTGCAAAGGCGACGCAGGTGAGCAGCAGCAGGCTAATCCCCGTCACATTGGACAGGTCGATGCGCCCGCCCTTCATGACGAAGATGAACACTACGCCGACAACGGACAGGACGATCGACAGCCGCTGCAGCAGCGTCGTCCGCTCCCCGAGGAACAGCGACGCCAGGATGATCGTGACGATCGGCGTGAAGGCGTACAGGATGCCGCCCTCCGCCGAGGTGGCGTGGAGCAGTCCGAACGCCTGCAGGATAAAAAACGACGTCGGGAACAATAGCGCGAGCAGCAGCAGCTTGGGCCACGGCTTGCCGCGATACGACAGCTTGATCCAGCCTAGCGCCACCGGGACGGACATGACCAGGAAGGACACGGCGAACCGATGAGCGAGCACATCCAGCGGGTGCGCGTAGGCAAAGGTAAGCTTGACGAACAAAAACGATAAGCCGAGAATAACGGCGTTTAAGACGACGGCGACATAGGGCCATCTTGTGTCTGAATTAGGCATGATGTATTCTTCCTCTCCAACCGATCCTGTTGGGCGCGTGCACGACTTGTCCAATTGATCTTGTTAGCTCTACCTTAAGACAGACGGAGGCATCCGACAACCGGATATTGCGCGAACTGTATCGATACAGTTGGTTCGGCGTTCCGGCGTAAGGTATACTGGAGCGACAAGACTGGCACAATGGAGCATGAGCATGCAGCAAGGAGGGGCAGGATGAGGAGATACACTGCGATACTAACGGACCTGGAGCGACAGATCGCCGAGGGCCGGTATCGGCCGGGACAGCGGCTGCCATCGGTCCGCAGCGCTGCGGCCGTTTACGGATGCAGCGTCAGTACGATTACGCGGGCATACGCCGAGCTGGAGAAGCGCCACGTCATCTACGCGGTTCCCCAGAGCGGTTTTTTTGTCGTGGAGCAGTCCGGCGACTGGCGCGATCCTCGCGATCCTGCGCTGATCGACTTTGCCACTGTGCTGCCAGACCTCGACGCCTTCCCGTATCGGGACTTCCAGCATTGTCTTAACCAGGCGATCGATAGCTACAAATACGATCTGTTCACCTATGGCCGCCCGCAAGGGCTGGCCTCCTTCGTCCAGACGTTGGTATCGCATCTGGCCAACGATCAGGTGTTCACGGCGGCTGAACGGATCGTCGTCACCTCAGGCGCGCAGCAAGCGCTTCAGCTGCTGGCTAGGATGCCATTCCCGAGCGGCAAGCGGACGATTCTGGTGGAGCAGCCGAGCTATGACTTGTATTTGCGGTTCCTGGAGACGGAGAGCATCCCGGTAGCAGGCATCCGCCGCACAGCGGCCGGGCTGGATATGGAGGAGCTGGAGCAGTGGTTCAAGGGCGGGGAGATCAAGTTCTTCTATACGATGCCGAGGTATCACAATCCGCTCGGCACCTCGTATACGACCGAGGAGCGGAGGGCGATCGTCCGACTGGCTGCCAGGTACGACGTCTATATCGTCGAGGACGACTACATGGCCGATCTGGGGACGGAGCGCTCGTATGATCCGCTATACAGCTACGATGGGGGAGCGCGGGTCATCTATGTGAAGAGCTTCTCCAAGATTATCTTCCCCGGTCTCCGCGTCGGGGCGGTCGTGCTGCCGGAGGCGCTGCTGCCGCTGTTCCACGCCTACAAGCTCTATCCAGATACCTCGCTGCTGTCGCAGGCGGCGCTGGAGATCTATATGAAGAACGGCATGTATGAGCGGCACAAGCACAAGATCGCCTCGCTATACGCCTCGCGGATGGAGGCGCTGTACGCGTCGATAAAGCGGCACCCCGCCGCGGGACTGATCGCGGTGCCTGATCGCTGCTCGGGCATCTATATGCCCTTGCAGGTGAAGCCGACGGTCAACCTGGACCGGCTGACCGAGCGGCTCGCCGCGCGGAGCGTCCGCGTCATCTCGAGCCCGAGGTTTTACCACCCGAGCTACCTGGAGCGGGACAAATTCCTCCGCCTCAGCATCTCCCAGACCTCGCCGAAGCAGATCGAGCTTGGCGTGGCGGCGATCCTGGAGGAGCTGCGGCAGAGCGGCGGATATTGGTGATGACTGTGCCTTGCATCAGGCGCGCAGCGACGGATACGGGTCGAACACCCACTCGACTTAGGACGGGTCGCTGCATCCCGGACAGATGCCGACCACCTTTCCTTCCACCAGCGAGGCGGGGATCGGCCCTAGCCTGAGACTGTCCAGGCTGCGCAGCCAATCGTCGCCTACGACAAAAAGCGTATCGGGAGGAATGGTCAACTCCGCCAAACTGAACTGGTACACCTCCTCCAGGATCGACTCGACATTGAGATTAGAGGTATCGGGCAATTGAAGGAAGGCTTCTTGGTCCAGCCCTCTCACATGCGCTTGGCCATAGAAGGCATCCAGCAAGCGGTCGTTGATATAGATGCGCCCCGCGTCCACCTTTACTTTCTCTCCGGGCAGGCCGACGATCCTGCTTACTCCCAAGCCCAGACGATCGCTGACGCCAGACCCGTCAAAGTATACGATGTCTCCTCGGTTAAAAGAGGCCTGTGCGTAGTAAGTAGGATCAACCACTGCGCCTCGCATCAGATCATGCCTGCCGCGGTCCATGTTGTCGTACATAGGATCAAACAAAAACATCTCGCCAGTAGGACGCATCTGATCAAGAGCAACAGGGGTTTGACGATCTTGTATAGTCTGATGGCTTCCTGTTATTCCGTTGAATACGGAAGGCAATGCCAGCAGCAAGACGACCGCCAGACAGCCTGTAATGAACGCATAAGGCCTTAGCCGTTTTTGCCAATCGTTAGGTTCAGTTTCGCTCATAAGGAGAATCCTCCTTCTACCAAGTCTACCCCACCCACCGATAGATCCTAATCTCCACGCCCGTCTCCGTCGGGAAGCCCTCGCCGACCAACATCGCATGGTTCCAGTGGGATAGCGCCTCGCTGTTGGTGATGAGCCGGGGATACGTCCGGAACAGGGCGCCGTTCTCCAGGGTGCCAGGCGCGATGCTGCCGTTGTTCTCGATGTACAGCTCGCAGGACGCGCCGGTGTAGTCCTGTCCGCGCAGCATATAGCGGGCCGACAGCGTGTGGCGGTCGCCGGACGGGCTGATGATCTGCGTATCGATGCCGCCCGGCAGCACCTCGCCCTCGAAGTAAGCGCCTGTCGCATGGCCGCCGAAGGCGATCATCACGACCGAGTCGCCGCCCGCGCCGCGCAGCTCTGAGCTCTGCTCGATGACGACATGCACGGTGAGCGCCAGCTCCCACTCCAGTGGGCTCATGCCTGCTCCTCGCTGGCAGTCTCGGTCTCGACCTCATGCTGCAACGGCGGAGCCTGCCAGCTCGGGCGATGCAGCCAGGTCGACAGGAATTGCTCCGTCACCTCCAGGACACGCGGATGCCAGCAGCCGATGCCGTGCTCCGCGCCCATCACCTTGTAGAACGCCGCGTTATGTCCGTGTGCCCGCAGCGCCTTGAACATCTCGATGCTCTGGTTAATATGGACGACGCTATCCGAGTCGCCATGCAGCAGCAGGAAGGGCGGCAGCGGTCGATCGAGATCCTGATGGATCGGGCTGGCCTTCCTGGCCGCTTCCTGATGCTCCTGCACGGCCCCGCCGATGAGCAGTCCCTCCGGCGAGTCGGCGGCATCGTGATCGACGATCGAGTTGTACCGCCCCAGGCTGAGCAGGTCGGTGACGCCGTAATAGCTGACGACCGCGCGTACCGCGTCGGATTGCTCCGGGTACAGACCTGTCGCATACTCGCCGGAGGTGAGCCCGGTCATGAGCGCTAGATGCCCGCCCGAGGAGTCGCCCCATACGGCGACCCGCGCCGGATCGACGCCATACGCCCCGGCATGAGCGCGCATGTAGCGGATCGCGGTCTTCACGTCCTCCAGCGCGGCGGGGAAGGGCGCGATGCCGGTATCCCGGATCTCGACGCTGGCGATCACATAGCCCTTCGCCGCCAGGTGGGAGAGGCTGGGGATCGCCATATATAGATTTTGCTTGTGCCAGGCCGAGCCCTGGACGAAGACGACGAGCGGGAAGCGATTGCCCTCGGTAGATGGCGTGATGATCTGCAGTCTCCGCTCGATTCCTCCATCCTGCGCATACACCACATCGGGGAGATATGTGCATGGGTAATATGCGCCTCGCTCCGCGAATTCGCCGTAGAGTATCTGGGCTCCCTCGGGCATTTCATGGGCCGCGTGCCGGGCCGCTCGTTCATCCATTCGTATCCGCTCCTCGTCCATAGAGGCTGCTGCCAGCCCTCTACGATCATTTTTCCTCTCGCTTCCATTTTACCGCTGTCATGGAAGCGTTTCAACCAGTCGACTTCACGAGAACATATGTGCTATGATTGTCAGAAGGGAAAAGGAGTGAAGCGATGCGATGATTACGATATACGATTGGTTCGGCTATCGTGTGCCGATACAGGATCGGTACAGACTCATCAGAGAAGCTGGCTTCGACGGCGTACTGATGTGGTGGAGCGAGGACTTCGGCCGCGGGGAGTATCGCGATGCGCCGCAGCTCGCCCGGGAGGCGGGGCTGTTCATCGAGAATATCCATACGCCGATCCGGGACGAGCATCATCTGTGGAATGACGATCCCGTCGGCGAGGCGCTGGCAAAACGGTATCTGCAATGTGTGGCGGACTGTGCCACGTTCGAGATCCCGACGATGGTCGTGCATCTGCCCAGCGATCGCCATCCGCACACGCTTCTCGGGCTGGATCGCCTCCGGCGTATCGCCGAGCTGGCGGAGCGGCTGGGCGTCAACGTCGCGCTGGAGAATCTGCGGAACTTCAACAATCTCTCGTATGTGCTGGAGCAAGTGGACTCGCCGCGCGTCGGCTTCTGCTATGACAGCGGCCATCACGACACGCATTATCCGGACAAGGCGCTGCTGGCGATGTACGGCTCCCGGCTGATGGCGCTGCATCTGCATGATAACAACGGCAGCCAGGCGCAGCACGGACTGCCGCTCGACGGCACGATCGATTGGCCAGCGACGATGCGGTCGATCGCTGCGACCGGATACGCGGGCGCGACCGCGCTGGAGCCGATGAATTGGGATTATGAGGCGTTGACGCCGCAAGCCTTCTTACATAGAGCCTATGAGCATGGGCAACGGCTGGACGTATTAAGACGCGCAGCTACGCACACTTAATCTGGAGGTGATTGCGACATGAGTCGCGTGCAGAACAGCGGCTTTTACAAGCTGCTATTCCTGATGACGCCTGAGCAGGTCCAGCGTGTGGTGGAGCTCCTCGCCGCGCAGCAGGCCCGGTTCCATCAGACTAACTACGGACAGCAACAGGATGAGGTCGAGCAGGTGCTGGCGGCTTATGCAGCCTATTATCGCCACTACACGGCGCCGGTCAGACCTGAGGGCTACCGCTCCTTCGTCTATTCGGTTGTCGTGACGGTCGATGGACAGACGGCAGGCTATGCGGTGCGAGGGACAGGGCTCGCCTTCCCCGACGGCGACCGGTGGGCGCAGCACGAGCTGCCCTACGTCATGCTGTCCCTCCCCAAAGGATATCGCATGGACGAGGCGGACGGCGAGCACTACCGCTACGAGGATATCCGGGTTCATCTCCCGCAGACATATGCGTTGTATGAGCAGGTAGCGGCCGAGGTGAAGCGCTGCACCCGTCCGCTGCGCTTCCTGGCTAGGGGAGCGGAGGGCTTGCAGGAGCAGAAGCCTGCCGTGCGCATCAGCCCTGAGGCGCTGTCGGCGCTAAGCGAGGGCTGGCTGTGGCAGCAGTACGGGCTGGTCGTGAAGGACTAAGTGTAGAGCGCTTGTAGACGATTATGGATGGGGAGGTAAGGCTGATGATACATATCACCAACCGACAGGCGCGCCAGTTCATGCTGCTGAAGCATGGGCTGCTGGACGGTCATATCTTCGAGGGCAAGCAGGGCGTGCTCGACTGGGTGCGGCAGGCGGGCTGCGTCCAGTACGATCCGATCGACGTGTGTGGCAGGAACGCGGAGCTGACGCTGCAATCGCGGGTCAAGGGCTTTGCCAAGCCGCTACTCGACGAGCTGCTGTATGAGGATCGGCGATTGATCGACTACCCCGACAAAAATCTGGCCATTATCCCGATCGAGGACTGGCCCTATATGGAGCGCTCCCGTCAGGCGGCCAGGCGGCATGCCGAGCGGTATCCCGAGATGGCGGCGCTCAGCGGACAAGTGCGGGCGCATATCGAGACGCACGGCCCGATCGGCTCCGACGATCTGCAGCTGGAGGGCGACTACGTCTGGCAATCGGCGATTCACTGGAGCGGCGGCGCGAACGTCACCCGATCCGTACTGGAGCAGATGTACGCGACAGGCGAGCTGGTCATCCATCGCAAGCGAGGCACGCGCAAAAGCTACGACCTCGCCGAGCGGCATGTGTCGTCTCATCTGTTGCACGCGCCAGAGCCGCTGCCGGAGGAGTCGGAGCATCACAAGTGGCTCGTGCGGCGCCGCATCGGCGCTGTAGGCCTGCTGTGGAATCGCGCCTCCGATGCGTGGCTGCACATCTCAAGAATGAAGTCGGCGCAGCGCAACGACGCTTTCCGCGAGCTACTAGCGGAGGGGCGAATCGCGGCGGTGAGCGTAGAGCAGATGAAGGATACGCTGTACTGCCTCGCCGAGGATCTGCCGCTCCTGGAGACGGTGCGGGCAGGCGACATTACGCCCGCCCCGCGCTGCGAGCTGATCGCGCCGCTCGACTCGTTCCTGTGGGATCGCAAGCTGATCTATCAGCTGTTCGGCTTCGACTATACCTGGGAGATCTACACCCCTGCTGCCAAGCGGAAGTTCGGCTATTATGTGCTGCCGCTGCTCTATGGCGACCGGTTGGTGGGCAGGGTCGAGGCAGTCGCCGAGCGCAAGTCCGGGACGCTGCGTGTGAAGCATGTCTGGTACGAGGAGGGCGTGGAGCGGAGCGAGGCGCTGCAGGAAGCGGTAAGCGAGTGCTTGCAACGGTTCGCCCGATTTAATAGCTGCGAGACGATCGTGATCGAGGCGGAGATGGGGTAGGAAGGAGGTAGTCCAAGCATGCAGGAGACGTATGAAGGGTATATCCAGCTATGGAGCAGCAGCGCCATGGAGCTGGTAGATATTCGCCGTCTAGCTGTGCGTCAGGGGGGGCGCAGCGGGAGCTATCGTCTGCCGGCTTTTGCGTTCGTCCGGATTGTCGTTGGCAGCGGATTGGCGATGCTCGATAGACGGGCGTATCCGATTCAGGCGGGGGTCGTGCTGCATGGCGGCAAAGGGATGCGCCTTGAGCTTCAGGCGCAGGATCACACAAGCTATGAATTGATTCTGTATAAGATCAGGCCATCGGCCATCGGAACGGTTAAGGATCGGAAGGCTGCAGAGGCGCAGATGGCTGTCTCGTACGCGATGCTGCAGTCACCCTCCATTGAGGCTAGCAAGCGGCTGCAGCAATTGTATGATGCGTTTTATGACGGAGGGGCAATCACGCGAATATTGGCGCAGGGCTTATTCTACCAGCAGTCAGCCGCATGGCTAGCTCAACTGCGAGAACGGTTGATCCCCGCGCAGTCGCAGGGGGTGGCGGATCGGGCGATGCAGCTCTTGTACGACGGCTATAACGAGAATGTGACATTATCCTCGCTAGCAGGGCGGCTGGGTTGCAGCGAGCGCCAGCTCTCCAAGCAATTCAAGCTCCGTTGGGAGGTTAGCCCGATCCGGGCGCTGACCCGCATACGCATGTACAAGGCAGCCTGTTGGCTGGCCGAGAGCGAGGCCTCCTTGCAGGAGATCGCTGTCTCGATTGGTTATGTCAATGGGTTTACCTTGAGTCGGTTGTTCAAGGACAACTACGATATGACGCCGGGACAGTATCGTCAGCAGGTGAGGGAAGGAACAATTATGCCGGATTGGGCAGTTGACCGTGCCGCTTCAGACATTGTCGCCTATTTGTTCCCGACCTATAATGATAACGAGAATCATAATCATTTATTGGTACAGGGGAGAGACACACAATTGGCCATTCATGCAAAAGCTATACCCTCAACGGCTGCCTTGCTATTGGGCGCAACCTTGCTGCTGTCGGCATGCGGAGTAAGCGATACCGAGGTCAAACCCGGTGGAGGAGATAGCGCCGTTGCGCCGCCGACAAGCTCGGCAACCAAGACCTTCGAGGATGCGCTGGGCGAGCGGGAGATCCCGGTGGAGGCCGAGCGTATCTACTCCTTTGGAGCGACCAACTACCTGGTAGCGCTGGGCATCGTCCCGCAGGGCGCACCGCGGTATGAAGTCGAGTACGACTATTACCTCAGCCATTATCCGGAGAAGATCGAGATCGTGGGGGATTATCCGCCCAGTTACGAAGCGATACTCGAATTGGAGCCCGATCTGATCATCACCGCTGATATCGACGTCATCGGCAATGACCGGGAGGACTATTTCGAGAACTTATCGAAGATCGCGCCAGTAGCCACCTTCGAATGGTATGAGCAGGATGTGTACGGGCAGCTGCGGCAGGTTGCTGACATCGTAGGAAGGCAGGAACAGGCGGAGCAGTGGATCAGCGAGCACTTCCAGCGGGCGGAGCAGGCCAAGGCCAAGGTGAGCAAGCTTGTCGGACCGGATGAGACGGTATCGATCGTCTGGGTGAATGAGAAGGGCTTCACGCTTGTCGGCAATCGGAATATCGGCCATGTCATCTACACGCTGCTAGGGCTGAAGCCGCCGCAGCAGATCGCGGATGAGATCTCAGCCAACGGCGGCGAGCTGGTCGGTATCCATGATCTGTCCCTCGAGAGTATCCCGGATATTACCGGCGATCATCTGATTGTCATGATCAATGGCAATGCCGAGGCGGCCGAAGCTCAGTTTGAAGCGATGATGCGATCGGAGCTGTGGAAGTCCTTGCCTGCGGTGCAAGCGGGGCATATCTATCAGGTGCCGTATGAGAAGTGGTGGTCCTACTCGCTCCTGACGGTGGATGCGTTGCTGGACGATGCCGTCCAATTGTTCGAGCGGTAGCACGCCTCACTCCCCTCGTAGCCCCTGCTTGTACCGCTCCAGCCTGCGCTGGGTGCGTCGGTAGAGGCTGTAGTCGAGCAGGTTGGCGATCGCGACGATCGCCAGGACGAAGCCCAGCGCCGGTGCAAACGGGAGCTGCTGCATGGTCGAGGAGCCTGCGATGCCATCGAGGACGAGCATCAGAATCGAGGTCACGACGAGTGCGAGCAGTCCGTTGATGAGGAAGTACGTGCGCACTCGCGCCAGGCTGATCGGCAGGATGGCGGTGAGCCATTCGGTGACGAGACCGATGAGGAAGCCGATGCTGCCGCTGGCCAGCACAGCCATCGTCCTGTAGGCCAGCTCTTGGTCGATGTAGACCCGGAACTGCAGGATGAAGCCGATGAACGCCCCGAGAAAAAACGACTTGATTACATTGACGAAGTTGAGATTATCCATCCCTGGCTCCTCCTCCTATAGGTTCAAGGTGTGCCTTAGCTTTTTTGCGTACATCTTCGACACCTCGAGCTCAGCCCCGCTACCCAGCCGCAGCACGTAACGTGAGTTGAACCACGGCACGATCTCCTGGACATGAAGTAAGTTGACCAACTGGGATTTGTTGATCCGCAGGAAGCCCTTAACTGCCCAGAGTCGCTCGTAATAGTGCAGCGTCTCCTTCACTTGGTAGCGACCGTCTGCAGTCCATGCTTGCAGGCCGTCTGCTCCGACCTCGACATAGAGCACAGCCTTGGGCTCCAGCACAGAGAACGTATTGCGGCTCAGGCCAGTAATCGCGTCGCGATAGTGACCGTCCGTGTGCAAGCCCGACACCAGCAGCTCTACTGCTTCCGCGTAATCGAGCGGATCGAAGACGATGCACAGCTTGCCCGGGGGCAGCTCAAAGCCGCGCTCGACGAGCGCGACGGCGCCCTCCGGCGACGGTTCGATGCGGTGTTTCTGCAGCTGAGACAGCAATTTGTCATAGACTTTGGTAGAGCATACGATATGAACCATGGCTAGTCTCCTAAGTGATGGTGTCTTCGGTACGGTCCGCAGGCATAGGTCCTATGAACATGGCAGCGGGGAAGGCGCGCCGGGCTAACCGGACTACTCTTCGATCTGCATCCGCGCATAGAGCATTCGCAGCTTCACGAGGTGCCGGATTGCCTTGGGCGTATAGTGCAGCGAACCGTAGTTGGCGATATAATACGTGTCGTGCGTCGGATCATAGAGCGCATAGGTGCCGGTCGAGCCGACCCCGCCGTACAGATCGCTCATCCCTCTAAGCAGCCATGACAGCTCGCTGAAGTCGAAGTACATCATCCCCATCCCGTATCGGATGCCGGTGTCGAAGCGTTGGCGAAAGTCGGTCATCTGTTCGTACACCGCATCCGATACGAGAGCCCCTTGCGTCCAGGCCTGCATGAAGAGGAGCAGATCGTCCATCGTCGTCATGATACCGCCGCCTGCCCAATCCACAGACAAGGCATTCGTGCCGTTCAGATTGACGCCGTCGACATAGACGGCCAGCGCTTCGTTGAGGTCGGGGAAGCGTTCTTTGACGTAGCTGTCGTGCATCCCGAGCGGCTCGAAAATCCGTTCCTTCATAATCTCGGCATACCGCTTGCCCTCAATCGCCTCGAGGATGAAGCCTAGCAGCACATAGCCGGTATCCGAGTAAGCGAACTGCTCGCCCGGTCGACCGACCGGCTGCTGATGCTCGCGGGTGAAGGCGAGCAGGTCGTCCGGCGCATAGAGGCGATCGGGATCGGCGACGATCTGCTCCAGCAGCGGCCTGCCGCTCGTCACCGGTCCGGCGAAATAATCGCCTGCGCCCGACGTATGAGTGAGCAGGTGCCGCACGGTCACCTGGCTGCTGTAGTCGACGCCATCCACCAGGAACAAGCCAGCGAGGCGTCGATCGTCCAGCCAGTTGCGGATCGGGTCATCGAGACGTAGCTTGCCCTCGTCGGCCAGTATGCCGAAGACGGCGGCGCACAGCATCTTGCCGATGCTGGCGGAGTGGTACGGGCTGTCGACGCGCGCCGGCTCGACGCTGCCCCGGGTGCGGACGCCCGCGGCGAACTGCTCGCGGTAGCCGGTGCGGGGGGAGTAGATCGTCAGCAGCGCGCTCGACAGCTCGTCGTTACCCGCGATCAGGTCGTCGAGCTGCTGCTGCAGCTTGGCGGTGACGGCCCCTCGCGAGAGCGGTCGGTTCAGTAAGGTCAACAGGCCGAGGGCGCCGCCGGCGAGCATGGCGAATGCGGTGGCGATTCGCAGGATCAGGATCATGGGTGACCCACCTTTCGTAGGAGAGGTCCGCTGTATGCAGCGGTTGTATCCTCACTCTACGCGGCAGCGCCCCAGTTGAATAGCGATCCACCCCAAGCGGTCATAATCGGCGGCTAAGCGAACCGCAGACCACCGTGACTGGCGGGGTATCTAATATCTCCCATTGTACCTAATCATTCCATATCCGGACAATGCAAAAAAACCTCGCGGACGAACCGAGGGGTGTAATTACAGAGCTATACTCAGAAGAATGTCCATTCATGATGTCCCGAAAAATGGCATGGATACATATTAGTGTATAAAAAAACTGGGCAACAGTCTAGTTCTTTTTGGCTCGGGACGGTAGGCTTAATGAAGCGGCCGCACAAAACAGACCAAGGGTGAAGGGAGACGATCGACGTGATTACATTACGAAAGATCACGCTGGACAACCGAAGAGCGATGTTTAATCTGGAGGTGGCGGAAGAGCAACGCAAATACGTGGCGTCTAATCTGTCGAGTGTGGCATCCTGTTATGTCCTGTCGGTTAATGGAAGTCAGCCTTTTCCGTTTGTAATCTATGCGGATGAGCGGCCGGTTGGATTCGTCATGATCGTCTACGGCACAACCGGGTATGATGAGCCGTCCTATGCTTCGGACAGCTATTGCATCCTGCGGCTGATGATCGACAAGCACGAGCAGGGCCGGGGTTACGGCAGAGCTGCGATGGAGCAGACGCTGGCCTTTATCCGCACCTGGCCGGCTGGGCCAGCCACTCGCTGCTGGATTCCTTACAAGCGTGAGAATGAGCCGGCTGCCAGACTCTATGAGAGTCTAGGCTTCCGGGATACCGGCGAAGCCTTTAATGAGGAGGTAATCGCTGTCCTAGAGCTGTGAAGGATGGGGCAGGGCAATCCAGTGCAGCGCGTAGCAGCACGAGCGCGCAGCTCCAAGCGCGCGGGTTCCGGCGGCATGACGGCGGTCGGACCTGATATCCCGTTCCTATGGACGTTGCACGGTTTCGCGTCTTATTCACTTAAGGAGACTCGCTTTCATTCGCGATACGCGTATGGCATGCGCTGTGTATGAGCGCTCCTAATACGTTCGCTGTCATCGCTTAACTGCAAAAATACCTCTAATTATGCTCCAAAGC
>NZ_BFBX01000025.1:0-40970 GCF_003851045.1 Paenibacillus sp. 598K | reverse complement strand
AATGCAAAAGTGCAGTTGTTTTCGGGGAACGGCACGTTAGGAGGAAATCTCGATCCGAATAAGTGCACATTTGCATTTATTTACCTGTTTTTAGTCCGTTTCTCCGAATATAAACGTACTTTTGCATTTATCTCTATCCGGCCCGAGGGGCTTTTGTTAGGGCTAAAGCGTGAGATGGAAAGCGTTAAATTAGGGAGCAATCTACTAGTATGACCCTGCAACCCAAGGTTGCGAAAAGGGCTCGATATTTGCAACTTAGGCTCGATATCGCTTGGCAGCGCTTCGTGATACGATGAGGAGAGCAAAGCAACATAGACAGGAGGTGCGCTCTTCATGCTGGATAACCAGCGGGTAGGCCGTAACATATTATCCCTGCGCAGAGGACGAGCCTGGACACAGGTAGAGCTGGCTGGCCGGGTAGGCGTCAGCCACCAAGCCGTCTCCAAGTGGGAGCAAGGCGAATGCTTGCCGGATCTCGACGTGCTGCTGCAGCTTAGTCGGATGTTCGATACATCGATGGAGTCGATCCTGTTGGATGAAGAGGCTGCCGCGATTCCCGTCGCAGCTCCTCTCGCAGCTCCCGCACCTTCGAGGCCAGCAGATCAGCGCGCTGAGCAGTCGTCCTCGCTCTGGGCGCAGGCGCTGGAAGCGCTGCGCCGAAGAGTGTCCGGGCTCAGCTTCGACACCTGGCTTAAGGGCACGAGCGCCACTTATGACGATGGCGTCTGTCTCGTCTACAGTCCGAACGCCTTTTCGGCGGAGTGGCTGCGTCATCGATATACGCCCCTCATCATTGAGGTGCTGGAAGCGTTGACAGGGGAGCGCGGCATCGAGGTTCGATGTCTCGTCGGTCCTCCCCCGAAGGAGAGGATCGTATGAGCGAGCGTGTGCCCTGTCAAACGCCAGATTGCACGGCTACGATCCTACCGGCTACGGCGGCGAAGACGGGCGGCGTCTGTATGCCGTGCCATCAGCAGAAGCTGGCCGAGGAGCATAAGGCTTATATTGCGCAGCATCGCCGCGATGTCGACCGTTACGCAGGGGTGAGCGACCCTGTTGAGATCTTGAAGCTGATGCATGCGCCGCGCGTCTATGATCCTCTGGTGCAGGAGGTGCCGTACCCGAAGAGCGCGCGTCAGCTCTACCGTCAACTGACGGTAGCGGAGCAAGAACGGATGGAGAGCTACGCCATCGAGCAGTTGGAGCAAGGGGATGAGGATCAGGCCGAGCTGATCCTACTGTCGCTTGTGAGCTTCGCGGGCGCCCGCATCGAGCGGGGGCTGGAGGCGATGTATCGGGAGGAGAGATATGACCCCGGCATGCTCTACAAGCAAGTAAGCCCGGCGATTCGCGACGCACTGATCTCCCGAGTCGAGGAGGATACAGCGAGTCGCAATCTGCTGCTGCTCGCCCTTGCATGGATCGGCGACGAGGAGATCGTACGGCTGTTCGCCGGGTGGCGGCAGCACCCGCCGTCATGGGCCGGCCAGCTCCATGTGCCGCCAGAGTCGTATGCCCGCGAAGCGGGGTGGGAGCTGGACGCAGACGGTCAGAAGCGGCTGCTGTTCTACCCGGAGAGCTATCACTTCGAGGTCGACCCGAGCGAGCGCATCGCAGGCTCGGAGCTGGAGGAGGCGGATAAGGTATCCCCACCGGCGACTGCTCTGCAGGCCGGGGAGCATCACTGCCCATGGTGCGGCAGTCAGCTATCTGTCCTGCTGGACTATTGGCTGCAAGCACCGTTGCTGCGGCCCCTGGATCTCCCCGGGCAGCGGCTGCGGATCGCAGCTTGCTTGCATTGCGCTGCTTATACGCCGGTGTATACACGCTTCGACTGGGCAGGCGGTTATGCGTGGAGCGAATTCAATATAGCGCCAGACCCTCTGCCGACAGCGATGCCGGATGAAGCGATACCGAGGCATGCGCTGCGCTTATCTGAGCAGCCGCGCGATGCTTATGACGGGGCATGGTGGCTACTGGAAGCCCCGACCTCCAAAATCGGCGGTCACCCAACCTGGGTTCAGGACGCGGATTATCCCGCCTGTCCCTGCTGCTCAGAGACGATGCGCTTTATCGGTCAAGTCGATCTGGAGCAAGCGGACGACAGCGAGGGGATCTACTATGCTTTTGTCTGCTCGCCCTGCCAGCATGCAGCGGTTCAGTATCAACAGTCCTGAGTGAGCGCGATAGACTACAACAAGCAGAGGAGATGAGCGCATGAATGCAGCCTTAATGGACGAGCTGAAGCAATTCCTGTGGCGAGAGGACAACCAGAGTCTGGTGGGCTCGCCTGCGAGCCAAGAGGAGATTGCGGCAGCGGAGCGGGAGCTCCAGGTCGCCTTTCACCCGGATTATGTACAGTTTATCGCGATGTTCGGAGGAGCCTATGCGGGGCTAGCCGTCCATGCCTTCGTCAATGGCTCGAGTATCGGCCGCGAGACGGTAGTCGAACTTACACAGTCGTTCCGCGAGCAATACCGGGATGTGCCCTTCGCCGAGGCGCTGCAGCGCGGCTACGTCATCTCGCTCGACGGGTCCGGCGACCCGATCTTCATCGATGCAGACGGGCATGTGCACATCCTGTATCACGACACAGGCGAATACAGGCAGCTGGCCGAGTCCTTCGAGCAGCTCATCGAAGACAACTTCATGGCGTGGTGAGGCGTCTAAGTCCAGCGGCCTCTTAGCAACTTTCTCGGGCACAAAACGTTGCGCTCGCGTAAGACAGCCGCACCTATACTGGAACGTGAGAGGAGGGAAGGCCATGGAATGGCTGGAGCGGATGAACCGGGCGATCGACTATATCGAGGCGAATCTGACCGGACAGATCGAGCTGGCTGAGGCGGCCCGCCGGGCCTGCTGCTCGTCGTACCAGTTCCAGCGGATGTTCCCGTTCATCACCGACGTGACGCTGGCCGAGTACATCCGGCGGCGGCGGCTGACGCTCGCGGCGCTGGAGCTGCAGGAGGGCGGCACGGCTCGCGTGCTTGATGTCGCGTTGAAATACGGCTACGAATCGCCGGTTTCGTTTGCGCGGGCGTTCCACGCCCTGCACGGGATCGCGCCAGCGATGGCTCGCCAGCCGGGGGCGGCGCTCAAGGCCTATCCCCGCCTGTCCTTCCTCATCACGATCAAAGGGGCAGAGGCAATGAATTATCGACTGGAATCGAAGATGAGCTTTGACGTATTCGGCATCGAGGGGGTATTCCGCGTCGACGGAGGCGGCGAAGCACCGCAGACACCGGCTCAGCTCTGGGCACAGAGTCATGCGAGCGGTGAGGTGAAGCAGCTGGCGGATCGCGCGGGCAGCGCGTCCGCAAGCATCGGGGCGCATCTGCATGCCGTGCATGCGGTGTGCAGCTACCGGCAGACCGGTCCGGATACTTTCCCGTATATGGTGTGCGCCTTCGAGAGCGAGGATAGCGAGACAGAGGGCTACACGCGGGCTACGATCCCTGCGCATCAGTGGGCGATCTTCCCGTCGGAGCCGCATCCGTGGGAGCAGTTCGACGAGACGATCGAGTCGCTGTACAAGCGCTTCTACACCGAGTGGCTGCCGACAGCCGGCTATGAGCAGGCGGACGGCGTCGAGCTGGAGGTATACGGCGCCAAGGACGGCTTGAACTACGTAGAGCTATGGTTTGCGGTTCGGAAGGTGTAGCTTGCGGGTTCAGCCTCGCGGATGTCGATGTGCAGACATTCCGTCTTTCGGATAGCCTTGCGCGGGGCGTTCCGTCTGCAGCATCGCCAACTGCTCGAGTAGCGGCATGCTGCCCGTTGTCGATACTCTAGCTTCCGCCAACTGCCCGATGATATGGCATTCTAATCTGTTGAGAGGTGGATCTCATGAAAGCTAGACGAATATCCGTGTTATTCGCAGTTGTATGCTGCTTGGCTTTTGGTTATACCGTTCATGCCGACAGCCTGCCCCACCTTTATGAGGATGTAACGGCAGCCGATTTGAAGAACAGCATCATTCTCTCGCCAGAAAGCTCGATTGGATTTGTGGACGGACAACAGGTGTCAGCTGTGCAACCGATTGTGCAAGACGGTAGAACATTCGTGCCTCTTCGTTTTGTATCGGAGGGATTGGGCGCGAAGGTCGATTTCAATTCGAGCAATCAATCCATCAACATTGCATATAACGGCAAAACCGTTTCCTTGAAGCTGGGGAGTAAAAGCATCTCCATCGACGGTCAATCCAAGAATATGGACGTGGTGCCAAGGATTCAAAACCATGTCACGTACATTCCTCTGAGGGACATTGGCGAGGCTTTAAATAAAAAGGCAATCTATCTACAAAAGGAAGATTCTCAAGCCAATAGCTTCATTATCCTTCGGGGTGGTGACGCCACAGCAATTGAAAATCTTAATCTCATTCGTGTGCTGGATCTGTTATACCAAGGAAAAGCCGTCGTCTATAGCGACCGTTATCTTGCTGTCATTAAAGAGAATAGCAAGTTGCTTGTCACCCATCTCTCTCCTAGCTTTGATATTTCTTTCCGCCCTTTTGCATACGAAGAATATATTCCAACGCAATATGAAAGCAAGATCGGAGACTTGTGGTTTAAAACGGAGACGAGCCAGTTTTATCTCGATCACGCATGGGATACTACGAAGGACTTTATGTTATATCGTGTGGATGGCGATGCGATCTCAAGGATAGGCATTGAAAAGGCACCAATTAAGTCGGTAAAAACGTACCAAGACGAGGTCTTTTACTTGACGCAATATATGTACGGCATCGCTGATCCCGATCAAACAAGCAATCTCAAAAAGGCAGCGCTCATCGAGGGAAAATGGTCGGTTACGTATTTGGGCGAGCCCGGCTACTATTACGGCTATGACATCATGGGCAAGGCGTTTGATTGGTCCATCGGGGCGAACGGCATCACGACGCTCGGGTGGTACCGCTATGGCGATCTGACCAAGGAGGAGCGATTGAAGACGTTAGGACAGTACCAAATCGAGCTGACCGGTCATCACCATGAGTTCATCCAGTGAATGGGCTATCGCACAACAGCCTTTCTCGCTGCTTAATAGGAAAGGAACTTCTGTATCGTTATTTGGCGAAAAACAGGCGATTGGAGTGGTGATAGGAACATGAGTGTTCTTATTTTGTCCGTGGGCCCCCAAATTTGACGATTGGATCACGAATAGCGTTACCCATGTTCGTATACCCCGCTAAAATCGTCGATTTGAGCGAAATAACGTTATGAATGTTCCTTTGCCAGGTCCAAATGAAAGGAAGCTTGGTGATGTGGTTCGCCATCTAGCGATCGTGCTATGCAACACCGCCAACACCGCCGATGCGTGGGGCGGGCTGAGACTGCGTACATCACAACAACAACGGCTGCCCCGTGGCGAGGGCAGCCGTTGTTGTTGTCGTTCATCACACTATGATGGGTAATCACGCCGTCGGCAAGCTCTGCTGGAACTGCGGCAGGTAGGCTGCGTTGGCATGGAGCAGATCGTCCAGCACGGCGCGCGCCGCTTGCTCGTCGCCGACGAGCGGGTGGATCGTCAGCGCCTGCAGCGCCTTGCCGTAGTCGCCATGGACGGCGGCCTCGACGGTCAGCTCCTCGTACGCCTTGACGACCTGCAGCAGTCCCCGTATTTGCGATGGCAGCGGTCGACTGAGGGCGAGCGGATGAGGGCCGTCGGACTTGATGACGCAGTTGACCTCGATCGACGCATCGTCCGGCAGGCAGGAGAGGATGCCGTTGTTGCGCACATTAACCGTCTGCACATCGCCGGTGTCGTTGTAGATCGACCGCATGAGGCGCACGGCCGCCTCGGAGTAATAAGCGCCGCCGCGCTGCTCGAGCTGCTTAGGCTTATGCTTCAGCTCCGGCTGCTTATACAGCTCGAACAGCTCCGCCTCGACCGCCTTCACATCGTCGGCCCGCGTCGTCCCCTTATCCGCCAGCTTGCGCTCCAGCTCACCTAGCATCTCCTGCTTCATATAATAGTAGCGATGGTAAGCGCATGGCAGCGCTCCGAGAGAGCGGATGAAGTCCTGATCCCAGGCGAGATCGGGGATGTTCGTCATCGAGAAGCCTTTGCTATCCGAGAGCCGCCCCAGGAAGTCGTCCGTCATGTCGATGCCGTCGATGACGACGCGCGTCGTCCAGTTCAGATGGTTGATGCCGGCCATCTCGATGAACAGCTCCTCGGGCTTGCGCTCGTACAGCTCGGCGATCTGCATCTTGGTGTCGATCGGCAGGTTGCAGAGGCCGACGGTGCGGATCGAGGAGTACTTCAGCACCGCCTCGGTGACCAGGCCCGCCGGATTGGTAAAGTTGATCAGGAAGGCTTGGGGCGCCAACTCCTCCATCTCCCGGCAGATGTCGAGGATGACCGGGATCGTCCGGAGCGCCTTGGCGAAGCCGCCCGCGCCGGTCGTCTCCTGGCCGATCAGATGATGGGCCAGCGGGATCCGCTCATCGCGCGAGCGGGCGTCGAGCATGCCGACACGGATCTGGGTGGTCACGAAGTCCGCGCCAGCGATCGCCTCGCGCCGGTCGAAGGTGGTGACGACGCGCATCGGCACGCCGCTCGCCTCGACCATCCGCTGCGCCAGCGCGCCGATGATGCCGAGCTTCTCTGCGCCCTCCGGGATGTCGACGAGGTACAGCTCGCTGACCGGGAATACGTCATAATAACGGATCAGTCCGTCGATCAATTCGGGCGTATAGGAGGAACCGCCGCCGATTACTGCAATTTTCAAGCTTGTCTTAGTCATGGCTTATGGCCTCCAGGTAGGATTCAAATTGTACTAACATAGCCTCAGATGTCTCAATGCCCGCCTCGTCCATCGCCATGAGCAATGCGCCGAATACCGGCGGCAGTGCGGGGATCACCGTATAGGCTTCGGGATATGCGGCGTGCAGCTGGCGCTCCAGCGCCCCGAGCAGCAGCGGATGCCGACCTTGTTGCAGGATGCTGCCCGTCAGGACGACCGGGACCCGCTGCCCGTCCATCTCTCCTAGCCGACGCAGCACCGCTGTCGCAGCGAGACCGAGCTCGCGCCCCATGTCCAAGAGCAGTTCTACGGCCAGCGCGTCGCCGTCGCTGGCGGCTGCGTGGACGGTGCGTGCGAGCTCCAGCGGCGCGGTGGGCGGGTCGAGCTCGAGATAGCGGTCGAGCATCTCGACCATGCCGGGGAAGCCCAGCGCAGCCGGGATACGATCGATGAGCTGCGTATGCGGCTCTCGACCCTCCCAGGCCCGGATCGCCCGGCCGAAGGCCTGATCGGCCAGGTAAGAGCCGCCGGCCCGGTCGCCGAACAGGGTGCCCGCGCCGCCGACGACGGCGATCCTGCCATCCTTGCGCCGGCCCGCCGCATTGGTATTGCTGCCGCAGACGAGCACGACGCCGGTATTGTCCGGCGTCGCGATCCGCAAGCCCTCGAAGACGTCGCCAGTGATCGCATGGGCGACATGGGGCAGCTGTGCGGCGAGCGCCGGCTCCAGCACAGCGAAGTCATGGGGGCGATCCGCACCAGCCAGCCCGTACTGAACGAAGGCCAGATGACTTGCCTCCAGACCGGCCTGCTCCAGCGCGGACTGCAACGCTTGCCGGATATGGGCCGATGCCTCCTCGATGCCGTTGATCTGATAGTTGCCGCAGCCGGCATGGCCGCTGCCGAGCACCTGCCCCTGCGCATCCGCCACGACTGCGATTGTCTTGCTGCCTCCACCGTCAACTCCTGCTACGAACACATGCTCATCTCCTTTAAGAGGTTGTTCCAATCTTCTCGGTGCTGAAAACCGATCTTTTTGAACACACACGTTAACAATTTGTATCGTTGGTTGTTTATTTTCAAAACTTGTCGTAATATAATACAACAAACTCACATTTAGGAGCATGTTGTCATGACAAAACGTAGCCATAATTCATTGTACTTCACCATTAAAGAACAATTGCTCAAGCAAATTCAAGCGGGCGTCTATGAAGTCGGGCAGCGGCTGCCGACCGAAGCCGATCTCGGCAAAATCTTTAATGCCAGCCGGACGACGATCCGCATGGCGCTGAGCGAGCTGGAGGTGCAGGGCCTCGTGGAACGGCTGCAAGGCAAAGGCACCTTCGTCAAGCGCAAGGAGCTGCAGCTCATCCAGTCGCGCAGCTTCACGGAGGACGTGCTGATGAACGGTCAGGAGCCTGCGAGCCAGATCCTCGAAGCGAAGGTCGTGCCCGCAGAGTACCCGCTGCAGGAGCATCTGGGCATCCCGCCGCAGGCTCCGGTCAACCAGCTCATGCGTCTGCGCTTCGCCGACGGCGAGCCGCTTCTGTACGAGCGCACGTTTATCCCCTGGAGCCTGGCGCCCGGCCTCGTCAACGACTACAAGGAAGGCTCGCTCTTCGCCTTCCTGGAGAGCCGGTACGGGCATAAGATCCATCGCTCCGTCGAGCAGCTCAAGCCGATCCTTGCGGACAAGCAGGAGCGCAAGCTGCTCGGCGTCAAGGAGGGCGCGCCTTGTCTGCAGGTGCGGACCATTACGTATCTCGCCGATCAGACGCCGATCGAATACAGCTTCGGGGTGTTCCGGGGCGATTACCCCAGCTACACCATCGAGAGACATTTCTAGCAGAGCGCGCCCTAACGGAACAGACGATAAGGCGAGGAGAGGGGTATCCCTCTCCTCAGTCATAGATCGGAGCGTTATTGCCGGCCCGAGCAGCTCGCGCTACTCCTTAATAATCTCGAAGTAACGGCCCAGCCAATACGGCAGGGTGAAGACCGTGCCGGCTTCCATGGAGCCGGTATTGTAGTTGTACCCCGGATTGGCGCCTGTCGTCTGACTGCGCGACTCGAACGGGTTGCTGTTATGCTTGATCGTTCTCCGCTCATCAGGGGTGAGCGCATAGTTGGTCTGTTTGTTCGGAATCTTATTGGACTCGTCCCGATCCCCAGGCTCGATATACAGCACATCCTGACGGTTCCACTGCACATTGAATTCGATCATGTATTCGTACGAGCGGTACAGGTAACGCACAGCCGAGGCGATATCGATGTCCTTCTTGTTCGGGTGGGCGAGCTGATACAGGAACGTATAGAACGGATTGTTCTCCCGAACCTCGTTGGTGTACCATTGGTCGAATACGTTGACGATCTGCTGATGCCGCACCGGATCTTGCTCCAGCAGGATGAGGATGTATGTCGGGAACCAGGCCAGCTCCTCATCCGAGTAGTTGATATATTGCGTCCAGTCGTTGTGGATCGTCGCATTGGCGTTGGTGCTCGGCTCTTTCAGGCTGTCGCGGGTAACGACGGTATTGTCGTTGTCGTTGTACGCATTGGTGGCCTGACGGACGAGCCTGCGGTCGATATACTCCAGCGCCATGTTGATGTAACCCTTGCCGTTGATGAAAGGCTCTTCCTTGCTGTAGCTGCTGGCGAAGGCCAGGTCATACGCCTCCTGATACTTCTGCTGCGTCTCGGGATGCGATCCGGCTGTGATGTAGAGCGCGGCCTTGAGGATCGCCATAATCTCCAACGCCTTCAGCGGTCCGTCCTCGTAGCCGTAGGACAGCGCATCGTCGCCATTGGCATCGACACCAACCTTGTGCGCCCACTCCAGCTGCTGCTCCATCACCTGCAGACTGTCGTTAAAGTATTTCGCCGACCAGCGCGACCATTGCGTCGACTTGCCTGTCGCGTCCTCGATGTAGTAGTGATTGTCCTTCATGATCAGCTCCGTCATGCGATGCGTGACCTCTTCGATATATCCCTTCATCTCCAGCATGTCCTGATCCTGCGAGTCGCCGACCAGATACTTGTAAGCCGTGAAGAACAGCGCATAGTGGCCGTCCACTTCATCAGAGGACGTATCGGCCTTGTAGACGATCTGGTTCATATCGATCTTGCCGTTCTTGATAACTGACTCAGGGAACAGCTCATTAAAGAACGTCGGGATCTGCTCGTACACCGGCGCCGTCAGCTGGAACAGCGGCTTGTTGTTGATGCCGGTTGTTTTGTCCTCGGCGGCATTGGCGTTGTTAGTAGCAGCGGTGATGACGGGCAGCACCTGGTATACCGGCTGACCATCGACGACCTCGACGATCGTTTTGATGTCGATGCCGAGCTTCTGGCCGTCGGGACGCGATTCATTAAGCGCGTCGATCGCTTCCTGGCTGAGGCCCAGACCGTTGTAGTTCATCACATCGGTGCCGCCGCTAGGGAACAGACGGGAGCCTTTTTTGTTTTGCGCATCCTTTGTCACGCGGGCGATCGAGTATCCGATCGGCTCGACGCCTTCTTTTTTCAGGCTCGGGATGATGCCGTTGGGATTGACTGCATCCTCGCCTACGATGTTCTGGAACCAGAAGCCGCTTTGATTTTGGAAGCTGTAGATGGTCTCGTCCTTGGTCTGTGCTCCATACTCGCTCGTCAGCATATAGGAGCGCGACGGGAAGCCGTTGCCGCGGCCGGATACATAGCTGAGCACCAGCACCGCTTTGGTCGCCCGCACGGCGGCATTCTTGGCTTTCTGGATCTCAGCGGTCTGCGCTTCATCCGGATTGGGACCATACTGCTCCTGCAGCGACTTGTAGCGGAAGATCTCGCCCATCGCATACATCGCGGTCCACAGGCCGTCATTGTCCGAGGTGGCAGGGACGGAGGAGAAAATGCCTTTCGGCGAGTTGTAGTTCACGACGCCGGCTTCGGCGGTGGGATCGGCGAAGCTGAAGCTGGAGGAGGAGACCATACCCCGGCGGTCGTGCACATCACGGACGATCCGTTCGTAGGTCTCGGTCTTCTGCTGCATCGTCTGCTTGGGCATCGCGATATGGGTGACCCCGCTGGCTGTCCGCACCCAGATGCCGTCGGCGCCGTCGCTGGCGATCCCGGTCACATGGTCGTCGCCGCCGTACAGGTAGCGCGGGCCGGCGAAGTATTGTACGATGTCACGCGCATCCTGCTCGGCGAAGTTGACGCGCTGCAGCCCGTTCTCGGTACCGATCCAGTAGACGCCGGAGCTGTCGCGCAGCGATGCGGTGACATCGCCGATCGTCTGGACGGGCAGGAACGCCAGGTCCTGTACGCTCTCGATCCACTGAATCTGCGGCAGGCTGGCGACGCCCGCCTTGTAATAGGTGACTTGCTTGGTCGGCACTGCATGCAGCTGCATCGTGTCGTAGCTGGCGGATGGCAGCTTCGCGGCGAATACCGACGATACCGGCATCGTAAACAGCATGGAAGCGGCCAGCGTGACGGTGAGCGCGATGCGATTTTTCTTCATCATAGACATGCCCAATCCCCTCTCCATTAGTGGTAGATATGCGAGACGCCAGTCTCGGTGATGACGTAGACGCCGGTTGCGCCATCGTCGATGAGCAGCAGCACCCGATTATCGACCAGCTGCTTCTCGGCTGTCGTGTACGGGGTCATCGTATTGGTGGCCAGGTCGACCTTAGTGACGCCTTCATCGGTGCCTAGCCATAGCGTCGTCCGCGCGGCATTGAGGACGGAGCTGTTAATGTCCCGCATCGACGGGAAGATCGACGGCTTGACCGTGAATTGGTAGTCGACGAAGGTTTTCGCATTGACCAGATCAGGCATCGGGGCTTTCGGGCTGGCCAAGGCAGGCGTGTACGTCGGGTCGGCCAGGAAGGTCAGGTATTGCTTGACCAGCGCTTCGGCGCCGGTATTCGCGAGCTGGCTCTGCGCTTGCTCATACGTATAGAGAGCAGTGGTCTTCGGCGTCTCTGGCGTGACGACAGTGCCGCCTCCATAGTAGCCGCCACCGTTGTTCGATCCAGACTCGCTTTCTTTTTCTGGCTCTTGCTCTTCTGGCTTGCCGATCGTGTCGCTCGTCTTCGCTTTGCCATTGACCAGTACCGAGCTGGCATCGAGCTCCCACTGATCGACCGAGACGCCCTCGCCGAGCTCGAGCTGCGCATCCTCTGACTGGATAAGGATCGCGTCGATGGCGGAGTCGCCCTCGATGACGACGCGCACAGGTCCGTCTGCGCGGTCGATCACCAGTTGGCCGATCGTGCTGTCTGTGATGGTGATGGTGTGGACGCCGCCGCCTTGCACATAGACCGTGCCAGCGATGGTCGATTGTCCGATGGCGAAGTCCCCTTCGCCGAGGCCTGGCGCGAGGTACAGGCTGCCGGACAGATCGGCGCCGAGCAGCGAGCCGCCAGCCGTGTTGACGACCAGGTTGCGGCCGTTGACCTCGCGATGCTCGCTCGCGTCATGGATCAGTCCGCCCATAATGTTGTGCAGCAGCTTGACGGCTTCGGCCCGTGTCAGCGCCTGGAGTGGCTGGAATTGGCCGGCAGGATTGCCCTGCGCATAGCCGGCGGCCTTCAGGGCGTACACCGACTCGCGGGCCCACGCGCCGACCTGCGCATCGTCAGCGAACGGGGCAGCAGACGCGCTCTCCTGCGATACATGGAAGGCGCGCGCCGCCATCGTCGCCGCTTCCTGGCGGGTCACGATGCTCTGCGGCTGGAAGCGACCGTCGCCGGTTCCTTTGATGATACCTGCTGCGGCAGCCTTGCTGACGTTGTCCGCATACCAGGCATTAGCCGGTACGTCGGTGAAGCTTGCCTCGCTGCGTGCGTTGAATTGGAAGATCCGATCGAGCATGGCGGCTAGCTCGGCCCGGGTTACCTGTTGCGCGGGTAGCAGTTCGCCCTTCTCATTGCCTTGCAGCAGTCCTGCGGACTGCCAGTACGTCATCTCCGCAGCTGCCCACTCCGGCAGCTTCTCTGCCTCGGGTCCAGCGGCTGACGCCGATCCTGCAGAGTACAACGCGCCTAGCAGCATAACCGCGGATAGCGGAGCGGCCATGCGCCTCCATTGCATGAACATGTTTACGCCTCCCTTATTGTCAACAATCGTCCTATGTCACCCGATTTGTAGTAACATATAGGTTCATTCTATTTTTATTAATGACAAATTGTCAATCAATTTATTTTGACGTGGAAGCATAATGTGAACTTTTTCCATCGATTCTATAATATATGCAGAAGGGATTTAGAGACATTTTATAGTCTAGGGAAGGTTTCTTGCCATGATAAAATGATGATTACGCTATCATCGAAAAAATACATTGACACATCATGAAGAAACGTCCTAATATAGAGTTAAATTGTTACTACAAGTGGACAGTTGTTATGTAAAAGGTCGATAGGCCACGGTGGGCATGTCCGCAAAATGACAATTTCGCAGGGGGGCGCTGCACAGCAGCATGCATCGGGTGGTCTGGCAGGTAACGGCACCATACAAACAAGGAGTGTTGAAGATGAAGAAATGGCTAGCAGGACTGGTATCACTGACCGTTGTCGTCACCGCGGCAGCGGGATGCAGCAGCGACAACAGCACGGCAAGCAATGGGGATAAGGTGCTGCGCATCGCGATGGGCTCGCCGGGCGAGGCGCTGATCAAGGTATGGGAGGAGATCGGCGACGAGTTCGAAAGCCAGCATCCGGGCGTCAAGGTCGAGTTTACATATCAGGACGACGACACCTATCAGACGATCGGCTTGCCGAATCTGCTGAGCGGCAAGACGCCGCCGGATCTGTACTTCGAATGGGCGGGGGAGCGGCTGCAGACCCGCATCAAGGACGGCTTCGCCGCAGACATCACGGAGCAGCTGCAGCAGTCCGGGCTCGGCGACATGTTCGAGGAGGGTACCTTCAACGGCATGAAGGTCGACGGCAAGACGTATATGGTACCGACCGCAGGCGATGTTACCAATGTCATCTTCTATAACAAGAAAATCTTCGATTCGCTCAACCTTTCGGTGCCGACCACCTGGGAGCAATTCCTCGAGGTGTCGGAGACGATCAAAAACGCCGGCATCACCCCGATTACGGTCGGCAACCTCGATCTATGGACGGCGGGCAACTGGGTCGGCCATATTATTTCCCGGGTCGTCGGCGAGCAGGCGTATAGCGATGCGTTGCAGCTGGAGCAGCCGTTCCTGAACGACGACTTCATCGCGGCGTACGCGTTGGTCCAGGAGCTGTGGGACAAAGGCTATCTGAACGACAATATTAACGCGATCGCCGACAATGAATCCGACATGCTCTTCCTTACCGGCAAGGCGGCAATGCACCCGATCGGCAGCTGGCTGGTCCCGGAAGCGGCATCTGAAGCGCCGGATCTGGAGCTCGGTTACTTCAACACGCCGACGATCGCCGGCGGTAAGGGCAATCAGGAGAGCGTCATCGGCGTCCTCAACGGCATGGTCGTCAACTCGAAATCGGCGCTCATCGATGAGGCCATCGACTTCATGAAGCTGTACAGCTCCGATGCTTCCTCGGCCAAGCTGTCGGCTGCAGGCGCGGTGCCAATCACCAAGACCGGACTGGATCGCGACAATACGCATCCGATCTCCGTCAGCCTGACGGATCTGATGCAGGATGCGCCAGAGCTGGTGTCCCCGCCGGATACAGGCTATTCCATCGAGGTGGCCAACGCGCTCAACATGGCGACATCGCAGGTCATCGGCGGCGCCAAGTCGCCGGAGGATGCGCTCAAGGAGCTGGAGAACACGATCGCGCCGCTCAAAAAATAACGCTGGTTCCCTGAGGCCGCAGCCAAGCCTGCTTTCCGCAAGGTCTGCGGCCTCCATTTTGCATTATGAGGTTGATCCAAAAACGCAACTGGAGGCCACAAAATGTCTTTGCGCAAATTATCGCCGTACCTGTTTGTCGCCCCTGCTGTCCTCATCTTTGCGTTTACGATCCTGGTGCCGATCGTGATGACGTTTGCCTTCAGCTTCTTTGACTGGAACGGCTACGGCGAGATGAGCTTCACCGGCATCGACAATTATACGCGCGCCTTTGGCGACAAGATCTATCTGAGCTCGTATACCCATATCCTGATCTATATCGCGGTGACGGTTGTCGTCGAGGTGCTGGTCGGCCTGGGGCTTGCAGGCTTGATCACGATGGGGCGCAAGGGCAGCAGCCTGTTTCGGATCGCGCTGTTCACGCCCGTTATGCTGCCGATGATCGTCGTCTCCTATCTATGGCGCTTCGTCTACAACTCGGATTTTGGCTTGATTAACACCGTGCTGCGGTCGGTCGGGCTGGAGAGCTGGGCGCAGGTGTGGCTCGGCAATCCGGACACCGCGCTGCTGGCGATCTGCGTCGTCTCGGGTTGGGTATACGCCGGGTTTTACATGACGATCTTCTACTCCGGCATCTCGCGCATCTCCAAGGAGATCTATGAGTCCGCCTTTCTGGATGGCGCGAATGAAGCGACGATATTTTTCCGCATCAAGATCCCGATGATCCGCAGCCTCGTCGATACCGCCATCATGCTCTGCGTGCTGACCGGCTTCCAGTCCTTCGACCTGTTCTACGTCATGACCAATGGCGGGCCGTACAATGCGACGGAGATCGTACCGACGTACCTCGTCAAGGTCGTATTCAGTCATATGAGCATCGGCTATGGCTCGGCGCTGGCGGTGATCCTGACGGTCGTGATCGCTGTGATCGGCCTGGTGGCCGGCAAGCTGAAGGGTAAGGGCAACACGCTGGAATACTGAATGAACGATCAACTTCTCTGGAGGTGCCTGTGGTGTCGAGTGCTGCCTTAAAGCTGCAAGAGTCGAACCGGAGTTACGCGACCGCTTCCCGCAAGCGGAAGCAGGCCCGGTTTGTGTATTATATCGTGATGATCCTGATCTCGCTTGGAACCTTCTACCCGTTGATCTGGCTATTGCTCTCCTCCTTCCGGGAAAATATCGATATTTTCACCACCCCCTTCGCGCTGCCGGAGCGGATCAACTTCCAGAACTGGATCGATGCCTGGGAAGTTGGCAATATGAGCACTTACGCCAAGAACAGCGTCATCGTGACCGGGCTGTCGCTCGTCGGCATCCTGCTGTTCGCCAGCATGGCCGCGTTTGCCTTCAGCAAGCTGCGCTTTCGCGGCAGCGGGCTGATGCTGCTTCTGTTTTTATTCGGTCTGTTCATGCCGCTGCAGTCGTTTTTTATCGCGCAGAGCTATATTTTCGAGCAGTTGAATCTCAAGGATACACATCTGGGGCTCATCCTGCCCTATATCGGTGTCGGCCTGCCGCTGGCGATTTTCCTGCTCAAGGCGTATCTCGATTCGATCCCCAAGGATCTTATCGAGGCTGCGCGTATGGACGGCTGCAACGACTGGGTGCTGTTCCAGCGGATCGTCTTCCCGTTGCTGATGCCCTCGCTGGCGACTGTCGGCATCTTCTCGGCGCTCAATACGTGGAACGAGCTGCTGCTCGCGATGCTCTACATCCAGAACGATGCGCTGAAGACGATTCCCGTCGGCTTGCTGGCTTTCTCCAGTCGTTACATGACCGATTACAAGCTGCTCTTCTCGGCGCTCGCGCTCATCACGCTGCCGATGATCGTGCTCTATATTTTCTTCCATCGCTATATCGTCGCTGGCCTGACAGAGGGTGCGGTCAAGTAAGATCGATCCCGTGACAGAACTGTCAAATTATGATATGGTATATGAAACCCATAGGCATTCCGCTCTTCGCGAGCGGAGTGCCTTCGTCTGTATTTGCGGGTTTTTACATTTAATGTCTCGCGATGATAAAAGGGATGGAGGTTGCGATGTTATGTTTCTCTATTTGTCCCCAATCGGGGGAGGTTCAACGGCTGCTAATAGCGCGAAGATCACTCATACAAAGGAGAGGTAAAACATGACAGCATTAATTCATACGGAACTGCGCCCCAAGCTGAACCCTTCGGGCCTGCGAAACCTGCGTCAGGAGGGGCGGTTGCCTGGCGTCGTCTTCGGCAGACACGCGGACAATCGGCACATTCATATATCGACCGGCGACTTCAAGCGGTGGCTCAAGCAGGGAGGCTCGGGCTTCATCCAGCTAAACCTGGAGGGCGAGCAGCCGCTCACCGTCATGCTGGAGGATCTCCAGCGCAACCCGGTCACCCGCGAGCTGCTGCATGTCGACTTCCAGCTCGTCCAGACCGATGGCATCATCCGCACCAAGCTGCCGGTGAAGTTCACAGGCACGCCGAACGGCACCCGCTATGGCGGCGTCGTCCAGATCCAGGATCCGTACGTGGAGGTCGAGGCGTTGCCTCAGCATCTGCCGGCTACGGTCGAGGTGGACATTAGCGCGATGGAGATCGGCGAGACGATCTTCGTCCGGGACGTGCCGTTCGCGGACGAGGTGACCGTCATCTCCGGGCCCAACGAGATTCTGTTGTCGGTGTTGAAGCATTGATCAAGTGAGTTTTGAAAAGAAAAGGCCTCAAGCGATGTAGCTTCGCTTGAGGCTTTCTTAATGCGAGGATCTCTTTATAGAGGCTATAGAAGCCAGGTAATACAAAGTACTACTGAACCTTGCGAAGTGTAACTTTATCCAGATTGACCCAGTCATTCGCATTGGCATCGGTATAGATGCCGATCTCCAGATAGCCGTTTGTCACCTGGATGTTGTCAATGGTGAAGCGGTTCCAATTGACGTCGCTCGTCTCGATCGTCTTCGTCTTCTCGGGTCCGCCGTAGTGCTTGGCATAGAGCTGGAGCGCATTCTGATCCCCGTTTGTCATCGCCCACACGCTGAGCGAGTAGGTGCCATTCTCGAGTCCGCTGAAGGTCTGATAGATCGAGGCGCTGTAGCTGGACGGATGCCAGAAGGTCAGCTTGTGGCTGCCGTCGAACACATAGCTGCTCTCGGTCTTGATCGCCGTCGCAGGCGTGCCGCTCTGGAGCCACACATTCCAGCCGGACGGCGTATTGGTGTAGCCGTCGGCCTCAAAGCTGGGGTTGACGACCCGATTGGCTGTCGGCTCGTTCAGCACCGACATCGAGGGGAGCGCGTGGCCGCCAAAGTCGAACAGCGTCAGATTGTCCCACGTGTTGGTCGGCGTGACGGAGTCGTTGGCGTAGGCGACGCCTGCCGCCGTCCCCCATACGGCGCCCGGCACCGGCGTCCAGGTCGGCTCCCAGTAGAAGAAGCCGCGCCCGCGATCATTGGCGACATTGAGCAGGATCGTCTCCAGCTCGTTCATGAATTGGAACTGTCCCTGCGGCGTGGCCGGGTAGCCGGCGATGTTCTCGTCGCCGCTGATGAATACATTGCCTGCGCCGTCGCCGTCGGCTAGCGTGTGCGCGTAGGCGGTCTCGACGATCGCGACATCCTTGTCGTACCGCTTGCTGATATCGTTGAGGTTGTACTCCAGCTCCTCCATCGTGCCGTGCCACATCGGGTAGAAGGAGAGGCCGATGACGTCGAAGTCAAGATTCGGCTTCACAGCGAACACATTATCGAACCACCAGCGATAGAGCGAATAGCTGCCGCCGTGGTCGAGATGGAGGACGATCTCGGTGTTCGCCGCTGCCGAGGCGCGCACGCCGTTGATACCGCTTTCGAGAAGCCCCGCCAGATTGCTGAAGTCGGTGATGCCGCCGCCGACCTTGCCGTCGTTATGCAGGATGCCGGTCGGAATCTCGTTGCCCACCTGTACCATCTCGGGGATGATGCCCTCCGCCGCGAAGTCGTTAAGCGTGTCCTTCATGTAATTGAAGACGGTCGTCCGCAGGCTGGAATAAGAGAGACCGCTCCACGCCTTGGGCTTGATCTGCTTGGCGGGGTCCGCCCACCAGTCGCTCAGATGGAAGTTGAGCAGTACGCCCATGCCGAGCGCATCGGCGCGTTTGGCGAGCGCCAGCGTCGTCTCATAGTCGTTGGTCCCGCCGCCGTACGGATTGCCGTTGGCATCGTATGGATCGACCCACAGCTTCAGCCGCACGAAGTTCGCGCCATGATCGTGCAGGATCTCCAGCGCATCGCCAGCTACGCCGTTGTCGTAGTAGACGCCGCCCAGATCCTCCACCATGCTTAACATCGATACATCCACACCTCGGATAAATGAAGCCTCGTTAGCCGCCGTCACCGGCGTGACGGCTTGCCCGCCCAGCAGCACGACCGCTGCGAGCGCGGCGATGCCCGTCCTTCGCACCCAATTCCTTACCATCGCTTAGTCCCTCCCATGTTTCATATGGCAGGTTGGCCTCAAAATGCCGTAGAGGCACGGAATCGAATCTGCTGAAATGTGATGGTCTGGTCGGTCGGAAGATCGATTTCGTGATCGTAGGCTTCCTTTTGAGGGCAGCCTGTAAAGCCGACCGCCTCACCTCCTCTCGCGCAGACGGCGCGCGGCGCGCCAGACAGCGCCGTCTAATTCATCAGCGCTGTCTGCGTCGTCTGCGCCGAGATCTCTCTTGCTTTAGCCCTGCGTACCGGTCGAGGCCAGACCGTTCTGGATGTAGCGCTGCATGAACAGGAACATCAGCATGATCGGCAGCGAGGCCAGGACGGCGGCCGCTGCGAACAGCGTCCAGTTGGCGGCGAACTGATTGGTGATGAACGTCTGCAGTCCGAGCGCCAGCGTATGGTTGGCCGGGTTGTTCAGGAAGATCGATGTGATCACGTACTCGCTGTAAGCCGCGATGAAGGAAAATACGAAGATGACGGCGAGCTGCGGCCGCGCCAGCGGCAGGATGATGCGCAGGAACACGACCCAATGACTGGCGCCCGACACAAAGGCAGCCTCGTCGAGCTCCTTGGGGATCGTATCGATATAAGCCTTGAGCAGCCAGATGTTGAAGGCGCTCCCTCCAGCCAGCACGAGTACCAGCGTCAGCAGGCTATCCGATAGACCAAACCGGTAGATAAGGATGTAGAAGCCCGAGACAGCCATGCTGCTCGGGAATACTTGCAGGACGAGCAGGGCGAGCAGCCCGTTCTTGCGGCCGGGGAAGCGCATGCGGGAGAAGGCGTAACCGGCCGTGCTCGTCAGGAATAGCTGAATGACCGATACACAGAGGCAGATCTTCAGCGAGTTGCCGACCCAGGTCAGGAAGTCCGTCTCCGCCAGCAAGCGCGAATAGTTGCTTGCGGTCAGCTTCGTCGGCACCAGCGAGGCGCTGAAGAAGCTCTGACCGGCGGAGAAGGAGGCCATCAGGATCCAGACGGTCGGAAACAGGGTGCACAGGATGACGAGCCAGATGACGAGCCGGCTGAGCCAGAGCCCGAGACGTTGATTTTTTTTCATACAGTGGGCCTCCCGTAACAGGTGCTATGTTCAGTCATGGCGGCACTATTCCTTAAACGCGCCGGACAATCGGAGATTGACCAGCGTGAGGACACCGACGATCGCGAAGATGACGATGCTGAGCGTGGCCGACAGGTCGTAACGGTTGGACCAGACCGTCATCTTGTAGACCATGCTCGCCAAGATATCCGTACTGCCAGCGAAGGGCGAGTTGACCTTGGCCGGGCCGCCCTGGGTGATCATGTAGATATTGCCGAAGTTGTTGAAGTTGGACGCGAAGGAGGCGACCACCAAGGGCAGACTCACCTTCAAGGTAAGCGGAAGCGTGATGCGCCGGAACGCGTGCCAGCGGGAAGCCCCTTCGACGTTGGCCACCTCGTACAAGGTCGGCGGGATCGACTGCAGACTGCCCAGACAGATGCTCATCATGAAGGGGAAGCCAAGCCAGATATTGACGAGGATGATCCCCGTCCGCGCCCAGAACGCATCGGTCATCCACGGCAGCCCCTCCGCGAAGCCAAGCGCCATCAGCACCTGGTTGATGCCGCCGTACTGCTCGTTGAGCAGCCCCTGCCAGGACAGCAGGGCGATCGTGGCCGGCAGCGCCCACGGGATGATCAGGATCGAGCGATAGATCTTGGACTCCTTCATGAGCGGGTTGTTCAGCAGCACCGCCAACCCCATCCCGGTCGCATAAGCCAGCAGCGTGCTGAGCGCGGCGAAGACGATCGTCCACAGCAGCACCGAGAAGAACACCTCTTGAATCGCCCCGCCGAGCAGCGTTTGATAGTTTTTCAGCCCGACGAAGTCGTAGTCGTCCAAGTGGTACAGGTTGTAGTTGGTGAAGGATATATACACCGTGTAGACGACCGGCAGCAGCGTCAGGAAGAAGATCGACAGCAGCGCCGGCGACAAATAGCTATACGCGGTGAGATTGGATTTTACTTTGTTCATCGTCCTTGTCTCCTGACTGCGCTATGAGCCGGAATGCATCAGCTCGATCGCATCCCGCAGCTGCGATTCGATGTATTGGGCCGCTTCCTCCGGCGAGATCGAGCCGCCGAAGAGCAGGCGCATGTTGTCCGTGTAGAGCGTCCAAAGCTGCCCCAGCTCGGCGACGGAAGGCAACGGCTCCCCAGCGGCGATCTGGTTGATGAAGCTTTCCGCGATCGCATCCGTCTCGATCTGCTCCTGTACGGCCAGCTTGGCCGGGAGTCGGTCGCCCGTCTCATACAACTCCACGGCCGCTTCGTCGATCAGATATTTGTAGAATTCCCACACGGCGTCCTGATTCTTGGACTTGGAGCTGACGAAGCCGACCTGGGTGACGACCGGGGTGACGAAGCGCTTGTCGTTCAGCGTCGGCATCGGCGCCACGGCAAAGTTCACGCCAGCAGAGGAGAAGGCGTCGATATCCCACGGGCCGCCGATATAGTAGGCTGTCTCGCCATTCTCGAAGGCGCTGCGGGCGATATCGAAGGTGATGTCGGCGGACAGGAAGCCATCGTCGACCATCTGCCTGAGGTAGCTGTAGGCCTGCACGGCCCCTTCGTTGCCCAGCCCGATGTCGGCGACATCATAGGCGTTGTCCGACCATTGGAAGATATAGCTGTCAAAGGCCCGGAGGAAGCCGAGATCGTAGTAGATGCTGGTCGCATCGAACTTGATGCCGCCGCTCGCGCGAGCGCTCTCGAGCAGCTCGTCCCAGGTGGCGGGAGGCGCGTCGACCTTGTCCGTATTATAAAACAGCGTAATCGTCTCGACGGCGATCGGCACGCCGTAGCGCTTGCCGTTGACGTAGCTCGCTTGCACGGCGGCGTCGACATAATCGCTGTCTTGATATAGATCGGCCGGCACCTCGGCGGTGAGATTGGCAGTCGCGAAGCTGGCGAGTTGATCGTTAGGGATCCCGAATACGCCGTCCGGTCCGCCTGCGCTGTTGGCCGCCTGGACGAACTGCTGTACCTCGATGCTATTGTGGACGATCTTGGCCTCGTTGCCGGTCTCCTGCGACCATTTGTCCGCGTAGCGCTGCAGCAGCTCGGCCTCCACCTGGAAGTTGGTCCACAGCGTAATGGATGTTTTATCTTCCTTGGTTCCTTTGTTGTCGCCTTCAGATGACGGCGTCGATGAGTTGCCGCAGCCGGACAGGACGGCGAGCAGCGCTGTCGATGCAAGACTGATGCGAAGTGTTCTGTTCATAGCGTATCCCCCTCGTATGTTGATTATTTGAACTCGCGGATGGCTTGCAGCGCAGGCAGCGCATGGCCCTCCAGGTCGAACAAGGCCAGATTGGCCCAGACGTTGGCGACATTGTTGTCTTTGTTCAGATAGCGGGTGCCTGGTTCGGCCGCCCAGCAGGCCGACCGCAGATTGGCCCAGGTTGGCTCCCAGTAGAAGAAGCCAAGGCCGCGCCCGCCCTCGACAGCCTGGATCGTCTGCATCAGCTCGACCATGTAGTCGAGTTGGCCCTGCGGGTCGATCGTATAAGGCACCGTATCCGCATGCTCCGCGGTGAAGATCATCGTCTCGCTGGCGATCTGCTCCGTCGTAAACGGAAAAGCCGTCTCGGCGATCAGGACGTCCTTGTCGTAGCGCGCGGTGACATCGTTCATGTTGTGCCGGAGCTGCTCCATCGTGCCGTGCCAGAAGGGATAGTAGGACATTCCGATGATATCGTAGTCCAGGCCCGCCTCTGCGATCGGGTCGAACCAGCGACGGTACAGCGCATTGTCCCCGCCCCAGTCCAGATGGATGATCGTGCGGATCTCGGGCTGACAATCCTTGGCCGCCTGGACGCCAGCCGCGAGCAGCCGGATCATCGCGTCGCGGTTGTCTGTGCTGCCATCCGGCCAGAGCAGGCCGTTCGTGATCTCGTTGCCGATCTGGATCAGCTCCGGCGCCAGACCCTGCGAGCCGAGCGCCTGCAGCGTATCGTAGGTGTGTCGGTATACGGCGTCCTCGAGCGCAGTCCCGGTCAGCTCCTGCCAAGCCTTGGGCTTCACCTGTGTCGTCGGGTCCGCCCAGAAGTCGCTGTAGTGCATATCAAGCATGAACTGCATGCCGTGCTGCGCCGTTCGCCGGGCAAGCGCGATCGTCGCAGCCAGATCGTTGGTCCCGCCGCCATACGGCTGCCCACTCTCGTCGTATGGATGATGCCAGAGCCGGAGCCGTGCCGCATTGACTCCATAGCTAGCGAGGATCTGTACCGCATCGCCTTCCTTACCCTGATCATAATACTTTGCCCCTAATTGTTCGATCTCCTGTTGTATCGAGATGTCCACGCCTTTGAAAAACGTCATTACCTCACCCTTTAAATAAATTATTTAATTTAATAAAGTAAATTATTTACTCAACGACATAATAGCACAGGGACGAAAAAGCTGTCAACGAAAAAGATAGCGTTTTCCAGAATGTGACGTGCTAAGGAGTAAAGTTTCCATTCTAGATATTCACGCACGCAAAAAACGGCAAATAAGCGCCGTGGCGAGCGTTACAGTAACGACGGCTACGGCGCTTTGTTTGGTGATGAAGGTCAGGCGGAAAAATGGTATGATCTCACGTTCGGGACGGGGTTGTTTGTGCGCGAAATTCATCCGTGCCGCCAAAACGGCCCCGATAAAAGTCCCTCGCTGTCAGGAGGCGCAGATAGGGGACGCAAGCCTCCTTGGGCAGCGCCCTCAGCAGCTCTTGCGGAAGACCGGCGTGCCGTTGATGTAGACCGACTTCGTCGTCGTCCGGTTGTGGAGGACGCGCTCGCGCAGCAAGTCGAGGGCGGAGCTGCAGATGATGGAGATGTCGATATGGAACGTCGTCAGTGGCGGCGATACATACTGGGCGATGCCGATATCGTGAATGCTGAAAAAAGCGACCTGCTCGGGAATTTCCCACTTCTGCTCGTTGAAGGCTTGGAGCGCGCCAATCGCCAACGCGTCGCTGGCGACGCAAAAGGCGGTCGGCATCGCATTGCCAAGCTGCTCGATCGCCTGCAAGCCAATCCGGTAGCCCTCTTTGACGGTAAAGCGGTCGGCGATGAAGATGCGATCCTCGTCCAGCAAGTTGTAATACGCCATTGTCTGGCGGAAGGACCACTCGCGGACGTCCATCAGCGGCTTGCGGGTCGTCATCTCGTAGTCGGGCCCGCCGATGAAGCCGATGCGCGTATGGCCTTTCTGCACATAGTAGTCGACGATTTGTCTGACCATCGATTCCTGGTTGGCCTGCACGCTGTCGAACAGGCTTTCGTCGGGGTTCGTATTGATGAATACGCCCTTGGTCGTAATCTGCTTGAGATGCTCGATCTCGGCCATGTCGAACCAGCCGATCGCGATAAACGCCGTGATATCTCCCTGGACGGCGGCGATGCCGCCCTGTTTGTCGTATTGCACGACTTCCATGTTGCGGCTCCGGGCTTGCTCGAGCACCTCGCTGCGGATCGATTCGGAGAACACATTATCGAGCTGCTCTCCCTCGTCGACCCAGTAGAGCAGGGCGATGTTGTCGATCTTCGGATTAATTTTTTTCTTCTTGTAGCCGGTCTCCTCGGCAGCCTTTAAGATGGCGGTCCGGGTCTGTTCGCTAACCGACAGCTTGGGGTCGTGGTTCAGCACCCTGGAGACGGTCGCATTGGAGAGACCGAGCATTTCGGCGATTTTCTTGACGGTAGCCATTGTGGACCTCCGAGTTTTGGATTAAGTAAATACTTTACTTCGGATCTCGGCGGATGTCAACCAGGCTGTACCGCTCATACCGGTGACATGTATCTGCCGGAACTAATGTCTGGCAAGGCGACAAACTGAGAGCCGGACTGATTCAGGAAGGTGATGCCTTCTCCCTCGGCGCTGAGCGGGGCGGACGTTAAAGGCCGGGCTAGCTATGAATGCGATAAGCGAGGCGCAGGAATTCCACCTATTGTCATCGGCAGAAGGGCATGTTATTCTAAAATTAGTGGATATTGAAATTAGTTACTTTAATCAAAAAGGAGAGCGACCAATGTCTTCAGATCAAGTCAAGGTCGGCGTGTCCAATAAAGAGGGGCAGTTGGGCTTCGTCTTCGCCAGGGGCGGGCTGCGCGAAGGCGCAGGGCGCAAGCGAATCGGCATTACGAGGAAGGTGTCGCTGACATTGCCGGAGGCGCTGTGGAATACGATCGAGACGTTGTCTCAAGAGGCTGGCGTCTCCCGCTCCGAAGCGATTCGTCAGTTATTGGAGGCAAGTGTGAGCGACCATCGAGACGGGGGCAGGTGAGCGCTATGCTGGTAGAGGTTAGCCGGGAGCTGCTGCTGCGCGCATGGCAGCAGGCGATGCGTGCCGTGTCGGCCAATGCTCCGCTGCCGATCTTGCAGGGCGTCCGCCTCTGCGCACAGCAAGAGGGCCTCCGACTGACGGCCTCCAGCACGAGTCTGACCATCGCTTGCGAGCTGCTGGCAGCCGATCAGACAGTCGTCGTGCGCCGCACCGGAGCTGTTGTGCTCCCGGCGCGGTATGGCTATGAGGTGCTGCGCAAGCTCGATGGCGATCTCCTCGTCCTCGAGCAGCGAGAGCCGGGCCTCGTCACAGTGTCCTCCGGCACAGCTCGTATCCGGCTATGCGGCATGGAGGCGAGCGAATACCCGGGCGATGGAGGCGCGGGCTATGCCGATGCGGGCCTCGTCATCGACAACTTGCGATTGAAGTCGGCGATCGGCGAGGTGGCGACGGCGGCGTCCACATCGGAGCAGCGTCCTGTGCTGACAGGCGTCTCTCTCGTGTGCGAGGGAGATGCGCTGCGCCTCGCCGCTTCCGACGGCATCCGCCTTGCGTCCCGGACGCTGCGCCTGGAGGGGCAGCGATACGCTCGTATGGAGGGGGTCGTCCCGGCCAGACATCTGCAAGAGCTGTCGCGGATGCTGCCATGCGAAGGCACGACAGAGCTGCGGCTCAGTCCGAGTCGCATTCGCTTCCGCATGCCGGGCTTGCAGCTCGAGTCGGCGCTGATCGAGGGAGTGTTCCCCTCGCTCGATCATGTCATCCCGTCCTCCTATGCGAGCGAGATCGTCGTCGACACCCGCCGGTTGCTGTCCGCTATCGAGTGCGCATCCGTACTGGGAGATGGCGGCGTCATCCGGCTAACGGCTACGGTCGAGGGCTTGACGCTGCTAGCTCGTACGGCGGAGGTTGGAGATATGGAGCAGCGGCTGCCGACCCTCGCGACAGAGGGCGAAGCCTTCGCCTTATCGCTCAACGGCAAGCTGCTCTTCGAGCTGCTGCGTCACAACGATAGCGAGCAGGTCCGGCTGCGGTACGCGGGTCACTCGCGCCCGCTGGTCATCGTGCCCGCACCGCAGCCGGCTTCCTTGCTCTATCTCATCACTCCGGTCAGGACCGCAGCGGCGAGCTCAGCATGCTGAATCGAGGCTGACGCTCTCAGAGGAGCAGCGTCATCGCTGCCCGCTCTCGGTCCGCGAGCTCGAGGAGCAGACGGGAGGCTTGTCCCAGCTCCTGCAGCTCGCCTGTCCTGCCGGCGCGATCGATCGCATCGGAGACGCTCACCCAGAGCGGCGCGATCTCGACGAAGGCGCGATAGGCTTGCTCGATGGACGTCTCGCCGAGCTGCTCGGCGCAGGCGCGCAGGAAGTCCCGATACAGATTGCGGAAGAGCGCTCCGCCAGTGCCGCCTCGTTCCATGAGGCTGGCGATCAGGGACAGTTCACGCTGCGGATCGCTCAGACGATCCGGCCAGGCGAGGATCTCTTTGCTCAGCTTGGCGATCCCTTTGTAGCCGATATTGCGAATTTTCGGATGCAGGTAGTCCTGCGCATTAGCCGTCAGGGCAGCCCGCATGGCAGGGCCGAGCGGCGGCAGCGCGTCCGGGGGCTCCAGCGTAAAGGAGCGATTGCGCGAGCTCATCGGACCCTTGGCGCTTCTCGCCTGGGCCAGACCAGACAGACGCGTCTGGACGAGGCCGCCTTGCTGACTCGTATCCGCCATGTACGCATATTGTTCGTCGTAGCCATACAGCACGGCATAATGCCCGGCGAAGTGCACCTTGCTCGTGAAGTAATCCAGATCGTAGCAATCCAGCTTCAGGCCAACCGGCACCCCGCGCTCGATATGCCGCTGTACCTGCTGCCAAGCCTTGTCGACAGACGATGTCTCCTGGGTATGGACGGTCAGACCGAGCCGCGCAGCGAGATTCTCTGTCAGCAGGTCAGCCTTGATCCTTCCCCCGACGAAGGGGATCTCCATGCTCTTGGCATCCCAGTAGATGAAGCCTAGCCCATGCCCCAATCCGAACAGCAAAGGCTCGGCGAGTCGAATACCGTTGTGCTGGAGCAGATTGCCGACCGCGGTTGTCTCGCAATGCTCGCCCGGGTAGGCGACGAATTGGTTCACGGTATGAAGCATCCTCATGCACCACCATTCCTGAATTGATCTTACGCTATTCACTTTACGCGATCCCCTCGGCGCTGTCAGCCCATAAGTTGTAAGATGATCGATCGGCATGCACGGCGGGTATAGGGTCGCGGTAGAGGCGGATCTCCGCCGCTTGCTGGCGCAGTCCCCGCCGCAGTGTAATCTTCGCTATACTTGATCGCGGTCTATAATGGCAACGCGGCTCGTGGTATCCTCAGGGTGAATCAGATGCGCATCTGAGTATCATGGCAGGAGGCTGCCAAGAGAATGGAGCGATGTAGCATGAGTAAAGACACGATCATCAAGGCGCTGCTGTCTGCCGAGGTGGATATGACGCCGACCGGATTTGTCGCCGACGAGCTGAGTCCGGACCAATTTGCAGCGATGCAGGAGCTGTTTTTCGACAAGATTATGAGCATACACCAGTCCGATCTGTCCGGGATCGCGGGCTACGGGGAGTTCGATGAGGATTGCCGGACGAGGTATGCCGATTGCCGGACCTATCTGACGGACACCTTCGCCGAGGATCGCGAGGGGTACTGGTACAACTGGCGCGAGCTGTTCGAGACGACGGTGCTGGACCGGTCGTTTTTCGAGCACTATTATGCGGAGATGCTGCCGTTGATCCCCTACTGCGAGGGTCGCCGCTACCTGGTGTACAACAATACCTTCTTTGTGCATATGAGGACAGACGGCAAGTCGCAGATCGGCTTCCCCGACTGGAGCCGCTCCGGGATCGCAGATGGCCTGCTGGACTTCGCCATCATGGATCTCAACAAGCCGTATCTGCTCATCCCGGAGCGTCTGCACGCCTATGCGAGGCAGCGGGGGATCGACATCCCGGATTTCCGCGAGCGCTTCCTGTGCATGGGCTATTACAAAGGGCTGGATACGCTGCGCTGGCACGCCTCCATCGACGACGAGGTGTCCTGTGCCTCGATCATGACCTCGATGCGCGAGCTGAAGGGCCGACTGGACGCGCTATAAGAGGTTGTTCGCGACGCATTATAAGTGAGGACGACGCTCACATAGAAGGTGATCCGATGAAATACGAGAACGCGGGCGACATCCTGCCCGAAGCGCTCTTGCGGGAGGTGCAGCAGTATGCGGCAGGCAAGCTGCTGTATATCCCCAAGGGAGCCGACAAAAAAGCATGGGGCGAGGCCTCGGGCTACCGGGAGCAGCTGATCCGCCGCAACCGGATGATCCGCAACAAGTATGCCCACGGTATGACCGTATCGGAGCTGGCGGACCAATACTGCCTCTCGCTCGATTCGATCAAAAAAATCGTCTACGCCAAAAAGAGCGAGCATCACCTGACGTATGCGTCCACGGTAGCCTCGGCGGTCGCCTATGCCCGGGCCGGGCTGCTGGAGGAATGGGTCGAATGCTGCCGGTCGCTGACTCTGCCTGCCCGCGCTGTCCCCGAAGTCGAGACATCGCTGACGCGTTATATCGGCGTCGTCAAGTTCCCGATCCGGCTGATCCAGCGGGAGCAGGAGGAGGCAGGGGCGGAGCGACAGACGACGGGTGCCCGGGATCGCTCCGAGCATCCGCCGCTCCTCATCTCGTACAGCGGCGGACAGTTCTGCTGCCCGGAGCAGCGCGAGCTGCTGGGCGCGCTGAGGGCGTCCAAGGTCAATGCCTTCCCGAGCATCGTCATGATGGAGGGTAACGAGGACTACAAGCGGTTCATGACCTATTACGGCACGGTGCTATTCTTCGTCGACGCGGAGTGAGCGGCTGCGGAGTGAACGACTGGTCGTTCCGCTCGGCTGGGCGCTCCCCGACATCTCTGCTAAGGATTCGCCTGGGGCTGATGCGAGCTAGCGCCTGCGACGCAGGTGCTGTACAATCGTCTTAATAATGCTGAGGAGGAAAGCCAGATGCAGCCTGCCAAAGTACCTCGTTAAGCCCGTGCCCCGCCATTCGCAGCTATGGTCGTTAGTCGCCCAAGCCTAAAAACAAGGGAGATGTACGCGTATGCTTACGAATGGACCGGTAACCCAATCACGACAGGAACGACTGCAAATCTGCGACGACATTGCTGCGAGACTGCATGAGGTGTATGGCGAGCGCATCCTGGCTATCGGCGTCTACGGCTCGATGGCCAGAGGCACCGACGGCCCGTTCTCGGACATCGAGATGCTCTGCGTCCTGAGCGAGACGGATGAGCCCGTCGACTATAGCTACGAGTGGTCGGCAGGCCCATGGAAGGCGGAGGTTAATGTCCTGCGCGCCGACCTGCTCCTGGACATGGCTGCGACGGTCGAGGGCGATTGGCCGCTCACACACGGGCCCTACTTTTCGCAGCGAAGTCTATATGACCCGCATAGCTTCTTCCCTAGACTGCAAGCCGCTGCCGAGTCGCCGACGCCGCAGCAGTTCAAGGCCGCGATCGAGGCGGTGCTGGTGGGAGAGATGTACGAATTCATCGGCAAGCTGCGCAACGCCGGCTATCATGGTCCGGCCACCTACTTGCCTTATCTGGCGATGGAGTTTGCCCAGTATGGGGCGATGCTGGTCGGCTTGCATCATCGCGCGATCTTCTCCACGGGCGCGATGGTGCTGCCGGAGGCCTCGCAGCTGCCGGATCGCCCCGAAGGGCTGGATGAGGTGATGCGGATGACGATGTCCGGCGAGCTGTCCGAGCCTGCGGCTATCGTCTCCGCCTGCGAGCGGCTATGGAGCGGTCTGGTGAAGTGGGCGGGCGAGCATAGCTATAAGATCCGCAGCGCTCGCATTCCGTTTTGATGAACGAAGGAGGAGTTAACATCCGTTACAACTGCAACTATGTACAAGGCGAGCCGACCGCGTCGGATTGGACGGCTTTGCCGCCGATAGCGCTGGTCGATACGGTGGATGGCAGCAACCCGCGACTGGCTACACAAGTCAAGGCGTGCTGGACGGACGACACGGTGTGGTTCCGGTTTGAGTGCGAGGACGATTATATCGTAGCGACGATGGAGCAGCGAGACGATCCGATCTACGAGGAGGATGTGGTCGAGGTGTTCCTCGACGAGTCCGGCGCGGGTGCGCGCTACCTCGAGCTCGAGCTGAGCCCGCGCGGCGTGATCTTCGATGCGATCATCGACAATGACGGGCAGGGATCGATCAGCGTCGACACCGCATGGGATGCGGAGGGACTGTATACGTCATGCGCAGAGGAGGCATCCGTACGCGTCTATGTCATCGGCGTCCCGTTTGCGAACTTCGCCGCGCCGCCGACTCGCGGCACATCCTGGCGTTGGAACGCATACCGCATCGACGCGGAGCCTGACGGTCAGCGGCATTATTGGGCCTGGTCGCCGACAGGCGCAGTCGATTACCATGTGCCTCGGCGTTTCGGGTGGCTTGATTTTGTGTAGCTGGCAGGAGAGATCAGGAATAGGAAGATGAACGAAAGAGCGGTGCCGGGATGATCCCTGGTGCCGTTCTTTTGTTGCATTTAATCAGCGAGCGCTTGCCGATGAGGTTACAAGCGTGGGCAGTGGGACTGCTAGTTCGGTGGTATTGGCTAGTGATACGATAGGTACGTGTTATGTATTGATCGTTTTGTGTAAGGTTAATGGAGGATATCAGGGAAGTTAAATGGATATTTAAGTGATTTCGAGAAAATATCAATATTTTACGTAAGATATATTGACATTGATGAAAACGCGGCTATAATTGGGTTAGAAGTTAAATGGATATTTAAATTGGGGAGGGATCGAGGTTGACGGCACAGACGATGCAGGAGGAGAAGGCTAGCACGCAGGAACGAATCCTGCTGGCGGCCGAGGAGCAATTTGCACAGAACGGCTATGCGGGAACTCGGGTAAGCGACATTGCTGAGGCAGCGGACGTCAATGTGGCCTTGATCAGCTATTATTTTGAATCCAAGGAGAACCTGTACCGCGGGGTGCTGGAGCGGCTGTTCGGACTATGGGAGCAGCATGTGCGCGAGGCGGTATGGGACGGCGACGACCCGGAGCGAGTGCTGGCGGCCTATATTCGCAAGCATTTCGAATTCAAGCGCAGCAACCTGAACATGGTACGTATCTTCCAATGGGAGAGTCTCATCAATATGGGCATCTATGAGCATTATATCCACCAGTACTGGGAGAAGGATGTACATGACAAGTTCAAGGTGCTCGAGCGCTGGAAGCAGCAGGGAAAGCTGGCCGGGCAGCTCAACGAGCGCGCGCTGCTGACGCTGATCTGGGGCATGATGGATCGGCTGCTGCTGCTGAACAGCCAGTCGCTGGCGCTGTTCCTCGGAGACGAGACTGATCTCGGCGGGGAGCAGGATATCCTGAACGCCTGCACAGATGCGATACTCCAACTGGCGCTCTACGGTGCGATGCCGCGAGGGACGGCGGGCGCTTCAATGGAGGAGGCTTCGAGCGTCGTCGCCGAGAAGTCTGACGCTGGCTCCGACGCTGCCGTAGATGCGACGGAGGAGGTGACGGTTGCCGTCATGACGCTGGGTACGTGCGATCAGGCGCAAACGGAAGTCTCGTCAATATTAGGTTTTCTGACACAAGCGCAAGGTGTTCGAACCGTCATGCCAGCGGAAGCCGGGACAGGAGAAGCGGAGACGGCTGAGATCGAGCGGCGGCTGCGAGAAGGGGATGCGACGCTGATCGTCGTTCATACAGAGGACGGCGAGCTGACGGAAGCGGGCCTGGCAGCATGGCAGGCGGTGCGGGCGGCGGGCACAGGCGGCTTATGGGCTGATCGGCCTGCAGCGGTCTGGGTCGTCGGCGGCGACCGCGAGGCGCAGTCGTTGCAGCTCCATCTGGAGCAGCAGCTCGGGCGGCTGGGCGCATTCCCGCTGAGCCGCCGAGCGGAACAGACGCCGGAGCAGTACGGCGCACGATTCGCCGAGTTCGCTCGGCGCATGAAGCTGTAGATGTCGGGCGCGACAGACGGCAAGCTGATATCGGTCAGGTGAATTGAACGCAGGAAGCTGGCAGCACAGGGGTGCTGTCTGTCATGCGCGGATGCTCTGGCCGACAGCGCATCTTGGCCCGCCGCGGGGAGTGTCCGCATCAGCAAGATTATACGGGAGGAAGTGAAGGATAGGGATGGAGACCATTCGCAGCTCGACCTCGACGCGCAAGACCGATCCGATCCACTATGAGATTCTCCGCCATCGTCTGCAATCGATCACGGAGGAAGCAGCCACGGCGATGAAGCGGGTGTCCGGCTCGCCGGTCGCCACAGAGATCGGCGACCTGAATGTAGCGATTATGGACCGGGACGGCGATTGTGTGCTGATCGGCCAATACATCGTCACCAAAGGCTCGACGCTAAGCTGTGTCGTCAAGGACGTGCTGGCTCACTACCAGGACAATCCGGGCATTGCCGAAGGGGACGGCTTCCTGTGCAATGACCCGTATATCGGCATCATGCATCAGAATGATATCGCGCTTGTCATGCCAATCTTCTATGAGGGCGAATTAGTCGCCTGGGTAGGCGCCGAGATCCATCAGATTGACGTCGGCGGTCCGACGCCGGGTCAGGTGCAGCTCGGGGCCAAGGATATCTACGGCGAAGCGCCGCTGATGCCGTCGATCAAAATATTGCAAAACGGCAAGCTGCTGCATGATGTGGAGCGCAACTACTTGCGCAAGAGTCGGGTGCCCGATCTGCTGGCGCTGGACCTGCGGGCCAAGCTCGCCGCCTGCAATACGCTGAGCGCCAATCTGCTGCAACTGGCAGGCAAGCTCGGCAAGCAAGGGCTGGTCGACTTCATGGCCGACATCCTCAACGACGCCGAGCTGCTGCTGCGGGCCAAGCTGCGCAAGATTCCCGACGGCAGCTGGTACTCCCGGGCCTACATGGAGTTCGACGACGCCATCTATCCGATCGCGCTGCAGCTCACCAAGGAGGCAGATACGCTCCGCTTCGACTTTACGGGCACAGCCAAGCAAGCCCCCGCGACAATCAATATTACCCTCCCCTCCCTGCACGCCCTGCTGAGCGGCACGCTCGTCTCGACCTTATGCTGGGATATCCCGTGGACAACGGCAGGCGTAGAGCGGACGATCGAGGTGCATGCCGAGCAGGGTACCTTGGTCAATCCGACTTTCCCGGCAGGCGTCTCCAAGTCGACGACCAGCATCGGTCTGCTGATCATGGCGCTCGTCGGCAATATCGTCTCCAAGATGCTGCTCGCCTCCGGACATTTCACCGATCGGGCGATGGGCGGCTGGCCCGGCTCCAAGGCGCAAGAGGAGCTGAACGGGATCAATCAGTTCGGAATGCCCTTCGGCGCCGATATCCTCGATGGCATGGCGGGCGGCGGCGGCGCGCGCACATTCAAGGACGGCATCGACACCGGCGGCCTCGTCGGCGCGGCCAAGAGCAGTATCGCCAATGTCGAGCAATACGAGCTGGAGTACCCGATCCTCTATCTGTACCGCAAGCAGCTAGCCGACTCCGGCGGGGCCGGGATGTTCAGAGGCGGCAACGGCATCGACCGGATGTATGTGCCGCATGGCGTCGAGCGGATCGCCGATGTCATCATGCATAGTATGGGCTCCAAGTCGCCGGCGACGGTCGGCATCGCGGGCGGCCATCCGTCGGCGACCAATCAGTTCTATATTAAGCGCGGCGCGCTGACCGATGCCCAGATGGCAGGCGGCGAGCTCCCGGCGACCTTCGAGGAGATCGCGGGCGAGACGGAGGTCCATAACAATATGTCGCACAGCTATCTGGCGGCGGGCGATGTCTATCGCTCGATCTCCAACGGGGGCGGCGGCTACGGCGATGCGCTGTTGCGCGATCCCGGCCTGGTGTGCGAGGATGTGGCGCTCGGCCGCTGTACAGCCGCCGCCGCCGAGGCGCTCTACGGCGTCGTGCTGACTAGCGGCGGAGCCGTCGATGAGGAGGCCACCCGGTCCAAGCGGGCGGCGCTGCTGGCGCAGCGGCGCGCGGCGGCCGAGCTGCCGCAACGGTCGCAAGCGCCCGTGAGACTCGAGCGGACCGTCGCGAGGCTGTTCCACGGTCTGTCGATCGGGGAGGGCGCGGATGGCGGACATTACTTCTATTGCGACTGCGGCTGCACGATCGCCCCTCACGGCAAGGACGCCTACGGCTATATGGCCAGCGCGCAGCAGCCGGCTCGCCTGTCCGGGCCGTATGTCGACCCTTGCGGCCTGGGCGAAGCGGAGTTCCGCTGGCGGACTCACTATTGTCCGGCCTGCTATCGTCAGTTCGACAGCAGCATGATCCGCGTCGGCGACGAGAGCCTGCCTTCCGATCACTTGCTCCATCTTGCGCCTACCCCAATCGGAACGAGGATGTGATGAAGATGAACTACTACGTAGCGGTAGACTCCGGCGGCACCTTCAGCGATTGCGTCGTTATCGGCGAGAGCGGCGAGATGTGGACGGGCAAGGCGCCGTCGACGCCTCCTTCCTTCCAGCTCGGGGTCGTCGACGCGGTGCGCGATGCCGCCTCCGTGATGGGGATGAGCCTGCAGGAGCTGCTGGGCAGCACTGCGTTGTTCTCCCACGGCACGACGGTCGCGACCAATGCGCTGCTGACGCGCCAGGGCTGTCGGACTGCCGTCATCACGACGCGCGGTCATGAGGATGCGATATTGATCGGGCGTACGTATCAGAAGGTAGCAGGCCTCAGCTCCGATGAAGTGATGGACTACAGCCGCCATGAGAAGGCGACGCCGGCATACGATCCGCGCTATGTGCGCGGCGTCGTGGAGCGGGTGGACTATGCGGGCAACATCGTCGTGCCGCTGTCGATGGTGTCGCTGGCGGCGATCGAGGGCGAGCTGGAGGCGGCTGGCATCGAAGCGGTCGCGGTCAGCCTGCTCTGGTCCTTCGCCAACCCGCAGCATGAGCGGCAGATTCGCGATTATCTGCTAGAGCGTCATCCACAGTGGGTCGTCACGCTGTCCTCGGAGCTGACGCCGGTCATCGGCGAGTACGAGCGGACGGCGACGACAGCGATCAACGCTTACCTGAGTATCGAGACCAAAACCTATATGAACAAGCTGAAGTCGCTCCTGGCGGAGGAAGGCTATCGCCACCGTCCGCTGGTCATGAAGTCGTCGGGCGGCATCGCCTCCATCGAGCATGCCATGGAGACGCCAGTGGCACTGCTCACCTCGGGACCGGCGGGCGGCGTCATGGGCGCGGCAACGCTTGGCGGCAGACTGGGGCAGCGGAACATCCTGACGACCGATGTCGGGGGCACGAGCTTCGACGTTGGCATGATCGTGCAGGGCGAGCCAGTCTTCGCACAGTCGCCGGTCTTCTCGAAGTATCAGGTCACCTACCCGATGATCGAGGTCGACTCGATCGGCGCGGGCGGCGGCAGCATCGCCTGGGTGGAGGAGGGCACCGGACTGCTCAAGGTCGGGCCGCGCAGCGCCGGGGCCGTGCCAGGGCCGGTCTGCTACGGCAGAGGCGGCACGCAGCCGACCGTGACCGACGCCAATCTGGTGCTGGGCCGGATGAACCCGGACTTCTTCCTCGGCGGCAAGCACAGACTCGATGCGGCGGGCGCGCGTCGATCGATGGAGCCGCTGGCAGCGAGGCTGGGCATCGGCGTCGAGGAGCTGGCGCTGGGCATCGTCGAGATTGCCGATTCGCATATGGGCGATCTGGTCCGCAAGATGTCCGTGGAGAAGGGCTATGATCCTGCGAGCTTCGCGTTGTATGCGTTCGGCGGCGCTGGTCCGCTCCATGTATGCGGCTATACGCGGGGCACGGGCATCGAGACGGCGGTTATCCCGCCGATGTCGTCGGTGTTCTCCGCTTACGGCATCGTACAGTCCGATCCGGCTGCGGTCGCCGAGGAGACGCTGACCCTCGTCCTGCCCTGCGAGCCGGCCGCGCTCGCGTCGGCGCTGGGGCGGCTGCAGGAGCGGGCGCTGGCGGAGCTGCGCGATATCGCGGCCTCCTTCGAGACGATCGAGATCCGGCGCGAGGTGCTGATCCGTTATCAGGGGCAGAAGCAAGGCGTACCGGTGGCGTGCGACTATCCGTTGCAGTCAGCGGCGGACATCCAGCGACTGATGGACGATTACGATCGGGTGTATGAGCAGCAGTACGGCAAGGGCACCGCCTATCGCAAGGCAGGGCTGCGCATCTCCGGCTTGCGCGTCAAGGCAGCGGCCGTGCAGCCGCCGCGCAGCTACTCGCCGGGAGGCGGGCGCGCTGTCGCCGAGCCGGAGCCGCAATACCGGGACGTCTACTACCGCGAGACGGGCGGATGGCGAGCGACGCCGTTCTACGTCTTCGACGAGCTGCCGGTCGGCTTCGACCGTCAAGGTCCGGCTATCATTATCTCTAATCATACGACGATCTACGTCGCGCCCGATTACAGCGTACGACTGGACGAGGGACGCAATCTGGTGCTGACGAACAATGAAGGGGGAGACGCCACATGAGTCAAGATACCGTCCTGCCTGCGAACGAAGGCGACTTCGGGCTCCAGGAACGCAAGCTGTATCCGGCGAAGCTGCTCGGCAAGTTCAAATGGCTGTTGTCGCTGCTGTCGCTGGTCGCGCTCTGGTGGGCCGTGTCGCTGATGCTGACGGCCAAGGTGCTGCCTACGCCGCTGCAGGCCGTCTCGGCGATGCTCGAGGAGATGGTCGACGGCGAGATTTTCTCGCATCTAGGCATCACTCTTTTCCGGGTAGCGGCGGCCTTCGCGCTGACGATGGCGCTAGGTATCGCGATCGGCTGTACGCTGGGCTTATCCAGGAAGGCGGCGAGCTTTTTCAACCTCTGGATGGTCGTCGGGATGACAGTTCCGGCCTTGGTCTACATCGTCGTAATCTTCCTCTGGCTTGGATTATCAGAATTTTCTGCCATATTGGCCGTGATGTGCACGACCGTCTTCACGATCAGCTATAACATCTGGGAGGGCGTCAAGTCGCTCGACAAAAAGCTGATGGAGATGAGCCGGATGTTCGGCGCTGACCGGTCTCTGACCTTCCGCAAGGTCATCGTCCCGCAACTGCTCCCTTATATTATGGCCTCGGCGCGTTTCGGACTGGGGCTGACGTGGAAGATGGTCATCTTCGTCGAGCTGATGGGTCGTCCCGACGGCATCGGCTACATGATCAACCATTGGTATTCGCTGTACAACATGACCTATGTGCTCAGCAGCGCCCTCATCTTCATCATCGTCATGCTGTTTATCGAATTGCTCATCAGCCGGGTCATTGAGCCGCGCCTGTTCTCCTGGCGGCCCAAGACGACGCCATAAGAGAGGAGGCCATGTCCATGAGCTCGGAGACGAGGAAAATATCGGTCCAGCGGCTGAATAAATTTTTCACCGTACAGGACGCGAGGAAGCAAGTGCTGCACAACATCAACTTCGAGGTCGATGCCGGGGAGTTCATCTGTCTGCTCGGCTCGTCGGGCTGCGGCAAGTCCACCATCCTGAATCTGATCAGCGGTCTGGATAAGGAGTATAGCGGCGAGATTCGGATCGACGGCGTGCCGCGCGCCCAGAGCAGCGCCCATCTCAGCTACCTGTTCCAGGAGCCGCGGCTGCTGCCGTGGCTCACCGTGGAGAAAAACATACACTTCGCCCTGCAGGCTGCCGGCGTCCCGGCGGCGGAGTGGCCCGAGCGCACCGGGCATTACCTCGGGATGGTCAATCTCTCGGGCAGCGAGCGGCATTATATCCACCAATTGTCTGGCGGCATGCAGCATCGGGTCGCGATCGCCAGAGCCTTCTCCGTCAACCCCGACATCCTGCTGATGGATGAGCCGTTCGGCGCGCTCGACGAGCTGACGGCGCGGGACATCCGCGCCAACCTGCTGGAGCTGTGGCAGCGGGACCGCAAGACGGTGCTGTTCGTCACCCATAATACGCTGGAGGCGACGTATATGGCCGACCGCATCCTTATGATGTCGGCCAATCCCGGCAAGATCGACACCGTGGAGCAGGTTCGGCTCAGCCGCCCGCGGCAGTATGAGAGCGATGAGCTGTTCTTCATGCACAAGGAAGTCATCTCCCAATTCGTGGCCATCAGCGGCAAGCCCGCTTAAGACGAAGACATGACGGCAAAGACAGGAACAGACTAGATAGAGGAGTGGGGAGCATGGTCAACATGAGCGAGGCGTCACCAACGAGAGGATTCACGTGGAAGCTGCTGGGGGCCGTACTGCTGCTGATGCTGCTCGCGGCATGCGGCGGCAACAGCGGGGAGGGCGGTAGCGCTGACGGTAAAGGCGGCGCGGAGGGCACGAAGGAAGCGGCGGCTGCGGAGTCGCCGTCTGCGCCGGAGGAGGGCGAGGCGTCCGGCGAGCTGCCTGAACTGCGACTTAACGTCGTCTCTACCGGCACCCAGTCGTTGCCGGCCTACCTGATCGAGAAGCTCGCGCTGGATCAGAAGCATGGCTTCAAGCTGGTGTCCGTGCCGGACTCCGGCGCTGTCAACGGCAACTGGACGGCGTTCAAGACCGGGCAGGTCGACGCGATTATCTCGGACTGGATCAGTCTGGCGCGCAGCGTCAACCAGGGCGACGAAGCGGTGGCGGTCGTGCCATTCCTCGGCTGGGGCAACGGCCTGGTCGTGCCCGAGGCGACCGAGGTGAGCGGGCTGGAGCAGCTGAAGGGACTGAGCATTGGCGTCTACAACCGGCTCGCCCCAGACTGGCTGTTCATCCGCGCGGCGGCCAAGGAGCTGTACGGATTCGACCCGGAGAAGGAGAACACGGTTAGCGAATCCGCCCCGGGTCTGCTGCTAGGCCTAATGCAGGAGGGCAAGGTAGAGGCAGCCCTGAACTATGGCGACCTGAACAACATCCTGCTCGGTATGGGCGGCTACAAGAAGCCGTTCCTCATCGAGGACGTCATGACCCAGCTCGGGTTGTCCACCGATGCGCCATTCCTGTTCTACACCTTTAGCGAGAGCTATGTCGACGCGCATCCGGACACGGTGAAGGCCTTCGCCGCCGCTTACAAGGAAGCGATCGAGACGCTGAACAGCGACGATGCGATCTGGCAGGACATCGCCGAGCGGATGAAGATCGATAACGAGACGACCATCGAGCTGATGAAGGATAATGCGCGCACCAACATCTTCACGGAGATGAATGCGGAGATGGAAGGTCATATCGAGGCGATTTTCGAGGTGCTGCTGCAGGAGGCGGGCGAAAAGCAGCTCGGGATCGGCAGTCTGCCCGAGGGCATATTCCGTCAGCCGTAGGCCAGTCGGCAGTGTCTGCCGCCAGCCATGAGACGATTTGCCTCGGGAGCCGCAACGCTCCCGGGGCGCTCACACCCTACCCTAGAGAAAAGAGGAGATCTCATGTCCACTACCCATTCGCTTCCCGAAGGCTACCGTCTGATCCCGGAGGAGACGGCGCTGCTCGTCATCGATATGCAGAACGGCTTTTGCTCGCAGCAAGGCTCCCTGGGCAAAAACGGCGTTGATGTCTCGCATATGCGCAATACGATTGCCCCTGTTCGCAAGCTGATCGAGGCCAGCCGCCGTGCGTCCATGCTCGACGCGTGGACGATCCAGCATCATTATCCCGACGATGCGACGCGCGGCCGCCACCGGATCATCCCCCACACGCTGCGTTTTGGCTCCGGCCCGGCTGCGCTCGTGAATACATGGGATGCCGAGGTCGTCGACGAGTTAAAGTCGCTGTCGCAGGCGCCAGCGGAGATCATCATCAAGCATCGCTTCAGCGCATTTTTTGATACGCGGCTCGATACGCTGCTGCGCATGAAAGGCATCCGGACCGTCATCATCAGCGGCGTATCCTCCTCGCTATGCGTCGAGACGACGATCCGGGACGCGTACCAGCGCGATTACGATGTCCTGATCGCTGCCGATGCGATCGCTACCGATTCGCCCGAGGCCCATGAGGAGAGCATGCGGACAGCGGCCAAATATTTCGGCGCGTGCCTGAGCACCGACGCGATCGTGCAGTTGATCGATCAGGCGGCCGACGTAGCCGCTGTAGCCAAGTAAGCGCTCGCCGATGAATCGGTATTTGCAGCTGCTCAACCTGGTCTTCTGGTTCGCGCTGGAGCTGTCCCGCCCTGCGGTCGCCTTCAGTCTGGCCGAGCGGCTGTCGTCGACAACCTCGTTGGGCCTCCTGCTGTCTGTCCAGTCCTTGCTCCCGCTCCTGCTGGCGATCCCGATCGGCATCGCCGGCGATCGGCTCGGCGCGCGCCTCATGCTGCCAGTCGGCGCAGCGTTAATGCTATGCAGCGGGGTTGTGTACTGGGCAACTGGCAGTCTCGTGCTCCCGGATCGCGGGTATGTGGTGGCGATGCTGATCGCACAGGTGCTGAACGGCTTGGCGTGGCTGCTCGTCTGGATCGCGACGCAGGCGCTCGTATCGTCGGCGGGGACGCCAGGGCTCTCCAGCGCAGCGGCTGGCGAGGCGACTCGCAAGCGCGTGCAGATGCTGGCGCTGACCGCTAGTCTCGGCGCGCTGGCCGGTCCTGCGGTCTCGGGCTGGCTGCATCCGCTCGGCGACGGCTCGGTCGTCTGGCTCGTATTTGTCGCAGCGGCCGGGGCGCTGCTGCTGCTCGCCGTC
>NZ_BFBX01000024.1:21192-37224 GCF_003851045.1 Paenibacillus sp. 598K | reverse complement strand
ACTTTTCATTCTAACTGCAGAATGTTAGTTAGGGAGCATTTACTAGAAAGCTGTAGCTTACATTATGGATGCCAAAACGTACCCGCACACGAGTCCGTCGTTGCAAGCTGTTGCAATGGGCGGAACATCGTTGATGCGGGTACTTTTGTATGGACGGATATGGGTAGATGGATGGATGGAGGGATAGATGGATAGATGGATAGATGGATAGATGAGCGGATGGGTGGTTGATGAGTGCTGTCTGGTTGGCTAACGCGTGCCACATGCCATTTGCCCTGACCCCGCCTGCCCTACCCTGGCCGTGGTTCTGCTCTCATGCGGTCGGCTGCCCACGCTGGGTGCTGCCCCGCGCAAAGGTACCAGGCGAATCTGGTACTCCACAGCGGCGACAAGCGCAGGTATAATTTCCTTATTAAGACAAAGGGGATTATGTCGAATGAATACAAATCGCATGCTGAAAATAGGCCTGGCGGCCTTGCTCATTCCGGGGACCGTGCTGGCGGGGCTGGTAGGGATGATTCTCTCGTCGCTGAACGGCGGGGATCGGTTCTATACGCCGCTGGTGGCGGCAGGCGCGATCGCATTGATCGTGTTTCTGATATTGCTGTTGTTTACGCCGATTCGTCCGCAGCGAACCTGGATTGCCTTTGGCCTTACGGTGGCGCTGTTCGGGACGGCGATCGGCATCTATGAGGCGAACCGCGCCTATCACAACAGCTTTGCCCGGGTCGACCAGGGCGTCGATCTGTATGCCTACCAGCCGTTTACCGCGGACAGCAAGGCGGCCCGGCTCGATGGACCAGCCTCGTACCGCATCGAGTCTAACCCGCCGCGCATCGACGGGGCGACAGCGCTTTACCCGCTGATGGCGGCTTTCGCCCAGGCGGTCTATCCCGAGCAGGAGTACGATGTGTATGGCAGTGCGGTACAGTCGAGCAACACGGTCTATGCCTATGCCAGCTTGATCAAAGGGGAGGCGGACATCGTGTTCGCGGCCCATCCGTCCGAGGAGCAGCTGAAGATGGCGCGCGAGGCGGGCAAGGAGCTGAAGCTGACGCCGATTGGCCGCGAGGCATTTGTCTTTTTCGTGCAGGCAGACAACCCCGTGCAGGGACTCAGTCTCCAGGACATCCGGGACATCTACAGCGGACGCGTCACCAACTGGTGGGAGGTCGGCGGCAAGGACTCGCATATCCGCGCCTTCCAGCGCCCGGAGGGCAGCGGCAGCCAGACGGCGTTGCAACGGCTCATGCAGGGAGAGACGCTCATGAAGCCGCCGCAGGAGGATGTAGCGGCGGGGATGGGCGGCATCATCGAGCAGACGGCGGACTATCGCAACTATCCCAATGCGCTCGGCTATTCCTTCCTCTACTTCGCCACCGAGATGGTAGGCAACGGAGAGATCCGGCTGCTGTCGATCGACGGGGTGATGCCGAATCGCGATACGATTGCCAGCGGCGAGTATCCGCTCGCGTCCGAATTTTATGCCGTGACGACGACAGATACCGAACATCCGCAGGTCGCTTCCTTTATCGACTGGATTTTGTCGGATGAAGGGCAGCAGTTGGTCGAACGAACAGGATATACTCGACTTAACAAGTCGGAATAATAAGTTTTTGCTGTTGCGATAAGGCTTCTCCGATTTTAAGGGATTCTTCTTCGCAAAACGATCCAACCTGTAGACAAGCTCACATCAATTGGCAAGGTTCGTCAAAAAGCTCGCGAATAACACGAATATTAAGCTCTATATTAGAGTTTAATGTTCGTGTTTTGTCGTTGACAAGGCAAGTAAGGATTGATAAACTAGAGAAGGCTAATTTAGAGGTTGAAGATGTCTCGTATATCATCGGGAATACGGCCCGATCGTCTCTACCCGAGAACCATAAATTTTCGGACTACGAGCCTGGAATAGGAAGAGGTTGTCCCGCTAGGGACAGCCTTCTGCTGTCTTAAGACGGCAAGGGTGCCGCTCCGGTGTCGATACTGACCTATGGCGGAGCCTTGAAGATCGCCTTCCTGCACTAAGCTTAAGGTCCCGCAGCTCGCTCCAATGTCGCAGCTTACGGGCTTTTTGCGGTTGGAGCCACGGGATTCTTGCAAGCATATATACTGATGATAAAGGTGGGTTCAACTTATGTCTGCGAAGGTAGGCGTCATTATGGGCAGCAAGTCCGATTGGGACACGATGAAGTTAGCCTGTGACGTGCTGGAGGAGCTCCAGATCCCTTACGAGAAAAAAGTCGTCTCGGCGCATCGCACGCCGGACCTGATGTTCGAATACGCGGAAACGGCGGCAGCGCGCGGCCTCAAGGTCATCATCGCAGGCGCTGGCGGAGCCGCACACTTGCCCGGCATGGTCGCCTCGAAGACGGCATTGCCGGTTATTGGCGTCCCTGTAAAGTCGTCCAATCTGAGCGGCCTCGACTCGCTGCTCTCGATCGTCCAGATGCCGGCCGGCATCCCGGTGGCGACGGTGGCGATCGGCAATGCCGGCGGCGCCAACGCCGGACTGCTGGCGGCGCAGATGCTGGGCGCATTCGACCCTGAGGTGCAGCAGCGGGTCGTCGCCCGGCGCGAGCGGATCGCCGCCGAGGTCATCGAAAGCAGCGATACGTTATGAGCGAGGCAGGCAAGCAAGCGTCAGACTTGACTGGCACAGCGTCAACCCCGGCCGAAGAGGCGTCAGCCCCGGTCGAAGCGGCGTCAGCGCCGACTGGCGCAGCGTCAGCCCCGGTCGGCGCAGCTTCCGCTGCGGCTGAAGCTGGGGCAGAGACGGCCTCAGCCGGAGCAGCTCCCGCCCCGGCCGGAGCGTCGGCAGCGCCGCACACGATCCTGCCGGGCAGCACGATCGGCATCCTCGGCGGCGGTCAGCTCGGCCGGATGATGGCGCATGCGGGCAGCCGTCTCGGCTACCGCTTCGTCGCCCTTGATCCGACTGAGGACGCGCCGACCGGTCAGGTGGCCGATCAGATCGTCGCGGCCTATGACGATCGCGAGGCGGCGCGCGAGCTGGCGCGGCGCTCGGACGTCATCACGTACGAGTTCGAGAATGTCGATGCGGGCGTAGCAGCTATGCTGATGGAGGAATCGTACGTGCCGCAGGGCAGCGAGCTGCTCTACACGACGCAGCACCGGCTGCGGGAGAAGCGGGCGATCGAGGCCGCTGGCGTACCGGTCGCTCCCTATGCCGCAGTGAACAGCGAAGACGAGCTGCGCGAGGCGGTGGCGAGGCTCGGCGTGCCGAGCGTGCTCAAGACCGTCACCGGCGGCTACGACGGCAAGGGCCAATGGGTGCTGCGGAGCGAGGATGAGATCGTCGAGGCGTATCGGACGCTGGGCGGCGGCGCAGTCGAGCTGGTGCTGGAGCAGTTCATCCGCTTCGAGAAGGAGCTGTCGGTCATCGCCGCTCGCAGCCCGCAGGGCGAGATCAAGACCTTCCTGCCGGCGGAGAATGTCCATGTCGACAACATCCTGCATCTGTCGATCGTACCGGCCCGCATCCCGGCGTCTGTGGCCGCCGCGGCGGAGACGCTGGCGCGGCGGATCGCTGAGGGACTCGGCGTCGTCGGCTTGATCGCAGTCGAGCTGTTCCTCGCGGACGGACGGCTCTACGTCAATGAGCTGGCGCCTCGTCCGCATAACAGCGGTCACTACACGATGGAGGCATGCCGGACGTCGCAGTTCGAGCAGCATGTGCGGGCGGTGTGCAATCTTCCGCTCGGCGGCACCGAGCTGCTGACGCCCGTCGTGATGGTCAACGTGCTCGGCGAGCATGTCGAACCGCTGCTGCAGCGGATGGCGCAGCATGACGAGGCGGCGGCGCGGCTCGGCGTCGAGCCGAAGGTACATCTGTACGGCAAGCACGAAGCAAAACATAAGCGCAAGATGGGACATGTCAATGTGCTGGCTGCCGACACGGCGTCGGCGCTGGCCTGGATCGATGAGACGAACATATGGAGGGCGTAATCAATGTTAGAGCGGTATAGCAGACCTGAGATGAGAGCGATCTGGACGGAGCAGAACAAGTTCCAGGCGTGGCTGGAAGTCGAACTGTGCGCATGCGAGGCGTGGGCCGAGCTGGGCGTCATCCCGAAGGAGGATGTCGAGGCGCTGCGCGCAGGTGCGAGCTTCGATATCGACCGGATCAGCGAGATCGAGCTGGAGACGCGGCATGACGTAATCGCGTTCACCCGCGCCGTATCCGAGACGGTAGGTCCAGAGCGCAAGTGGGTGCACTACGGCCTGACCTCGACGGACGTCGTCGACACGGCGAACGGCTACCTGCTGCGCCAGGCCAACGAGATCCTGCAGCGCGACATCGAGCAGTTCATCGAGATCCTGAAGAACAAGGCGATCGAGTACCGCGACACGCCGATGATGGGACGGACGCATGGCGTGCATGCCGAGCCGACGACCTTTGGCCTGAAGGTGGCGCTCTGGTACGAGGAGATGAAGCGCAACCTCGAGCGCTTCGCGCATGCCGCTGATGGCGTGCAGTACGGCAAAATCTCCGGCGCAGTCGGCACGTACGCGAACATCGATCCGTTCGTCGAGGAGTTCGTCTGCCGCAAGCTCGGCACCAAGCCGGCGCCGATCTCGACGCAGACGCTGCAGCGCGACCGTCATGCCGAGTACATGGCGACGCTGGCGTTGATCGCCACCTCGCTGGACAAGTTCGCTACCGAGATTCGGGCGCTTCAGAAGAGCGAATTCCGCGAGGTCGAGGAGCCGTTCGCCAAGGGACAGAAGGGCTCGTCGGCGATGCCGCACAAGCGCAACCCGATCGGCTGCGAGAACATCTCCGGTCTGGCCCGCGTCATCCGCGGCCATATGGTATCGGCCTACGAGAATGTGCCGCTCTGGCATGAGCGCGACATCAGCCACTCCTCCGTCGAGCGGATCATCCTGCCGGACGCGACGATGCTGCTCAACTATATGCTGAACCGTCTGGGCAACATCATCAAGAACCTGACCGTGTTCCCCGAGAACATGAAGCGCAACATGCTCAGCACGTACGGCGTGCCGTTCTCCGGCCGCGTCATGACCAAGCTGATCGACAAAGGCTTCAGCCGCGAGCAGGCGTACGACACCGTGCAGCCGCGCGCGATGCAGGCGTGGGAGGAGCAGCGTCAGTTCAAGGATATCATCCAGGCGACGCCGGCAATTACCGAGGCCCTGTCCGAGGAAGAGATCGAGGATTGCTTCAACCCGACCTGGCATCTCAAGCACGTCAAGACGATCTTCGAGCGGCTCGGTCTGAACTAATATACCAAGGAGGCACGAAACGACGATGAATACACAGGCTATCTCCACTGCGGTGGATTATGTCAAGGCGCCGCTGCTGTACAAAGGCAAAGTGCGCGAGCTCTACGATCTCGGCGAGCACTTACTGATCGTCGTTACCGACCGCATCTCCGCATTCGATTATGTGCTGGAGCCGGCCGTGCCGAACAAAGGCAACGTCTTGAACCAACTGAGCGCGCACTGGTTCGAGCTGACCCGCGAATTCCAACCCAATCATGTCGTTCATACCGATGTAGACAAGCTGGGCGACCTCATCACCGAGCCGGAGCTGCTGCGCGATCGGATCATGGTGACCCGCAAGGCGGAGCGCATCGATATCGAATGTGTCGTCCGGGGCTATATCACAGGCGGCGGTTGGAGACAATATCAGCAAACGTCCGGCGTCAACGGCATCGCCCTCTCGGGCCGACTGCGCAAAAACGAGCGTCTCGAGGAGCCGATCTTCACCCCGGCGGCCAAAAACGACGTTGGCCATGACGAGGACATCCCGTTCCTGAAGATGAAGGATCTCGTCGGCAGCGACAAGCTGGCGCTTGAGCTGCGGGAGCGCAGCCTCAAGCTGTACGAGTTCGGCCATGCCTACTGCGCGGAGCGCGGCATCATCCTCGCGGACTGCAAGTTCGAATTTGGCCTCATCGACGGCCAGGTCGTCCTGATCGACGAGCTGTTCACGCCTGACTCCTCGCGCTTCTGGTCCAAGGAGAGCTATGCGCTCGACACCGAGATCGACAGCATGGACAAAGAGCCGGTGCGCCACTATCTGGCCCAGTCCGACTGGGACAAGAACAGCACGCCGCCGCCGCTGCCGGATGAGGTTGTCGCAGAGACGACGCGCCGCTATATGGAGATTTACGATATTTTGACCAAGTAATCCTGCGCATTCATACGCCCATACTAGGAGGAATACGAAGATCATGAAAGCTAGAGTGTACGTCACGATCAAACAAAATGTACTCGACCCGCAAGGCACGGCCGTCCAAGGCGCGCTGCATTCCATCGGCTTCAACGAAGTCGGGAAGGTACGCATCGGCAAATATCTGGAGCTCGACGTGGACACGACCGACCGCGCCGAAGCCGAAGAGCGGATCAGACAAATGTGCGAGAAGCTGCTGGCCAACACGGTGGTTGAAGATTACCGTTTCGAACTGGAGGGTTAATCGATGAAGTTTGCGGTACTGGTATTCCCAGGCTCGAACTGCGACATCGACTGCTACAAAGCCGTCGAGCAGACGATTGGCGAGCCGGTCGACTATGTCTGGCACACGACGACGGACCTCTCGGGCTATGACTGCATCATCGTCCCCGGCGGGTTCTCCTATGGCGACTACCTGCGCTGCGGCTCGATCGCGAACTTCGCGCCGGTCATGAACGAGGTGCGCAAGGCCGCCGAAGCTGGCAAGTATATCCTCGGCATCTGCAACGGCTTCCAGATCCTCACGGAATCCCGTCTGCTGCCAGGCGCGCTGTTGCGCAACAACGGCATGAAGTTCCGCTGCCACCAGGCGCTGCTGGAGGTCGTCAACAACGACACGCCATTCACCAATCAGTATGCGCAGGGCGAGGTTGTCGATATCCCGATCGCGCACGGCGAGGGCAACTACTATTGCGACGAAGCGACACTCGAAGAGTTGAAAGCCAATAACCAGATCGTATTCCGTTATGTGGCCGGAGCCAACCCGAACGGTTCGGTCGAAGACATCGCAGGCATCTGCAACAAAGCGGGCAATGTCGTCGGCATGATGCCGCATCCGGAGCGCGCGGTCAACCAACTGCTCGGCTCCGAGGACGGCAAACGGATGTTCACATCGATCTTGAATGCATGGAGGGAACAGCATGGCGCAGCAATTAACGGCTAAGGAGCCGACACCGCAGCAGATCGTCGAGCAAAAGCTGTACAAGCAAATGGGCGTGACCGATCAGGAATTCGAGCAGATCTGCGGCTTCCTCGGACGTCAGCCCAACTACACCGAGATCGGCGTATTCAGCGTCATGTGGTCGGAGCACTGCTCCTACAAAAACTCCAAGCCGCTGCTGCGCCGCTTCCCGGTCGATGGCCCGCGCGTCCTGATGGGACCGGGCGAGGGCGCCGGCATCGTCGATATCGGCGACAACCAGGCGGTCTGCTTCAAGATCGAATCGCATAATCACCCGTCGGCCATCGAGCCGTATCAGGGCGCAGCGACAGGCGTCGGCGGCATCATCCGCGACATCTTCTCGATGGGCGCGCGTCCGGTCGCATTGCTGAACAGCCTGCGCTTCGGTCGTCTCGAGAACGACCGCGTACGCTACCTGTTCGAGCATGTCGTCAGCGGCATCGCCGGCTACGGCAACTGTATCGGCATCCCGACGGTCGCAGGCGAGGTTATGTTCGACGAGAGCTACGAGGGCAACCCGCTCGTCAACGCGATGTGCGTCGGTCTGATCGACCACGACAAGATTCAGCGCGGCGTCGCCAAGGGCGTCGGCAACCCGGTGTTCTACGTCGGTCCGGCTACCGGCCGCGACGGCATCCACGGCGCGACTTTCGCCTCCGAGGAGCTGACCGCAGAGTCCGAGGCGAAGCGTCCGGCAGTCCAGGTCGGCGATCCATTCATGGAGAAGCTGGTCATGGAAGCCTGTCTCGAGCTGATCGACACCGGCATCGTGCTCGGCATCCAGGACATGGGCGCGGCAGGTCTGACCTGCTCGAGCGCAGAGATGGCGTCCAAGGCGGGCAACGGCCTCGAGCTGTACCTCGACGAGGTGCCGCAGCGCGAGGAAGGCATGACTCCGTACGAGATGATGCTCTCCGAGTCGCAGGAGCGGATGCTGTTCGTCGTCGAGCCTAAGGACGAAGCGCAAGCCCTGGAGATCTTCGAGCGTTGGGGCATCATCTGCGCCAAGGTCGGCAAAGTAACCGATGACGGTCGTCTGCGTCTGTTCCACCAGGGCGAGCAAGTGGCCGACATGCCGGTAACGGCGCTCGTCGACGAGTGTCCGGTATACAACAAGCCATCCAGCGAGCCGGCCTACTACGCGGCAGGCGCGTCGGTCGACACGACGGCTTACCCGGAAGTGGCCAACCTGACGGCGGCGCTCGAGCAAGTGCTGGCTTCCCCGACGGTCGCGAGCAAGGAATGGGTATACAACCAGTATGACTTCATGGTGCGGACCAACACAGCTGTCCAGCCAGGCTCCGATGCGGCGGTCGTGACGATCGACGGCACGCGCAAGGCGCTGGCGATGACGACGGACTGCAACGGTCGTTACGTCCACCTCGATCCAGAGGTCGGCGGCAAGATCGCCGTCGCCGAGGCGGCGCGCAATATCGTCTGCTCCGGCGCAGAGCCGCTGGCGATTACGGACAACCTGAACTTCGGCAACCCGGAGAAGCCTGAGGTGTTCTGGCAGATGGAGAAGGCAGTGGACGGCATGGCCGAAGCTTGTCGTTATCTCGATACGCCGGTCATCGGCGGCAACGTCAGCTTGTACAACGAGAATTCGAAGGGCGCGATCTACCCGACGCCGGTCGTCGGCATGGTCGGACTCGTCCGCGACATCGACCATATCACGACTCAGGGCTTCAAGTCCGAAGGCGACGTCATCGTGCTCGTCGGCGAGACGAAGGCGGAGCTGGGCGGCAGCGAGCTGCAGAAGGTCGTCCATGGCGTCGTCGAAGGACGTCCGCCAGCGCTCGATCTGGAGACGGAGAAAAAACTGCTCGGCGGCGTGCTGGCTGCGATCCAGCAAGGCCTCGTCGCTTCGGCGCATGACCTGTCCGAGGGCGGTCTGGCGGTCGCGCTGGCCGAATCGTGCATCAGCGGCAAGCTGGGCGCTCAAGTGGCTGTAACAAGCGAGCTGCGCGCCGACCTCGCACTGTTCAGCGAATCGCAATCGCGTATCCTGCTCTCCGCCAAACCGGAGCAAGCGGCGAAGCTGCAAGCTCTGCTCGGCGAGCATGGCGTACCGCATGCCGTCATCGGCAACGTGCAAGGCAAGGACCTGGAGATCAACGTAAACGGCAAACCGGCAGTATCGGCGCCGGTACTACAACTGGAGAAGGTCTGGAAGGATGCGATTCCATGTCTCATGAAGTAGAACAACTCCCGCAATTGTGGACAGGTGACCATTACAACGAGGGGATCGGCCGCGACGATATTTTTGACAAGCTGAGAGAAGAGTGCGGCGTGTTCGGCGTGTTCGGACTGCCTGACGCTTCGACGCTCTCCTACTACGGGCTGCACGCGTTGCAGCATCGCGGCGAGGAGAGCGCGGGCATCTGCACCGTCGACTCGCAGAACCGGGGATTCCATTACCATCGCAACATGGGACTGGTCAAGGAAGTGTTCACCCAGGAACGGCTGGGCGAGCTGCCTGGCGACCGCGCGATCGGCCATGTCCGCTACTCGACAGCAGGGGAGAGCAAGCTGGCCAATGCGCAGCCGCTCATCTTCAAGTACCGGGACGGCGATCTGGCGGTGGCGACCAACGGCAATATCGTCAATGCGCCGGAGATCCGCCGCGAGCTCGAGCATCTCGGCTCGATCTTCCAGACGACGAGCGACACCGAGGTAATCGCGCATCTGATCGCCCGCTCGCCCAAGGACTTCGTCTCGGCGGTGCGCGATGCGATGCAGCGGATCGTCGGCGGTTATGCGTTCCTCATCATGACCAACGACAAGCTGATCGTCGCCTCCGATCCGCATGGCCTGCGTCCGCTCGTCATGGGCCGGCTCGGCAGCGGCTACGTGTTCGCCTCGGAGACATGCGCGCTGGAGACGTGCGGCGCGGTCTATGAGCGCGACGTGCAGCCCGGCGAGATGCTGGTGTTGGATGAGAGCGGCTTGCGCGTCGAGCGGTATGCGCCGCTGGAGCGTCGGGCTACCTGTTCCATGGAGTATATCTACTTCGCAAGACCGGACAGCGACATCAACGGCATCAACCTGCACTCCGCCCGCAAGCGGATGGGCAAGGAGATGGCCATCGAGTCGTTCGTCGACGCCGACATCGTCACCGGGGTGCCGGACTCGAGCATCTCGGCGGCGATCGGCTATGCCGAGCAGACGGGGATCCCGTACGAGCTTGGCCTGATTAAGAACAAGTACACCGGCCGGACGTTCATCCAGCCGTCGCAGGCGCTGCGCGAGAAGGGCGTCAAGATGAAGCTGAGCGCCGTCCGCAAGGTTGTCGAAGGCAAGCGCGTCGTCATGATCGACGACTCGATCGTCCGCGGCACGACGTCGCTGCGCATCGTCAACCTGCTGCGCGAGGCCGGCGCGACCGAGGTGCATGTACGCATCACCTCGCCGCCGTTCGCCAACCCTTGCTACTACGGCATCGACACGCCGGATCGCAAGGAGCTGATCGCCTCATCCAAGACGGTCGAGGAGATCCGCCAGGCGATCAATGCCGACTCGCTGCACTTCTTGAGCCATCGCGGCCTCATCGAGGCGATCGGCGGCAATCAGGGCGAGCCGAACCGCGGCATGTGCCTCGCTTGCTTCGACAACGACTACCCGACCCCGGTCGACGCGGAAGCGGAGAAAAGCTGCAGCTGTTAGGCTGCAGCTATCGTACAAGGCCGGACGCTCTGCTCCCAACGGGGGGAGCTCGTGATTGACGCGTCATGGATGGGGCATAAGCTAAGTTGGCAGCAAGGAACATGAGTAACCTTATTTGCCCCGAAACGCCCCAATTAGCGCTCTTTAGGAACCTGAGTAACGTTATTTGTCCCTCGCAATCCCTTAGAAGGGCAAATCGAGTCAAATAACGATACCCAGGTTCGCTAATTTCCAAGAACGGCGGTTTTTCGGGAAATAGCGTTACATAGGTTCCTTGCGGTGTTATTGTTCGGCTGTCGCTTAGATAGCGCCGCTACCGTCCGTCTGGATTGGGCGAAGAATAGTAAGGATATGGACGATACCGGCCCCCGTGTGCGGATGGCTGGAACTACAAAGGAGTGTTACTGGTGTCAGAAGCCTACAAACAGGCCGGCGTCGATATCGCGGCCGGCAATGAAGCAGTCGAGCGGATGAAAAAGCACGTGAAGCGTACGCTGCGCCCCGAAGTCATGACGGAGCTGGGCGGCTTCGGCGGGCTGTTCGGCCTCGACAAGAGCAAATACGAGGAGCCGGTGCTCGTCTCCGGCACGGACGGCGTCGGCACCAAGCTGAAGATCGCCTTTGCGATGGACAAACATGACACAATCGGCATCGACGCCGTCGCGATGTGCGTCAACGACATCGTCGTGCAGGGCGCGGAGCCGTTGTTTTTCCTCGACTATCTGGCGTGCGACAAGGTCGTGCCGGAGAAGATCGAAGCGATCGTCAAAGGCATCTCCGACGGCTGCGTCGGCTCGGGCTGCGCGCTGATCGGCGGCGAGACGGCCGAGATGCCGGGCATGTACGCCGAGGGCGAGTATGACATCGCCGGCTTCACGGTAGGCGTCGTCGACAAGAAGAAGATCATCGACGGCAGCACGATTGCTCCTGGCGATGCGATCATCGGTCTGGCCTCGAGCGGCGTGCACAGCAATGGCTTCTCGCTCGTCCGTCGCCTGCTGCTGGAGCAATCCGGCTACGCGCTGACCGATACGGTGGCAGAGCTGGACGGTCAGCGTCTGGGCGACGTGCTGCTCGAGCCGACCAAGCTGTATGTGAAGCCTGCGTTGGCGTTGATCGAGGGCGTCCAGGTGAAGGGCATGGCCCACATTACCGGCGGCGGCTTCATCGAGAACATCCCACGCGTGCTGCCAGACGGCGTCAACGCCGAGATCGACTACGGCAGCTGGCCGATCCTGCCGATCTTCGAGTTGATGCAGCAGAAGGGCAGCATTACGAACCGCGATATGTTCACGACGTTTAACATGGGTATCGGCTACATCGCAGTCGTGCCGGCGGAGCAAGCAGAGGAAGCGCTGCGCATCCTGGCCGAGCAAGGCGAGCAGGCGTATCGGATCGGTACGGTCACTGAGGGCAGCCGCGTCGTCACCTTCACGGGAGCGGACGTCTAGTGGCGCTCAAGATCGCCGTATTCGCCTCCGGTCAGGGCAGCAACTTCCAGGCGCTCGCGGATAGAGTACAGCAAGGGCGGCTCGATGTCAGCATCGAGCTGCTCGTCTGTGATCGGCCGTCCGCGCCAGTGGTCGGCCGCGCCGAGCGCGCGGGGGTGCCGGTGCATGCCTTCACGCCCAAGTCGTATCCGAATCGCGAAGCGTACGAGCAAGAGATCCTCGCCAAGCTGCAGGAGCTCGGCGTCGAGCTGATCGTCTTGGCTGGCTACATGCGGATCATCACGCCGGTACTGGTCGAGCCATATTACGGGCGGATGATTAATGTCCACCCTTCGCTGCTGCCGTCCTTCCCGGGCGTGGGCGGGATCAAGCAGGCGCTCGAATACGGCGTCAAGGTAACGGGCGTCACCGTCCATTATGTGGACGGCGGCCTCGACAGCGGTCCGATCATCGCCCAGCGGGCGGTCGAGGTAGCTGACGACGATACGGAAGACTCGCTTGCCGCTCGCATCCATCTGGTCGAGCAAGCGCTGCTTCCCTGGGTCGTACAGCAGATTGCGCATGGCCGCGTGCAGCTCGATGGACGCCATGTGCGGATCGAAGGCGTAACGATCCACGAGTAGAGCTGGAGTTATAGCATTCATATATATTTGGGAGGGATTGGATTGGCTATTCGCAGAGCGCTGATCAGCGTATCGGACAAGACGGGCATCGTGGAGTTCTCGCGCGCCCTGTCCGAGCTGGGCGTGGAGATCATATCGACTGGCGGGACGGCAAGTCTGTTGGAAAAGGAAGGCGTGCCGGTAATCGGCATCTCGGACGTGACCGGATTCCCCGAGATCCTCGACGGACGCGTGAAGACGCTGCACCCAGCGGTGCATAGCGGCTTGCTGGCGATCCGCGACGATGCGGAGCACCAGAAGAAGATGGAGGAGCTGGAGCTGAAGTATATCGACCTCGTCGTCGTCAACCTGTATCCGTTCCAAGAGACGATCGCCAAGCCCGATGTGTCGTATGAGGATGCGGTCGAGAACATCGACATCGGCGGCCCGACGATGCTGCGCTCGGCAGCCAAAAACCACGCCTTCGTCACCGTCGTCGTCGATGCGGCCGACTATGGGACCGTGCTCGAGGAAGTGCGTGGCGGTGGCGACACGACGCTCGAGACGCGCAAGGCGCTCGCGGCCAAGGTTTTCCGCCACACCGGCGCTTACGATGCGCTTATCTCCGATTACCTGACGACGCAGACCGGCCTGACGCTGCCGGAGCGCATGACCGTTACGTACGAGAAGGTGCAGGACCTCCGCTATGGCGAGAATCCGCATCAATCGGCAGCCTTCTACCGCAAGCCGCTGGCGCCTGAGGGCAACATCACGACGGCCAAGCAGCTGCATGGCAAGGAGCTGAGCTACAACAACATCAACGACGCCAACGCAGCACTCGCGATCGTTAAGGAATTCGAGGAGCCGGCTGTCGTTGCGGTCAAGCATATGAACCCGTGCGGCGTCGGCATCGGCGCAGACATCCACGAGGCGTATCAGAAGGCCTATGCGGCCGACCCCACCTCGATCTTCGGCGGCATCGTCGCGGCCAACCGGACGATCGGCAAGGAGACGGCGCTGCTGCTGCATGAGATCTTCCTGGAGATCGTCATCGCCCCTGACTTCACGCAGGAGGCGCTGGATATCCTCTCGCAGAAGAAAAACATCCGACTGCTGACGCTCGGCACGATCCAGTCGGGCGCGCAGCGCAAGCCGGAATGGCTCGTCACCTCGGTCGACGGCGGTATGCTCGTCCAGCAGAGCGATGTGCATACGCTGACCGCTGACGATCTGAAGGTCGTCACGAACCGTCAGCCGTCCGAGGAGGAGCTGAAGCAGCTGCTGTTCGGCTGGAAGGTCGTCAAGCATGTGAAGTCCAACGCGATCCTGCTGGCGAAGAACAACATGACGATCGGCGTCGGCGCCGGTCAGATGAACCGTGTCGGCGCGGCGCGCATCGCCATCGAGCAAGCGGGCGTCGAGGCGCAAGGAGCGATCCTGGCCTCCGATGCGTTCTTCCCGATGGGCGACACGCTGGAGCTCGCAGCCAAGGCAGGTATCACGGCAGTGATCCAGCCAGGCGGCTCGATCAAGGACGAGGAGTCGATCGCCGTGGCCAACGCGCACAACATCGCAATGGTCATGACCGGCGTACGTCATTTCAAACATTAATCGATCGGGCTCCCCGGTCCCCTGCTCCCTGACGGGCGAGGGGGCTGGCCGGGCCCCTTCCTGAGGAGGAGACCTTGTGCGGTTATTAGTCATCGGCGGCGGCGGACGCGAGCATGCCCTCGTCTGGGCGCTCAAGAAGAGCGACAAAGTGAAGGAAATCTACTGCGCGCCAGGCAATGCGGGGATCGCCCAGCTCGCCGAGTGTGTGCCGATCCCGGTCAGCCGCTTCGGCGACCTGATCCAGTTTGCTGTGGATCATGCGATCGACCTTGTCGTCGTCGGCCCGGACGACCCGCTGGCAGCGGGCATCGTCGACGCCTTCGAGGCGCGCGGCATCCCGATCTTCGGACCGCGTCAAAATGCGGCGGAGATCGAGGGCAGCAAGATCTTCATGAAGGACCTGCTCCGCAAGTACAACATCCCGACCGCCAAGTACGAGACGTTCACCGACTATGAGTCGGCCTCGGCGTACCTGGCGCAACAGACGGCGCCGATCGTCATCAAGGCGGACGGGCTGGCGGCCGGCAAGGGCGTCACCGTCGCGCGGACGATGGAAGAGGCGAAGGCGGCGCTTGAGGATATGATGGTCGGCAAGGTGTTCGGCGATTCGGGCAGCCAGGTCGTCATCGAGGAATGTCTCGAAGGGCAGGAGATGTCGATCCTCGCATTCGTCGACGGCGAGACGGTGCGGCCGATGGTGCCGGCCCAGGATCACAAGCCGGTCTATGACGGCGACCTGGGACCGAACACGGGCGGCATGGGCACGTACACGCCGCTGCCGCATATCCCGCAGTCGATCGTCGACGAGGCGATCGAGAATATCATCATCCCGACGGCCAAGGCGATGGTCAGCGAGGGACGGCCGTTCCGCGGCTTCCTGTTCGCGGGTCTGATGATCACGAAGAACGGTCCGACGACGATCGAATTCAACGCCCGGATGGGCGACCCGGAGACCCAGGTCGTGCTGCCGCGTCTGAAGACCGATCTGCTCGACATCATCCTGGCGGCGATGAACGGCCGGCTCGACCAGCTCGAGATCGAGTGGAGCGACGAGGCGGCGGTCTGCGTCATCCTCGCCTCCGAGGGCTATCCGGCCTCCTATCCGAAGGGCCGCGTCATCACCGGTCTGGCAGAGGCAGAGGCACAGGAGGGTATCCAGCTCTTCCATGCCGGAACCTCGCTTGACGGCGACCAGTTCGTGACGAGCGGCGGCCGCGTGCTCGGGGTCGTCGGCATCGGCGCCGACACGGCGCAGGCGCGCGAGCGGGCGTACAAGGCGGCGGAGACGATCAAGTTCGACGGCGTCCACTACCGCACCGACATCGGCGTCAAGGCGTTGCAGGGGCTGAATACGTAACACAGATCAGATTGTCCGCTTCGCCATCCCGCCCTCCACGGCGGGATGGCGAAGCGGATTTTTTTGTAGCTAGATAAGGACTTCGCGTATGTCATCGGAGCCGGAATGTGCGAAAAATGTAACAAGTCTCGTCGAAAAAGCTGCCGCGGTCCGGAGATATGCGAAAA
>NZ_BFBX01000024.1:0-20987 GCF_003851045.1 Paenibacillus sp. 598K | reverse complement strand
CACAAGTCTCGTCGAAAACGTCACAGCGGCCCGGAGTTATGCGAAAAATGGCACAAGTCTCTCCCAACCAGCCGTCCCCGCCCGGATTTGTGCCAAAGATGGCACAAGTATCGGCCAACGTTTCTGACAGACTTTCTGCCAAAAATAAGCATATGCTGGATTTTCCATAAAATAAACCTTACCTAAGGTCGACAGTCTCGGTCCCATCGACGATAATGGAAGGGATCATAGCTGTTGTCGTTAACAGCGCAAAAAAGGGGATAGCAAGGTGTATTTGCTGGATGCGTTTGTTTACTTGGGCATCGTTGCGGCCGGGATCTCGGGGGCATTGACCGGGATAAAGAAAGAAATGGACTTGTTCGGGGTAATCTGCCTCTGCGTGGCTACTTCGGTGGGCGGGGGCATCATTCGAGATTTGATGGTGGGCAGCGTGCCGCCGATCGCTTTCATCAAGCCGAGCTACTTTTTTGCAAGTCTGGGCGCGGGCATCCTGACCTGGGTGTTCTACGAGCGGATTAATCGCCTTGGCCCTATCATTCTGATCTCCGACGCCATCGGTCTGGGCGTCTTTACGGCGGTAGGCTCGAATACGGCGCTTATGCTGTTCGACCATGAGCCGTTTTTGGTCGTATCGATGGGGCTGATCACAGGGATCGGCGGCGGCGTGCTGCGCGATCTGTTTGCCAAGGAGATTCCATATGTTTTCCGTAAAGAAATCTACGCCATTGCATCCATCATCGGAGCGGTCAGCCTGATCCTGACCTACGATTATGTACCGCAGGTGGTGTCGCTCTATATTTGCTTTGGCGTGACGTTCGTGCTGCGGATGGTGTCCGTGTTCATGAATCTCAACTTCCCGGTGCTATCGTCGGAGAAGGGGAAGGACAAGACGATGGGCTAGAGGTTTGCATGACACGCCCCGTTCGTTGCTCGACAGCGATCGGGGCGTTGTTGATGCATGATTGTTAACAGGGCAAGTGATCTTAAGCCGTGAGTGGTTTGTTTAATCGACAGGGTCTGAGCAGGAGAGCGGCTACTCTTTCAGGAATAGCTCGTTGCGTTTGGCATAGACGAATATACTCGCCACGACGACCCCGGCGACGAGCAAGACAGCGAGCCATTGCTCCGCCATCCATTGCACGAAGTGCTGCATCATGGATTCCTCCTATTTTTTCAGCTTGTAGTTGTAGTGATATTGGAGTTGCTGTTGCTGTCCGACGCTGCTCCTTGGCTTAGAGGATGTCCAAGATGAGTCAGCTCTATGTATCGCAAATCCGTGAAAATCCAGTTGACATTAGGGAGAAGCGGGAGTATGATAATAAAACCAACTAAATTGATTGGAATTATAATATATAATTTGTTGAACGGAGTGGATGGATGATGGAAAAAACGCTGACGCTGCATCATTTGGACGAGGGGCTGGAGCTGGCGGCGACGCTGCATTATCCGACGAACGCAGCGGCTTGCGGCTCCAAGGCGCCTGCGGTCATCATCTGCCATGGCTTCGTCGGTAACCGGATGGGTACGGACCGGCTGTTCGTCAAGGCTGCGCGCGCGCTGGCTGCGCAGGGCAGCTACGTGCTGCGCTTCGACTATGGCGGCTGCGGCGAGAGCCAGGGCGACTACGGCTCGCTCGGCCTAGAGTCGATGATCGACCAGACGCGGACGGCGCTCGATTACATCACAGAGATGGACTGCGTCGATCCGCTGCGGGTCACGCTCATTGGCCATAGTCTCGGCGGGGCTGTGGCGTTGCTGACAGCGGTGCGGGATCGCCGGGTGAAGTCGCTCATTCTCTGGTCGCCGGTTGCCTATCCGTTCAACGACATCGTCAACATCATCGGCCGCGCCAGCTATGACGAGGCGATCCAGACGGGGCAGACCGACTATCTCGGCTACGGGCTGCAGCCGGTATTTTTCGAGTCGCTCATGCAGCATCAGCCGTTCCAGGCCGCGCCTCGCTTCGGCGGCGATGTGCTGCTCGTACACGGGACCAGCGACGACGTCATTCCGGTCGATTACAGCTTCCTGCTGCAAAAGGTACTGTGGACCCGCAGCGACGGTGGCTGCGACAAGGAGATCGTCTTCCAGGCCGATCACACGTACTCGACCCAGCAGCACCAGGATGCGGCGATTGGCGCCAGCGTCCAGTGGCTGGCGGATCTGCAGAAGCGTCATGAACAATGGCATCACTGGAGCATTTGAAGACAGTCAACTTGTCAACAGAGTGCAGCATGCGCAGCGCTTAGTGACTTGGTGTCTGACAAACTGGCTGAGTACATGCGTTGATCAGGAACTGTTTCGCGTATTATCGAGGAAGGGAGCAGCGTGAAGCAGGGGAGCACACCGTAAAGCGGGCTGGCGATCACCGACTTTCAAACCTATATGTAAGTTAAGAGGGGGACCATGAGAATGGTTCCCTTTTTGGTTGCGGCGAGACGCCTCATCATCAGCGGCTTCTCCCGGGCCCCGTCGCGCGATGACGTATCCTCGCCTACAGCAAGTCAGACTATGGCGCCCTCCCGAATGCAGCATGTCAGATGTATACCGAGCTGAGCAAGACCTTCCTTTTAAGGTTTCTTTTAGGTTGCTGCTGCATAATGGAGTTGCAACATCACTAAGACACAGGAGGAGAATGCGTATGAAGAAAAAAATCCAAGCGCTCAGCCTGGCTGCTGCCCTCATGCTGACGGTGCCGATCGGAGTGTACGCAGCAAACGCGAACGGGACGAGCAAGGACACTAGCTCGACGGCTCAATCTGAGGATGGTGCAATCAAGGAAGGCAAGTTTGCTGGCAAAGAAAAAGGCGGCCATCACGAACGTCGAAATGGCAAGGGAGTCTTCGTCTCGGACGAGGTGTTGGAGCTGCTGCAGCTCGACAAGGAAACGCTCATCGGCAAGCTGAAGGAGGGCGTTCCGCTGTCAACGCTTGCCGATCAGCAGGGCGTGTCTCGCGATGCACTGAAGGCGGCGGTGATTGGGGCTTTAGAGCGCCAGCAGGCGGAGCGCAAAAGCGCCTTTGAGTAGAATCTCGACGAATTGATCGACTCCGAACTGAAGCGCGACAAGCCTTCGAGAAGCGAGCGCGGCTCGGCAGGCGACAAAGCTCCGGCAACATCTGGCGACAGCGCTTCGTCGGCTCAGGTAGGCTAATTATCGTGCAGCGCCAGCAACCAACAACGGTCCAGCGGCGCTGTATTGCGTTACAGTACGCAAGACAAACAGGTCGAAATATGGTTTAATAAGGGGGATGATCAAGAAAACCGGAACATAAGGGATGGGTGAATGTTGAACAAAGAAACTAGAGCGGCGGGACCGCGCATCGACAACGGAGCTAGCGGCCGCCGGGTATGGTTGGCGCTGCTGCTGGCGCTGTTAATCGCGCTTGCCACGGCTTGCGGTTCTGGCAATGGGACTGGCAACGGGGGGCAACAATCAGATCCCTCGGTATCGATCGAGCCAGTCGATGTAGAGCCTATAGCGGAGCCCGAGCCGGAGCCTGTAGTAGTAGGTTATCGCGCTCCGTTAACCGGAATGCCGATGGAGGAAGAATCGGTGCAGCGCCCGATCGCCGTTATGGTGAACAACTTCGCGGCGGCTCGTCCGCAGTCTGGACTGAGCGGCGCAGACGTGATCTGGGAGGTATTGGCGGAGGGCGGCATTACGCGGCTGGTCGCGATCTATCAGAGCCAGAGCTTCCCCGAAGCAATCGGGCCGATCCGCAGCATTCGTCCGTATCTGATCGAGCTGGGCGAGAGCTACCAAGGCGTGCTGGCGCATGCCGGGGGCAGTCCAGATGCGTATGCGATCCTGCAGCGACAGAAGAAGCCGTATCTCGACGAGATATCCAACGCTGGCGGATCCTTCTGGAGAGAATCGTTCCGCAAGGCGCCGCACAATCTGTACTCCAATCTGGAGAAGCTGCGCGAGGGAGCAGAAAAGAGGGGATACAAAAGCGATGTGATTATCCCGGTGATGCGCTTTCTGGAGGGCGACGAGCTGGTTCCCGGGGAGTCTGCGACCGAGATCGACATTCGTTTTCTGCTCGAAAAATATAAGGTATCCTACAGCTATGATGCGGCAACGGGCCGTTATCTGCGCTCGATTAATGACAGCCCTCATATCGATATGAATAATGACGAGCAGTTGTCGGCGTCCAATCTGGTCGTCCTCGGGACGGCTCATCGCACGCTGGACAACGAAGGCCGGCTGGCGGTCGATCTGGCATCGGGCGGACCGGCGGTGCTGTTCCGTCAAGGCAAGGTTGTCGAGGCGGAGTGGGAGCGGCGCGACGGCGATGTGATCCGGATCATGAAGAACGGCTCGGAGCTGCCGTTTGCCCCGGGTAAGACGATCTACCACATCGTGCCGATGAAGCCGACCTTCGCCGAGCATTTGACGTACTAGACATTGGGACGATAAGTCGACCGTTGCTGAGCACTGACGTACTAGACATTGAGAGGATAGGTCGACCTTGCGCGTTCTCTGAGTTGCTGGGTCGTGCGGGGTCCGGCGGCATGACGGCGGTCGGACGACCAACGCTTGTCCCAACATTGGGGATGGACGATTGGATATGGCCATTTCGCCCGAGGCGAGGTGGCTTTTTACTCCTATGACCACATGTGGACTAAAACAGGCGCGTGCAGCACAAACTAGGAATTCAAAAATCGGCAGCGTGTTTTGTCGGATTTTTATGAAACCTGACGATTTTTTTCATGAACGTTTACACTCTCTTAACAATTATCATGTAAAGTATGATAAGATATTCTTCGGCTGAATCGAAGTAGATGCAAATTAAACCGCGCAGCGGTAAAGGAGTCTTGTAAGGTGAAGAAGAAGAAGAACATTTTTTTCAAGACGTTGGAGGAAATGGCCGACACCATTCTTGAGGCAACCGAGTATTTTCACCGCAACGTCCCGGATCTGAAGGATCTCAAGGTATTCGCCAGAGACATGAAAGAATACGAGTCCCAATGCGACCGGTATGTACACACGATTCTGACGGAGCTGAACAAGACGTTCATCACGCCAATCGAACGCGAAGACATCATGGCGCTGACGACCTCGCTTGACGATGTGCTCGATGGCATCGAGGCTTGCGCGTCGAGATTCGAGATGTACAATATCCAAGAACCGGACGAGTACATCATTCTTTTCGCCGATAACCTGGTCCGCTGCGCGCAGCAGATCAAAAAAGCCATCTACTTGCTTACCGAGAAAAAACTGCTGGCAATTCGTGAGCCAGCTATTCATATTAACGAGTTGGAAAACCAAGCGGACGACCTGCTGCGTGTCTGCGTCATGAGTTTGTTTGCCAATGTCAAGGACCCGCTCGAAGTGATCAAGCGCAAAGAGATCTATGAACGGCTGGAGCAAACGACCGATTGCTGCGAGGATGTTGCCAACACCCTCGAGTCGATCGTTATGCGCAACAGCTGAGCGAGGGCCCTGACTTATGTTCGATACAGTATTTATTATCATGTGCCTTGTCGTGTTCCTGGCCCTTGCCTTTGATTTTATCAACGGCTTCCACGACACGGCCAATGCGATCGCAACTTCGGTGTCGACCCGCGCGTTGTCTCCGCGAGTAGCGATCCTCATGGCTGCGATCATGAACTTCGTCGGCGCGCTGACCTTTACAGGGGTCGCCAAGACGATCGGCGGCAGTATCGCCGACCCGACACAGCTGGCGCACGGGGAGCAGATCGTCATCGCAGCGCTGCTGGCGGCGATTGCCTGGAACCTCGTCACCTGGTGGTTCGGTATCCCGTCCTCCTCCTCGCATGCTTTGATCGGCGCGTTGGCGGGAGCGGTTATCGGCGCCGAAGGCTTGGCCGGCATCAATGCTTCCGGCTTTACGTCGATCGTGCAGGCGCTTGTTTTCTCGCCGCTCATCGCATTTACGCTCGGCTTCATCCTGATGTCGGTGTTGAAGAAGGTCTTTGCCAATCGCAGTCCGCATCAGGTGAACAAAGGCTTCCGTGCCAGCCAGGTCGTCACTGCTGCGTTCCAGGCCTTCACCCACGGTACAAACGATGCGCAGAAGGCGATGGGGATCATCACCTTCGCACTGGTCGCCGCACAGCTCCAGGACACCGACGATGTCCAGCTGTGGGTCAAGATCTCGGCGGCGCTGGCGATGGCGCTCGGCACCTCGATTGGCGGCTGGAAGATTATCAAGACGATGGGCACGAAGATCTTCAAGATCGAGCCGATCAACGGCTTCGCAGCCGACATGGGCTCGGCGCTCGTCATCCTGACGGCGACGCTGTCGCACTTCCCGGTCAGCACGACGCACACGATCACCTCCTCGCTCCTCGGCGTCGGCAGCGCGAAGCGCTTCTCCAGCGTCAAGTGGTCGATGGCCGGCCGGATCGTCATGTCGTGGCTGATCACGATCCCGATCTCCGCCCTGATGGCGATTATTTTCTTCAAGCTGATCGAGTGGATCTGGCTGTAATATAGTAGCAAGAGAAACAAGGCTCGTCCGACTGCGCATGATGTGCGATGGGACGGGCCTTGTTGTCGTGGGCTGCCGCTAGCGAATAATTTGCCCCTCGGCTGCAATATTTCGCTCTGGTGCACCAGAGCGATAATATACACGGATCACAACCTAATATTGATTTGGTATACGGCATTCGCCGTGTAGGCGAACATAAGGATTGGACGTTAGCCCGGGTGGGGCAACAAACTTCTCGTATGGCTCCCTGTTGTACCAGGCTGGCGCGAACCTCAGGCTCACATGAAATCCCTGGGAGGTTGCAACCCGCGCCCTGACTGGATTTGTTGAGTGAAGGTCGCCATTATAATATAAAATATGCTACACTAAAAACAGGTTCGCGATTTTGTGCCTCGCAGCCCAGGCTGCGTAAGGCCTCTCGAGGGCCGCTGTCGCTCCTCGTGCAGGAGCGTGGATTGAAACACGATAATCCTGATTTACTGGAGTCGAGCGAGTGTCGCTCCTCGTGCAGGAGCGTGGATTGAAACCTCCCACAAGATCCTGAATACAAGGAATTGTTTGTCGCTCCTCGTGCAGGAGCGTGGATTGAAACACGGATTCGGGATTCCGCCAGGTCATCGACGGCGGTCGCTCCTCGTGCAGGAGCGTGGATTGAAACGGCAATGCCACGATCTTATAACCAGTGTTATTTGTCGCTCCTCGTGCAGGAGCGTGGATTGAAACGGCGTCGGCGGGACAGGAAAGATTAAGCTGGGCACCAGTCGCTCCTCGTGCAGGAGCGTGGATTGAAACGAAGAAGCGTTAGCACGGTTTTTGCACGAGCAGCGCGTCGCTCCTCGTAAGGAGCGTGGATTGAAACACCCGCACGACAGGACAAGTAAGCTACTCGAAAATCTCCATCTGGACAACACACTTTTTTTGAGAATTCGCGACAATTATCTGGACAAATACCGATGTGGGAATAGCAAGGTTCTCCCATGCACAGGGTTGGCGAGGGTGCAATCGAGGCGGGGACTAGACTTTACTCTGCTGAGACGAGCGTCGGACCAGTTAGCTCCCGTCTACAAAGTGACGTGAGCTACTGGTCCTAAGGTGCGGCCTGGATCGTTTAGCCATGTGTCAGAATTGGGGCTGTTGTTGGCTGCGAACCGACTGGAAATAGTAGCCGACACCGAGTCGCAGCCTGCTTCGTTCTAGAGAAGTGAGAAGGGGCAGGTCGAGAGCCTTTACCCTTGTTAGCTCAGCCCGGTTGTGTTAGCGACTGGGCTTGCGCTTTGGACTGGGCCGGGGGCTGCTGCTGGCGGGGCGAGGTCGCGCGCCAGGCTGTGCGCCGCTGCCGGAGCCACTTGGCCGTGCGCGAGGCCGTCCGCCTGCACGAGGGCGCGGCCTCGCTGCGCTCCCACCGCCAGGACGTCTGCGACGTCTACGGCGCGGTGGACGCCACTCGGTATCCTCGTCGGCGGTCGTGGCGACGGCTCCCTTTTTGCCGCTAAAGGAGCCCATGAGCAGCTTCACCATCGGGGCCATCTGCTGGACGCCTGCGACGACCTTCTGTACCTTGCCCATCGTACCAATGATGCCATCGATGCCGCCCATGCGATCGACGACGCCTTTCAGATCGTTGAGCCCATTCATGATGCCGCCGAGTTTGGAGGAGCCGGAGCTTGCGGCGTTAGTCGCGGCAGGCAGGACGACAGGCTCTGCGACTGGGACGACAGCAGGCATGAACACGGGCGAAGCCCCGGAGGGCATCTCCGAAGGCGGTGGCGCGAACGGCGTGACAGCCCGTGGAGCTCCGGCCGCTCCGGCACCTGAGATGGCGGTTCTTGGCGCATAGCTTGCTGCCTCACCGCTTGTCGTCCTAAATGATGCTGCAGGCAGTCGTGTCGTTGGTATGACAGCCGATGCACCTGGTGAATCGGAGGATGAATTGCCCCTCGGCTGCGATATTGCTCTCTGATGCGCACCAGAGCGATAATTCACACGAATCACAACCTTTTATTGATTTGATATACGGCATTCGCCGTGTCTTCTTAGTACCACTCTATGTCGTAGGCGAACATAAGGATTGGACGTTAGCCCGGGTAAGGGCAACAATCTTCTCGGGTGGCTCCCTGTTATGCCAGGCTCCGGCTGGCGCGAACCTCAGGCTCACATGAAATCCCTGGGAGGTTCGCAACCCGCGCGCTGACTGGATTTGTTGAGGAAAAGTGTTCATTATAATTAAAATTATGCTACACTAAAAATAGGTTCGCGATTTTGTGCCTCGCAGCCCAGGCTGCGTAAGGGTTCGCGAGTGCTGCTGTCGCTCCTCGCGTAGGAGCGTGGATTGAAACGTAGACAATCCGCATTTCGACATGACGTTCGGGTCGCTCCTCGCGTAGGAGCGTGGATTGAAACCGGAATTTGAGGAGGTGCCCGTATGCCCGGAAGAGTCGCTCCTCGCGTAGGAGCGTGGATTGAAACTATTCGGACGTCGCCCAGGGGACAGCGCCGCTAAGTCGCTCCTCGTGCGGAAGCGTGGATTGAAACCGAACGCGAGAAACTGAGGAAGCAGATCAAGCGGACGCTCCTCGTTCGAGAGCATGGATTCAATGAGCAAGCGATGGGGAGGTTAACGACGCGGTCTGGTGTTCGTCATTTCTCACACAGGAGAATAACCCCTTACTTGCGAGCGCGAACCTCAGGCTCACATGAAAACCCTGGGAGGTTCGCAACCCGCGCCCTGACTGGTTTTGTTGAATAAAAGGCTCCATTATATTAAAAATTATGCTACACTAAAAAGAGGTTCGCGATTTTGCGCCTCGCAGCCCAGGCTGCATAAGGCCTTGCGCGTGCCGCAGTCGCTCCTCGTACAGGAGCGTGGATTGAAACCGCCTGTGAATCGTGGGCCAGCCGCTGATTCAGGGTCGCTCCTCGTACAGGAGCGTGGATTGAAACTCGATCTGCAATATTTCTTTCGCTGTTTTGTCAGGTCGCTCCTCGTACAGGAGCGTGGATTGAAACCCAGGGAGAATTTAGCGCCATTACGGATTGCGGGTCGCTCCTCGTACAGGAGCGTGGATTGAAACGATATAGGCGATAAAATCAGCGATAGCCATTTTGGTCGCTCTTCGTACAGGAGCGTGGATTGAAACTTTAGTGAGCTTTCGAGTTCCCGTCTGCGCTGGGTCGCTCCTCGTACAGGAGCGTGGATTGAAACTCAGCTCGCTGCCGCTGTTCCTCCTGCACCTCTTCGCTCCTCGTACAGGAGCGTGGATTGAAACCAATCTGGAATACCCGGGGTCTGACTGATGTAATGTCGCTCCTCGTACAGGAGCGTGGATTGAAACGTCACCTGTCCTATTGTCGATGCTGACCCCAATAAGTCGCTCCTCGTACAGGAGCGTGGATTGAAACGAATAGCAGCTACATCAGTTAATGTGCCTGACAGTCGCTCCTCGTACAGGAGCGTGGATTGAAACTGGAAGAGCAGCCAGAGGAAATCCATGATTGCCCGTCGCTCCTCGTACAGGAGCGTGGATTGAAACAGGCCATAGACGTTAAATGTACCTGCACCGATGTCGCTTCTCGTGCAGGAGCGTGGATTGAAACGAGACGTTCCGTTACCCGTCGCCCAACCGTCGCTCCTCACGCAGGAGCGATTATCGAAATGCCCGTGCTCTTGATCTCCCCAATTGCCTGCCCAAGTCGCTCCTCCCGCAGACATTCCTCTATTGTTTCTACAAAATTCCCCAAATGAAGATAAATTCATCAAAAATGAATGTCGTTGAAGGAATATAGCTAAGTCTGTAGAATTAGTTTCTGGATACCTATTATGGGTCTGGGGTCTTGATTCTCGGCCCGGTTTGATTCGATAGGAGGAGATAGATGGCATTTTATGCGCACAGTAGGGATGATGGGGAATATCAACTTCTGTATGACCATTTATTTAATGTTGCCCGGCGGAGCGAGTCGTTTGCACGTGCCTTTGGCGCTAGCGAGCTTGGTTATTTGGCAGGCTTGCTGCATGATGTCGGAAAGTATTCAGCCTTGTTCCAGCAAAGAGTACAGGGGAAAAATGTACGTGTCGATCATTCGACTGCCGGGGCAAAGTGGGTGCTGGAAAAAACGTCCCGTCAGCAATGTATCGGAACGAGCGGCGCAGCCTTATATTTGGCCAGATTGGTTGCGATGTGCATATCGGGCCATCACGGCGGCTTGCAGGACTACGGTACCCTGGATGAAGAAGGCACGTTTATACGGCGTGTCTCCAAAAGCGATGCCGAGCTGCCAGCCTGGTCTTCTGCTTGGGAGGAGATAGAGGTCCCAGTCAGGCAAGTACCGCTTCCTTTCGTGTTCCAAACGCAGTTGCTGCTCCAGCATAAGGATGTTTTGGCATGGAAATATAGCTTTTTAGGAAGAATGCTATATTCCTGCCTGGTAGACGCCGATTCGCTAGATACGAGAGATTATACCTGCGATTCAGATCGTTTGCTGATGCAGGAGCGCAAGCAGCCAACGATGATTGAATTGCTGGAGAGGCTAAATGATTATTTGCGACCATTTGAAACGCAGGCGGAGAAGACCTCCATTAACCTGCAGCGGCAAAAAATCCAGGCGGCCTGTCGAAGGCAAGCGCTAAGCTCTGAAAGGGGATTGTTCTCCTTGTCTGTTCCAACAGGCGGCGGCAAGACGCTGTCTTCCATGGTTTTTGCGCTGGAGCATGCGGTGAAGCACAAGCTGAGACGAGTCATCTATGTGATTCCTTTCACAAGCATAATAGAACAGAATGCCAAGGTGTTCGCCAAAGTGCTGGGTGCCGATGCGATTCTGGAGCATCATAGTAACTTTAATTTGGAGGAATATGAGGAGAATCACACTGCGGATGAGGTGCGTCAGCTTAAGCTGGGGACGGAAAACTGGGATGCGCCAGTGGTGGTGACGACTTCGGTCCAGTTTTTCGAATCGTTATTCTCCAACAAAAGAAGCGCATGTCGAAAGCTGCATCATATTGCTGGATCGGTCATTGTGCTGGACGAGGCGCAGAGTCTCCCACGCGGGTATGTGAAGCCTTGTCTGCACGCGCTGCAAGAGCTAATCGATCATTATCATTGCTCCGTCGTGCTCTGTACGGCAACACAGCCATCTTGGGATAAGCTGGGCTTCCCAGCCGCCGAGCTTATGGATTCCCCGACGCCGAGCGAATTGTTGGATACGTTCAAACGAGTTCAACTGACCTCATATGGATCCATCCAGGAACGTATCGCAGATGAAACGGTTGTAGACTGGATCGTGGAGTCTGAGCAGGTGCTATGTATTGTGAATACGCGCAAGCATGCGAAATTGCTTTATGACCGTTTGCAAGCCTTGTCGTACGTGGATCAGGAGGGGCTTTATCATTTGAGCGGCCGGATGTGCGCGGTTCATCGTCAGTCGATCTTTAAGGCGATTAGACAAAGGCTGAAGGCCAGCTTGCCTTGCCGCGTTGTCTCAACTCAATTAATTGAGGCCGGGGTCGACGTTGATTTTCCCATGGTATTGCGGGCAATGGCAGGGCTGGACTCCATTGCACAAGCAGCGGGGCGATGTAATCGGGAAGGGAAGCGGAGTATAAGAGAGGTTAGAGTCTTTTACCCGGAAAAACACGGCATGCCGGAGAAGGGCTGGATGAAAGAGACGGCAGCGGAGGCGCAGCATGTGCTGCGTTATGAGGAGGATGCCTTTTCGCAGCAGGCGATGCAAAATTACTTTGACCGCATCTATGGGCTAAACGACGGTACCCATCTGGAGAAGACGGATAATAGGGGCATTATGACGCTGCTGTCCGATAAAAATCGCAATTTGGAAATTCCTTATGAGGAGATTTCCCAGCGGTTTGAATTTATTGATGGGCAGATGCAAAGCATTGTCATTCCTTATGATGAGAAAGCACTCGCCATACTGAAAGCGTTACCAAACAGTCTTTATCCCGCTGCCGAGCTGCGCAAGCTTCAACCCTATTCTGTGCAGGTTTATGCGTATGAGCTAGCAGCCATGCGTTCAGCCGATCTGCTCCTGGCAAGCGGGGGCGTGCTGTATTTGACAGAGATGGCTTACTACAGCAAGCACACGGGATTGCTGCAGCCGGAGGATACGGTGGAGCATGAGGTCTTATTATTTTAGGAGGGAGGGGCCTGCATGGGGTATGGTATCAAGCTGAAGGTTTGGGGTGATTATGCCTGCTTTACACGACCGGAGATGAAGGTGGAGCGGGTAAGCTATGATGTGATGACGCCATCAGCGGCAAGAGGGATTCTGGAAGCAATATATTGGAAGCCTTCCATTCGCTGGGTAGTGGATCGGATACATGTGCTCCAGCCGATCATCTTCGAGAATATTCGTCGCAATGAGGTCGAGTCCAAGGCTTCAGCCCGTAAGGAAGCGATCTATATTACGGAGGAGCGGCAGCAAAGGGCGTCGCTGGTGCTCCGTAATGTGGCGTATATTATCGAGGCTCACTTTGAAATGAAGGATCGACAGAATGGCGAGGATCGCCCGGAAAAGCATTATAACATTGCGCTGCGCAGGATGCGACAGGGACAGTGCTTTCACCAACCTTATTTCGGTACGAGAGAGTTTCCTGTCAGCTTTGAACTGATTGAGGAGATGGAAGAGTTGCCATCGAGTCCGTTGCAAGGCACGCTTGATCTGGGTTATATGCTATATGATCAGGACTTCAAGCTGAATGCCAAGGGAGAGGTGCAGGAGATTGTCCCGTATTTCTTCCGCGCTCGAATGGTCGATGGCGTGATCGGCGTCCCTGGTCCAATGGAGGTGTTCCGATGATCCTACAGGCGCTCCATGCCTATTACCAACTCCTGCAAGAGCAGGACGACGGCGATCTGCCCAAGCAGGGTTATTCCGCGGCTGATGTATCCTTCGAGCTCCATCTGGATGCCGAGGGACGGCTCGTCGATATCATTCCCTATACGAATGAGAAGGGAAAGTCACGTAAGGAAACCTACAATGTGCCGGAGCAGGAAAAGCGCACTGTCAAAATAACGCCTTATTTTCTATGTGACAAGGCGGAGTATCTGTTCGGGACAGCGCTAGGGATGCGCGCAGCATGTAGAGAATCGATGCAAGTACTTTGGCGCTCCGTGATGGCTCAAGTGGAGGGCGAGCAGGTTTCAGTCTCACCAGAGTGGAAGGCAATCACCGCCTTCGTAGAGGCAACCCCTGAGCAGTTGGCAGAGCAACTCGACGGATTGTTAAGCGAAGAAACGAAAGCAACGTTGGCTACAGGCGGGCTATGTGTACTCAAGTATGCACCGACAGGGCGATTTCTCCATGATCATAGGCTGCTGCAAAGCGCCTGGGAGAAATATAGGTCAGGTGGTCAGAGTGCGGTCGGTGCTGTCGGGGATACGACGCAAATCTGTCTCGTCTCTGGCGATAGGGTGCCAACGAGCGACATTGCCCGGCTGCACCCAAACATTAAAAATGTGATTGGTGCTCAGTCCTCCGGGGCAGCCATTGTGTCCTTTAACAAGGACTCGTTTGAATCTTTTGGGAGAAAACAGTCCTTTAATGCGCCGACCTCGAAGAATGCCGCGGATGCCTATGGCTACGTGTTGAACAGATTGTTGGCCGATCCGAAGCATCGGGTGCGGATGAATGATATGACGGTAGTATTTTGGGCGGAGTCTGCGGTCGATCACGAGCAGCTATTCCTGGCCAGCTTGATGCAGGAGGAGCGAAGCGATGAGACGCTAGAGGAGGGACCGCCCGATCCCGAGAGTGTGCGCGAGCGCGTTAAAAGCGCGGTGTCTCGCGTACGAAACGGTCAGGAGTTTCGAGATACCTTCTCCGATCTGGATCCGGAGACTACCTTCTACGTGCTAGGCATATCTCCTAATGCAGCACGATTGTCGATGCGTTTCTTCTATAGAGGTACGCTTGGGGAGATCGGGGAGCGTGTCTGGCAGCATTATAAGGATCTCGCTATCGTAGGTCTGGATCGGACGCCGACGATACGACAACTGCTGAAGGAACTCGCGGTAGGTCATGACTGGAGCAATATTCCCCCGAACATGGAGGGGCAGTTGTTTCGTTCGATCATGCAGGAGTTGCCCTATTCCAAGGCCATCTTCGCCCAGCTTATCAATCGGATCCGGGCAGATCAGGATGACCCGCGCAAGGGCTTGTACAAGATAGGCAGCGTGCGTGCAGCGATGCTCAAGGCGTATCTGCTGCGCGCTGGCCGGAACGGCAATCACGGGATCAGGGAAGGAGAATTGACAGTGGCCGAAAATATGGAGTCCACGAATGTCGCGTATAACTTGGGCAGATTGTTTGCTTGCCTGGAGAAAACGCAAAAGGATGCGCTGGGAGCTGGGATTAATGCAACGATCCGGGACCGTTTCTGGGGGGCGGCTTCGGCTGCGCCAGCCAGCGTATTCCCGAGATTGCTGCATCTGGCGCAGCATCATGTATCCAAGGATGAGAAGAGAGGCTTCTATAATAATGAACTGATCGGCAAAGTAATGGTCGCCTTGCCCGAGCGATTGCCCCGTCGTCTGACGCTGGAGGAGCAAGGCATGTTCGCGATCGGTTATTACCATAAACGGCAAGGTTTTTATGCTGGGGCAGCCAAGTCATCCGGGGATGCGGTGGCTGTGATGGATGGGGCAGAAGAGGCCGCAGCGGCAACGACAGAATAGGCAATGGGAGATTTCCAACTATAGAAAGCGAGGAATTTGACAATGGCTGAGAAAACACCACTCACGAAACGCTATGAATTTGTTCTATTGTTTGACGTGGAGAATGGCAATCCCAATGGCGACCCTGATGCTGGCAACTTGCCGCGGATTGACCCCGAAACAGGCTGTGGGCTAGTCACCGATGTAGCTCTGAAGCGCAAGGTTCGCAATTATGTGGAGTTGGCACAGGGCGAGCAGGAATCATATGCGATCTATGTGAAGGAAGCGGCTGTCCTGAACAACCTGAACAAGGAGGCATTCCTGCATCATCCCGACATGGAGCTCAAGGAGAACAAGCCAGACAAGATGGCGGCAAAGAAGCGGGAGGATCAGCAAACGCTTGCTCGCTGGATGTGCGACAAGTATTACGATATTCGCGCTTTTGGAGCGGTGATGACAACGGGAGTGAACTGCGGACAGGTGCGCGGACCGGTACAATTCAGCTTTGCCAAAAGCATGGACCCTATCTCCCCGATGGACGTTACGATTACGCGTATGGCGGTCACCAATGAGAAGGATGCGGAGAAGGAACGTACGATGGGCCGCAAGAGCATTGTTCCTTATGGGCTGTACAGAATGGAAGGGTTTATCTCCGCGCCACTGGCTAACCAGACGAACTTTGGCGAGGAGGATCTGGAGCTGCTGTGGAGCGCGCTGATGAATATGTTTGACCATGATCGCTCTGCATCGCGCGGTAAAATGTCGGCGCAAAAGCTGATTGTGTTCGAGCACGAAAGCAAGCTTGGCAATGCACCGGCACACAAGCTGTTCAAGCTGGTTCAGGTGATCCGCAAGCCAGAGGTCGATATCCCTCGGTCCTTTGAGGACTATGAGGTGTCCATTCAGCCGGCCCTTGATGGCGTTAAGATCCTTGAAAAGCTGTAGGCAGGCGTATGGAAGCGATTGTACAGCCTGAGGATTATTTCATGCTGTCGGGCATCCAGCATTATGCCTTTTGCCCCAGGCAATGGGCGCTCATCCATATCGAACAACAGTGGAAGGAAAATGTGCTGACGACTGAAGGCAACGACGTGCACCGATTGGTTGACGACCCGACGTTTGACGAGACACGGGGAGACAAGCGAACGGTACGCTCCATGCCGCTTGTATCGGATCGACTGGGTATTCGCGGTATTGCAGATATGGTGGAATTTTGCAGGCAGGACACTCCCTCCGGGGAGACCGTCCTGCTCGAAGGACGAGAGGGACATTGACAGGTGCGACCCGTGGAGTATAAGCGCGGCAAGCCCAAGCCCGATGATCGGGATGCCCTGCAGCTATGCGCTCAAGCGATGTGTCTGGAGGAAATGATGAACGTTGCGATTCTGGAAGGGGACCTGTTCTATCATGAAATTCGGAAGCGTGAGCAGGTGGTCTTCTCGGAGAAGCTCCGTGCGAGAGTAGCCGACTTGGTCGCGGAGATGAAACAGATGTATGCCGAAGCGCGAACACCTGAAGCCAATTACAAGTCTCACTGCCGACAATGCTCCCTGGTGACGTTGTGCAAGCCCAAGTGGAGCGGCAAGAAGGCCAAGTCGGCTGCGGCTTATGTGCAAGGCTGGATTGGAGCAGAGGAGCTATGAGAAGACTGTTAAATACATTGTATATCACGTTGGACAAGGCTTATCTGCGCGCCAAGGGCGATACGCTGGTCGTCACCGCTGAGGGTGTGAAGGAGCTGCAGGTGGCGCGTATTCAATTGGAGTCGATTGTCATCTTTGGCTACGTTGGCGTCAGCCCGGAAGCGATGAATCTGTGTGTGGACAATGGCATCTCCCTCGTATTCCTGACGCCAACAGGCCGTTTTAAGGCGAGGGTGACGGGCGAGGTGTCAGGCAATATACACTTGCGCCGAACGCAATACCGCTGGTGCGATTCGGAGGAGGAGTCTCTACTGCTTGCCAAACGTTTTATCTACGCCAAGCTGATCAACGCCAGAGTATCCCTCAAGCGAACGCTCCGTGATCATGGCGACCGAATCCGAGCGGAGCATTGCCAATCGATGGTGGACTTGCTGGGCAGACAATTGCGGGAGGTGGAGAGGGCTTCCTCGCTGGATGAGCTTCGCGGAGTAGAGGGGCTTGCCTCTCGCTATTATTTCTCGGCGCTGCCTGAGCAGATTCTGACCGGGAAAGAGGAGTTTCATTTTCAAGGCAGAGTCAGGCGCCCTCCCAGAGACCGCGTAAATGCGCTATTATCCTTCCTATATACTTTGCTTGCCCACGAGGTTACACATGCACTGGAGACGGTGGGACTGGACCCGCAGGCTGGATATTTGCATCGAGATCGTCCTGGACGGAACAGTCTGGCGCTTGATCTGATGGAGGAATTTCGGGTATATATAGCGGATCGCCTGATGCTGACGCTGATTAATCGCAAGCAGGTCAGCAGGGATGATTTCTTGGAAAAGGAGAATGGGGCATTTATCTTGACCGATGATGCGCGCAAAGTGGTGCTAAGGGAGTGGCAGCAGAGGAAGCGGGAGGAAATCCAACATCCCTTTTTTGACGAAAAGATTGCTATCGGCCTTCTGCCGTATGCACAAGCGATGCTGCTGGCGAGATACATGAGGGGCGATCTGGATGATTATCCGCCATTTTTCTGGAAATAGGGGTGACGCATAATGATGGTCCTGATCACTTATGATGTAAGTACCGTCTCGTCGGATGGGCAAAGACGATTGCGACAGGTTGCCAAAACATGCGAAAACTATGGCCAGCGAGTGCAAAATTCGGTCTTCGAGTGCCTCGTGGATCCTCAACAGCTGAAGGAGCTGCAAATCAAGCCGAAGAGAATCATTGAACCGGAGACGGATAGCTTGCGCTTCTATCGTCTGGGAGCCAATTGGAAGGGGAAGGTCGAGCATGTGGGAGCCAAACAAGGATACGACCCAGAGGGATTCCTGATGCTATAACGACGGAGTGGACGTTTGCGAGCCTCATTGAAAGGCTGGGGTTCGCAAACGTTTGTGTGTATTGGCTCCTGGTGAGGTCAAGATATAGCTACGGTCAATGGATTTCATGGCAACCGTCAGGGGCATCCAGCCGGATGAGGAAGAGGGGGGAGCTCGAAGAATATCATGGTTCGCTGGTCTCCCGGGTTGGCGCGAACCTAAGGCTCACATGAAATCCCTGGGAGGTTCGCAACCCGCGCCCTGACTGGGTTTGTTGAAGAAAATCCCCAATAAATAATAAATATATGCTACACTCAAAACAGGTTCGCGATTTTGCGCCTCGCAGCCCATGCTGCGCAAGGCCTCGCGAGTGCCGCAGTCGCTCCTCGTGCGGGAGCGTGGATTGAAACCTCGGGGCCTTATCTCTCAACCCCTGCCTCTATGTCGCTCCTCGTGCGGGAGCGTGGATTGAAACGGTTGGAAGATCAGGTGACCTGCTTCGTCCGTCGGGTCGCTCCTCGTGCGGGAGCGTGGATTGAAACGCTGTACTCGGCCGCCAATCGCATGAAGTTGTTAGTCGCTCCTCGTGCGGGAGCGTGGATTGAAACTTTGACCTCGCGTTTGGACAGATCCTCGCTATCGTCGCTCCTCGTGCGGGAGCGTGGATTGAAACGCTTTTCCCCGTCTTAGGATCCTTCTCCCAAAGTCGCTCCTCGTGCGGGAGCGTGGATTGAAACTTGATGTGCTTATAGAGCTTGGCGACCTCAATGTCGCTCCTCGTGCGGGAGCGTGGATTGAAACTCGTAGTTGAGCGAGACAAGCAGCATCACCGCTGTCGCTCCTCGTGCGGGAGCGTGGATTGAAACCTTATCCCACCCTAACGTATATATAGACCATTGGTCGCTCCTCGTGCGGGAGCGTGGATTGAAACATCCGCAAGATGTCGCAAGCGAGCTTATCAATTTGTCGCTCCTCGTGCGTGAGCGTGGATTGAACCCCTGTCCCCGATCAGGAATGGCAGCTAGGGGTTGTCGCTTCTCACGCGGGAGCATGAATTGGAACCTTGCCTAAAGCTGATGTTAGTCCGAGGTATGAGACGCTACTTATTAAAATAGCATAATCTCTTCCAGCCAGCGCGAACCTCAGGCTCACATGAAAACCCTGGGAGGTTCGCAACCCGCGCTCTGACTGGTTTTGTTGAATAAAAGGCTCCATTATATTAAAAATTATGCTACACTTAAAAGAGGTTCGCGATTTTGCGCCTCGCAGCCCAGGCTGCGTAAGGCCTTGCGCGTGCCGCAGTCGCTCCTCGTGCAGGAGCGTGGATTGAAACGCACGCGCGCCTCCAGCGTCTTAGCCGGTATGCGTCGCTCCTCGTGCAGGAGCGTGGATTGAAACTTTCTAAGTATATCACAAGGAGCTGATAAAGATAGTCGCTCCTCGTGCAGGAGCGTGGATTGAAACAGCAGATCACCACGTACCTGCAGACGCTGTTCGAGGTCGCTCCTCGTGCAGGAGCGTGGATTGAAACCTCCGCCAGCTGTACCAAAAAATTTGCAAGCTGGTCGCTCCTCGTGCAGGAGCGTGGATTGAAACCTTTTTGACCTCATGTTTCTCACCTCCTTATATGTCGCTCCTCGTGCAGGAGCGTGGATTGAAACGTATTGAGGACTGGTTTTCCTTACGCCTAGTCTGTCGCTCCTCGTGCAGGAGCGTGGATTGAAACCCGGAGCCGACTAGCTTTGACAAAGCCAAAATGGTCGCTCCTCGTGCAGGAGCGTGGATTGAAACACTGTCGAAGGCACGAATGCATATTTACCGTCGCTGTCGCTCCTCGTGCAGGAGCGTGGATTGAAACTCCACGATACGGATATCGCTATAGTCGCAATCAAGGTCGCTCCTCGTGCAGGAGCGTGGATTGAAACATGGATGTCGAGGCGACCGTCGAGGACACGATCGGTCGCTCCTCGTGCAGGAGCGTGGATTGAAACCTACCAAATTTTTGTGTTTATCACCGTCCTTTAGTCGCTCCTCGTGCAGGAGCGTGGATTGAAACGCTCTCCACACTCGAAGCAATGATAAGGAGGCTTGTCGCTCCTCGTGCAGGAGCGTGGATTGAAACACCTTTGTCGACGTCTTTGTCGCTGTCGTAAACGTCGCTCCTCGTGCAGGAGCGTGGATTGAAACTCCGATGGATCAATGTAAGCTACACTTGCGCCTGTCGCTCCTCGTGCAGGAGCGTGGATTGAAACATCTAATATTTCATTTATTATCACATCGCTCAAAGTCGCTCCTCGTGCAGGAGCGTGGATTGAAACTTATCGAGTTGCATCCCTGTTATCCTCCCTTAGGTCGCTCCTCGTGCAGGAGCGTGGATTGAAACATAACCCCGAACCCAACGAAAACATTGTCTGTTGTCGCTCCTCGTGCAGGAGCGTGGATTGAAACACGCAGCCAGCTCATTTCATCGCGCAATTTAAACGTCGCTCCTCGTGCAGGAGCGTGGATTGAAACGCTTTAATCTTGGCATCGGGCAGGCGCCGTTTAGTCGCTCCTCGTGCAGGAGCGTGGATTGAAACAGCGGAACATTACTCGTATAGACGGTCGGCAGCGTCGCTCCTCGTGCAGGAGCGTGGATTGAAACCAGCCTGCCCCTACCGCGATTACCCGGCTCAGCAGTCGCTCCTCGTGCAGGAGCGTGGATTGAAACTCGCGTCCTCTGTGGCGCGAGTTGCCGCACCGGGTCGCTCCTCATGCAGGAGCGTGGATTGAAACATGGCGGAGTGGAGGTCGAGGAGGATATCGGAGGTCGCTCCTCGTGCAGGAGCGTGGATTGAAACGCCTCAGCTTTGGTAAGAAACATGGTGTTCTCGGTCGCTCCTCACGCGGGAGCGTGGATTGAAACATCTA
>NZ_BFBX01000023.1:38003-38184 GCF_003851045.1 Paenibacillus sp. 598K | reverse complement strand
CGCGCGCAAGGTGCGCTCAATCTCGGCAGCGCCCTCTGCGTCGAGCCTGCTCTTCATCGTCGCGTACAGATCGTACAGTCGCAGCTGCGCATCGCGGTCGCGCAGTAGCGCGAATAGGATCAGATCGGCCTCGGCCTCGGGCCGGGACGCTTGCTTGAAGGCATACGGGCTGCTCGTCGTC
>NZ_BFBX01000023.1:37409-37777 GCF_003851045.1 Paenibacillus sp. 598K | reverse complement strand
CCTCGCAGCGATACCCCGCCCGGGCCAGCCGCTCGGCGACCAGCATCGCGTCCTGTCGGTAAGGCTCGATCGTCGCTAGGCGCAGCGGCGCGCTGACGAGCTGGCGGAGCGGCTGTGGCACAGGCTGCTCCGCCAGCGCCGCAGCGATGCCCTCGCGCGCCGCAGGATCGGCGAGCGCAGCCGAGGTGCGCGAGTTGCAGGTGATGAACTTGCGCACCGTCGTCTCCGGGGAGATGCGGCTCCAGCCGCGCCCCTCCGCACCGGCATGGTGCATCAGATGGAAGGGGGCGTGAGGATCAGACGCAGGGGAGGGTTGTCCTTGCTCGGCCCGCCACGGCACATGGACGATCTCGACGCGGTCCAGCTGC
>NZ_BFBX01000023.1:36595-37200 GCF_003851045.1 Paenibacillus sp. 598K | reverse complement strand
TCTCGACGCGGTCCAGCTGCGCGCGGCCGAGATGATAGTGCGGGTAGGCCTCCAGCACGCAGAGATGCGGCTCCAGTCGCACAGGCTTGAAGGGACCGGTCCCGACTCGCACGGGCTCGCTCTCGCCCTGGCTGGAGACGATCGCGGCGCGGCTCGTGCACAGGAGCGGCAGCAGGAGCTCGTGCGCAGACGCCAGCTCGATGATGACGGCGGCGTTGGTCCAGGCGCGCACCGAGCGGATCTGGCGGAACAGCGGCGCATACAGCGAGCGCTGGCCGGGCGCTCGGAGCCGATCCAGCGAATAGACGACATCCGCTGCGGTCAGCTCTCGCCCGTCATGGAAGACGACGCCCTTGCGTAGATGGAAAGTCCAGGTGTGACGCGTCTCATCGACCTCCCAGGCGTGGGCGAGGTTGGGCAGGATGTGCTGCCCGTCGTCCGACCGCCGGACCAGCCCATCATAGACGTGGCTGGCGATGAACGACTCGGCCAGCAGGTTCATCCCTGCGGGATCGATCGTCTGCAGCCGCTCGCGGATCGGCAGCCGCAGGATATCGATCTGCCGATCCCGGCTGATCTCGGCCCGGTGGCCGAACCACGAGGCC
>NZ_BFBX01000023.1:26095-36431 GCF_003851045.1 Paenibacillus sp. 598K | reverse complement strand
GGGAGTCGCGAGCGATATCGCGAGGCGACGCGAGGAAGCGAAGCGTCGACCGACTGCCTCGTCCGCGGCGCGCGATCCAGTCGATCCAGCCCAGGTCGACCAGCTTGCCGATGAGCGTAACGGCGGTTCGGTGTGTGCAGCCGAGCGTCTCGGCAATGTCGGCAAGTGTCACGTCGACGGTCTCCTGCCCGCCAAATCGTTTGTGCAGCTGCAAATAATGCAGACTAAGCCGCATAATTTATGTCTCCTTCGGTAAACCAAATTTTACAAATTAAAATATGAAATTTCCACGTATATATTTCTCTTTATTTTCTTATTTTATAGCCTACAATAGAAGGGGAGAAGAGGCAATAGCGTCCAGTGTCGCTGCTGCTGCACACCAAGCTTTAGATATCAAGGGGGATTACGCATGAGTGAACAACCTGCATTGCCGTCAGCTCCGGCGTCAGGAGCGGGAGCGGCGCTAGCTGCGGCGATCGGGCTGGCGCTGGTGCATCAATATTTGTTTTTCGGCCATTCGTTCGGGGTGTCCTACCCTCTGTTTTTGTTGCTGTTCTATGCGTATATGTGGATCTTCGGGGCGCCTCAGCTGCGGCCGATGAAGCTGACAGACTGGCTGCTCATGGCAGTCATCGCGCTGTTGTCGCTCACGTTTGTCCTGTATCACAACCAGTTGCTGCGCGTGCTCAATACATTGACCATCCCGATGCTTGTGTTCGTCCAGTTCACACTGCTCCTCAGTCGACGTCGGTTCGGTCACTGGGACATCCGGATCATCGCCGATGCGCTCGACCATCTGGTGCCGCAGAGCGTGCGTCACTGGCCGACGCCGCTGCGACTGCTGGGCCGCCTGATCAACGGCAGCGCAGGAGAGCAAGGTGCGCATCAACGTCGACAGGCGAGCCGCGTCTTAATCGGCCTGCTGGTCGCTGCGCCGCTGCTCGCGGTCATCCTCAGCTTGCTGTCGTCTGCAGACGGCGTATTCCATTATGCGCTGTCGGCGTTCCCGGACTGGCTAGGCCAACTGTCGGTGAGCGGCTGGTTCTGGCGCATCGTCTGGACCGGAGGAATGGCGCTGCTGCTGTTCACCTATCTGTGGGGGTTCCGGGACAGCGTCGTCTACGATTGGGAGCGGTCGGCGCTTGGCGAGCATGCGCTGCAGCCGATCCGCACCCGCGGACCGAAGATCGACCCGCTCATCGCGACGACGGTGCTGGTCCTGGTCGCGCTGGTCTACGTGCTCTATGTTGTCGTCCAGCTCTCCTATCTGTTCGGCGCTTGGGAGGGCGTGCTGCCGCAGGGATTGACGTATGCGGATTATGCGAGGCAAGGGTTCGCCGAGCTGATCGCGCTCAGCGGCATCAACCTGGTGATCCTGCTGGGGACGCTCTATCTGGTGAAGGCTGGCGAGGGCGCCATGGGGCGGCTCATCCGCATCCTGCTCTTGCTGATCGTCGGATGTACCGGCGTCATGCTCTGCTCGGCCTACTCGCGGCTGCAGCTCTATGAGCAGGCGTATGGCTATACGTATGCCCGATTTCTGGCGCATGCCTTCATGCTATACATTGGCGCCTTGCTGCTGCTGGCGGGCTTGCGCGCCGCGCTTAGACGGGTTCCGCTCGGCCGCTGCTTTGTCGTCGCCAGTCTGCTCGCCTTCCTGGCGCTCAACTATGCGCAGATGGATGCCCGGATTGCAGCGGGCAATATCGAGCGTTACCGCGAGAGCGGCAAGCTGGACGAGGCGTATCTGCTCAGTCTCTCTACCGACGCAACGCCGCTCCTGATCCGCTTCCAGGAGAACGATTATCCGCAGCTTCGGCTCGTGGACCATCGGCGATGGACGGCGCTCGAGCAGCCGGAGCGAGACTGGCAGTCGTACAATTTTTCCCGCCGCCGCGCAGCCCGGGAGCTGTCGGAAGCGCTGGACTAGGAGGAGAGAAGACAGGCACAGCCAAGGGACAGGACATACAGTTGGTTGAGATTACGGCGAGCCTCCAGTATAATCAACTCAGACATCACCGAGGTACTGGAGGATGCGGATGAAATTTCGATTATTCGCTGCACTGGGCGTTATGCTGCTGTTGGCTGGACTGTTTATCTACTTTGCGACTCAGCCGGGACGCACCGAGCCGGAGGCGCTGGCGGGCTGCAGCCAGACTGTCCATGAGATGGTCTCGATTACGCAGGAGAAGGGCTATCAGGCCAAGGTATTCGAGCTGGTCAAAAATCACGCGCCGATCGATCAGCCGAGCGCCGACGTCAAGCTGTACGACCCGGAGCTGTTCCGGACGATGACGCCGATGAAGGCGGAGATTCTGGAAGTGACGCTGACGGATTTTGGCGTCCGTTCGCTGGCGATCGATTACTTCACGCCGGAGGGTCGGACGATCGTCACCTACTTTGAGAATGGCCGCGTGCACAAGACGTTCCGCGAGCCAGACTGCAGCTGGGCGCTGACCAACGAGGATGGCGAGATCCGCCAGATCGACATGCAGGCCAAGGAGAGCTGACCTCAGGGGGAAGCTGACGATACGAATCATGAATGGACGCAAAAAGGCTTCACCGCCTACGTTCCCGCATTGGGGAGCGTGGGCGGAGAGGCCTTTTTGTTTGTATGCAGGTGCGAAGGAACATCTGTAACCTTATTTCGCTCATTTCAGTCGTTTTCCAGACTTTAGGGAACATGGGTATCCTTATGTGTGACAAAACGCTCAAAATCGGGCAATTCGAGCCAAATAAGATGACCTATGTTCCTAACCTTGGCCCAAATCGAGTTATGGAGCCGAATAACGATACCTATGTTCCTTTGGAGCGGCGACCTTCTCGCAAGTTGTCAGGATGGGTGTTCCTGTGGGAGAGTGAGATGTCAGCCGCATACCTAGGATCATCTATCGCCTGATATCGGTCATTAAGGTGCGCTCAAAGGTGCGCTCGGAAACCGTGACGCCTCACTGCAGCAGCCGATATTGCTCCGGCGTCACCTGCACATAGCGATCGAACATCCGGTAGAGCTGGCTAGGCGTGGAGAAGCCGAGCTGGAGGCTGATCTCCGTCACGGTGCTGCGCGTCTGGCGCAGCAACCGCAGGCTCTCGGCCAGACGCAGATGCAGGACGTAATGGTACGGCGTCATGCCTGTCGCGGCCTTGAAGGTTCGGATGAAGTGGTAGCGACTCTGCAGCGCGACGGCGGCGATCTCTTCGACCGAGATCGGCTCGCGGAAGCGATCGTGGATATACTCGAGAGCCCGCGCGACATGCGGATCGGCGCGACCCGGCAGCGCAGGTCGTCCGACCGCCGTCATGCCGCCGGACCCCGCCCGCTGGGGCTCGGCCGATAGCGTCGATGAGCCTCCGTGAAGCAGCTGCTGGAGCTGGTGAAGCATGAGCGATTCGGTCTCCTGCGCCGCCAGCAGGTCGCTCCTCTCGCAGAGGAACGCCGCATCGAGCCATGTCCGGGCGAGGCCTGTATCGAACGGGATGCGCATCGGCCCGCCCCCCGCATCGGACGGCTTCGAAATCATTGCTCCATCGACATCGTTGGCGATCAGCACCAGGACGCCGGAGCCATCCTCGAGGTGGAAGTTGTGCAAGTCGCTGGGCAGCAGCAGCAGCCCTTCGCCGGCCCCGAGTCGGAGCTTGCGGTTCTCGTAGGAGAAGTGGCAGGCGCCGCTGGTGACCAGCGTTATCTGATATTGCTCGTCATGGGCGTGGACCGGGTTCTCGAATTGATTGACGATCCGGTGCACCTCAAGCTGCGGGAAGGTCATCTGGATATGCATGGGTCTCACCTGATTCGGATTAATAAAGTTAGGCTCTAGTGTATCGCATATCGCGGCACTGGGGAAGAGGGCAGTACGACCTGCGAAATCGCAATTATTGCTACGACAACGGTAGCCCGGCTGTAGTAGGATTAGGTCTACTTCACTACAGATAAGGATGACGAGCGATGGAGTCAAAGACAGCAACCGCTACAGCGACAGCCACAGGACAAACCGCAATGGCGATCTTGCTGGGAGTAAGCGTCGCGCATCTGCTCAATGATGCGATGCAGACGGTCGTGCCAGCGATGTTTCCAATTTTGCAAGGCAATTTGAAGCTTACCTTTACCCAGATCGGCTGGGTTGCCTTTACGTTGAATGTGACGGCATCCGTGCTGCAACCGCTGATCGGGGTCTATACGGATCGTCGGCCGCTGCCGATGCTGCTGCCGATCGGCATGGTGTTCTCGCTGCTCGGCATGATCGCGATGGCCTTCGCGCCGTCGCTCGGGTTCCTGCTGCTCGCCGCAGCGCTGATCGGCGTCGGCTCGTCGGTGCTCCATCCCGAATCGTCGCGCGTCGCTCATCTGGCGGCACGCAAGGGCAAGGGGCTGGCGCAGTCGATCTTCCAGGTAGGCGGCAATACTGGGCAAGCGCTGGCGCCGTTGATGGTCGCCTACATCCTCAGCCCGCAAGGGCAGCTCGGCTTCCTCTGGTTCACGATCCTGGCGGTCATCGGGATCGTCGTGCAGGCGAGGGTGGGCAAGTGGTATCGCGCGCAGCTCCAGGCACAAGGCGAGCGCAAGCGAGCGGCAGCCGGGACGTCCGAGACGCCGCGTTTCTCCAGACGGTTCATCGGCTATGCAATGACGATTTTGGTGTTGTTATTGTTTTCGAAGTTTGTATATTTGGCTGCGATGACGGGGTATTACGCATTCTACTATATGGAGACGTATGGACGGACGCTCAAGGAGGCCCAGCTCGCCTTGTTCGCTCTGCAGTTCGCGGGCATGGCGGGGACGTTCCTCGGCGGGCCGCTGGCTGATCGATTCGGTCGCAAAAATATCATCTGGTTCTCGATCCTCGGGACGGCGCCGTTCGCGCTGCTGCTGCCTTATGTAGGTCCGACGATGGCGATCGTGCTCAGCGCGGTGATCGGCCTCATCCTGATGTCGGGCTTCTCCGTCATCATCGTCTATGCGCAGGAGATGCTGCCGGGGCATGTAGGCACGATTGCGGGATTGTTCTTCGGCGTCTCCTTCGGATTGGCTGGTCTCGGCTCGGTCGCGATCGGCAGCTTCATCGATGGCGATGGCGTCGAGCGCGTCATCCAGCTATGCGCGCTGCTGCCGCTGCTCGGCTTGCTGGCGATGTTCCTGCCGCGAGACCGGACCTTCATGAAGGGGCAGCGCACCTAGACGTGTGCTGCCGTTCCGGTCGGACTCAGCGCGCCCAGACGCGCTGCTGCTTGATCAGACTTAGTCGCACCCACACATGCAGGCGTCCCGGCAGAGCCGAGACGCCTAAGTTGCGCCCCGCCCCGCTCAAAACACCCGCAGGAGGACGATGCCGACGAAGGCGGTCGCCATGCCGGTGAGCTCCAGCGGCGTGAAGCGGTCGCGGAGGTAGAGGCGGGTGTAGAGCAGGATGATCAGGACGTTAAGCGCGATGACCGCCGACACGAGCGAGGTGATCCCCGTCTCGAATGCGGACAGGATGAACACCATGCCGCTAATATTCGTCAGGCCGACGACAAGGCCGGCGAGGAAGGTACGGCGCGGCGTCCAGCGCACCTTGCCTGGCGCAGCAGCCAGCGGCTGTCGACGCTGCTCGTACAGCCAACTGAAGCCAAAGCACGCGGTGCCGGTGATGAACATCCAGAACAGCGTCGGGAACATATCCGCGCCCAGCACGGTGGAGAGCTTGCCGGTCACATCATTCATCCCGAAAAACAGGGTCGCCAGCAGTCCCCAGCCCGCGCCCTGAAGATTGCTCAGCGACAGGTCGTTGGAATAGCGGACGAGCAGGATGCCGCCCAGGATGATGACGAAGGACGCGAGCTGCCCGAGATTCAGCGTCTCGCCCCACAGCAGATAGGCGAGGATGACAACGACGACCGGCGGCAGCGCGGTCAGGATGGCGATCAGCGACGGCTTGCCGACGGCGAACCCCTTGAACATGCTGGCGTTGGCCGCATACGAGAACACGCCCATCATCATGCCGCACAGCGCGGCCGGACTCCAATGCTGCGCATAGACGAGCGCGCCGATCAGGCTGAGGACCGCGCCGGTTGTGAAGACGCCGCACAGCATCAGACTGCGATTCAGTCCATGTCTGGAGGCGGCATGGTACAGGATGCCGCGCAGCCCGAAGCTGACGGCGGCGAGTAAGGACAGGATAAGCCACATCGATGCATAGACTCCTTCATAGCTTTTCGCTCATTGCTGCTTCATACCCCCTAATCCTAAGGCCGAACCTTCGACCCGTCAAGGCGGAGCGGGCGCGCCGCTTTGTAATCCGTATCCGCGTAAGTCTATAATATAAGGGATGGAAATACGGAAGGGAGATGAACACATGCAATATCGCAAGCTAGGCAAAAACGGACCGGAAATCTCGGCAATCGGCTTCGGCGCATGGGCGATCGGAGGCGCGGGCTGGGCCAGCAGCTGGGGCGAGCAGGACGACCGGCTGTCGCATGACAGCGTGCGCGCGGCGCTCGACGCGGGCATTACCTTCTACGACACGGCAGCCATCTACGGACTTGGCTACTCCGAGGAGATCATCGGCAAGGCGCTCGGCGCCGACCGCGAGCGCGTCGTGCTGGCGACCAAGTGCGGACTCGTCTGGGACGAGCAGGGGACGGTGTCCCGCAACGGCACCTACGACTCGATCCTGCGGGAAGCGGAGGCTTCGCTGCGCCGGCTCGGCACCGACTACATCGATCTGTACCAGATGCACTGGCCCGATACGGAGAATAACGCCTCGGCGGAGGAGACGATGCGGGCGATGGATCGTCTCGTGCAGGACGGGAAGGTGCGCTATGTCGGCGTGAGCAACTACACCGTGCCGCTGCTCGAGGCTTCGCTTACGGTAAGGCATGTGGACGCGCTGCAGCCGCCGTACTCCATCCTGCGTCCCAACGCGGAGAAGGAGCTGCTGCCGTTCTGCCTCGAGCATGGCATCGGCGTCGTCGCCTACAGTCCCCTGACGTCGGGACTGCTCTCGGGCAAGTACACGTACGAGACGACCTTCGAGGACGGCGACTGGCGCTCCCGCTCGGCAGCGCATACCGGCGAGGGCTTGCGTCGCAACATCGACCGCGTCGAGCAGCTGAAGGGCATCGCTGCCCGCTACGAAATTACTGTGCCTCAGCTCGCAGTGGCCTATGACTTGGCGCATCCGGCCATCACCAGCGCGATCGTCGGCGTCCGCAAGCCGGATCATATCCTCGGCGTGCTGCCAGCCATCGACGTCGTCCTCGATGAGGAGACGCTGCAGGAGATTCGGGCGATCGGCAAGCCGGACTGAGTCCCGACTGCGGTATCCTGCGCATTTGATGCCATAATCCGGCGGATACAGGCGGATGATTGCGGCTGTTCGCGCTCACTCCGGGAGATTGGGCGAGAGCGCTTGGCGTGACTTCTCAGCGGCGCGCAGCCGATTTTCCTTTTCCTGCAAGATCTTTTATACTTATAGATGTGCCGCGAGGGTGGCACCTACAGATAGAAGACAAACGGATTGGGAGCTGAGAAACTGTGACTTATCATGAGATGCTGGCACGGAAAAGCGAGATTCTGAAACGTAACATCGGACGTATGGTCATTCAGGACAACCGCAAGGGACTAGGCAACCACGAAGGCTACATGATGCAACGGATGATCAAGGAGCTCCACCAGAATGAACATGAACTGAATACGGCAAAATAAAGGAGCTTCAAGCTCCAGACGAGGCATGGCTCTTCAGGAAACTGAAGGGGCCATGCCTTTATTCATTGGGGGGATCGTGTATAATCAAAGGATCAAAGTCGCCGAGGGCGGCGCAGAGTGACAGGAGGCAGGCTGGCAATGCTGATGCAGGAATACGATACGTTCAATTACCGGCTGGACTCGAATCTGCGGCCATATATCCACTCGCATACGGCTAACGAGATCTATTACTTCCATAGCGGTAAATGCCAGTACTTGCTCGGCGGCGAGCTGATCGACTTGCAGTCCGGCGACCTGATCGTCATGAACGGCATCCGCGAGCATGGCCCGATCATGGACGAGAGCCAGCGTTACATCCGCTCGACGATAATGTTCGAGCGCGAGGCGATTCGCAGCTACACGCTCATGCCGGGCATGGTCGACCTGTGCCGGCCGTTCCAGGTGCTGACCAGCTATCGCTGGACGCTGGAGGGCGTTGTGCAGGCGGAGTTCGAGCTGCTGCTGCGCCAGCTCGACGAGCTGCGGCACGGCGGTACGGCAGTCGCCCGCAATCGTCGCAACATGAAGTTCTATGAGATCCTCCTGTTCATCTACACGCGCTTCGAGGAGACGGCCGATGCCCGCAGATCTGCGCCAAGCGAGTCGGAGCAGTTGGTGCATCGCGTGCTGTCCTACATCGATCGGCAGTTCGCCGACGACCTGAGCGCCGAGGCGATCGCCGCCCGGATGCATGTGAGCAAGTCGTATCTGATGAAGCTGTTCAAGCGCTATACCAATGAGACGCTATTCGATTACATCATGCGGCGGCGGATCGCCGAGGCCAAGGTGCATTTCCATATCGATGCGAGTCGCTCGGTGACGGAGGTCGGCCATCTGAGCGGCTTCAAGGACGCCTCCCACTTTTCCCGCACGTTCAAGAAGCGGACCGGCCTGTCGCCGGAGCAATACCGTCGGCTATTGCAAGGGGCGGTCAGCGACAGTCATGCCGGAGGCCAAACCGGACACTCGCAGACATGAGCGGTCGCGCTCGGCTGCGCTATGCTTAAGGGGATTAAGTTTCGCCCCATGGGCAGAGGAGGCAGCAAGATGAAGCAAGGAAACGGAAACGAACAACGATTGCGCGTCGATGCGCTGCATGTCGTCGTAGCCCCCGATCGACAGACGCTGGGACAGCTGGCGGCCGAGGAGGCGACAGCGCATCTGCGGCAGCTGCTCGCGTCGCAGGAGGAGGTGCGGATCGTCTTCGCGGCCGCGCCGTCGCAGCTGGAGATGCTGGCTGGTCTCATCGCCGCTCCGGATATCGACTGGTCGCGCGTGACGGCCTTCCATATGGATGAATATATCGGCTTGCCTGCAGAGGCGGAGCAGCGCTTCGGCCGCTTCCTGGAGCGGCATATGTTCCGGCATGTGCCGCTGCGTGAGGTCCACTATCTGGATGGCGGGGATGATCCAGAGGGGGCGTGCAGACGGTACGGGGAGCTATTGGCGGAAGCGCCCATCGACATGGTGCTGCTCGGGATCGGCGAGAACGGTCATATCGCTTTTAACGATCCGCCCGTCGCCGACTTCGACGACCCGCTCCTGGTGAAGGTCGTCGAGCTGGAGGAGGCTTGTCGCATCCAGCAAGTGAATGACAAATGCTTCGCAGCGCTCGGCGACGTGCCGACGCATGCGATGACATTGACCGTGCCTGCGCTGTTCGGCGGCAAGGCGCTGTTCTGCAGCGTGCCCGGTCCGACCAAACGACAGGCCGTGATGCGGACGCTCGAGGGAGCGATCGGCGAGGCGTGCCCGTCGACGATCCTCAGACAGCATCCGCACTGCACGCTGTATGTCGACCACGACTCCTACGATCTCGGCTCGCGACAGGCCAGCGATGTCTAGTCCCGGCGAGCTGTGCGTCATCGGCAGACACTACCGCAGCGGCAAGTGCATCGAGGTCGCAGTCCGTGGCAGCGTCATCGCCGAGGTGAGGGAGATCGACTACGCCGGGCCTGTCGCCGAGCTGCCCTGGATCGGACCGGGCTTCGTGGACCTGCAAGTGAACGGGATGGCCGGCGACGACTTCAATGGCGAGGCAGCGGAGGTGGCGGCGACAGCCCGGATCACCGAGTCGCTGTGGCGGCACGGCGTGACGTCCTACTGCCCGACGGTCATCACCAACTCCTCTGAGCGGATCGAGCGCTCGCTGTCGCTGATCGCCGCAGCGCTCGCGCAGCCGGGGCCGCTGACCGACTCGGTCGCCGGCGTCCATCTCGAGGGGCCGTTCATCTCCGGCGAGCCGGGAGCGAAGGGCGCGCATCCCGCCGAGCATGTGCAAGCCCCCGACTGGGAGCTGCTGCAGCGCTGGAATACGGTCAGCGGCGGGCGGGTCCGTCTCGTCACGATGGCGCCGGAATGGGAGGGCAGCCTCGACTTCATCCGCGCCTGCCGGGCAGCGGGCATCATCGTCTCGCTCGGACATACGGCAGCCTCGCCGGAGCAGCTGGAGGCTGCGGCGGCTGCCGGCGCAGCGATGTCGACGCACTTCGGCAACGGCGTCGCCACGATGCTGCCCCGCCATCCGAACGGGCTGTGGACCCAGCTCGCCGATGACCGGCTGGCCTGCTGCGTCATCGCCGACGGCCACCATCTGCCGGATGCGGTGCTGCG
>NZ_BFBX01000023.1:382-26041 GCF_003851045.1 Paenibacillus sp. 598K | reverse complement strand
GGTGCTGCGTGTCGTCTATCGGGTGAAAGGGCCGCAGATGATCCTCGTCAGCGATGCGGTGCAGCTGTGCGGCATGGCTCCGGGCGAGTACCGGATGCCGGTCGGCGGCGATGTCGTACTGACGACGGAGGGGCGGCTCCACCTGCATAGCGACGAGCGGCTGCTGGCGGGCTCGGCCTCTCCGCTCCTTCACGGGGTTCATCATCTCGTCAGTCGCGGGATCGCGGAGCTGGCGGAGGCCTGGGATATGGCGTCGACCCGTCCTGCGGGACAGCTCGCGATGCCTCAGGCGCGCGGCCTCGAGCCGGGCGCGCCCGCCGACCTGACGCTGATCGTCGACAGCGCCGGAGCATACCGGGTGCAGCAGACGATCAAGAGCGGCATCCGGGTGTACGAGGCGGAGGAGAGGTAGAGCGAGGCACGTCAAGTCGTTGTTATGAATTACAGGAACCTCCTTTCTGCCCTGGGCAGCAGAGGAGGTTCTTTGACGTGATTGATTCCGGCTGAACCTGGCCGTACCTGGCCGTACAGAGAATGTCCAGAATCCCGTGCTACAATTAGTGGACGACAAAACATGTCAAAGTTCGACATTGAAAAAGAGGGACGGGATGGATATGAAGCAAGGATGGACAAGATTGCTGACGTACATACTGATCGTCGCGCTGCTGGCGCCATGGGCAGGGGGGAGATCGGCCCACGCGGAGCCGGTGCCGCCGATCGTGCCGTTGGTGGACGAAGTGTACGATACGCAGGTCGAGCTGACCTTTGACATGCCCGAAGCGGCCGCCGAGGTCGTCATGGAGGTGTCGGAGGACGGGACGAGCTGGCGCGATGCCGATACCGAGCCATTGCATCAATATTCGACCAACGCCACGGTATCCGGACTGCAAGAGGGCACGCTTTATTACTTCCGGCTGCGCGTCCAGGGCGGCGTACGGGACGGCTATTCCGAGACGGCATCGGCGACGACGCTGGACTACGATTGGCGCACCGTTGGGGACAAAGGGTTCACGGGCTATCTGAGATACACCTCTGTGGCGCTCAGCTCGAGCGGAGTGCCCTACGTAGCCTATTGGGATGCTGCCAATAGCGGCAAGGTAGTCGTCCAGCGGTATGTCAACCGCGCTTGGGAGGTTGTCGGCACGGAGGTATCCGCTGGTGCTGCGAGCTATGTCTCGCTAGCGCTCGACAGCAATGACGCGCCATATGTTGCTTACCGCGATGAAGCGACGCCTCTGAACGGCGCAACCGTCAAAAAGCTGGTCGACGGCGCATGGGCAACAATCGGAACCGCGGGCTTCACAGCCGATCAGGCGGACAGCGTCGTGCTGCGTATCGGCGGCAACAACAAGCTGTATCTCGCCTTTGTCGATCACGCAATGGTAGGGAGCAGCAGCGGCAAGGCGACGGTGATGACCTACGACGAGACGGCTGCGGCCTGGACAGTCGTAGGGGCAAGTCAATTCACTACCGGCTACAGCGTGCTCAACGTCGATCTGGCGATCGGCGCCGACGGGACGCCGTATCTGGCTTATCTCGGGCGCAATCCGGACAATAATCGATATCTGCCCTACGTTGCTCGCTGGGATGGCAGCGCCTGGTCAGATCTGGGCGGCACAGCGGTGAGAGCCGATGAGGGCTCCAATCGCGAGAGCGTCCTCTCGCTTGTCATCCACCCGACAACGGGGCAGCCAGTCATCTCATATATGGACAATGCCAACAATCGCAACATGGCGGTCGCCGCATGGAACGGTACGGCCTGGTCGGCCGTTGGCGCAGCGTCGCTGCCGCAGGTCAGAACGCAGCAGATGAAGCTGGCCGCCCATACTGATGGCACGGTATATCTTGCCTACATGGTAAATGATGAGAGCACAAGACCGACCAATACGATCGGCTGGGACGGACAGAGCTGGACGCCTGTCGGCCAGCCGGACTTCTCCGGTACGAAGGTGGACGATATGGCGCTGGCGCTCGATCGGCTCGGCCGCCCGTACGTCTCCTACTCCGACATTCGCAACGGCAGCAGTCTGACGGTGCTCGTCTATCCGAAGCCGGTGAGCAATCTGGCAGCTGCCGCGAATGGCGCGGACGCGGTCCGCCTGTCCTTCGAGCCGCTGCTCGATGCGGAGAGCTATACGCTGGAGGTATCGGAGAACGGTACGGACTGGCAGGCACACCCTGCGACCTGGTCGGGGACGTATCCAGCCTCGGCTGACCTCTCCGGTCTGCAGGCGGGCAAGACCTACAGCTTCCGTCTCGTCGTCACCGGCGGCAGTCGCCGCGGCGTCTCCAACACAGCGACCGCGACGATCCCTGCCAGCTCGGGAACGGGGTCTTCCGGTTCTTCCGGCCCGATCTACATCGCGCCTCCGTCGAAGACTGTGACGCTGCGTGTCGTCGACCCGCAGGGTCAGGAGCTGAAGGAGAGGCTGACACAAGCGATCGGCCAAGAGCTGGAGCTGACCGGAGAGCTGAGGAGCGCGAAGGGTGAGCAGTTGTCCCTGCCAGCGCTGAAGATCAAGGACGGCAGCGTGCTGAACTTGCCAGTCCTCGCTGCAGGCACGTATCAGCTCGCACTGTACGTCGTCGCTCCGGACGGTCAGCGGCTGGCAGGACGGCTCGCCGCTCTGACGATCGACAGCATGGGCAACGCTGTCGTCCAGGCGGAGCTGATCGACCCGTACGGGACGATCACCGATGCGGTGACCGGCAAGACGATTGATGGCGTCGATGTCCGGTTGTACTGGATGGATACCGAGCTTAACCGCTCCAAGGGGCGGACGGCCGATACAGAAGTGAAGCTGCCCGAGCTGCCGGACTTCCCGCCCAACCGCAACCTGAATCCGCAGCTCTCCAAGGACGGCGGGCAGTATGGCTGGATGGTGTTCCCGGATGGCGATTACTATCTGGTCGGCGTCAAGGACGGATATGTTGCCTTCGACAGCCGCGAGGACAAGCGAGACGTCAAGCACGGCGAGGACAGCTATGTGCGCGACGGCGTCATCCATGTGGGCGTATCGATCGTCGAATACAGCTTCGAGATGATGCCGGAAGCGGCGGACGAGGGCGAGCATGCGCCGTACATGAAGGGCTATCCGGACGGCATGTTCAAGCCGGAGGGCGGCATCACCCGCGCCGAGCTGGCGGCGATCCTCAGTCGCGTATTGCCTCAGCAGGAAGAAGCGGGTACCGTGGCGAATTATGCTGACGTACCTGGTATGCACTGGGCAGCCCGTTCGATCGCGACAGCGAGCGCCCAGGAGTGGATGCGCGGTTATAGCGACGGCAACTTCCAGCCTGAGCGCCAGGTGACTCGTGCGGAGCTGGCGCAGGTGCTGGCCAACGTCTCGGAGGCGGAGGCGGCCGATGCTGTTCGCTTCGCCGACGCTGCACGGCATTGGGCGTCATCGGCGATCGCAGCGGTGGATGCCCGTGGACTGATGACGGGCTATCCGGACGGTACGTTTCAGCCCGATCGGATCTTGACTCGTGCCGAGGCAGTAAAAATCTTCAATCTGTTCCTGGGCCGCACGCCGGCAGACATACCGATCGCCCCGGTCTGGCCAGATGTCCGCGAGGACCATTGGAGCTATGCGGACATTATGGAGGCTTCGATCAGCCATCGTTATCGGACAGCTGCCGACGGCGCGGAGCAATGGGTGCGGTAGCATAATAATAAGACCCTTGGCGTCCTGCATCCGGTGCAGGCGCAAGGGTCTTTGATCCTGCTAGGGCCGCGAGGCCCGGGACAGGCCAAGGAGGAGGGGAATCGGTGAGAGCCATCATCGTAGACGACGAACAGCCGGCCATCGATATGCTGAAGGTGCTGCTGGAGCCTCATCCCGACATCGAGATCGTCGGTACGTACCGCAAGCCGTCGGAAGCGATCGCAGCGGTGCGGGAGCTGGAGCCGGACATCGCATTTCTGGATATTCAGATGCCGCTCATGAGCGGACTGGAGCTGGCGGAGCGGATGCTGGCGGAGTGCGAGCGTCTCGAGATCGTGTTCGCCACGGCCTATGGCGACTATGCGCTGGATGCCTTCCAGGTCAATGCGGTGGATTATCTGTTGAAGCCCGTATCCGAGGAGGAGCTGGCGCGCTCGCTGAACAAGCTGATGCGCTGGCGCAGACCGGCGGCGCCGTCGCCCGGGCGACGGGGTCAGCCCAGACTGCAGGCGTTCCGGGAGTTCGTCATCTACGGGGGTGAGGGTCCCGGAGCGGTGGAGGGTCCTGTCGCGTGGCGAACCTTCAAGGCTCAGGAGCTGATGGCCTATCTGTATCTGCATCGCGGGAGCGACATCAGCAAGTGGGACATCATCAACGACGTGTGGCCCGATCATACAGAGAAGCAAGCGCTCACCAATCTCCACACCTCGCTCTACCAGATCCGCAAGACGCTGAAGCAAGCCGGCATCGAAGCCTCGATCGAATATCGCAGCGGCCGCTACCATATGCAATGCGACGAGCTCTATAGCGACGCAGAGCAGCTCAAGGAGGCAGATCGCTGGGGCGAGGAGCTGAGTGCGGAGGGGGCGGAGCAAGTTCGGGCGGCATTGGAGCTCTATAAGGGCGAATTGCTCGCTACCTGGGACGCCGATTGGGTAGATCGTCTGCGCCAGCGGTATGGAGCGCTCTACGAGAGGCTGCTCGCCCGGCTGTGCCGTTATCTGCTGCGCGAGGGCTCGGCATCGGATGCGGAGCACTGGCTGAAGCGGCTGCTCCTCTGTCAGCCGCTGGATGAAGACGCCACGGAGATGCTGATGCGCGTCTACTTGAAGTGCGGCAATCGCATCGCATTCGTACAGACGTATCGCGCCCTGGAGAATCAACTGTTGGCCGAGCTCGGGATCGCCCCGAGCGGCAGGCTGCAGCATCTGTTCGAGAGCGCCTATCGGCCGTGAGGCCAATCACCGGATAAGGTTGGGTAGAGACGATGAGACAACGCTGGCTTAACGCGCCGACGATTACCTTTGTTGTTGCGGTCCTCATTATGGCGGCCTCTTTCATAGTGCCGCTGTACCAGGCGGCAGGCAGCTATGCGCCTCGCGCGACTTCCGGGGTGCTGGACCTGAGCGATTGGAGCTGCGCCAGCTCGCAGACGCTTAAGCTGGACGGCGAGTGGCTGTTCTATTGGGACGAGCTGCTTACCCCGGCGTCCTTTGCTCAGGGCGGGGGAGAGGCGGCGTCGAGCGTCATGATGCCTGTGCCGGGCAACTGGGACGCGCATGCGATCGACGGCGAGCAGCTCTCCAAAAACGGCTATGCGACCTATCGGCTCAAGGTGCTGATGCCGTGCGAGGAAGGCACCTTCGGCTTGAAAACGTCGAATATCCGCGCCTCCAACCGCATCTTCGTCAATGGCACGGAGGTCGGCAACAGCGGACAGCCTTCGACGTCGCCGTCGACGATCGTGCACCGCAACACGCCGTATACGGCCTACTTCGAGCTGAACGGCAGCCGCGAGCTCGATATTCTCGTCCAGGTAGCCAGCTTCAAGAGCTATAATACGGGCATTGTCCATTCCATCAGCTTTGGCACGCAGCAAGCGATCGCCTGGCAGTCCGAATCGTATATTTTGATCGATGCGGCGATTGCGGCCGGATTTTTCTTCATCGCGATCTATTTCCTGCTGTTGTATTTTCAGCGACGGAGCCGGGAGCTCCTCTACTTCTCCCTGTTTTGTCTGAGCAGCATGCTGTTCGGGATTACGCATTACGAGCGACTGCTGATGAAGATGATGCCCGCGCTTGACGTGATGCCTCAGCTGATCATCGAGAATTTGTCGACGCTGGGCGTGATCGGTTTTTTCTCAAGGTATGCCTATTACCTGCTGCCGTCGGTCTACCCGCGCCGGGTGCTGCGAGTCATCGATGCGGTGCTCAGCGTGTGCGCGCTGCTCGTCGTCTTCACGCCAGCGACGTACTATGCCCCCTATATCCTGGCGCTCGTCCCGCTAGCGGGCGGCGTCATGTCCATCAACGTCTATTATCTGATCCGGGCGACGATGCGCAAGCTGGAGGGCTCGCCGTATCTGCTGCTGTCGGCGGTTTGTCTCATCGTGCTGATGCTCAATACGATACTCAATACGCTCTGGACGGTGGATGGCCACTTCTTCCTGCCGCTGTCGCAGCCGTTGCTCGTCATCTCGCAGGCGCTGTACATGTCGCTTACGTACACGAGCGCCTTCCGCACCAATCAGCAGTTGACGGAGCAGCTCGCGCATGTCAATCGGCTGAAGGACGAGTTCCTGGCCAACACGTCGCATGAGTTCAGATCGCCGCTCAACGGCATCATCAACATCTCGCAATCGCTCATCGACGACCGGACGGGCCGCGTGCGGGAGGGGGCGAGGGAGGATCTGCAGCTGATCCGGGATATCGGCGTTCGCTTGTCCGTGCTGGTGCAGGATATCCTCGACTATTCGCGCATCAAAAACCGGGACCTTACCGTACGGATCGGCAATGTCTCGCTGCATGCGGTCACGCGCATCGTGCTCGAGCTCGGCGGACATCTGACGCAGGACAAGCCGGTCACTCTCGTCAACAGCGTCATGCCGGGCCTGATCGTGCGGGCGGACGAGAATCGGCTGCATCAAATCCTGCGCAATCTTGTGGAGAATGCGATTAAATATACGGATGCCGGCATGATTGAAGTCTCGGCCGAGCAGATGGGAGGGCGGGTCCGAATCACGGTATCCGACACCGGCGTCGGCATCCCGGAGGAGAGCTACGAAGCGATCTTCCAGCCTTACGAGCAATTGGGCGGCGATATCGGCAGAGGCACCGGTCTGGGGCTGTCGATCGCGAGGCAGCTCGTCGAGCTGCTGGGAGGAGAGATCGTCGTGAGCTCCCGGCTCGGCGAGGGGACGCGCATGAGCTTTACGCTGCCGGTCGCGACGAGCAGGTCGGAGGGTCGAGGGATCGCGGAGCCTGTGCGGGACGCGGCGCGCCCGCCCTTGCCTTTCCTCGAGCGCTCGCAGACAGACGCTGTCCTGACGGGGAGCGGTCCGTACTCGCTGCTGCTGGTCGATGACGACGACCTCAACCTGCTGACGATCGGCAGGTCGCTGCAGTCCCAGTTCAGCCGGGCGATTGCCGTCTCTAGCGGCCACGAGGCGCTGCAGCAGCTGGAGCGGGGCGAGCGATTCGACCTGTGCATCATCGACGTGATGATGCCAGGGATGTCCGGCCTGGAGCTGTGCCGTCGCATCCGCGAGAGCTACTCGATGCTGGAGCTGCCAGTGCTGCTGCTGACCGCGAGCTCGCGCAAGGAGGATCTGCAGGCCGGATACGCGGCAGGCGGCAACGACTTCCTGTACAAGCCTTACGATACGCTGGAGCTGCTCTCGCGGGTGCAGTCGCTGGCCGGGCTGAAGCACGCGGCGACGCGGCTCGTCCAGCAGGAGATGCTGCTGCTGCAAGCGCAGATCAAGCCGCATTTCCTGTTCAATGCGCTGAACACGATTCTCTCGCTCAGCTATACCGATCATGTGAAGGCGCGCAAGGTGCTGCAGCAATTCAGCGTCTATCTGCGCTACAGCTTCGACTTCCGGGATCATACCGGGCTGCTGACGTTGTCGCGGGAGATCGAGCTGCTGCACGCCTATGTCGAGATCGAGAAGGCAAGATTCGGCGAGCTGCTCCACGTCGTATTCGAGGTGGAGCCGGAGGCGATGTACCATATGATCCCGTCGCTAATGCTCCAGCCGATCGTCGAGAATGCGATCCATCACGGCTTGATGAGTCAGGAGAATGGCGGCACCGTGACGATAACGGTCCAGGTTGGCGACGGCATCTATATCGCGGTGGCGGACGACGGCGGCGGCTTCCCGGATGACGGGCTGCACTGGCGGGAGCGGCAGCCGAGCGGCACGGGCATCGGACTGCATAACATCGATCGCCGTCTGCAAGGCCTGTACGGGCAAGGCTTGCGCATCACCAGCGAGCCGGGCGAGGGCACGGTCGTCTCGTTCCATATCCCCCATCGCGGGTAGTCGACTTTCGCCGTGCGACGACAAGAACCTTCGCCTCCCTGACTTGGGGGAGGCGAAGGTTTTTTGGTTTGCGGGGTGTTACTGGACGACCGAACGGCGCAGCATCAGATAGCTGAGCAGCCCAAGCGCCAGCGAGAGCGGCGCCGTCCACAAGGACAGCTCAAAGGCGGTATAGCTGGCGAACCAGGCGAAGATGTTGCTCCACCAGTTGTTTTGGTTGATGAAGAAGGACAGCAGCGTGCCGACGACCAGCAGCAAGATGAGCGAGGTCAGCAGACTGGAGCGGCCGAAGCGGCGATAGACGGTGGCAATCGCTAGTCCGCCCAAGAAAAATAACATGTAGATCAGAAAATACAGCAACATATGCTGGGCGACCGAGCCGTCATTGAGGTAGGGCAGGTCAAAGAAATGCAAGCCCGTCCCCCAGGAGCCGCTGGCCCGCTCGACGATGCCCAGCAGCGCAGTGACGACAGAGGAGAGTACGCCGATCAGAGCCCCTGTGAGCACCGTCCCGATATAGTAGTCGCGCCTGGTAGAGCCAAGCCCGAGCGCCAGCGGGAACGTCTGCGGCACCATGACGATACCGGTCACGAAGATGAAGATAAAGATGGAGATCATACCGCCGGTAAATAGCTGTTCGCCGATGAACAGGCTAATAATAAAGTTGATCGTGAAGCTGGACAAGATGATAATCCATGGGAGCGCGAGCAGCATGAAGGGGTTGCGCAGGTGCATCCGGACAATATTGGCTGTACGATTCATCGGTTAACCGCCTCCTGTGGCGTACTTGGTTGTTGGGTGAGCTGTACGATAAGTTGCTGCAGCGACACCGGCAGCAGCTCCAGCCCCTCGGCGTCGATATGCTGTCGGTCAGCCGGGGATAGCTCGCCGATGACGGTCGCCGTCATAAAGCTGCCCAGAGGCTCGCGGCGCGTCACCCGCCGGCCAGCGAGGAAGGGCTCGACCTTGGCTGCCGGTCCGGCCAGCGTAAAGGCGTAATTGCGCAAGGTGTCGGTGTCCTCGTCAATGATGAGCCGCCCCTTGTCGACGACGAGGACATGCTCGAGCATCCGGCTCACCTCGTCGATCAGATGCGTAGAGAGCACGATCGTCCTCGGATGCGAGCTGTAATCCTCGAGCAGCAGATCATAGAACATCTGGCGAGCCACCGCATCGAGACCAAGGTAGGGCTCATCGAAGATCGTCAGCGGCGCTCGGCTCGCCAGACCGATGATGATGCCGACCGAGGAGAGCATGCCGCGCGAGAGCTTTTTGATGGCGCGCTTGCGAGGCAGCGCGAATTGCTCGACCAGTTCGTCGGCAAACGCCGGGTCCCAGTTCGGATACATCGAGGCGGCAACTGCCAGGGCGTCCACGACCCGGAAGGCGTCGGGATAGCGCTGACTCTCCTTGATAAAGCAGATCTTGCTGAGCACGCGGTGATTCTCGTACGGATGCTCGCCGAACACGCGGATCTCGCCGCTTGTGGCAAACGCCTGCGCGGTCAGCAGATGCATGATCGTCGTCTTGCCAGCGCCGTTGCGGCCGAGCAGACCGTAGATTTTGTTTTCCTCGAGCGCGAAGTGAATGTCGTTAATGGCGGTCGTATCTTTATACCGTTTGGTTAAGCCTTTTACTTCTGCGACGATGGTCATTTGAGCATTCCTCCCCGTTGGATCATCTGAGCGAGCTGCGCCTCGGTAATGCCCAGCTTGCGAGCCTCCGCCAGCATGCTGACGACGTATTGCTCATAAAATTGTTCCTTGCGCATCTCCAGCAGCGTGGAGCGCGCCCCTTCGGCTACGAACATGCCAATCCCCCGTTTCTTGTACAGGATGCCTTGATCGACGAGCAGATTGACGCCTTTGGCCGCCGTAGCGGGATTAATCTTGTAATAGGCGGCAAACTGGTTGGTCGAGGGCACCTGTGATTCCTCCAGCAAAACCCCGTCAATGATATCGTTCTCGATCCGCTCGGCAATCTGGGCGAAGATCGGACGATCATCTCCGATTAGTGAACTCATTGCTTCACCACCACATTGGTTAATTACTCTTGTAACTAACCATACAACCAATGAAGTGAGCTGTCAATAGACGAAGTATAATTTCTTGTAGCGTTAGGGCGCGATCTTTTGAAAGAAGGTTGCCAAAAGCAATATAGTAATATATCATGATATATTATTATGAGCCGTACGTGCAGTAGGGTGATCGAAATGAGGGATCATGATGGATGAGCCATCCTCCAAACCGCTATACGAGAAAATTTTTGAAAACGTCAAGCAGGATATCCTGACGGCGAAATACGGCATCGGCGACCGTATCCCGTCGGAGAAGGAGCTAGCCGAAGAGTACGGCGTGAGCCGGATCACCAGCAAGAAGGCGCTGGAGCTGCTGGCGGCCGAGCGGCTGATCATCCGCAAGCCAGGCAAGGGCTCGTTCGTCGCCGACGCGGAGCGGGATTTTGCCGGCAGCGCAGTCGCGCTGCAGGAGCGTCAGACAGCAGCGCCCGTCGAGGAGATGGTCACCATCGGTCTGGTCATTACCGACTTCGGCAACAGCTACGGCACCGGCCTGATCTATGGCATGGAGGAGGCTGCTCGCGAGCATGACTGCTTCCTAGTGCTGCGCCGCTCGTTCGGGATTCCGGAACATGAGGAGCAGTCGATCCAGAAGCTGCTGAAGCTTGGCGTGGACGGCCTGATCATCTTCCCGGCGCAGGGCGAGTACTTTAATGCGGAGATTCTGAAGCTGGTCATCGAGCGCTTCCCGCTTGTGCTCGTCGATCGCCATCTGAAGGGGGTGGCTGCCGCTTCGATCGCCACCGCGCATGCCGCTGCCGCTCGCAACGCGACCGAATATTTATTTGGCCTCGGGCATCGTCACATCGCCTTTCTCTCGCCGCCGCCCATGGACACCACGGCGGTCGAAGAGCGCATCGAGGGGTTCATCCAGGCACACGCCGAGCAGGGGGTCATCGTCGACCGAGCGCTGTGGGCGAGCAATATTACCTCTACCTTGCCGGATTCATTTAATGAGAATAACATCGAACGGGACATCGCTATCATCATGGAGCATCTGCAGCGGCATCCGGCGATTACCGCTGTGTTTGCGGTGGAGTATAATATCGCGCTGCTGGCCAAGGTGGCGATCGAGCGGCTCGGCTGCCGCATCCCCGAGGATTACTCCATCGTCTGCTTTGATTCGCCTGCCACCTGGTTAGGGGGCGGATACGCCTTCACCCATATCCGGCAAAGCGAGGAGCGGATCGGACGCCTCGCGGTCGAGAATGTCCTGCGCATCATGCGAGGCGATGTTGTGCCCAATAAGACGCAGCTCGATGCCGAGCTTATCCTCGGCGATTCGACGGGACCGGCGCGTCCCTGACCTATGGTTATCCACGGCTTCCTGCGGGAAGCCTTTTTTCTATGGTCTTAAGGGGGGATGCCTCGTATGCATCAAGCCCATGACATTCGCATATCTGTTATATTAGCTTGCAAAAAACATGGAATAAATAAATATTGACATTAGGTTAATATGCCAATATACTAACTCGTGTAAGCGTTACCCATTACGCATGATCGCCGTCGTCGAAGGCACCGAGGCTGTGGAAATAATCCCGGGGCTCGTGGAGCGGCAGTTCAGGCTGATCCTGGCCGATCCGTATGCAAACGCATTCAAACGGTGGTCGGCTAACAAAAAAAGGGAGGCAACACAGATGAAAAAGAAATGGATGACCTTGACGGGTACCATCCTGACGGCTGCGATGATTGCCGGCTGCAGCGGCAATAGCGACGGAGGCGCAAGCGAGGGCGGCACAAGTCCCGGCGCTGACGGCGGCAGCTCTGGCGGCAATCCGGTCGAGCTGACCTTCTGGGGCGACTGGGGCGGCGAAGGCCAGGTCCAATTCGAGACGATGGTAAAGGCCTTCAACGAATCGCAGGACCGAATCCGCGTGAAGTATGTGCTGCAGCAGGATATGATCACCAAGTTCCTGACCTCCGCGACCTCGGGCGGCTCGCCGGACATCCTGTTCTGGGACCGCTGGCGCACGTCGCTCTACGCACCGAAGAACGTCCTGCATCCGATCGACGAGCTGATGGCCCGCGACGGCATCGAGCGCGACCACTACTTTGAGGAGTCGCTCAAGGAGCTGACTTACGACGACAAGCTGTATGGCCTGCCGCTTACGGTCGATGCGCGGGCGTTGTTCTACAACAAGAAGATGCTGGAGGACGCGGGACTGGAGCCGCCGACGACATGGGAAGAGCTGGCGGAGGCCGCCAAGACGCTGACCAAGTGGAACGGCGACCGGCTGGAGGTGGCAGGCTTCTCGATGAGCGATCCGGGATTGTTCAACATGTATCTGCAGCAAGCGGGCGGCCAGATGCTGACTGAAGACGGCAAGACCAACTTCAACAACGAGCAGGGGCTGGCTGTGCTGTCGTTCTGGGATCGTCTGATGAATCAGGATAAGGTGTACAAGATCGGCTTTGAGCAGGGACTGGGCGAAGGCACGGATGCGTTCGTAACCGGTCGGCTGGCGATGCACTTCACCGGTCCATGGATGCTGAGCACCTATCAGAAGTATGGCAGCGAGCTGGACTTTGGCGTCGTGCCGCCGCCTGCAGGACCCAATGGCGACCGGGCTAGCGTGATGGGCGGCTTCGGCCTCGTCATCCCCGAGGGGTCGAAGCACAAGGACGAAGCCTGGGAGTTCATCACCTGGTGGTTGGCCAACAAGGACAACGCCATGCTGTGGGCGCAGACCTCGCTTAATTTGCCGGGCTACAAGCCAGCGCTCGAGGACCCGTTTTTCGCGGACGACCCGCAATGGCAGCCGTTCCTGGAGACGCTCGAGTTCGCCAAGATACGTCCGCGGCATCCGGGCTACTCCGTCATGGAGGTGGATGGCCTGATCCCGAATCTGGAGCTGTTCATCCAGAACAAGCAGAGCGCCGAGGATACGCTGGCCAAGTCGCAGACACAGGGCGACAAGCTGCTGAAGGATAACGAGGTCGTCAAGTAGCAGGGCGCTATCCATCCCCGTCAGTCGTATCCTGTGAGGGGCATTAGCCGGGGATGCTTGGGCGGATAGGCTCCTGCGAGAGGGGGAGGTTTTGCAATGTCAACGATCAACAAGCTGGAGCGTCATCAGGCAAGAACCGCCTATTTGTTCATCACGCCGACTATGCTGTTATTTATCGTTTTTACGATCATCCCTGTGGCGATGGCCTTGTACCTCAGCTTTACCAACTATGATGTGCTCAGCCGGATGGACTGGGTCGGGCTGGACAATTACCGCAGACTGTGGGACGACAGCCTGCTCTGGCTCACTTTCCGCAATGTGCTGTTGTACGCGGTGATCTTCGTGCCGCTTAACATCGTCCTGTCCTTTGGCTTGGGTCTGCTGGTCAATCGCGTCTGGCGCGGGATCAAGCTGTTCCGAACCTTCTATTACTTGCCTACGCTGACCTCGGCAGTGGCGGCGGCGACGGTATGGCTATGGCTGCTCCACCCGGAGTTCGGTCTGGTCAACGGGCTGCTCTCCTATATCGGCATCACCGGTCCGGCATGGGTGGCGCAGACGGAGACGGCGATGCTGGCCATCGTACTCGTTACGCTCTGGCAGTCGGTCGGGGCCAATATGATCATCTATCTGGCAGGATTGCAGGGCGTGCCGGATCATCTGTACGAGTCGGCGCGGCTGGACGGGGCGAACCGATGGGATATGGTGAGGTATATTACCTGGCCGCAGCTGCGGCCGACGACCTTCCTCGTCAGCACGATGGCGATCATCGGGGCGCTGCAATTGTTCGACCAGGCGTTCGTCCTGACCCAAGGCGGCCCGGCTAATGTGACGAAGACGCCGGTCTACCTGATCTACCAGCAGGGCTTCAACCAACTGCAGATGGGCTATGCCTCGGCCCAGGCATTCGTACTGGCGATGGCGATTCTTATCTTCTCGCTGATCAACATGAGGGTCACCAAAGCGGAAGAATCGGTGATCTAGGAGGTGGAATCCAAGTGGAAGCAACCGGAAGCTTAACCAGGGCGAGAGCGCTCAGGCGGGCGCTGTTTTATCTGTTCAGCTCGATCGTAGCCATTGTCATGTTTTTACCATTTTATTGGAGCTTGTTAACCGCGATCAAGCCGGATGAAGAGATTTTTACAGTCCCGATCCAGTGGATCCCGAGCAGCATCACCTTCGATCATTTCGTCACGGCGTTTACGACGGTGCCTTTTGGCCTCTATTTCTGGAATTCCTTTGTGCTTGCAGTGCTCGGTGTCGCGTTTAATCTGTTCTTCGGCTCCCTCAGCGGCTATGCCTTTGCCAAGTTAAAGTTCCGGCTCAACCAGCCGCTCTTTCGTATCCTGCTGGCGGCGATGATGATTCCCGGCATCGTCACCATGATTCCGAGCGTGTATGTGCTTCAGCATTTCCCGCTGCTCGGCGGCAATAATCTGCAGGGCGAGGGCGGCTTCGGCCTGATGAATACGATCTGGGGCGTCATCCTGCCGGGAGCATCGGGATCGTTTGCCGTATTTTTCATGCGTCAGTTCTTCGTCTCGCTGCCGAGCGACATGCTCGAGGTGGCGCGTATCGAAGGCGCGGGCGAGTTCCGCATCTTCTGGCGCATCTACCTGCCGCTGACGGCGCCGGCGCTGGCGACGCTGGGCATCTTCACGTTCCAGGCCGGGTGGAACAGCTTCCTGTGGCCGATGATCGTCCTCAATGATCCGGCCAAGCACACGATTCAGATGGGACTGCAGGCATTCTCGTACAACTATCAGACCGACTTTGGTCCGATGATGGCCGGCGCCCTTGTGGCGATCGCACCGATCCTCGCGTTGTTCCTGCTGCTGCAGCGTTACTTTGTCCAAGGCATCGCCTTCAGCGGCGTCAAGGGCTAGCCTGGCTACATCAAGGGAAGGGGACACAAAGGATGAACGAAACAAGACAAGAGACGTTGCCTGCCTCCTGGCAGACCCAAGCGGACGAGGCCCAGCAGGCGCTGGAGCGCTACTTCTGGAATCCGGCGATCCGGATGTACAACATCCAGACGCCATGCCCGGACGGCGCCTGCAACACGATTTTTCATTACTGGTGGATGGCCCATGCCGTCGAAGCGTTGACGGACGGACTAGAGCGGACAGGCGAGCGCCGCTATGCGGATCGGCTGAGCGAGCTCTATGACGGACTGCTGGCGCGCAACGGCGGGTCCTGGCCCAATACGCTGTACGACGATATGGAATGGATGGCGATCGGCTGGCTGCGCGCCTACCGGGCGACGGGCGAGGAGCGCTACAAGGCGGCGGCGCTGCTGCTGTGGGCGGATATCCAGACCGGCTGGAACGAGCATATGGGCGGCGGCATCGCCTGGCAGAAGACGCAGCTCGATTACAAGAACACGCCGGCTAATGCGCCGGCGGCGATCCTGGCGGCGCGCCTTTACGACGCCTTCGGCGACCCGGAGGATCTGGCGTGGGCCAGGAAGATCTATCATTGGCTGCGGGAGGCGCTGGTCGATCCGGCCACCGGCTTCGTCTGGGACGGCATGAACCGGCTGCAGGACGGCGCGATCGACAAGGAATGGAAATTCACCTATTGCCAGGGCGTCTACATCGGCGCTGCGGTCGAGCTGTACCGGCTGACGGGCGATCCGCAGTACCAAGCCGACGCCGAGCGCACCTGGCGGGCGGCAGTCGAGGAGCTGACCCGCCCCGATGACCGGCTGCTCCCGCTGGAGGGAACGGGCGACGGCGGTTTGTTCAAGGGTATCTTTGCCCGGTACGCCGGGCAGTTGGCGCTATTGCCCGAAGCTCGCACCGACGCAGCTCAGGTCATCCGGGCCAATGCCCGGATGCTCTGGGAGCAAGGGCGCGGCGAAGGCGCGTTGTTCGGCGGCGCCTGGGACGAGCGGCCGACCGGCGACATTGAGCTTAGCACGCAACTGAGCGGCGTCATCCTGCTGGAGACGGCAGCCTTGCTGGAGGGGAGGTGAGGGGCGGCGGACAGCTGCTGTGGTCCGAGCGTGCGGAGTGGCTGCAGGAGCGGCTGTATGCCAACTATCGCGACGACGAGAGCGGCATCCTGGCACAATGGCACCCGGTCTCGGCCGCGAAGCCCGGCGACAATTTCTATTACTGGTGGCAAGCTCATGTCATCGATGTCTGGATGGATGGCTACGAGCGGTCGCAGGACCGCACTTATCTGGAACGGATCGATTACCTCGCGAGCCATCTGCGCCGGATCAACGGCGATACCTTCCTGCACAACTACTATGATGATATGGAATGGCTCGCCCTCGCGCTGCTGCGGGTCTACGACGCCACCGGCGATCGGCTGTACCGCGAGCGCGTGAGCGAGCTGTGGACAGACATCCGGACCGCCTGGAACAGTCATATGGGCGGGGGGATGGCGTGGAAGAAGGATCAGCTTGATTACAAGAATACCCCGGCCAATGCCCCGGCAGCCATCCTGGCTGCCCGTCTGCATCAACGATTCGGTGATCCCGAGGATCTCGCTTGGGCCCGCCGCATCTATGCCTGGAACCGGGAGCATCTGGTCGATCCGCAGACCGGCTTCGTCTGGGACGGTATCAATCGTCTAGGAGACGGGGCCATCGACAAGGAGTGGACGTTCACCTACTGTCAGGGCGTCATGATCGGCGCGGGGCTTGAGCTGCATACGTGTACCGGAGAAGCGTCGTATCTGGCGGAGGCAACGCAGACGGCGACTGCGGCCCGCGCGCGTTACGTCGATCCGCAGACGAGCATGCTGCCCGATGAAGGCATCGATGATACGGGCTTGTTCAAGGGCATCCTGGTACGGTATATCGCCCGCATGCTCCTGCAGACGGAGGAAGGAGCGGCATGGCGGCACATCCTGCTGCGCAACGGCGAGACACTCTGGTCGTCCGGGCTTGATCCCGATACGGGCCTCGCCGGTCCTGGGTGGGAGGCGCGGCCCGTCGGAGACGTTCAGCTCAGCGTGCAACTGAGCGCCGTCATGCTGGCCGAGGCGCTTGCCTGTCTTGCCGCACATCATGAGATCGACACAAGCAAAGGATAATGATCTTTTGGAGATGAGGTGTGTTCATGATGGTCTGGAGAAAACGATTGACGCTTGCTGTGGCGGCTATGCTCGTCCTGGCCTTGCTCGCCCCACACGGCGGCCGCAAGGCCGAGGCCTTCACGGCGTCAAACGCCAAGGACGCGATGGACGCTTTTATCGCTGTGTTCTATGACCCGGCGGCCAAATACTTCTATACCAACAGCGATCACTTGATCCACCCCGAGCATGCGCATGGGCCGGACGGCGGACTCTATACGGACTTCTGGTGGGGAGCCCAACTGTGGGAGACGGTGATGGACGCCTACGAACGGACCGGCGATCCGGTGTATCGGGCGCTGATCGACGATGTCTACGCAGGCTTTAATCTCAAATACCCCGATATGATGGCGAACAAGTTCAACGACGATCTCGGCTGGTGGGCGCTGGCGTCTCTGCGGGCCTACCAACTGACGGGGACGGCGGAGTATCGCAACCGCGGTTCGTTACTGTTCGACCGCATCTACGAGGAGTGGGATACGAGCTACTACGGCGGCGGCATCTGGTGGCGGCGCGATGCGCACGATCCCAACGCTTCGTCCAATGCGCAAAAAAATGTAGCGACCAACGCGCCCATGGTCATCACCGCCGTGAAGCTGTACCAGGCGACCGGCGACAGCGTCTATCTGACGAAGGCGACACAGATCTACAACTGGGTGAAGAGCAAGCTCGTCTCGGGCAGCAAAATCAACGATCACCTGCAAGGACCGGGAGCAGGCACGGTCATCGACTGGGACTTCTCGTACAACTACGGCAACTATCTGGGTGCTGCTGTCTCCCTCTATGAGGCGACGGGCAACACCGCCTATATCGCAGATGCCAACACGGCGGCAACGTACGTGATCAACAATATGGTCTCGGCGCAGACGCTCATGTATGAAGGCGAAAACGATGCCCCCGGCTTCAAGATGATCTTCGCGCGCAACCTCAATCGGCTGCGGACGATCGGAGGTCAGTCGCAATACCTGAACTTCCTGCAGCAGAATGCGACCCAGGCGTGGAACCACCGCCGCGCCAGCGACAAGATCATCGGCAGCGACTGGCTGCGGCCGACGGGCTCAAGCTATGTCCAGAGTCTGGCTGCAGCGGCGGGCGTCTCGATCCTGCAATTGACGCCGCCGGACAACTACACCGGCTATATCGCCGGCAATGGCGCCTATGAAGCCGAGAATGCGAGACGGACGCTGGCGAGCGGCGGCGGCATGATCAACGAGAGCACGCAGGGCGGCTACACCGGACGCGGCTATGTCGCCGGATGGAATACGAGCGGCACGTCGCTTGATTTCTACGTCAACCAGAACGCCGCCGGCACGCGTACGATCACCTTCCGGTATGCGGCCGGAGCGGGCAACGCCTCGCGGTATGTACGCGTCAACGGGGTGGATGTAGCCAACAATCTGAGCTTCAGCGGAACCTCCGGCTGGGGCAATTGGAACACTGTAACGCTTGCAGTGCCGCTCAATGCCGGCTCCAACACGATCCAGCTCGGCTACGACAGCGCCAGAGGCAACGGCAACTTCCTGAACGTCGATCTACTGAGCGGGCTGTAGCCCGCAGACTCTCCCATCATCGGAGTAGCAAAAAAAAGAGGCCCGAGCGCTCATCGCCCTGGGCCTCTTCTTGCATGAACTTCATCGTTTTTCCAACGTATCTTAAATTCCTCGTCCGTATCTTTAAACTGTCGTCGCCTTCAAGTCGACGGCGATGTTGCCGCGCGTCGCCTTGGAGTAGGGGCACATCTGGTGGGCCGCCTCGGCGAGCTCCATGATCTGGGACTCGTCCAGTCCGGGGATCTTGACCTCCAGGACTGCAGACAGCATGTAGCCGTCGTCGCCTTTGTGGAGCGAGACGTGGGCGATCACTTCCGAGCCCTCGGTGTCGATCTTCTTGCTCTGAGCGATGCTCTTGAGCGCGCTATGGTAGCAGGCGGCATAGCCTGCGGCGAACAACTGCTCGGGGTTGGTGGCGTCGCCGCCCGCGCCGGGCATGCCGACCTGCAGCTCGAGATGGCCATCTGACGAACGGACCGTACCCTCACGGCCGCCGTGCGACGTTACTTCCGTTTTGTACATGGTTTTCATTCGATCATCGACTCCTCTCAGGTTTTCTCCCCTCATTACCCGGGAGGACCATAGACGAATCGATCGATCGGCCAGACGTCACGCCTCAAGCTGCATTGTCTTGCGCCTCGGCCTCGCTCGACGCAGCGTCACCAGACGACTCCGCCTCGGCGTCGTCCGCGCCGCTCTCCTCCGAGGCTGGCGGCGCCGCTGGCACCTCGCCACTCAGGAAGCGCTCAAGGAACAGCTTGGCGTTGTCCGGGTGCTCCGGGTCGATGCCGCGGATGCCGACGACCATATCGCGGTAGATGAGCGGCAGCTCCTGCATGAGCTTGGTCTCGCCGAGCTTGATGCCGTATACGCGCGGGGAGGTGTCCTCCTCGGTCGCCGCCTTGCGCAGCATGTCGTCGGTGACGTACGGCGCGAGGGGGCCAGCTACCTCGTCCTCGAGCGGCATCAGCAATCCCTGACGGGCCAACTGCTCGAAGTTGTTTTCATCGATCAGATAGATGTCGCTTTTCTCTGTCATCAGCATGATCATCGCCTTCTGGACGAGCGCCGCATCCTGGGCCGAGCCTTGCTCGCCCGGCAGATAGGTGAGGACGCCCTTCACGCGTTTCCACTCCGGGAAGTAAGCGAGCATCGCTTCCTCGAGCGGCACGATGTCCTGACTTCCTTCCTCGAGGAAGAAGTTGCCGTACAGCATGAAGCTTAGATCGATCGGCGGGCGCAGCGCTTCGAGGCGCTTCTCCTCCTGGCGGTCCAGATAGCTGTTAATGCCATAAATAATACCGACTACAATAAGGACGCCGACGATCAGATGCCATTTGTAATAGCTGAAGAAATGATCGGCCTTCTCGGCAGAGCCGGCCATTTTTTTGTACTTGCCGTATTTATTGGCATTAAATGCTTCGACCTCTTGTTGCTTTTCCAGCTCAAGCACCAGCTTGTAGGCCTGGTTGACGAGGTCGAGATCGATCTTGTCGGCCACTGACTCGCCGGCTTCCTCGCGCCGCTGCTGCGTGCGGGCCTGCTTGATGAGCAGCGTATACCGTTTTTCGACTGCATCCTTATCCGCATCCTCGGGCAGGCCGAGGGTTGTGAATGCCTGTTTTACGTCCATCGTGGGGTCACCTCTATCACCATGTATTCGTTTTCTGTAAGCATACAATTAAGTATAAAGGTAGTTTAGCCGATAGTAAACCTGGGTAAGAAGTCAGGTTGAAGGGAAATGCGAGCTCATGTAGAATTAACTATCTCATACGCGTTCCAGGTCCATTGGAGAGGAGGCAGCAGCTTGGTGAAAGCCATTACCGTACAAGAGCTCGCCCAGCGGTTTTCGCTGGAGATTATCGCCGGGGAGGAGCAAGTGCATCGCCAGATTACCAAAGCCAGGCCGCACCGGCCGGGGCTGGAGTTTGTCGGGTACTTTGATTTTTTCCCGCAGGAGCATGTCCAGATCCTCGGCAAAAAGGAGATCAACTATCTCCACACCTTGACCGAAGAGGAACGCAATCATCATATCGGCAATATCGTCAAATACCATCCGCCATGCTTTATCGTCACGAGCAATCAGGACGGCCTGAAGTATCTGACGAAATATTGCGAGCTGGAGGGCATCCCGCTGCTGCGCACAGGGGCGCGGACAAGCGAGTTCATCGCCCGGCTGGACGCTTTTCTGGTGAAGCATCTGGCGGAGGAGATCTCGATCCACGGGGTCTGCGTCAACGTCTCGGGGATCGGCATCCTGCTGCGGGGCAAGTCCGGCGTCGGCAAAAGCGAAACCGCGCACACCTTGATCCGGCGTGGCCATCGGTTGGTTGCCGATGATATTGTCGTCCTCAAAAAGCTTAGTCCGCAGACGATCCTCGGCACGCATAACGAATCGACGAAGGAATTTTTGGCGCTGCGCAGCATCGGTCTGATCAACGTCTCGCGGCTGTATGGGCGCAGGGCATTCCAGGAGGAGACGCGCATCACGCTCGATATCGAGCTGACCAAATGGAAGGACGATGCGCTCAACAACGAGCTCGAGCTCGATGAGAAATTTACCGATTATATGGGGGTCAAGGTGCCGCATATCGAGGTTCAGCTGCAGCCGGGACGCGATGTGGCAGGATTGATCGAGGCGGCGGCCAACAACTGGTACCTGCGTCAGCAGGGCTATAGCGCGGCGGAGGAGTTCATGAAGCGGCTAGAATCGGATTTTCAGTAGCGCATGTGAAAGAGGCGGTACAACGGACAGTATCGTCCGGTACCGCCTTTTGACGCGTGGGCTATGGCCGAGAGCGGCCCCCGAGGGGACCGTCGATAACCGGGACAAGCGGCGATCCAAGCCTGCCTGAAGGCGACTTGTCCCCATCGCACCCGCTGGCGAGTTGAAGACAGGTGTGGAGCTGCTATTTTTTGAGTACGGGCAGCATCCGCGAGTCGGCTTGCATCTCGGAGCCGCAGATTGGACAGCTCGGGTTGGTATCGAAGGAGAAGCTATCCCTCATCCAACAGGAGCAGCCATCGCTTTGACAGGACCAGATCGATGTTTGTTCTTCCGGTACGGGTTCGGCGTTTTTCTTGGAATAGTACATGAAAACCCCTCCTGATCAACTTAAGTTTTGGCGAGTGACTGTGTAGGAGCGCCATCGTTTGGCTCTGTTTGTTAGTTTATCCAAGTCGGACCAACCTTATGACAGAAATTAGGCTCGCGAAAGGAGTCGTTAACGATGTTAAAAAACGAAAAAATCCGCGCCGCTGAAGTGCTGCTGACCGGCATCGGCGGCGAACCGCTTGGCGTCGTCTCGCGCGACGAAGCGCTGGCACTGGCTCGCCAGGCCAAGGCCGATCTCGTCTGCGACACGCTGATGAGCAGCCCGCCGCCCTGTCGGCTCGTCGCTCGCGGCCAGGCCAAGCAGCAGGCTCCGCTGACGCAGAGGAGCCCGGGAGCCGAGCGCAAGGTCAAGGAGATCCGGTTGACCGCTGCGATCGAGGAGCATGACTACGATACGAAGCAGCGACAGGCTGCGAAGCTGCTGCAGGCAGGCCATCTCGCACAGCTCGTCGTCAAGCTGCAAGGCCGTAAGGGCGAGTCAGAGCAGGCCAAGGCGCTGCTGCAGCGGCTGCTCGCCGATCTGCGCGAGATCGGCAAGGCGCAATCAGGCATCCAGATGAGCGGCAAGCAGGCTGCCGTCACGGTCGAGCCTCTGCAGTAATGCAGCTGCGGATCTTCCCAAGTTAATCTAAGTCTAATCATACCATAAATAAGCCCTCTCCATTGCCTCGAGAAAGGGTTTATTTCTTTATTTGAAAAAATGTAAAATATTTGATTAAATGAATGGGGAGAGGAGGGGGAACGGGTAACACCATACGCAGGTCTGTTGGTGCAACATAAATGGTACTTGCAAATCAAACAAGAGTCGAGGTGAAAAATTGAGGGCTAAAAGCTATTTATTGTTGATATCGCTTACATTGGTAATTGTGTTGATGTCGTCCGTTACTCCTATATCGGGGCAAGATCAAACGACGTTTCAAAATCCGGTCATCTATGCCGATGTGCCTGATAACGGCACGGCGGACCATAACTGGTATTTTCAGTTCGTCAGGTAAGCGGAGGCTCGTGGTTGAAGGCTGCGTGCCGTCGGCTTCAGAGATATTAAGGAATTCGTAAGAAATAAATTAACATTCCTTATCGGCGTCTTAAAGGTGTCCCTCCATACTGTAGATAGAGCGGGCGGTCGCTGGTCGACCGCCCTAAAATACGAGATCTACATGGGAGGCGCAGCAGGATGGCGACGAATCTCTATATTGTATATGGTGGACAATCTGCCGAGCACGAGGTATCGCTCAAGACGGCAATGACGGTGCTGCAGGCGGTCGACCGGAGCCGCTATGAGGTCCGGCCGGTCTATATTACACGCGAGGGACTCTGGTGCGCGCCCTGGCCGCTCGAAGGCGAGCTGACGCAGCCCGAGCAGCTGCGGCGGATGCCGGAGCATACGTCGAAGGCGGCCTCGATCGGGGCGATCCTGGCCGAGATGGGGGAGCAGCCATGCGTCGTCTTCCCGGTGCTGCACGGACCAGGCGGCGAGGATGGCACGCTGCAGGGGCTGCTGGAGCTGGCGGGGTTGCCTTATGTCGGCAATGGGGTGCTGGCGTCCGCCGTCGGCATGGACAAGCTGATGACCAAGCGCATCCTGGAGACGCACGGCATCCGGCAGGCGCGTTATGTCGAGCTGCGGCAGCAGCGCTGGGAGACGAAGCGCGAGGAGGCGCTCCAGGAGCTGGAGCAGGAGATCGGCTATCCTTGCTACGTGAAGCCGGCCAACCTCGGCTCGAGCATCGGCATCAGCCGCTGCGCCGATCGCGAGCAGCTGCTGGCCGGGATTGAGTTGGCGCTGCGCTATGATGCGAAGCTGGTCATCGAGTGCGAGATCGTCGGGCGCGAGGTGCAGTATGCGGTCATCGGCCAGGAGGAGCCGCGCTGCTCGGTGGGCGGCGAGTTTATTCGCGAGCCGGACTTTTTTGACTATGACAAGAAGTACGTGCAAGGCGGACTCGTCCAGCAGATCCCCGCGCGCCTGACGCCGGAGCTCGACGAGGCGCTACGCGAGACGGCGATCCGGACGTTCCGTGCGCTGGATGGCGCGGGACTGATGCGGATCGACTTTTTCGTCACGGATGACGGACGCGCGTATCTCAATGAGGTCAACACGCTGCCGGGCTTCACGGCGATCAGCATGTACCCGGCGCTCTGGCGCGAGACGGACGGCATCGCCTATACGGAGCTGATCGATCGCCTGATCGCGCTGGCGCTCACGCGACAGCCGCTGCTGCGGCAGGAGGTGCTCGTATGATCCGTCGTACGCTTGGGAGTATCGGCGTCATGCTGGAGCTGGGCGGCGACCGGCTGCGGGGTGCGACGGGCGAGATCATGGTGCATGGCGTATCGACCGACACGCGGACGATCCAGCCCGGCAACCTGTATATCCCGATCCGCGGGCCGCGCTTCAACGGTCACGACTATGTGAGGGAGGCGATCGCTAGCGGCGCGGCCGCAGCGCTCTGGGGAGCGAGCGAGGGCGAGCCGCCAGCCGGCGTGCCCCTGCTGATCGTCGACGACACGGTAGCGGCGCTGCAGCAGCTGGCCGCGGTGTATCGGCGTCTGCTGTCGACGCGGGTGGTCGGCATCACCGGCAGCAACGGCAAGACGTCGACCAAGGACATCCTCGCAGGCTTGCTCAGCGTGGCTTACCGGACGCAGAAGACGGCTGGCAATCTGAACAACGAGCTGGGCGTCCCGCTGACGCTGCTGTCGCTGGCCGAGGAGACCGAGATGGCCGTCGTCGAGATGGGGATGTCCGGGCTGCGCGAGATCGCGCTGCTGTCGACGCTGGCGCGTCCCGATGTGGCGATCATCACGAGCGTTAGCGAGGTGCATCTGGCCGATCTGCATACGCGGGAGCGGATCGCTGAGGCGAAGCTGGAGATTCTCGAGGGTCTGGTGTCGGAGGGACTGTTTATCTATAATGCGGACAATCCGCTGCTGACGGGCCGTCTGGCGGAGCTGGATCCCGAGGTCGAGCGGCTGGCATTCGGCGAGGCGGAGCGGCATGCGCTGCATCCGACGAGCTGGAAGCTGAGCGAGGCGGGCATCACCTTTACGGTGAACGATCCTGCGTATGGCCCGCTGTTCCTGCCGATGCTCGGCAAGCATCAGCTGCTCAATGCGCTCGGCGCGATCGCCGCCGCCCGTCATCTCGGGCTGACGCCAGAGCAAGTGCGTCAAGGGCTGCTGCGGGTGGAGGCGACGGGGATGCGTCAGGAGATGGCCGCCGTCGGCAATCTGATGGTCATCAACGACGCCTACAAGTCCAATCCGCCGAGCCTGCGCGCCGCGCTCGAGACGCTGATGACATTGCAGCCGCACAAGCGCAAGGTCGCTGTCATCGGCAGCATGGTCGAGCTCGGCGAGGAGAGCGACGCGCTGCACACGGCGATCGGCGAGGGACTCGATCCGAGCCGCATCGACAGGGTGCTGACGATCGGCGCATCGGCAGCCCTCATCGCCGCTGCCGCATCGCCTTGCTACCCGGCAGGCGCAGTGACCGCCTTCGGCGAAGACGAGCGTGCCGAGCTGATGGCGGCACTGCGGGACGAGGCGGAGGGCGACTGCATCGTCCTGGTCAAGGGCTCGCGCTCGCTCAAGCTGGAGGCGCTCGTCGACGAGCTGCTGGCCTATGCGCGCGAGCGGGAGGCCGTCCGATGAGCCGGCCGGCAGTGTGGACGTGGGCGGAGGTCGATCTGGAGGCGCTGGAGCGCAATGTGCGGCTGCTGCGCAAGCGGCTGCCGGAGCATTGCCGCTTCATGGCGGCGGTCAAGGCGGACGGCTACGGCCACGGTCTGCTGGAGGTCGCCCGCGCGGCGGTCCGCGCCGGGGCGGACGAGCTGGCCGTCAGCCAGCTGGAGGAGGGCGTGCGGCTGCGCGAGGCGGGGATCGGCG
>NZ_BFBX01000023.1:0-294 GCF_003851045.1 Paenibacillus sp. 598K | reverse complement strand
TGACGCCGCCGCATCCGTCCGAGGCGGACCGCGCGGCGCGCTACCGGATCGCGGTGCCGGTGTTCCAGGCCACCTGGCTGCGCGAGATGCGCGCCAGCAAGCGGAGCAGCGAGCCGCTGCAGGTCCACCTCAAGCTGGATACCGGCATGGGCCGGATCGGCCTGCGGCGCTCGCGCCTTGGCTGCGCGCGCGCGACATCGAGGTGGCGGGGGTCTATACGCATCTGGCGACGGCCAATCAGTCGGACGACAGCTATTATCGGGATCAGCTGGGTCGATTCTCGCAGATGCGGGG
>NZ_BFBX01000022.1:57261-81551 GCF_003851045.1 Paenibacillus sp. 598K | reverse complement strand
GGGCGCATAGTCCGCCAGCCGCGCCGAGCAGCTCACCGCATCGTATCATCGGCAGCTGCAGACGTTGAAGACGAGCTGCCTGCAGGAGGCCGAGCGGATGCTTGGCGAGATCCTGACGCTGCTCGAGGAGAGCAGCCATGTATCGGCACAGGGCGCCGCCGAGCAAGATCTGCTGGCCGAGATCGATGCAGCCGAGCAACGCTGCGACCGGCAGTACGAGCAGCTGGTGGCGCAGGCGGAGGCGGCATTCAAAAAGGCGAAGCTGAGCTTCGCCGCAGGCCAGTCCTGGGATCAGGAGTATGAACAAACGAAGGCCTCGATCCGCGAACGCGCGGCGCACCGGATCCAGGCCAAGCTGTGAGAGAGGGACAGCCACGCGGGCGGGGGTTAGACACGCATGGCCGACCGCCGTTACAGATTGCGCGTCGAGCGGTCCTTCACGACACGCTCAAGGAGTCGTCGCACGAGCTCCAGATCTTCTTCCTCCAATGGAATGCCATCCCAGTGAAGCTGCTCGTAATTGAGCAACTCGCGAGCATTGCTGCTGGGCTCTTGCGGTTCGATATAGTCCGTAAGGCCCAATAGGTAGTCGGCCGACGTATTGAGCTTTTTGGCGATCTGCTGGATCGTCTCAAGCGTCGGCTGGCGATACCCCGACTCATAGCCAGCGTATGTACTCTTCGCTACACCTACTTCATCCGCTAATTCCTGCATGGAGAACTTCCTTTTCTTCCTTAGCAACTTCAACCGCTTGGAGAACATATTCACAACCCCCTGGAGGACTTTTTACTTATTTACTTAACCCATTACTGGGAAAATAATCACAGGTTTAAAACCAAATGAAGGAAAATCAGCCCCGGTCTTGAGTCGCTGATCGCCTAATCGCAACCGTTACAGGCAATTAATTATAGCATGATCACCGCACGGATGCACGTTATTCCGTCCACTGGCGGCGCTTTGCGTTGTCTGCTTGTGCGCAAATCATCCAAAAATTAGGCGCATCGAGGCCGGTTTGGCAAATGAATATAAAGTCCACTCAAAATAGGTATATGGAACTATTAATAAAATGATACCCTGGAACGACGCGCCCAAAACGCTGCGGACAGCATTTGAGACAACCTTACCATGTAAAACGAATCGGGGAAGGGAAAAGTTGAGTGTGCGCGCGTCGTGTCTTTTGTCCCCGGAGAAGTTTGCGTTGAAGCAGCGAAACCGCTCGAATCTCTCGTCTTCCCTTATATTCCAACGCAAATTTGTGTATTATAGGGAGATAGACATTCCAAGCGGGAAGGTTGATTACTATGGATAACAAGGCAATCGCGGACAACAAGTCTTCATCATCAAACTTCATTAAGACGATCGTCGAAGGCGACCTGAGCGCCGGACGCGTCGAAACGATCGTCACCCGGTTCCCGCCCGAGCCTAACGGCTACCTGCACATCGGCCATGCCAAGTCGATCTGTCTGAACTTCGAGCTCGCGGACGAGTACAAGGGTCGGACCAACCTGCGCTTCGACGACACCAATCCGCTCAAGGAAGACACCGAGTACGTCGAGTCGATCCAGGAGGATGTGAAATGGCTCGGCTTCGAGTGGGATGAGCTGCGCTTTGCGTCGGATTACTTCGAGGAGATGTACGCGCGAGCACAACTGCTCATCCGCAAGGGCAAAGCCTACGTGTGCGATCTCAACGCCGAGCAGATCCGCGAGACGCGGGGCACGCTGACTGAGCCTGGACAAGAGAGCCCGTATCGCAACCGGAGCGTCGAGGAGAATCTGGCGCTGCTCGCCGAGATGCGCGAGGGCAAGTATATCGACGGCGCCAAGGTGCTGCGGGCCAAGATCGATATGAGCTCGCCCAACATCAACATGCGCGACCCGGTGCTCTACCGGATCGCTCACGCGCACCATCACCGGACCGGAGACGCCTGGTGCATCTACCCGATGTACGACTACGCGCATCCGCTTGGCGATGCGATCGAGGGCGTCACTCACTCGATCTGCACGCTGGAGTTCGAGGATCATCGGCCGCTCTACGACTGGGTGATCCGCGAGTGCGAGATGGAGGCGCAGCCGCGTCAGTACGAGTTCGCCCGGCTCAACGTGACCAACACCGTCATGAGCAAGCGTCTGCTCAAGTCGCTCGTCAACGAGGAGGTCGTCGATGGCTGGGACGATCCGCGGATGCCGACGATCTCCGGGATGCGTCGTCGCGGGTATACGCCGGAGGCGCTGCGCGCCTTTTGCCGCGAGATCGGCGTCGCCCGCGCCAACAGCAAGGTCGACGAGCGCATGCTCGAGCACTTCATCCGCGAGGATCTGAAGCTGCGGGCGTTGCGGACGATGGCGGTGCTGCGGCCGCTCAAGGTCGTCATCACCAACTACCCCGAGGGCGAGAGCGAGCTGCTCGAGGCGGAGAACAACGCCGAGAACGAAGCGATGGGCGTCCGCCACATCCCGTTCTCCCGGGAGATCTACATCGAACGCGACGACTTCATGGAGGACCCGCCGAGCAAGTACTTCCGTCTCTTCCCCGGCAACGAGGTGCGGTTGAAGCATGCGTACTTCATCGTATGTCAGGAAGTGATCAAGGATGCGAACGGCGAGGTCGTCGAGCTGCGCTGCACGTACGATCCTGCGACCAAGAGCGGCTCCGGCTTCACCGGCCGCAAGGTTAAGGGGACGATCCACTGGGTCGACGCCTCGCAGTCGGTGCCGGCAGAGTTCCGTTTGTTCGAGCCGCTTATCACGGATGAGGCGGACGAGGCGGGCAAGTCGTTCCTCGATTGCATCAATCCTGCCTCGCTGCAAGTGCTGCAAGGCTTCGTCGAGCCGGATATGCGCCGCGCGCAGGGGGGAGACAAGTTCCAGTTTTTCCGCCACGGCTACTTCAATGTCGATCCGAAGCTGACGTCTCCCGAGCGGCCGGTGTTCAATCGCATCGTCTCGCTCAAGAGCTCCTTTGATCCGACGAAGGGCGCTTGAAGAGCCTTGGTTATTAGCGAATGTGAGGTTTTTCTCATGGGGGAACGCAAGCTAAAGTTCTCTTAAAATTCAACATTTTGTAAGCCAATTGTTAAGCGCCGCATGGTACAGTTAGTAGCAGACGGCGCTTTTTGCGCTGCAATACGACCCCATTCGACAGCAAGAAATGCGTTTTCCGCCTTTTTCTATAGGCGAGCAGGACTTTTTTTGTCAATCTGTGATTCAACTTGTGATAGAATGGGTGATACATAGTCTAATAGGCTAACTCGTTCTGGAAACAAAGGAGAGTCGCAATGATCGACATACATACACATATCCTGCCCGGGATCGACGACGGGGCTGCCGACTGGGAGGCGTCGCTGGCGCTCGCCCGGGCGGCGGCGGCCGAAGGGATCACGACGATCGTGGCGACGCCTCATCATGCGAGCAGCTCCTGGCGCAACCCTGCCTCGGTCGTGCGTCCACTGGTCGACGAGCTGCAGACGCGCCTGGATGCCGAGCGCATCCCGCTGCGCATCCTGCCGGGGCAAGAGATCCGCGTGCATGGCGATCTGCTCGACGCGTGGGAGCGCGGCGAGCTGCTGACGCTCGGGGACTCGTCCTATATTCTGGTCGAGATGCCCTTCACCGAGATTCCTGCAGGGATGGCGGATCTGCTGCATGAGCTGCGGGTAATGGGGCTGCGGCCGATCATCCCGCATCCAGAGCGGAGCGCGCCGATCATGAAGCAGCCGCAGCGTCTGGCCGAGCTGGTCGAGGCGGGCGCCTATAGCCAAGTGACGGCTGCGTCGTTGCTGGGCGGTTTTGGCAAGCGATGCCAGGAGTCGGCGTGGACCCTCTGTCGTCAGGGGCTCGTCCATCTCGTCTCGTCGGATGCGCATCACGCCGAGCGCCGGGGATTCAGGATGAGAGAAGCCTACGACGAGATCGAGGGGGTGTTGGGATCGTCATGGAAGCAGTACATGCTTCGCAATGCTGAGGCGGTGACGGCCGATCAGGCCTTTGGAGAAGCGCCCGCGTTAGCGCTATCTCATGACAATATTTGGGATAAAATTACAAGGATTTTCCGAAAATGATTGACTCTCTCATATTTCTAATGCTAGACTAGGCTTGATTCGCTACATAATTCGTCAATTTTTGACAACATAACTCCTAAAAAACTAGTTGAGGTGAAGAGAAAGTGACATTGAAAAGAAAAGTTGCGATTTCCACTCTTGCGGCATCCATGGCCGTAACTGCATTCGCAGGTATCCCGTTGAGCTCCAAAGGCCTGGCTGAAAAGGTGGGTATTCAAGTTAACGTTGCTAGCGCGGCGGAGATTGATTCTGCATTTCTGACGAAGTTGAACTCGATCCATGCAGCTTTGCATGCTAATGGAGAACCAGGAGTTAGTCAAGTAAGAGAATTCCGCAACGATATTCGCGAATTGACTGCTGAGGCTCTTGCTGATGATCAGGTGCTGGACGAACTTCTTAGCCCTGTGTGGGGTAAGATCTCCCATCATTTCAACGCCAATGATGAAGTAGCGGTTAAAAAATCTTTGCTCAAATTGGTAGAACTGGTAGCTGGCTCTTACTATGACCCAAGTCTGACCGAGATCAGCAACATCCGTCAGAATCCAGACATTTTGCCGGGACTGCAGATCATTGAAGACAAAGCAGAAGTTACAGCCATCTCTTCTGACGATGTGATCAACCTCATCAAAGATGGGGAAGCGTCGTTGACACGACAGCTTGCCTCTATTGAAAATATCACTGCTCTGCTCAACCCGAACGCCGGATCGGAAGAAAGAGAAGCGCTTGTGCGCAAAGTAATTGCCGACATCAAAGGTACTAGCAACAACAAAATCATGCAGGCTCTTAACGCGCTCGACAATGAAGGTAATCAGGCCCAGGACGTATCGGTCGATGACCTGCTGCAGGTCTATCGCAACCTTACAGGTGCAGTGCCTAGCTATGAGAATGCTGCGAAAGCTCTCGGACACGCATATGTTCGTTCGCAGGCGGTTGTTGACTTTACTGCAAGCGGCTTGACGCGCACTTATTCCATTCGTGTGTTTGGCTTTAATATTGCGGAATTCTTGACATGGACATCTTCCGATTCGAGCTTAATCAGCACAAATAAAAACGTTCTGACTGCTACTGCTTCTGGCAACACGGCAAAAATCACCGCTGCTTTTAATGGCAGAGTGCTGTTCGAACAAAATGTAACCATCTCTCAGAATGTTACACCGCCATACACCGGCGGCGGCGGTGGATTCCCTGGCGTACCATCAACCCCAGGTACAGAAACACCAGTTGACGTAGGCGGAACTGTCGATGCTGCGGTGAAGGATCTGGAAGAGATCCTGGCTGGCCTGGAAGGCGCATCGCCATCTGAGAAAGCCGAGCTGATCGCCAAAGCGATCGATGCAGCGACTGTAGCGATCGACAAAATCGCCAGCTACAATGCAGCGAAGAGCGTGACAGTAGCCGATGGCGTAGCGACACTGAACGTACCTGAAGCCGATGTACAAGCTATTATCAAGGGCATCAAGGACATCCTGGCGAAGCTGGAAGCTCTGGCTCCAGGCTCGACAGCTCAACTGAGCCCTCGTGTAGTGATCATCCAACTGGGTGCTGTAGCTGAGGACAAAGTATCTGTAAACATCCCGCAAGCGCTGTTCACAGCTGCTCGTGATGCTGGTCTGGCTGGCTTCGAAATCGTCGCCGACCGTCTGAGCGTGACACTGCCAGCTAGCAGCGACTTCACAGCTGGCGCAGTGAATCTGTCGATCGAACGCAGCAACCCTGCCGACGAGCCAGCTCTCGAGGGCGTACGTACCGCTTCGAGCGTGTACAGCTTCGATATCACTGTAGGCGGCAATGTTATTACGACTTTCGTCTCCCCGGTCACCCTGAAGGTCCCTGTGACCAACACCGACGGGCTGGACGAAGAACTGCTGTCGCTGGCGAAGATTATCAACGGCGGACTTGAGCAGCACGGCGGATTCCTCCGCAAAGGCTTCATCGTGGAGCCGCGCACTTCGTTCTCCTCGTACGTCATCGTCGAGAACAAAGTCAGCTTCAACGACATCGGCAGCGTAAGCGCATGGGCTGGACGTCAGATCCAGGTTATGGCTGCCAAAGGTGCGATCCAGGGACGCGCAGCAGGCCAGTTCGTACCGCGTGACAATGTCACTCGCGCCGAGTTCGCCAAAATGCTGATCAGTGCGATGAACCTCGAGAGCAATGTTGCCAAGCATAACTTCTCTGACGTGAAAGCAGGCGACTGGTTCGCTCCATATGTAGCTGCTGCAGCCGACCTGGGCATCATCAACGGCCGTACCGCTACGTCGTTCGCGCCGAATGCACAGATCACACGCGCCGAGATGGCGACGATGCTGGCTCGCACGCTGAAGATCACTCACGGACTGGAGAGCGTGGCTGATGTTGACGGTACGCTGGCTTCCTTCACCGACGCGGCCTCGATCCATGCTACGCTGAAGGACGGCGTCGCGCTGGCAGCGAGCAAAGAGCTGATCATCGGCTACAAAGGCAACTTCATGCCGAACGATAACGCTACTCGCGCCGAAGCTGCGGTTATGGTCTATCGCGCCTTCAACTTCACAGAATAATATCTTCATCTATCTTTAGTCAGGCAACAGCATCCTCTTCTCTCCCTTGATGAGAGGAGGATGCTTTGCACGTTTAATAGCAAGCGCTTGGCGCTTTAATGTTATGGAGGGAAATCACGTTGTCCACTGAATTAGACTTGCGGGATTACTTTCGGATCCTACGCAAGCGTATCTGGCTGATCGTGGCGATCGTTCTCTTATCTACGCTGGCCGCAGCGGTCTACAGCATGTTTTTCAAGGAAGCAGTCTACCAGGCTTCGACCAAAATCATCGTCAACCGGGCTGCCAACCAGGCGGTCGCCGGACAACTCGATCTCAATGAGATCAACACCAACATCCGCATGATCGATACGTACAAGGAAATCATCCGCACGCCGGCCATCATGGACCGCGTCGTCGCCGAGCACCCGGAGTTCGGGCTGTCCTCGGAGCAGCTGATCCAGCGCATCCAGGTCAACTCGGTCAACAACACGCAGGTGATGACCTTGAGCTTCCAGGACACGAGCTACCGCAAGGCGGCAGAGATCGTCAACGCGGTATCGCTAATCTTCCAGCAGGAGATCCCGAATCTGTTCAACGTCGAGAATGTATCGATCCTCAATGAAGCCAAGATGGATATTACGCCTGCGCCGGTAGCGCCGAATATCCCGCTGAACATCGCGATTGGCTTTATCGTCTCGCTCATGCTGGCGGCTGGACTGGCCTTCCTGCTCGAGTATATGGACGATACGCTCAAGACCGAGGAGGATATCCATCAGGCGCTGGGTCTGCCTACGCTGGCGATGATCACCCGCGTCGACGAGCAGGAGAAGCAACAGGCCAAGCAGGAGAGTCCATCCTATCAGAAAGCAGGTGAGCTCGAACGTGCCTCCTTCAAATAAACGGCATCTCATCACCCTCAGCAATCCGAAGTCGCCGATCTCGGAGGCGTATCGTTCGTTGCGCACCAATGTGGACTTCTCGGCAATCGACGACTCGATGCAGGTCATCATGGTCACCTCGGCCGGTGCCGGCGAGGGCAAGTCGACGACGATCGCCAATCTGGCCGTCACCTATGCACAGATGGAGCGCTCCGTCATCCTCATCGATGCGGATATGCGCAAGCCGACCGAGCATCACACCTTCGGCGTCAGCAATCGCTACGGCCTCTCGTCCTATCTGTCGCAGCAGTCTCCGCTGGAGGACGTGATGCAGCAGACCAATGTACCCGGACTGACGGTCATCCCCTCGGGGCCGATCCCGCCCAACCCGGCAGAGATGGTAGCCTCCAAGCGGATGAGCGGACTGATCGCCGAGCTGCGCGAGCAATACGACATCATCCTCATCGATACGCCGCCGCTGCTGGCGGTCACGGATGCCCAGATCATCGCCACCAAGAGCGACGGCGTGCTGATGGTCATCGATTACGGCAAGGTCAAGCGAGATATCGCGATCAAGGCCAAGTCCAATCTGGACAAGGTCGGCGCCCGCATCCTGGGCGTCGTGATGAACAACGTCAAGCGCAAGTCTTCGGAAGCTTACTATTATTACTATTACGGCACAGCTGATAACAAGCAGTAGGACCCACAGTCAGCAGGAAGGAATGGGAGGCGAGACATGAGTACCAAGCAGAGATTGCTGGCGTTATTCGTCCTTGATATCGTCATCGTATGGTTCAGCATCGGGACCTCGTATCTTTTCAAATATAACGGGGCGTTGCCGCAAGCCATACAGATGGAATTCATGCTCTATTCTGCCGTCTCTATGATCGTCTGCGGTTCGGCTATGGTGTACTTCCGCTTGTATCACCGGATGTGGCAATATGCCAGTATCGGCGAGATTATCGCGATCCTCAAGGCGGTAAGCGTAGGATGGGTCTTCTCGTACCTTATCGCTTCGGCGCTGCTCGGCAGCTTCCTGTCGCTCGGCATCGCGGTGCGGACATTGGAGACGATGCTGCTGCTCTCGGGCGGGATCCGATTCTTCTGGCGGATGGTGCGAGGCTATGCGATCAGACGGGGTGAGCCGGTGTCTCAGTCGAAGTCTCCGGTGCTGATCATCGGCGCAGGCGACTGCGGCGCGCTGATCGCCAAGGAGCTGCAGAACCCTGCCTTCGTCGAGTGGAACCTGATCGGCTTCGTCGATGATGATCCGCTCAAGCAGCGTATGCAGGTGTACGGGCTGCCCGTGCTCGGCGACCGCGAAGCGATCCCAGCCATCGTCAAGCAATACGGCATCCGGGAGATCGTCATCGCCATGCCTTCCGCGCCTAAGAAGGCCATCTCCGAGCTGATCAATCGCAGCTTGGCGACAGGCGCCAAGGTGAAAATGATCCCGGCGCTTAATGACCTGATCACCGGTCGCGTGTCGGTCAAGGCGATCCGCGAGGTCAGCGTCGAGGACTTGCTCGGGCGCGATCCGGTCGTCACCGATCTGGAGGGCATCGCCGGTTATGTACAGAATAAAACGGTACTGGTCACTGGCGCCGGCGGATCGATCGGATCCGAGCTGTGTCGCCAGATTGGCTCTTTCCATCCTGATCGGCTGCTGCTGCTCGGGCATGGGGAGAACAGTATCTATACGATAGAGATGGAGCTGCGGACCAAGTTCCCTTGGCTCGACCTGGAGACGGTCATCGCAGACATCCAGGACCGCGATCGGATGGAGGATGTATTCGACAGCTTCCGCCCGCAGGTCGTATTCCACGCTGCGGCGCACAAGCACGTCCCGCTCATGGAGCGCAACCCGGCCGAGGCGGTCAAGAACAACGTCTTCGGCACCAGGAATGTCGCCGACTGCGCGGACAAGTACGGCGCGGAGCGGTTCGTCATGATCTCCTCCGACAAGGCGGTCAACCCGACGAGCATCATGGGCGCGACCAAGCGGATCGCCGAGATGTATGTGCAGAGTCTGGACGTGTGCAGTCAGACCAAGTTCGTCGCTGTCCGCTTCGGCAATGTGCTCGGCAGCCGGGGCAGCGTCATCCCAAGGTTCAAGCAGCAGATCGTGAAGGGTGGCCCGGTCACGGTCACCCATCCGGAGATGGTACGCTACTTCATGACCATCCCCGAGGCGGTTCAGCTCGTCATCCAGGCCGGCTCCTTCGCACGCGGGGGCGAGATCTTCGTCCTCGACATGGGCAAGCCGGTGCAGATCCTGAAGCTCGCCGAGGACCTGATCCGACTGTCCGGGTTCGAGCCGTATGTCGATATCCCGATCGAATTCTCAGGGATGCGAGAGGGCGAGAAGCTGTTCGAGGAGCTGCTGACCAGCGAGGAAGCTATAAGCTCTACCACGCATGAGCGCATATACATAGGCAAGCCGACTAACATTAACCGCGCCGAGCTGGAGCTGGAGTACAAGCGACTGGAGAAGGTCATCAGCGAACCGGCCGAGCAGGTCAGGAACGTCATCAATACGATCGTGCCGCTCTACGAGGAGCCGATCGAACGGGCGATAGCAGAGGCTGCGCCAACGATCCAAAGAGAAATGGAGGCTGTCGTCTCATGAGCGAACAACAACCTCAGCCGCAGGAGCAAGTGCGGATCCGGAAGAAGCGATATCGCAAAAAGAAGCGCTGGCCAAAGGTGCTGCTCTGGACGCTATCCATCGTCGTCGTCCTCGGCGTCGGCGGCCTGTTCGCCGCCAACTATGCCATCGACAAGTTCCTCGAGCAGATGGTCGCCGAGATCGACATGGGCGAGCTCACGGCCGATACGGGCGGCAACGACAAGCCAAGTGGCGGCATCGAGCCAACTGGTGGCGGAGGCCAGGGTGAGGGCACGACACCAGGCGCAGAGCCAGGTGAAGGAGCTACTGGCCGCGACAACAATGGCGGCGGCACGCCTGCAACGGAGGGCGGCGGTGCATCGGGTAAGGATCTGGACGGCTACTCTGCCGAGATCACACCTGACAAGGCGCAGCATGTGCAGGATAGTGTAACGCTCAGCGAGAAATCCCGGGTTGCCTCGATCCTGCTCGGCCAGCTGAGCATGGAGGATATCAAGCGGCTGCAGGAGCTCTCCAGCGGAGGGCTGTCGCTGGAGGAGAAGCGCGAAGCGAAGCGCCTCATCCTGGAGAAGCTGACACCGGAGCAATATGACGAGATCATCGAGGTCGCCAAAAACTATGGCCTGAGCGAAGGCAAGTCTTATGCCGACTCTAAAAAAGAAGACCTGACAGGAAGTTGACCGGAGGGGCTGAAATGAGTAACGAACGAATCTATCTCTCTTCGCCGCATATGAGTGAAGAGGGATACGAGATGCAATATGTCCAACAAGCATTCGAATCCAACTGGATCGCGCCGCTCGGCGAGAACGTCGATGGCTTCGAGCGAGAGCTGGCACTTATCGTAGGGGCGAAGTCTGCGGCGGCCCTTAACTCCGGGACAGCTGCGATCCATATGGCTCTCAAGGCAGCTGGCGTGGGCGCCGGGGATATCGTATTCTGCCAGTCGCTGACCTTCTCGGCGACGGCTAATCCGATCATCTACCAGGGGGCCATCCCTGTCTTCATCGATAGCGACGAGGCGACATGGAATATGTGTCCCGAGGCGCTGGAGGAGGCGTTCCACAAGTATCCATCGGTCAAGGCGGTCATCGCTGTCCATCTGTACGGACTCTCTGCCGACATGGATCGGATCGCTGAGCTATGCCAGCATTATAAAGTCGTGTTGATAGAAGATGCCGCCGAGTCTCTGGGAACTTACTACAAGGGTAAGCATACGGGGAGTATAGGAGATTACGGTATCTTCTCTTTTAATGGCAACAAGATCATCACCACCTCGGGCGGCGGGATGCTCGTGTCGGGTGACGAAGAGAAGATCAAGAAGGTTCGCTTCTGGGCGACACAGTCTCGCGACGCAGCAAGGCACTATGAGCACAGCGAGCTCGGCTTCAACTACCGGATGAGCAACGTCGTCGCAGGGATCGGTCGCGGTCAGCTGAAGGTGCTCGACCAGCGAGTAGAGAAGAAGCGGGCAATCTACAACTTCTACAAGCAAGAGTTAAGCGGTCTGGAAGGTATAGGCTTCATGCCCGATAATGCGTGGAATGAACCGAATTACTGGCTAAGTGTAATAACAACAGCAGGCAAAGTGCAGCCGATCGACATCATCGAGGCGCTGGAGCAGCATAATATAGAGTCGAGACCGGTATGGAAGCCGATGCACCTACAGCCCTTCTTCCAACAGTACGAGTCGGTTAGTCAGGGAGTAAGCGAACGACTATTCGCTCAGGGAGTATGCTTGCCTTCGGATACGAAAATTAACGATGACCAATTAGCAAAGGTTGTCGATATTATTAAAAGATTGTGGTGAGGACAATAGCTGCAAATCATACAGGATGGTACGGCAGGTACGGAAAACGAATATTTGATTTTGTACTGGCAGCGCTAGCGCTGATCTTGCTCAGCCCCGTGCTGTTGGTAGTGGCGATCTTGGTACGCACCAAGTTGGGTAGTCCAATATTGTTCGTCCAAGAGCGGCCAGGCTATCAGGAGAAGATATTCAAGATGTATAAATTCCGTACGATGACGGATGAACGGGGTGCTGACGGGGAGTTGTTGTCCGATCAGATCCGGCTTACCCGGTTTGGCAGATTCCTTCGCTCGACATCATTGGATGAGCTTCCTGAGCTGATCAACATCCTCAAAGGCGACATGTCATTCGTTGGGCCGCGACCACTGCTGGTGCAGTACCTGCCTCTATACAACGAACAGCAGAAGAAACGGCATCATGTGCGGCCTGGCTTGTCTGGACTTGCGCAGGTGAACGGCCGCAATGCGATTAGTTGGGAGAGTAAGTTTGATTTAGATGTGAGTTATGTTGAGAGAGTTAGTTTTCTCATGGATATAAAGATCATACTACATACCTTTAAAAAAGTGCTAGTGCGTGAAGGAATTAGTTCGAACACTGCTGTGACAATGGAGCCATTTAAAGGTTCACAGAGGGAAATGGGACTATGAAGAGGAAGTTGCTAATCATCGGTGCTGGTGGACATGGGAAAGTGTTAGCTGATATTGCATTAAAAGTGGGTAGTTGGAGGCAGATCGCATTTCTTGATGATGTACTGTACTCTACAAAACAATTAGGACTTGATGTAATAGGATTATCAAATGAAGCGGAAGAGTATATAGATGAGTTCGAGGTAATTGTTGGCATAGGGAATAACAGTATTAGAGAGGAAATGCAAACCAAACTTGAAATTGAGGGGGCGATAATTCCTAGTCTAGTACATCCCTCAGCGACAATTGGTTCAGATGTAACCATAGGTTCGGGCACAGTCATTATGGCAGGAGGAGTAATTAATTGTTGCTCGGCAATCGGAAAAGGCACTATTGTAAATACCGGAGCAACAATAGATCACGACTGTATTGTTGAGTCCTATGTTCATGTCTCTCCAGGAGTACATATTGCGGGAGGAGTAACTGTTGGGGCGAGGTCATGGCTGGGTATTGGGAGTGTCGTAAGCAACAATGTATCCATTACAAGTGATTCTATAGTGGGTGCTGGGGCGGTTGTAGTGAAAAACATTTTGGAGCCCGGCAAATATTTAGGTCTGCCAGCGAAAAAAGCTTAATTAATGAAATTATTTGAGGTGTTATTTTGAGAAATAAAAACATCTGGATTTGGAATCATTACGGTACGGAGATGTACGAGAACCAGGGTGGTAGACACTATTGGTTTGCTGAGAATTTATTGAAAAAGGGGTTCAAGGTAACTATCTTTTGTGCTTCAACTTTTCACAACTCTAATGCAGTCATAGATCTAGGTAATAAAAAGTATATAACTAAAGAAGTAAATGGGATAAAATTCGTCTTTATACAGACTTCGAAATACAATGGAAATGGTAAAGATAGAATTCTTAATATGTTATCTTTCTACAGAAACCTCCCCCCAGTTTCTCGCGAAATTATTGCAGATAACGAAAAACCTGACATTATATTATCATCAAGTGTCCACCCCATGACATTAGTTGCTGGTATTAAAGTTTCGAAAAGGTATAGAATCCCTTGCATTTGTGAGATTAGAGATCTTTGGCCAGAAAGTATTGTTGCGTATGGAATTGCAAATAAAAAAAATCCGTTAATCAAATTACTTTACTCTCTTGAGAAATGGATATACAAAAGAGCAGATTCAATAATAATGTCATGGGAGGGAGGGGCAGAATATATACGTGATAAAGGATGGGATAATGTAATTGACTTATCTAAAGTTTATTATTTGAGTAATGGTGTTGTACTACAATCGTTCGACGAGAATAGTGAACGACACCAATTAGATGATGATGATTTAGTAAACCAAGAGGTCAAAAATATTATTTACACTGGTTCTATAAGAAAAGTCAATAATATTGGAGATTTATTAGATGCAGCCCAGATAATTCAAAAACTTGGCAGGAGCGATATTCAGTTTTTAATTTATGGTGATGGTGATGAGAAAGAGGGGTTGATGAAGAGATGTAAGAAAGAGGGGTTGAATAATGTTAAGTTTAAAGGAAAGGTCGAAAAGAAATTTATTCCTTATATCCTTAAAAATGCTTTTGTGAATGTCTTACACAATACAAGTACATCGCTTAACAAATATGGGCAGAGTCAAAATAAGTTCTTTGAATATTTAGCAGCGGGAAAATGTATAGTTCAAACATATCAAACAAACTTCAGTATTTGCGAGAAATATGAATGTGGGTTAGTAGTGGAGACTCAAAATCCCATGAATATAGCAACGGCAATCATTGAAGCAGTCTCTGATGAGGAAAAAAATTATAGGATGGGCCTAAATGCAAGAAAAGCATCTTGCGATTTTGATTTTGGGTTTTTGACAACAAAATTAATTGAAATTATTCAAGAAACAGAGGATATTTATGCAAAGAAGGGACGTCAGTGAAATGAGTCTTTATAAAAAGATAATACGAAGAGAAGAGAAAATATCTGTTATCGGTTTAGGATATGTAGGGTTGCCATTAGCAGTTGCTTTCTCTGAAATAATTGACGTTGTAGGTTTTGATGTAAACCCTGAGAAAATAAATTCATATAAATCGGGTATTGATTCAACTAATGAAGTTGGGAATGAGAAGTTGAGAAATACCAAGATTTTCTTTACAGGAAATTCCGATGATCTGAAGAAAGCAAAGTTTCATATAGTCGCAGTACCTACTCCTATTAATTCAGACAAAACCCCCAATTTAAAACCAGTTATTAGTGCGAGTGAGGTAATAGGAAGAAATTTGGTCAAAGGATCGATTGTGGTTTATGAATCTACTGTTTACCCCGGAGTTACAGAAGAAATCTGCATTCCAATTCTAGAGAAGGCCTCGGGGTTAAAGTGTGGATTGGATTTCAAAGTAGGTTACTCGCCAGAGAGAATAAATCCGGGTGATAAAGTTCATAGACTTGAAAATATAGTGAAAATTGTTTCTGCAACTGATAACGAAGGGTTAGAAGAGATATCCCAAGTCTATCAATTAATTGTTAAGGCTGGTGTACATAAGGCCAGTTCAATTAAAGTAGCTGAGGCTGCTAAAGTAGTTGAGAATAGTCAACGGGATATCAATATTGCCTTTATGAATGAATTGGCCATGGTGTTTGATCGTATGGGAATTAACACTAAAGAAGTAATTGATGCAATGAATACCAAATGGAATGCTCTCGGTTTCACTCCAGGACTTGTGGGTGGGCATTGCATCGGTGTAGATCCATACTATTTTATTTACGAAGCTGAGAAATTAGGCTATCATAGTCAAATTATTCTAGCAGGAAGAATGATAAATGACAGTATGGGTAAGTTTGTAGCAGACACAATCATAAAGAAGCTAGTTCTTTCTAACAAGGTTGTTAAAGAATCGAAGGTTGTTATTCTAGGCCTTGCTTTTAAAGAGAATACTGCAGATATAAGAAATTCAAAAGTCGTTGATATTATAGATAGACTCAGGGAATACGGAATTCATCCAGAAGTAGTCGATCCAAAAGCAAACGCTAGTATTGCAAAATATGAATATAATATTGATCTAATTGATATGAATAATGTCAAAAATGCTGACTGTATAGTTTTAGCAGTAGCTCACGATGAATTTAAGAGACTGAGCTTGGTTGAAATAGATGCTTTGTTCGGAGGAATTAATAAGGAAAAAATATTAATTGATATTAAGAGTGTTCTAGAAAGACGAGTGTTTGAAGAGAAAGGATGTACCTACTGGAGTTTGTAATAAAATAAAGGTATTTTTGAAGTGTTGTTGAAAGTAATTTTGATGTCAAAGGAGTTTTCTGCTCAGTGAATCTACAAGTATTAGTGGCTTCAATGAATCAAGATAAATTAAAACTTTTAAACAAAATGAATATACAATCGGATACAATAATTATAAACCAATGTGATGAGAATGACTATTCGGAATTGAAATTTAGAGGGAATAATATAAAGTTCTATTCATTTGCCGAACGTGGTGTAGGACTGAGTAGAAACAATGCATTTATGCGGGCTACTTCTGAAATATGCTTATTAGCAGATGAGGATGTTACTTATATAGAAGGATATAAAGATATAGTATTGGGTGCTTTCAAGGATAATCCTCAAGCTGATATGATTGTTTTCAATGTCCCTAGCCTTAATCCCAAGCGACAATCACATGAAATAAAAAAAGCCTCAAAAGTAAGTTGGTATAACTGTCTGAAGTATGGTGCAGTTCGGATAGCAGTTAGAACTGAAAGGGTTAGAAGTAAGAATATATTCTTTTCATTATTATTTGGTGGGGGTGCAAAATACAGTTCGGGAGAAGATAGCTTATTCATATATGATTGTATAAGGAAAGGGTTGAGAGTATACACCAATCCCCAAACAATAGGGTATGTTAGCCAAGAAACTTCTTCATGGTTTCAGGGATATACCGACAAATATTTTTATGACAAGGGAGCCTTTTTTTCAGCGATGTCCGCTAATTGGGCTTGGGTACTAGGGTTACAGTTTGCTCTAAGGCATCAAGAAATGTATACAGGAGAGCGAACTCTTATTGATGTGATTAAGTTGATAAACAGAGGTGCAAAAGACTTCAGAAGGCGGGGCCTGAATATAAACTGTTGAACTTTATTAGTCTTTATTAAAGAAATAGGGAGATAAATGGAGTGAAGCATGAAAATTAGAAAAGTTTATTCATATATCATTTTGACGGTGCCTATTACAGCAATTTATAGTTCTTATATTGCAGGCTTAGCTATATCGGATGTTTTGTTGCTGTTATTGTTTGTGATTTCTGTTTTTTACGTTTTCAAAGCCGATAATAATTTTGAGAATACTAAAATCAATCTATCATCTTTGTTTTTATGTTTGGGTTTTTTACTATTGAGTTCAGTAGCAATGCTGTTCTTAGAGCCTGATCAGTTATCTACGTTTGAGATTGTTAAAAGATTTTTGCGATTTGGTTTATTTATGTATATTGCAGCGGTGGCAGGTTATTATCTAATTGACTACAAGATAATGCTGAGGCATCAGGTTGTAATTTCTGTGGGCGCTACGATTTACATTTTAACCCAAACTCTTGGTTATTATATTTTTGGGCTGCATTTACCATCTCTTATTCCTTTTTTGACTCCAACAGTTAAGGAGTATCTTAATACTGATTATTTGATAAACTGGTATAGTCAATTTTACTATCGACCATCGTCTTTCTTTATGGAGCCTGCTCATTATTCACAATATGTTCTTATATCTTTGTTAAGTTGTCTTTTCTGGGATAGAATAACTCATCGAAAACCTAAAATAATAACAGCAATTTTTTTGACTATCGGACTAATATTATCAACATCAAGTATTGGAATTTATATGAGCTGTTTTATTTGGGGTATGTATTTATATTATCAACTTAAAAGTAAGTGGACGTATAGCAAAGTTTTAATTTCATTATTTGTAGCACCGTTCTTTATCCTATCAATCCCTTTCATATACAATGTGAGAATTGTTAAGACAGCCTTTGAAAGAGTATTTCAAACAACTGCTAGGACAACAGATAGCTATAATTTGTTTGATAACTTGTATGGTTTTCAAAAATATATTGGTATAGGGATGGGGAATGAAGGGCATTTTCTAGGACTAGACAGATTACCATTTATGAATAGTTTTACTATTGTTTTATTTACAACCGGATATATAGGATTTGCGTTGTTTATTATCTATTTTGCTGGTCTATTAAGAAGAAGTAACTTTGCTTCTAGAGTGTTGATATTGACTTTGTTTATATTAAGTAGTGTTGGAGAAGTGTTTTTCTCCCCCACAGGGATAGTCTATCTTATCTTTATTTACTACGTTTATAAAGGTAACATAAATAGCTTAAAACCATGTGCAACTAAAAAACAAATAAATGGAGGTAGTTATGTTTACAGATAAGGTTGTTCTTGTAACTGGAGGTACTGGTTCATTTGGTAATTATATTGTTCATAGGTTGCTAGGAATGGGAGTAAAGGAAGTGCGAATTCTGAGTCGGGATGAAAAGAAGCAATATGATATGCGTATTCATTATAAAAACAATCCGATTCTTAAATTCTACATTGGAGATATAAGAGATTACACTCGTGTGGATGAAGTAATGAGCGGAGTGGATATAGTATATCAGGCTGCTGCTTTAAAGCATGTCCCTGTATGTGAAAATTCACCTTTTGAGGCTGTGAAAACAAACATCATTGGTGTGCAAAACATCATAAATGCATCCCTAAAGCATGAAGTTGAAAAAGTTATTTGTGTTAGTACAGATAAAGCTGTGAAACCAGTAAACGTTATGGGAATGACAAAGGCTATTCAAGAAAGACTTATTTTGAGTGCAAATCTTAGCCCTGAAAATAAAGGAAGTATATTCTGTATTGTAAGGTATGGCAATGTAATGCTTTCTAGGGGGTCTGTTATTCCATTCTTCCGCAGACAACTTGCACAGGGAGAAGAACTAACAATAACTGACACAGGAATGACACGCTTTTTATTGACATTAAGTGATGCTATTGATTTAGTGATGTACGCAACTGAACATTCAAAAGGTGGAGAAACCTTTGTGAAAAAAGCATTTAGCGCATACATTCTTAAGATTGCGGAAGTTTTGTCAGAAGAAGCGAATAGACCTTTTAGATACCGTGTTGTTGGTAAGTTTCCTGGTGAAAAGTTGCATGAAATTCTCATAACTGAAGAAGAACTTCAAAGAACTCAGGATATGGGGGATTATTTTATTATTCACCCATGGTGGGTCAAACAAACCTTTTATGATATCGCTGAAGAATACGGATCAGGTGATGATATCATTAATACAACTGAACAGATAAAAATGCTTATTGCGGATGCAGATGTAAAGGCTGCTGAGGTGCATGTTGAAAAAGGGGAGTTCTCGAAGATATGATTCCTATTGTGAAACCATTTTTACCTCCTAACGATGAACTCATGCCAGAGTTAGAGGAAATAATCTATAGTGGATATATTGCAGAAGGTGAGAAGGTTTACGATTTTGAAAGAAGATTTAGTCGATTTATCGGAAATAAGTATTGTCTATCTGTAAATTCAGGCACCGCTGCTCTCCATATTGCATTAATACTAGCCGGGGTGGGACCTGGAGATGAAGTCATTAGTACACCACTTACAGCTGAGCCTACTAACATTTCAATTAAAATGGCTGGAGCAAAAGTAGTCTGGGCTGATGTTGACCCTAATAATGGATTAATTGATGCTAAGTCAGTTAGAAGTCGAATAACAAGTAAAACAAAAGCTATAATGTTAGTACATTACGCTGGAATGGTTTGTGACCTGAACGAATTCAACCAGATATCTAAAGAATTTAATATTCCTCTAATTGAGGATGCTGCTCATGCATTAGGTAGTAAATTTAATAATAAGTTTATCGGAGACAGCCCTAATCACACTATATTTTCCTTCCAAGCTATTAAGCATATGACAACTGTTGACGGGGGGATGTTGGCAGTAAATAGTCAGGAAGTATTTGATAAGGGCAGATTAAAACGTTGGTTTGGAATTGATAAAACAAAACCAAGGCTTGAGAATGATATTGTAGATACGGGTTTTAAATATCATATGAATAATGTCAATGCTACTATTGGGATTGTTCAATTGAGGCACATAGCCGAAGTTATAAAGAAACACATTAATAATGGAATGTACTTTGATAAGAATCTTAATGGTTTGTCTGGGTTAAGTGTACCTACATACTATAAAAACACGGAACCTTCATACTGGATCTATACACTAAAAGTTGAGAGAAGGAGTGATTTTATACGACTCTTAAATCAAAATGGAATTGCTGCTTCTGAGCTACATTTGAGAAATGATAAACACACTTTATTCTCTGAGTCCAAGAGGGAATTGCCTCAACTAGATGATTTTTACGGAAAATTAGTGCATATCCCTTGTGGCTGGTGGGTTAATTCTGAAGATCGGCAAAAAATTGTCGAAGTCATAAACAAGGGTTGGTAACCCTGATCAGCTAACTGAACATATTTTGATATAAAGTGAGGATCTTTGAATGATACCATTGTACAAACCGTATATGCCTAAGGATTTGTTGGAAATAGAGAATATACTACGATCAGGAGCATTATCTTTTGGAGAATATGGTAAAGGGTTTGAAGAGAAATTAAAGTCATTTATAGGAGGTGAAAATGTTTTAACTATCAATACACATAGCATGACACTACTTGTGTTGTTAGCAACTTTAGGGGTTAAACCTCTAGATGAAATAATAGCGTCGCCCATGAGTTGTCTTGCATCTAACCTACCATTAATAACAACTGGTGCAAAAATTAGATGGGCAGATATTGATCCAAAAACAGGAACTTTATGTCCAGACAGTGTAAAATCCCAAATTTCATCTAGAACGAAATTGATTATTCATAATCATTACTGTGGATATCCAGGTTATATTGATGAAATCAACGCTATTGGTAGAGAATATGGAGTAACAGTAGTAGATGATGGCATTGAAGCATTTGGAGCGGAGTATAAAGGCAAACGAATTGGTAATGTCGGGACAGATGTAACAACATTTTCATTCCAAACTATACGCTTGCCAAATACAATTGATGGAGGTGGTTTAGTATTTCGAGAGCAGAGTTTGTATAAAAAAAGTTTGCTAGCGCGTGATTATGGGATTGAACGGAAGTGTTTTCGAAATGATTTTGGGGAAATTAATAGTGAATGCGATGTTTCAATTCCAGGTTATGGAGCTATGATGAGTGAGGTGAATAGCTATATTGGTGAACGGCAAATGAATCAAATTGAAGAACTAATTTCAATGCAAAGAAGGAATGCCCGGTATTGGTCAGAAAAAATTCTGCAAATATGTCCGGACAGTTATAACTTAAATAAAAGGGAAGAGATATTACCGAACTATTGGGTGTTTGGTTTCTTAACAAACGATAAAGTGAAAACAATTTTGAAGTTTAGAGAAATGGGGTATTATGCTTCTGGTGTACACCTGAACAATAATAACTACTCTGTCTTTGGTGAGTCGAGTGAGCTTCCAGGAGTTTATGAATTTAATAAACGTTTTGTTGCGATCCCTTGCGGATGGTGGTTAAAGGAGGGGAAGGAATGTGTCTGAACAATACAACATTTCATTAATAAATCATTCCCAGATCTCTGCTAACTTGCTAGAAATGATCATAAGATTAAAAATGGAGAGTTGGAATTATTCTATAGGTGAAAATCAAGAATGGATTAAAAAAAACTTAAAGCCATTTGATAAACACTTAATATTGTGTGACCAGAAAGGAATGGTTATAGCATATTCAAATTTGGTTCTAAGGGAAATAGATGTAGAGGGTCAAAGTATTGATATTTTAGGTGTAGGGAATCTCTGTGTTTCAAATGAAATGAAGAGACAAGGACTTGGAAGGTTTCTGATGTCGTTTGTGAATTTTTACATAATCAAAAATAGGATGCAAGGGTTTTTGTTTTGTAAAGATCATTTAGTTAGTTTTTACGAGCAAATGGGTTGGAAAAAACTCAATAGTTTTTTCACTTTCGAAATGAATAATATATCTCACAATGTCCTTGTGTATAATTCTTTCATTACAGATCATGAGAGTGTTGATTTTAAAACGGGCCTTTTCTAATAAAAGTATTGGGCCTTTTATTTATTTTGTCGAATACAGTTCTAATTGAGAATATACAGCGGAGAGAAAATGTATAAGAATATAATAGCGAATCTTATAGGACGATTTTGGAGCATTGTTTCCATATATTTATTTGTCCCATTGTACATTCATTTTTTGGGGATTAAAATGTATGGGTTAGTCAGTTTTTTTGCAACATTGCAAGTTGTGTTACTGCTTTTAAATGGAGGACTGACAACTACGTTACGTCGGGAACTATCATCGGGTCCTGATAACTTTGAAAATACATTGCGTAAATACCAACTGCTAAGGTCGATTGAGTTTGTTTGTTGTATCATTGTATTTTTAATTATTTTGTGTTGCTATTTTAGCGCAGAGTTTATTGCCACTAGTTGGCTGAATATTGACGGATTGGATATTAGAACTGTTACTACAACTTTGAGGTTAATGAGTATTTCAATTGCTCTACAACTTCTTTCAAGCTTATATAGTGGTGGGTTATTAGGACTAGAGTTTCAAGTGAAAGCCAATGTGCTTCAAATACTATGGTCAGCTGTTAAAAATATCGGTGTAATCTTAATACTATGGCTCATTGAGCCTGAGATTAGGTTGTTTTTTTTATGGTTTGTATTTTCAGATTTAGTATATGTTATAGCCTTGCGAGTATATTTAATGAAAGCTCTGGGGCACTGCAGAGATTTTATTTGGAGTATAAAGAAAATAAAAAACTTGGTGTTAATTTGGAGATTCTCATTTGGGATTTTAATAATCTCTTGTATTTCTGCGTTAAACAATCAACTTGATAAAATTATAATTAGTAAATATTTAGATATATCCCAACTGGGCATTTATAACTTAGCTTATTCCTTATCTATAGTTCCTGTTACAATTGTAAGTGCTATAGCTGTTGCTATATTTCCTAGATTCGTGAATTACATATCAAATAACAATGACAAACAGTTGTTTTTAATTTTTAAAGAATCCTATAAAATACTTCTGATATGTTCATCATGCATATCTGTTTACATTAGTATTTATTCTAGAGAATTGCTGACTGTTTGGACAAATGATGCGGGAATTTCTAACAATGCTTGGTGGGCAGCTTCATTATTGGTTATTGGTGGCTTGTTTTTGTCTCTTCAAATAATCCCCTACAATTTGGCGCTTGCTTTCGGAAACACAAAAATCAATGTTATCTTTGGAACTATTAATATTGTTGTATTAGCTCCGATGCTTTTAGTGTCAGTTGATTTGTATGGAATTGAAGGTGCAGCTATTTCATGGATGTCTGTTATGATAGCTGTAACTATCATATATAACTATTGCGTCTACATCAAAAAAATTAAAAGTGGAATTGCTAATTGGGTTATTTGTGACAATATTCTCCCTCTAGTTTTTGTGGCTTTTTTAGCAGCAGTTTCCCATAAGTTGATTTCGCTATTTAATTTGGGTTCTTTATTGACTATTGTTTTTGCAACTCTTAGTGGAATAATTACACTGTTTCTAACCCTTTACGTATTTTATCGTAATCTAGTTAAATCCCGATTTAGAAGTGTTGTCCGTTCAATAAAATTACGTACGTAAAATCATTAGGAGGTTCGAAGTGGATCCTTTAATTAGTATTGTAGTCCCAACTAAGAATAGATATGAATATCTTAAACATTTAATAAACTATGTTGATACATTTGATTCAAGAAGCATTGAGTTGATAGTTCAAGACAACTCTGAAGACAACACAGAAATTAAAAGATATTTGGAGGGAGTATCGAATTCAAATATCAAGTACTTTCATAATTCACAAAGCCTTTCAATAATTGAAAATTGCGATTTAGCGGTTAATAACTCAAAGGGAGAATATGTTTGCTTTATTGGTGATGACGATAGTTTTTCTTCCGAAATCATTGGATTTGTTGCATGGATGAAGGAAAGGGAGATAGAGTCATGTATTGGTTCGAAAGCAGCATATAATTGGCCAGATATGGTTTTTTACCATCATCAACTTCCAAGCTTAAGCTTCCACAAAGGTACAGGCGATATTAGAGCTATTGATATTGAAAAGGAGCTCTCTTCATGCCTTAGTTGTGGGGCTAAAAACATGGGTGAACTGCCAAGACTCTATCATGGAATAGTTTCAAGAACCGCTTTAAATAAAATATTCAAAAGAACGGGGACATATTTTCCTGGCCCAAGCCCTGATATGGCCAATGCTATTGCTCTCTGTTTCGTTTTGACAAACCATATCTATGTTGATATGCCTTTGGTCATAAGTGGAACTAGTTACAAAAGCACTGGAGGAATGGGAGCTAGACATAAGCATAAGGGGAAAATTAAAGATATATCCTTTTTGCCAAAGGAAACTGAAAAGTGGTGGGAAAAATCTGTTCCAAAAGTTTGGACAGGAGAGACGATTTACGCCGAGTCAGCAATCAAGACTCTTAGATCTTTTAATAGGGATGATTTAATAAGTAAATTTAATTATGCATATTTGTATGCTGCCTTTATTTGTTTTAATTCCTCGTATTCAAAAATGATAATTCCTTTTTTGAATAAATCAAATTTTGCGAAGGTTTTTTGGTATCTTCTAAAAATAACTATTTATAGAGGGAGAATATATATAAAGA
>NZ_BFBX01000022.1:56305-57211 GCF_003851045.1 Paenibacillus sp. 598K | reverse complement strand
GGGAGAATATATATAAAGAACTTTCTTTTTGTTAAAATGGATGTTTCATCAAGACGGATTTTTAGAAATATTGATAATATTAAAGATGCCTCGCTTATTGTCAATAGTAATATTGAAGGGCTTGGACCAGAAACAGTTGATGAAAAAAACAAAGATATGTTTAGATGGGATCTGTGATTTCATATCTCGATATTAATTTAGAAATGTGGTGTAGCGTATGAAAATCCGTAAAGCCATCATCCCCGCTGCGGGTCTTGGTACGCGCTTCTTGCCGGCGACGAAGGCGCAGCCCAAAGAGATGCTGCCGATCGTCGATAAGCCCACCATTCAGTTTATCGTGGAAGAGGCGGTCGCATCGGGTATCGAGGATATCATCATTATTAGCGGACGCAGCAAACGTGCCATCGAGGATCATTTCGACAAGTCGTATGAGCTGGAAGAGACGCTGCAGAGGAAGGGGAAGCTGGATCTGCTGGAGCAAGTGGCGTCGATCTCCAATATGGCGAACATTCACTATATTCGGCAGAAGGAAGCGCTCGGGCTGGGGCATGCGATCTCCTGCGCGCGCTCCTTTATCGGCAATGAGCCGTTCGCGGTGCTGCTAGGCGACGATATCATCCAGTCACCTGAGCCGTGTCTGCGACAGCTGATGGATGTGTTCGAGCGCTACCATACCTCTGTGGTCGGTGTGCAGCCGGTAGAGGCGAGCGAGGTGTACAAGTACGGTATCATCGCACCCAAAGGGCCGGAGCTGGAACCCGGCGTGCTTCATGTGCAAGCGCTGGTGGAGAAGCCGCACCCGAACGAAGCGCCGTCTACCTATGCGATCATGGGGCGATATGTGCTGCGGCCGGAGATCTTCGAGGTGTTGGCCTCGCAGTCGGCGGGCTCGGGCGGCGAGATCCA
>NZ_BFBX01000022.1:49097-56175 GCF_003851045.1 Paenibacillus sp. 598K | reverse complement strand
GGCTCGGGCGGCGAGATCCAGCTGACGGATGCGATCAATGAGCTGAACCGGACGCAGGCGGTCATGGCCTACCATTTCCAGGGCAATCGCTATGATGTCGGAGACAAGTTCGGCTTCGTCAAGGCTACGCTCGACTTTGCCTTGCAGCGCGAGGATCTCAAAGAAGAGGTCGCCCAATATTTGAGAGAGTTGTATAATAAAGAGGCGTTTTAGATCTGCAATTGCTACTCATCCCAAGCGAGGAAGTGACGCCTGTGAAGATTACCGTCGCTGGTACGGGTTATGTCGGCCTCTCCAATGCGTTGCTGTTGGCGCAGCACAATGAAGTGATCGCGCTAGACATCCTGCAGGAGAAGGTCGACATGATCAACCACCGCCGTTCCCCCATCATCGACCCCGAGATCGAGGCGTTCCTAGCAAGAACGGACCTCCAGCTTACCGCCACCACTGACAATTATCGGGCCTTCAAGGACGCCGAATATGTCATCATCTCCACCCCAACCAACTACGATCCCCATAAGCATTACTTCAACACCCGCAGCGTCGAAGCGGTCATCGCCAGTGTGCTGTCCATCAACCCGGATGCGGTGATGGTCATCAAGTCGACGGTGCCTGTCGGCTATACGGAGAAGGTTAAGGAGAAGTTCGAGACGGACAACATCCTCTTCTCGCCGGAGTTCCTGCGGGAAGGCCAGGCGCTGCACGATAATCTGTATCCGTCCCGCATCGTCGTCGGCGAGCAGTCGGAGCGGGCCCGCGTCTTCGCGGAGCTGCTGGCGCAGGGCGCGCGCAAGGAGAATATCGACATCCTCTTCACCGGCTCGACAGAGGCGGAGGCGATCAAGCTGTTCGCCAACACGTATCTTGCGATGCGCGTCGCATTCTTCAATGAGCTGGACTCGTATGCCGAGGTACGCGGGCTCCATACGCAGCAGATCATCGACGGCGTTGGCCTCGACCCTCGCATCGGCTCCCACTACAACAACCCGTCGTTCGGCTATGGCGGCTACTGTCTGCCCAAGGACACGAAGCAGCTGCTGGCCAACTACGCCGATGTGCCGAATAACATCATGGCGGCGATCGTCGACGCCAATCGCACGCGCAAGGACCATATCGCGGAGATGATCCTGCGGCGCGAGCCCAAGGTGGTCGGCATCTATCGGCTGACGATGAAGACGGACTCGGACAACTTCCGCCAGTCGGCGATCCAGGGCGTGATGAAGCGGATCAAGGCGAAGGGCGTCGAGGTGGTGGTGTACGAGCCTGCGCTGCAGGAGGAGATGTTCTACCACTCGCGGGTGATCAACGACTTTGTGCGCTTCAAGGAGACGGCCGATGTCATCGTCGCCAACCGGCTCACCGGCGATCTGCAGGATGTCGCGGACAAGGTGTATACGCGGGATTTGTTCAGTCGGGATTAGTCCCCTGACCAGGGGAAGGCGCGCTTCCTATCGACGCCGAGCCTCTCTATCTGCAATGTGCTATTCCATAGACGGAATTCGCTAGAATTCATAGTAAACAATGGATATCCATTGTATAATTATGGAGCTGTCACATTGAGAGATAGGGGAAATCGGCGATGAACATTGGGAGAAGGTCATTATTCATTGTATTGCTGCTTGTTGTAGTGCTTCAGTCTGTGGGGGTTGCGGCTCCGGCGAGTCGGGCGCAGGCTGCGTCCGTCGGTCTGGAGCTATCGCTTCCGGGCGGTCTAACGGACTGGTTGATGGACGAGCAGGCAGGTACTATCTATGCGATTTCCAGCGAAGCCAACGCACTTTATTTCATCCACATGTCGGATATGACGATCGAGAAGACGGTCAGTATCGGCTTGCGTCCGCGCTATCTGGCTCGGGAGGGGCAGCATCTGTACGTTGCGCTCCATGGCGAGAGCAAGATCCAGATGGTGGATCTGAGCACGCAGGAGGTTGCGGAGTCGATCACGGTGTCTGGAGCGCCTACTTCGGTAGCGGCCTCTGCGACGTCTATTTTTTATGGTACGGAAGAGAACGGCGTATTTATATACGACAAGGTCGATCAGACGCAGTTTTCCTTGAACGAATACACTTATGACGATGTTGCGCTGGGCTACGATGAGCCGACCAACACCTTGTTCGTGGGACGATTATCCTCCTATGGCGGGCTTGGTGCATACGATGCGAGTACCGGCGCCTTAAAAAGCCAAGATATTGACGACAACACAGAGATTGGCGGTACTTTCAATTCGCTCAAGCATTTGTTTATTGACGAGGACTATGTCTACTTCGGCGGTCATCAGTTCAATAAGTATAATGTGACGGAGACGACAGGCACCTACTTTAGAGAGAAAAACGACTACGACTACTTTGAGTCTGTTATTCTCGACGTGACGGAATCCTATGTACTCACGACAAAAGGCGTATACGACAAAGCGACCTACAGGCTGCTGGATAAGTTGGAATCCGACCCAATTTACGGATTGCTTGATTCCAATGGCCGTGCTTATATAGCAGGTGGCGGCCATTGGAGCGAGCCCAAAAAAACGATCCAGCAGCTCCAGTTAAGCTTGGCCCCCAGCCCCTCGTTCAACTTGACAACCGATGACTATTTCATTGCAGCTGATCAGCCTTTTACGGACTGGGCCACTTCAGATCAGTTGCCTTACCTCTATGCGATCGTCGCCGATACCAACGAACTGATCGTCATCGACAAGGCCGACAGGCAGGTCGTCAGTCAGGCGTTCATCGGCTCTACGCCCAAGGGCATCAAAGTGTGGAACGACAAGCTTTATATTAATTTCAGTGGTGAGAATCGCATCCTGATCATAGGGCTGGAGGAGGGTCTTCCTTCCCCCACGGACAGAACGAGAATCGTCACGAAACTGTATCCCGTAGAAGTATTTCCGACGCATACCCAAAAGCTGCTGTACCATAATAAATCTGATCTTAGTGGCATCAGCGTCACGTCCGAAGCCTACACATCCGTCGAGGAGGCCGTTAGCAACGAGCAAGAAATATCGGGTGCACGTGGGAGCCGGTATGCCTTCGATCCCGATACGGAGACGCTTTATGCAGCCGATTATAATGAACTGTACCGATACGAGACGCAAAGCTATACGCTTCTGGAGCGTACGTCCATCACCTATTATGATAACCAGCATCTGTTCCTGTCGGAGGATCGACTGTACGTCGGGGGCCTGGTGTTAGATAAGGAGCAGCCTGCTACCCAATACGGTAGATACCCGGAGTCGGTCATCTATGCTCGAGGCAACACGGCCTTTAGTCCAACGGCTGTGTACGATGGGGCAGACTTCACTCCGTCACGCGATCTCTTGATCCATGCCAGCAAAGTATTCCTGGGCGACGATCAGTCGGTGGTTATCTCTACGCCCAAGCGTATCTATGTCTTCGATAGTCTGGAAGAGATGCATGAAGTGATGGCAGAGATGCATCTGCCTATGCAAGCTTTGTTCGTGGATGAGGATGTACAGTCTGGCTCCATCGAGGGTAGATTGTATGTCGTGGTTCATGCTATCGAGGAAAGCTTGCGCTACAATGCCTATTTCCTCAATGAGTCGGGCAACAAGCTCGGTCCGGTCTGGATGAACAAGCTGTCGGAGCCTTCGACGGAACAGGTCCTGGTCTATAATGTGGGTAAGCAGGCCCTGCCAGAGGGAGCGGTCCATATCGGATTGTATCCGGTCATCTCCCGTAACTATTATACTGAACAAGAACTGGACCTCTCCCTGAGCGTGCCTATCTATGATGCGCCGAATTACTTGCCGGAGGACTTCGCCGTAACGGATAGTAACCCGCGAGCAGACAAGTATGCGGGGATGGCGACGTGGAAGCCGGGGATTGCAGAAGCGCCGGGCACGCGTTACTACCTCTATCTCATCAATGATGAAGAGACCTTCGGCGAGCCCTTGGCTGAGGTAGAAGGCGGACAGACCTCGTATGCGGTGACGATTGCCGAGCGGGATGTGGCGGATGCAGCATTTGCCATTGGTTTGTTTACGCAGATCGACGGCTTTGACATGCCCTTCTACCATCCGGTGCTACTGGAGGACAAGCGGACACCCGCGGTCCCGGCATCCTCGATCGTCGTGAGCAAGGCGGGTCAGATGGATACAGTCGTCGTAGGAGGTCTCGTGTCCGGGGATATCGTGCGTGTATACGATGCAGCCGGATACTTGATGCAGCAAGGGGACATCATGGACGCCGTCAAACATACGATTACGCTGTACTTCTGGAATGTAGGCCAGCCTGGAGATAAGATCATCGTGACGCGACAAACGCCGAATAAGGGCGAAAGTCAGCGCACAGTTATGACGATCCCTGCTGCATCCAATGGCGGCGGCAACGGCGGTGGCAATAGTGGTGGTGGCAACAGCGGCGGTGGAAACCAGCCGCCAATCAACCCCGGCAACGGCGGAGGCGGAGGTGGTATCGGTGGCGGCGGAGTCCAGACTCCAACCATGCCCGGTAACGGTGGCGGCTTGCCGAGCGTCGGCGGGAGCAAGCCGATCGTCAATAACGAACCGACTGTCGATGAGACCGAGATGGCGACGATCCTATTCAAACAGACGGATGGATCGGAGGCTTCGTTGACCGATGTACCGGTCGGGTACATCAAGCATGCGGTCAGCGACGCTGCGTTCAAGCGCAATCCCGTCCTGACTGTGAAGGCGGATGAAGCGCAGCGAATGCCTCAGAGCGTGTTCCAGATCGCTGCGACGGCATTGGCAGAGCTGAAGCGCTACCCGGAAGCGACGCTCGTATTCGAATCACGGTCCGGCAAGCTGGAGCTGCCGCTGCGTTCCCTGACGGATCAGCTGACTGGCGATACCGGGCAGATGCTCATGGTTACGATTGGAGATGCGCCCAAGGACTATACTACAAGGCTGCAGGGCCAGCTCGACCGTACGTCAGGCGCCTCGATAGGACCGCTCCTGTCGTTTGAGGCCAAGCTGACGAGCAAGGGACGGGATCGCCTCCTGACGGAGTACTCGGACTATATCGGGCATGTCATCTATGTGGAGACGCCTGAGGCTCCCGATGCGGTATACGCTGGCATGACCTTCGATCCCCTGACGGCTACGTTCGTACCGGTACCGATGACCTGGGACTGGTCGGATGGCGTGCTGCAGGCCAATCTGAAACGTCAGGGCAATTCGATCTACGCGATAGTTCAGAACGATGTGAACTTCGGCGATATCGATGCCAGCAATCCGTACCAGGACCGCATCCTGGCCTTGGCTAATCGGATGGTGATCAACGGCTATCCTGACGGCAGCTTCAAGGCGAATGCCGAGGTGACACGAGCGGAGTTCGCGGCTATGCTCAATCGCGCGCTTGGCATACTGCCCAAGGAGAAGGCGACCCGAACATTCACCGATGTAGCGGCGAGCGCATGGTATGCCAACCAGGTCTACGCGGCCGTCGATGCAGGGCTCATCCAAGGCTATCCGGACGGGACGTTCCTGCCGGGCAAGAACATCACGCATCAAGAAATGCTGGTCATGCTGGTCAATGCCTTGACCTACAGCCGAGCCGACCAGGAGACGCAGGGGGCCCCGGTGACACAGCTCCCTGCGGGATTGCCGAGCTGGGTGCTGCCTTATTATGTCACGGCTGTGCAGCAAGGGCTATTGTCAGACGAGGAGCCCTTCCAGTTCCAGACGGGCAAGAACACGGAGCGTCAAGAAAGCGCCTATCTGCTCTATCAATTGCTGCGCGTGTTGAAATTTGTGAAGGAATGACCCCCAACAGCCACTGTTGACCGATGTCAACGGTGGCTGTCGTTTTTTGTCATAGTGTACCGAAGGATAGCTGTTGCTGGTGTCAGCTTGCTAGCAACCCTTCACTATGGTAAATTCTTAATGAAATCTTTAAGTTATCCCTTGCAGGAACTCTGACATAAGAGACGGAGGGAAAGACACGGAAACGCTAGTAGTAGAGAGATTAGTAGACAGAGGAATAGATTAATAGAATGCATAGACCACTAATGGAAGGAGGGGACCTGATGAGCAAGAAAGCACTGACGCGGATGCTAGCGCATCTGATGGACGATCCCGGCGATCTCACGGGAGTGGCGGATCGGTTCAAGGCCGTGGTGGCCAAACAGGCGACGCAGCCGTTCCCGTATCGGGAATTCGGCGCGCTGCTACAGGAGTGCCCCGACGCCGCCAAGCTGCGGCTGGCGCAGGCCTGCCGTCTGCATCTACGTGCCAGCTCCGGCCAGCCGTTCCCGGATCAGCGATTCACGCAGCTGCTGCGCCCCCGCATGATCGACCCGGCAGAGCGGACGAGGCTGATCCGCGCCCTGCTGCCGGAGATCCTGCCGCTCTACGGCGAGGAGGATTCATGGGAGCCTGCCGAGCATCTGGCCGAGGAGCAGCGCCTGTCCGAGGCGTACGGGCCGTGGCACTATTACTGGTCGCTGCGATTCTATCCGGCGGTCGATGAGCGGATCGCGCAGCGGATGACGGAGCTGGCGGCGGAGCTGCGCGAGCAGACCGCTCAGACCGGACGGACAAGCCAGGCGCAGACGAGCGAGCCGGAGCAGGAGCGGCAGACGGGCCAGGAGCAGGGATGGCAGAGAGGGCAAGGGCAGGAGCAGCAGACGAAGCAGGCGACGACCGAGCGGGAGCGGGAGATGGCTCGATTGGAGGGGCTCGTCCGCACTGAGCGCGAGCGGCGGCGCGAGCTGGAGCTGGAGCGCGATGCGATGGCGAGCCGCATCGCCAAGCTGGAGCGCGAGTGCGAGCGGCTGCAGCGCGTCCGGTCGGAGCTGGAGCAGGAGGCGAGCGCGCAGGAGGAGGCGCTCCGGGAGCTGCGGCAGGGCCACGGGAGCGAGCGGCAGCGCGCGGATGCGGCCGAGCGCGAGCGGCGGGCGCTGGAGCTGCGGCTGGCCCAGGCGGAGCAGCGGATCAATCGGCTGACCGCCGACGCGGCCGAGCAGGGACAGCGGACGGAGGAGCTGGAGCAGCAGCTGCGAGCCGAGCGTATCCGCTCGGAGGGCCGAGCCCGGGCGCTCCGCGAGCAGGCGGACCGGCAGCAGGCGGACCGGCAGCCGCCCGAGCAGCAGGTGCTGCGCG
>NZ_BFBX01000022.1:23924-49001 GCF_003851045.1 Paenibacillus sp. 598K | reverse complement strand
CGAGCAGCAGGTGCTGCGCGAGCTGGATCGCGTCGTGGACCGGCTGTACGGCGAGCTGCGCACGGTCGGCGCGCGAGCGAGGCAGGAAGCGCTGCGCAGCCGGTTGAGCGACGCGCTGTTGCTGGCCAATGCGCTGGAGCGGTTTTTCGACCCGGCTGCTGACACCGCGGATGGTGGTGCGGCAGAGGGGGCAGCCCGTGAGGCGGCGGTTGCCGTCGAGCAGACCGGAGTCGAGGCGGATGGTGGCCCGATGGGACAGTCCGCGCTTGCGACGTCAGGACACTCTACATCTGCGACGACGGGTCTGTCTCGGCCCGGGACGTCAGGGCAGCCCGCGTCTGCGACGACGGGTCAGCATGGGATCGCGACGCCAGGACAGTCTGTGTCTGCGACGCCGGGACTGTCCCGGTCCGCGATGGCAGATCTGTCCGCTGCTGCTGCGCGAAGCGAGTCGGAGCGAGGCGGCGGGATCGAGCGGCAGGACGAGGCGGAGACGATCAGAGGCGTCGCCGGGACCTTCTACCGTCGCGATCATGGCGGGTACATCGTGCTGGAGAGCGAGGAAGCCTTTAACATCACCGAGTCGATGGTGACGAAGATCGGTCTGGAGCATGAGGCGGAGGTGGCATGCAGGCCGCATATGCGCGAGGACGGCAGCATGGGGCATCATATTACGATCCTCCTCCAGGGCGATGACGCCTACGCGCCGATCCGCCAGTATATGGGCTATGTCGAGCTCGGCTCGCACCATAATCTGTACTGCGTCGATCTCAACGACCCGCAGCAGCGTTACCCGATCCATGAGAAGGATGTCGAGATCCAGCAGCCGCAGGACGGCGATCCCTGCTCGTTTAACGTGGCGATCGGCGGCGAGTACGCGCGGCTGTCGCGACTGTACAAGCGGGCGGAGCGGCTCCCGGCGGAGGAGAGCCAGGAGACGAGGCGCAGCAAGGCTGCGGCCCGGGAGCGCTCGTCGCGTCGGACGGCCGAGCCTTTCCTCGAGGGCTGCCGGGTCGTCGTCATCGGCGGGATGGCCAAGTGGTTCGAATCGGTGGTACGGGAGACTGGCGCCGAGCTCGTCCACGACTCCGGCGAGACGCCCGAGCGCATCCATGCGCAGCTCAGGCGGGCGCATTCGCTGTTCTTGCTGCTCACCAACAACTCGCACAATGCGACCTGGAGCTGCATCGAGATCGCCAAGGCGCACGATATCCCCCACTTCCGCATCGAAGGCTCCAAGTCCAATCTGCGCCAGCAGCTGTGGGACAATCGGGCGCTGATCCGAGCTGTGGCTGAAGCATCGGGGAGAGGTGCGCGCGAGCATGACGATGTCGGATGATCTCTGCGTCCCGGCAGCGTCGGCGATAGCCTGTGTCTCCTCGCACAACGGCATCTTCAATGAACGCAACAAGAAGCTGCAACGCAAGCATCAAGCTTGATGTTAGCCCTATCTACCCTCTCTATCCTGTAGCTGCTGCTATAGGGAAGAGAGGGTTTTGTGCTTTGCACAGATGAATAGGTATGCGCCGAACTACCTATCGGGGCGACGGGAAAAGCTGTCTCATCCGAGGGCTATTATGGTATGATCGAGGGAGAAGCAAGATGGGCGAGGAGTGTTGCACGATGGGGAAATATGATGGAACCTGTCAATACTGCGAAGGGACGTATACTCTGACTACGATGAAGAAGCATCTGCACAGCTGTCCTGCGAGGCAGCTGCTCACGTCGCCAGATAAGCGGAACGCCTCCGGCGTGCTCGTATCGGCTCAGCTCGGACGCCAATACTGGCTGCTAATGGAGCTGCAGGCGACGGCGGCGCTGGCCGATCTCGATGGCTTCCTGCGCTACCAATGGCTGGAATGCTGCGGGCATCTGAGCGAGTTCGAGATCAATGGCGTCTGCTACGGCTCGCATCCCGAGGGCTTCGAGCGCTCGATGAAAGCTCCGATCCAGCGCGTGCTGGCGCCGGGCATGACCTTCCGTCACGACTATGACTTCGGCTCGACGACGACGCTCAAGCTCCAGATGCTGAGCGCGCCGCAGCCGATCGCGCTGCAGGCCAAGACGCAGCTGGCAGCGTTGAATCTCGCTCCGGACTTCGCTTGCCACTCCTGCGGGCAGCAGGCAGAGATGGTCTGTACCGAGTGCTACGAGGAGCCGTTCTACTGCGAGTCCTGTCTGGAAGACCATGAGTGCGGACAGGAGATGGCGCTCCCGATCGTCAACTCGCCTCGGATGGGTGTGTGCGGTTATGAGGGATAGTATGTTGCTGAGCGCTGGAGGACAAGCATCCGGGCGCTATCTGTTCCGTCCCGATCCCGAGCTGCTGGAGCTGCAGGCGATGGAGATGGACGAGGGGCTGCGGAGGTTTTTCGACATGCACATGGCAGAGAGCGAGGCAGAGCGGGTGTTCACCTGTGTGAACGGCGAGGGACTGGAGCGCAAGCTCAAGGTCAACCGTGCCGAGCGCATGCTGCAGGGACGAGGCATCAAGGGATTTTTCGCGCCGTATGTTACGGCGGGGCGGCTGACGATCGAGATGCTGGCGGACGGACGCGTGCAGATCGCGTCGCTGGGACAGCCGGATGCGACAGCGCTGCAGGGTGTAGAGGTGGCAGCGGAGGCCAGAGGGCGGATACGGACGGTGCTGGATGCGATGGCGCTGCAGCAGCGGCAGGACGATGTCTGGTTCGAGCTGTACGATCGCTCCCGGAGCTTCCGCTCGACGACCACGGATCTGATCTGCCTGCCCCATCTGAGAGATATCGAGCCGTTCCAGTACCAGGTCAAGGCCGTGCAGACGGTGATCGGGCGGCTCAAGGGACGGGCGATGCTCTGCGACGAGGTCGGGCTGGGCAAGACGATCGAGGCCGGCATCTGTCTGCAGGAGTATGTGATGCGCGGACTGGCGCGCAAGATCCTCATCCTCGCGCCGCCGTCTCTGACCAATCAATGGAGCGAGGAGCTGCGCCGCAAGTTCAATCAGGACTTCATCCGTTCGGACGATCCGGCCTTCGCAGCGCTCGGCGAAGAGGCGTGGGAGAGGTTCCCCAAGGTGATCGCCTCCATCGCCACAGCCAAGCGGGCGCGCCATGCCCGGGCGATCGCGGAGCTGCACTATGATCTGGTCATCGTCGACGAGGCGCATCATGTCAAGAATCGCAATACCGTAGCCTGGAAGTTCGTCAATCAGCTGAAGAAGAAATATATGCTGCTCCTGACGGCGACGCCTGTGCAAAACTCGCTCGAGGAGCTGTACAACCTGATCACGCTGCTGAAGCCGGGCCAGCTGCAGACGTACAGCCAGTTCCGCAAAAACTTCGTCGAGGACAATCAGGGCATCGAGGTCAAAAATGCGGACAAGCTGAAGGCGCTGCTGACCGATGTCATGATCCGCAATCGCCGCAGCAACGTGGACGTTATCTTCACGAAGCGGCAGGCTTCGACCCGGATCGTGTCGTTGCGCCCGGAGGAGCAGCGACTGTACGCGGCGCTAAGCCAGTTCGTCCGCGAGCAGTATACGCAGGAGCATCCGGTGTTCTCCCGCTTCCTGCTCAAGTCGATGCAGGAGATGATGGGCAGCTCCTTTGGCGCGCTGGCCGGCACGCTGGCCAAGCTGGCCGCCGACGAGCGTCTGGACGAGGCCGGGCGGCGGACCGTCCTGGAGCACGAGGCGGCATGCCGGGAGCTGGCAGCGTCCGAGTCTGCGCACAGCGCCAAGATCGCTGCGCTTATCGAGATCGTCGAGGCGTTCGGCGACAAGATGCTGATCTTCACCAAGTACCGCTCGACACAGGAGCTGCTCGCGCAGGCGATGCGCGAGCGCGGGTATCGGGTGGCGGAGTTCCACGGCGGGCTAAGGCGCATCGACAAGGAGCGCGAGATCGCCGAGTTTCGCGGCGAGGCGCAGCTGCTGATCAGCACGGAGGTCGGCGGCGAGGGACGCAATCTGCAGTTCTGCAACGGGATGATCAACTTCGACCTGCCGTGGAACCCAATGGCGATCGAGCAGCGGATCGGGCGTATCCACAGGGTCGGACAGACGCGCGATGTCCATGTCTTCAATCTCGCTGCAGAGCATACGCTGGAGCATCACATGCTCAACATCCTGGACCGCAAGATCAATCTGTTCGAGCTCGTCGTCGGCGAGGTCGATATGATCCTCGGCGATCTCGAGGACAGCGAGGACTTCTCGGACCGGATGATGGAGGCCTGGGTTCGCTCGGCGGATGAGACCGAGATCGCGCGCGGTATGGAGGAGATCGGCGAGCTGCTGCTGGACAATAAAAACAAGCTGGAGCGCGTGAAATCGCTGGATGACCGCATCTTTGCGTAAGAGTCGCCGGCCGGAGAGGGAGAGCAAACGATGCGATTGCAGCAATTTGTCATGGATGCCATCGAGGCAATGGGCGGCGTGGTCGTCCAGACGGAATACGCGCTGTGCGAGGTGATGCTGCCGGAGCAGCGGCGCGGCATCCTGCAGGGGAGAGGCGAGGGCGTGCTCGCCTTTGACTATGAGGTGGCGGAGGAGCATCCGGAGGCGGAATTCGTCACCTTCGGCAGCTATCTGTTCGAGCAGCTCATCGCAGCGGTCCAGACGATGGCGGTGAGCGGCGTTCGCTATGCGGATGTCGAGCGCTGGCAGGTGCAGGACCCGCTGGCGAAGCTCAGGAAGCGGCTGCCCGAGCAGGGCCAATACACCCTGATCAGCGAGCGGGAGGCGCTGGCGGCGTGGGCAGTGTATGCCTATCGGGTCGCCTACGTCGCCGACGACAGGGAGGAGGTGTACGAGCAGCTATGGGTCGATATGGCAACGGGGGCTGTAGATGAGGAGATGGCCATCGCCGCGCAGCAGCTCCCCTATCGGAGCGAGCCATCGACGCAGCTGCCGCTCGCGGACGCGCTGCCGCTGACGGAGAGCTTCCTGCGCGGCTATCGCTACATGCGGGAGCGAGCGGAGCGCGAGGGCTCCAGGCGTACCGCAGGCCTCCAGCTGGACCGGGAGATCGCCAGGATCAACGATTACTATGACGCGCTCATCCAGGAGAATGCCAAGCGCTCGCAGCGCAAGGGACTGAGCGAGGCCAAGCTCGCCGAGCTGGCGACCAAGGAAGCGGCGATCCGACTGGAGCATGAGAAGCAGCTGCGCGATATCGAGAGCAAGTACACCGTTCGCGCCGAGCTGGCCCTCGATTACGGATTGCTCTACTATGTACCTGTGACTGAATACACGGTCTCGCGCGAATACCGCAAGCAAACCGAGCTGTACCGCCTGAGATACAATCCGATCCTGAAGACGTTCCAAAGCGCAAGGGGTTCGATTCCAGACTAGAAGGGGGGCGGGCCATGGAGTTCAAAATAAATAAAAAGGTGTTTCGACGATTTTTGGTTTCTTACCTTATTATTCTTATGTTGCCCAACCTGTCCGGGTACTTCTCCTATCGGGTGGCGGTAAAAGAAGCTCACGCAAGCTCGGTCGAGAACAGTCTGCTTTCCCTGAAACAGATCATCCGCGTTATGGATACGCGCATGACTGAGGTCAATGCCTTTGCCAGTCAACTCGCCATTAACAGGGAGCTTGTCGCGCTCATGACCGAGAAGGCCAGTGCCCCCGAAGACAAGGTGTATGAGCTGTGGAAGGCTGCGCGGGACATGTCGACGTTTAGCCAAACGAACGACTACTTGTCGAATTTTTATTTATATCTTGGCAATTATGATGTCATCCTCTCGCCGAACAGCGTGTATTATCGACCAGATCATTTCTACGAAATCTACGGTTACGATGGCCTGTCTCTGACTGAGTGGCAAGAGGCAATCCTGCAGCAGAGGCATGAGCGTGATATTATGCCCAGTCGGAGCTACCGCAGCGCCAGCTACCAGTATGAAGTATTGACGTATTTGCAGACCCTGCCGCTCAACAGCTTCAGCGTCCCGACAGCGACCCTGGCCGTCCTCATCGATCGAGACAAGATTGCCAAGCAACTGGAAGCCATCATTAGTCAATACGGCGGGTGGGTATATATCCGTACGATCCAGGGCGATCCTATTCTGGCCGAGGGCATCGATCAAGAGTCGCTCGACCACCTGCAGGATATCCCAAGCGGAGAAGCGGAGGATACCTATACGTTTCAGGACGGCAATCTGCTCATCTCGTTGCCTTCGGACAAGCTAGGCTGGATCTATACCGCCAGCATTCCAGAGGAAGCGTTTACAGCACGGGCGACTGCCATCAAGGAACGAACGCTCACCTTTACCATTCTGGCGCTGGTTTGCGGATTAGCGATGATTGTGCTGTTTACGTATCGCAATAGCAAGCCGATCTATACGCTTGTCCAGGTATTCAGAGAGCATTTTGGATCGAGCGGGCAGCCGCCGTCCAAGAATGAGTATGACTTTATAACCGGTAATATCACGCGATTGATATCCAGCAACCAGGAGCTGCAGACTGAACTAAAGGAGCAGCTCCCGGTGCTGAGGGATGCGCTAATCAAGCGACTGCTCATCGGCGAACTGCAATCCCTTGAACAGATTCAGGTCGAATCATCGCAGGCCGTCCTCGGAAGCAGCGTCGAGTCGGGAATTGTCGGTTTGATACAACTGGGCGGCTACGCCGATGTCCGTGACGTTGAGGCGCTGCAGGAGCTGAGCGTAGGACGACTGCTGGTCAAGCAATGGCTGCGCGAACGACTGGCCGATGTCATTACGACGGATTGGGGAGGCGACAAGATTGCGGTCATTATACCGATCCCGTCGCAGTCAGAGGGAGAGACGTGGAAGAACAGGCTGGAGACGCAGCTTGGTCAGCTGGCCGCTGCCATGGAGCAGAGCAATCAGCTGCCGCTGTTAATCGCACTGGGTACGACATACGAGCAATCGACAGAGATCAGCCAGTCGTTTGGCGATGCGACACAGGCGCTGGAGATGGCTGGCTATCATCACAATGACGGGGTGTTCTGGTACGATAATGTACTGAAGGACCAGAATACGTACTACTATCCTATCGAGCTGGAGCAGCGGCTGATCAACGCGCTGAAATCCGGATTCGCTGCGGAGGGCTCTCGTCTTATCCTTTACATCCTGAACCGCAATTTCAGTGAACGGATCCTGACGTTCGAGACAGCCCGGAATTTGCTCGGTCAGCTCAAGGCAACCCTGGCCAAGCTGCTGGATCAGCATCTGTTGCTGGATGAGCAGTCCACAACCCGGATTAAGGACAAGCTGGAACAGCTTGATCTGTCCAGGGGAGTCGAACAGCTGGAGTCGGAGCTGCATCTGGTGATTGAGGAAGTGTGCAACGTGATTGTGCAGAAGAAAGAAGATTTAAACAGCGAGCTCGTACAAAACATTGTTCTTCAGCTGGAGGAGCGGTTCGCAGAGACGGATCTGTCGCTCTACGAAATATCCAAGGTCGCGGGTCGCCCGGAAAAATTCGTCTCCTATATATTCAAGGAGTCTACAGGCGATACGATATCCGACTATCTGGAGCGGTTGCGACTGGACCATGCCAACGAGCTGCTCAAAAGCACCGACTTGACGATCGACGAGATCGCCTCGCAATCGGGCTACAATAGCTCCCATTCGTTCAGAAGGGCATTCAAACGTGTGAGAGGGGTGTCGCCAAGCGAATTTCGCAGGGGCTGATGATGAGATCTAACAGGATAAGGTTGTCTGCCGAAGGGAGTCGCTTCCTTTCGTCGGACAGCCTTTTTTGTTGCTCTGGCAAGGGTTTTCGGATAGATGTACCCCGCTGGAGAAACGTACCCTCAAGATGATAACGCTTTAATTGGACGGTGGAAAGGGAGATAATGTACCTTACCTTGTGGCGCGATTCTCCTGTATGGTTGAAGCATAAGCAGGTCGCAAATCAAGTGTAAGGGAGTGAAGATGCTGTGGGTACTTCGGTGTTGGAGCGACAAAAGACCGCGGCGGGCAAGCGCGCGAGATGGGGGAGGACAGCCCGAAAAAGCTTCCTGCGTTACTGGCGGCTTTATCTATTGGTTCTTCCGCCGCTTCTCTATTTTGCTATATTCAAGTACATTCCCATGGTGAATGCTGTGATCGCTTTCAAGGATTACAATGTCGTCAAGGGAATCTGGGGAAGCCCCTGGGCGGGCACGAAGTATTTTGAAATGTTCTTTCAGAATCCTGTCGCGATGAAGCTGATCGCAAATACGCTGATTCTATCGCTATACCAGCTTGTCGTCTCGTTCCCGATTCCGATTATACTGGCGCTGGCGCTGAATGAAGTGAAGAACTATCGGTTCAGACGGCTGGTGCAGATGGTCACGTACGCGCCGTACTTCATCTCGACCGTGGTCATGGTATCCGTCATTATGTTGTTCCTGGCGCCGCGGCTGGGCATCGTCAATCAGCTTCTGGGCAGCTTTGGCATCGAGCACATCAACTTTCTGGGCGAGGCCGGCATGTTCCGCTCCATTCATGTGTGGTCTGACGTCTGGCAGACAGCCGGATATTCGGCCATTATATACCTTGCTGCTCTGGCAGGCGTAGATCCTGCATTGTACGAAGCGGCCAGGGTGGACGGAGCCAATCGCCTTCAGAAAATCATCCACGTGGATTTGCCGGGAATCATGCCCGCAGCCGTCATTATCCTCATTTTGAGCGTGGGCAACATCATGTCGGTTAGCTTTGAGAAAATCTATCTGCTGCAGAACCCGCTGAATACGGAGACCTCCGAGGTGATCTCCACCTATGTGTACAAGATGGGTCTATTGAACTCGAATTTCAGTTTTGCAACAGCCGTCGGACTGTTCAACGCTGTCATTAATCTGGTCTTGCTCGTCATCGTCAATGCAGTCGCCCGGCGGGTATCCAATAACAGCTTGTGGTAGCAGAAAGGAGCTCGCAATGCAATCATCCTCTTATCGTATCAAAGAATCTGCTGGCGATCGGCTGTTTATGGCAGGAAATTATCTCTTTCTCAGTGTGATTCTACTTGTCGTCATGTATCCGCTCATCTACATCTTAAGCGCTTCCTTTAGCAGTCCGGGGGCGGTCAGCTCCGGGAGAGTATTCCTCTGGCCGGTAGAGCTCAGCTTCGATGGGTATATCGCAGTGTTTAAAAATTCACAGGTGCTGGTCGGCTATGGCAATTCGCTCTTTTATACTATAGCCGGCACATTCATCAGCGTAACCTTGACCATCATGGTCGCTTATCCGCTATCCCGCAAAGGCTTCTTTGGGAGCAAAGGGATCTCCCTGTTCATCATCTTCACGATGCTCTTTGCTGGCGGCCTGATTCCTACTTATCTTGTAGTCAAGGAATTAGGCTTGATTGATACGCGCTGGGCTCTGTTGATTCCGAATGCAGTCTGGGTCTGGCAGGTGCTGATTGCGCGCACATTTTTTCAGACCTCCATCCCCGAGGAGCTGGTGGAAGCCAGTCAGATTGACGGCTGCAACGACTTTCGCTTCATTTCCAGCATCGTTATCCCGTTGTCCAAGCCCATCATCGCCGTCCTGTCGCTGATGTATGCGGTCGGACAATGGAATGCTTATTTCGATGCTCTGATCTATCTCAAATCCCAGGAGCTGTACCCGTTGCAGCTTATCTTGCGCAGCATTCTGGTCCTGAACAGCGCAACCGCCAATATTGATCCGGCAGAGATGGTGCGGCGGACTCAATTGGCGGAGCTGATGAAATATTCGCTCATTGTCGTGGCTAGCTTGCCCGTGCTCATTATCTATCCCTTCGTGCAGCGCTACTTCGTACAGGGGATGTTGATTGGCTCCGTCAAAGGATGATACAGACGATATTCCGATGGGGAGGGATGCCTTTGGCGATCGGTGGCAGTCATTTTATTGCGTAAGGAAATCACTATTCGAATAAGGGGTGTCATCTGTGAAGAAAAAACATTCATTCATGCTCGTTAGTGTCGTATTGGCAGCGAGCCTGGCGGTAAGTGCGTGCAGCAGCAACAATAAGCCGGACGACCATAATGCTACAGGCGAGACAACGGCAGGAGCCACCAGCATTTCGGTTTTTGCTCATATGTCGCCGGATATCGACCTTCGGACTAACTCGTTCACCAAGGAGCTTGAGGAGCAATTCAATATCGCGTTCGACTGGACGGCGATCCCTTTTGACGGCGCGGCGGAGAAACGGCAGATATCGCTCTCCAGCGGCGACTATCCGGATATTTTCCTGCTCGTGCCATGGGTTGATAAGTTTACTCCAACCGATCTTATTCGCTTTGGACAGCAAGGGGTGGTCATCCCGCTGAATAAGCTGATCGAGGAGCATGCGCCCAACATCCAGGCCGCTCTGGATGCCAATGCGTACTACAAGGCGATGAGCATCGCGCCAGACGGGAATATCTACGGTCTGAGCCAGTTCAATGAATGCTATCATTGCTCCTATCCGAACAAAATGTGGATCAATACGACCTGGCTTGAAAAGCTGGGGCTGGATATGCCGGAGACGACCGAAGATTTCGCAGCGGTCCTGGAAGCGTTCAAAACGCAGGACCCCAACGGGAACGGCAAGGCAGACGAAGTGCCGCTCAGCGGCTCTATCGAAAGCTTTGGCGTACGTGTCCTGCCATTTTTGATGAATGGCTTTATCTACAACGATGACCGCACGTATCTGACGCTCAATGGCACGGAAGTGGGATTCGCTCCGATCACGCCGGAGTGGAAGGAAGGACTGGCTTACATCAAATCGCTCTATGACAAGCGTCTGATCGATCCGGGCGCATTTACCCAAAATGCCGAGGCGTTCAAAAAAATCGGTGAAAATGCCGAGGCCCAAATTCTGGGCGCAGCGGCAGGCATGCATCCGGATATCTTCATCGAGACGGGGCTGGATGCCAGGTACACCAAGGATTACAATCCAATGTCTCCGCTTCAGGGTCCCTACGCACAGTACGCAACGTATAACTATCCGGTCGATCCCGGCGCAACGTTCGTGATTACGAACAAAGCGAGCGAAGAAGCGCAGGTGGCGGCAATCAAGATGCTCGACTACCTGTTCACCGAGGAAGGACAGCTGCGCGGCAATCGCGGCGAAGAGGGCGTTGACTGGCGCAAGCCGGCAGAGGGTGACGTCGCTCTCAATGAAGAGGTTGCACCGTTATTCTATGAAATAACTGCTGAATCCGGGCAGACGCCGCGAAATAACAGATGGGACGCCCTTGCGCAATACTACCAGCCCAAGGCATTCAGGGATGCCTGGGTTCAAGGCACGGACATCTATGTTCCGTCGGGATTCGAGCGTCGGCTGCAGGAAGCTACGACATTGTACGAGGGTCAGGAGCCGGAGCAGCTCTTCCCGCACTGGGCAGTCTGGATTGCGCCGGAGAGTGTCGATGAGATGAGTATGATCCAGGTTAACATCAAGGAATATGTGGATCAGAACACGCTTCAGTTTATCGCTGGCTCCAAGGAGCTGGACAAGGATTGGGACAGCTATGTGAAAGGCTACGAAGGCTTGAATCTGCAGCGCTATCTTGAGATCATGCAGCAATCGTATGACAATTCTACAGTTAAATAGACCCGGTGCCTGCGTATCGTTGTACACTGGCACGCGCCATGCGCTGGCGCAGGTCATGCAGGATACGCAGCCAGCGCCAGCGGCACGCCGACGCGGCGGTGCAGCTGCAGTACGTGGTGACGTTTCGGTAGAGTGGAGATAGAGAGGAGAGGCCTGGGACGACGGGCCTCTTTTTTGATGTGTGCATACGAACCCTTTCTAAAGATAGTCTAAAATACCCAAGACTTTGAACCCATATCCAATAAAAGGAGATATACTGGAAGAGCCAGGAAGAGAAACCGTCGGCAGCAAAAATGGAGGTGCGATGAAGTAACGATACGGTCTCTGAGGCGCAAGAGGCACGCAGACACATTAAGCGGTGGCTCTAGTATAAGAGCCGCTACTCAAAGGAGAATGGATTAACGAATGATAGCCAAAAAACTAATAGGTCTACTCGCGGCTGGCACGATGCTTTGGTCAGGAGTGTCGGGGGCTTTCGCTGCGACGGGAGCAGTTACCCCGACCCCGATAGCAGTTGAAGCAGCGCCGCAGACGGATACGGTCAACTATCGCGATACGGCAGGACACTGGGGAGCGGGAGCGATCGAGCGGTGGAGCGGGTATGGCGTCGTGCGCGGACATGAAGGCGCTTTTCGTCCGAATGCTCCGGTGACCCGGGCGGAATTTGCCACCATGATCGACAACATCATGCGCTATCAGGAGGCGGGCAGCAATCCGTTCGCGGATCTCTCGTCCGAGCAATGGTACTATGACGCGATCCTGAAGCTGCATGCCGCAGGCGTGCTTCAGGGCGCTGACGGCAAGGCCGCGCCGCTGAAGCCGATCACCCGGCAAGAGGCTGCTGTCTTGGTAGCCGGCGCCTTTGAGACGAGCAGTCAGGACACGCCGCTCGTCTACAGCGATGCCGATCGGATCGCGAGCTGGGCGAGAGCAGCTGTCCAGAGCTTGACGGGACTGGCAGTCATCAAGGGAATGCCGGACGGCGCATTCCAGCCAGACGGTCAGTTGACGCGCGCTGAAGCGGTGACGCTGCTCGACAACCTGATCCCGACGCTGATCACGGAGCCCGGGGTGTACTCGCAGGATGCGACCGGCTATCTGGTGATCAACTCGCCGGACGTCACGCTCCAGGATATGAAGATTACGGGCAGTCTCTTCATCGCCCAAGGGGTCGGCGAGGGCGACATCAAGCTCGACAGCGTCGAGATCGACGGCGACGTCCATGTCCAGGGGGGCGGCGAGCATTCGATTATCTTCAACCATGTCGGCGTCAAGGGCGCGCTCGTGGTCAATAAATACAATGGCAAGGTGCGTGTCCTGGCGACAGGCAGTACGTCCGTGTCCGTAACGATCCTGGATAGCGGCGCGCTGCTCGTAACCCGGGAGCTGACGGGCGGCGGCTTCGAGACGGTCGAGATCTCGGCCGAGCTGACCGCAGGACAGGAGATCCAACTCGACGGCAGCTTCGGCACGGTCGTCAACCGCTCCGAGACGGTCGGGATCAAGGCGACCGGTACGATCAAGGAGCTGGTCGCAGAGGCGAAGACCTCGATCACCGGCAGCGCGACCGTCCAGAAGGTATCGGGCGAGCAGGCCGATGCGACGAAGGTCAACGGTGAGTCCGTAGCTGCGCCGAAGCCGGGTACTGGCGAAGCGACAACCCCGACGCCCGGCGCGCCGACGACCCCGGGCACCGGTGGCGGCGGCTCCGGAGGAGGCACGGGAGGCAATCCCGGCGGAGGGACAACGACGGTCGCTGCGACCGGGGTATCGATCACAGAGTCTGCGCGTACGCTCACTGTAGGCGATCGTCTGCAGCTGCAAGCGACAGTAACGCCAGCCAATGCGACCAATAAGAATGTCCGCTGGTCGCTGGTCGAGCCTAGCGAAGCAGTCACTGTAAGCTCGCAAGGCTTGGTCGTTGCAGTGTCGCCTGGCGTCGCGAAGGTCCAGGCGACGACCGTCGATGGCGGTCACACGGCGCTCGCCGAGATCACCGTCGAAGAGGGCAGGCTGGCGCTGAGCGTCGTCCGCTATGCCGGAGATATCGTCGATCCAGGCTATGAGATCGCGGAGGCGATCCTGGCTAACAGCGAGACGGTGTCGGTACCCGACGTGACGCCATCGCTGACGACGCGCGGCCATGGCGAAGTCGCAGTGACAGCCCAAGCGCCGCTGCTCGAGACAGCGAACGGTCGCGAGCTGTATGTCGCCATCGCGCTGAACGGTCCCGGCGGGGTGCCGCTGGCTGATCCCGCTGCGGTAGCCGTGACGGTCGATGGAGCGGCGGTAGAAGCAGACTTCGGCACAGGACTGGCCGAGGCGCATCAGTCGGGCGCCTGGCTGCTGAAGCTGGATGCAGGTGATCCGGAGACAATCCGTCAGTATCGTATCGAGGCGGCAGCGCCTGGCTACACGCAGGGCAGCCTGCTGCTCACCTACCGTCCGCAAGGGACAGTCGTCCTGCAGGCGATCGATGCGATCGCGGGCGAGGCGAAGGTCGGGGCGATGCTCGATGCAGGGGAGCTTGCCTGGGCTGGCGAGCCGCGCGAGGCTATGATCCGTTACCAGTGGTATCGGTCGACTCAGGCGGAGGGACTGTATACGGCGATCCAAGGCGCTGACGATCAGCAGTATAGACTGACCGAGCAGGACGGCGGACAGTATATCCGGCTCTGCGTATCTACCGATGAGCAGGAGCACAGCGGCTCGGCATGGAGCACGGCATTCGGGCCGGTATCTGCAGGGCTGAGCGCGGATGAGGTGTTCGAGGCGATCGAAGCCGAATATCTGGCGGACAATACGAGTCGGACGAGCATCGTAGGCAACCTGAGCCTGCCAGGCACGCTGGCGGACTATCCCGGCGTGACGATCGCCTGGGCGTCCAGCGACGAGCAGACGATTACGACGGCAGGCGTCGTCAGCAGAGACGCGACCAACGATCGATTTGTGACGTTGACGGCAACGCTCGGCGGCCTGGTGACGGGCGAGCGCAGCTTCGAGCTGATCGTCAGAGCCCAGGGCATGGACAATGTCGAGATCGAAGGCTTCATCGACCCTTACTTCGTGGCGGATTATCCGCAAGCCTTCGTGAAGGACGGCAATATCCATGTCCGCTACGCGCTCCAGCAGCCAGCGGAGCTGTATATGGTCGTTAATGTCATCAACGGCGCGCACAAGTCCGATGTCAAGGCTGTGCTGGAGGGCCATGCGGGTATCGGTTATGTGGTCTATGCCGACAGTTGGCCGTACTTTAAGGTGGATGCATCGATGGTGGGAGAGGTGCAGGAGTTCGATACCGGCGTGTCTGTCATGCGTGGCAGCTTCCGGGACAGTCGTGTCGAGTTCGTCGTCGTCGATAAGTCGGCCGAGTATACATCCGCTCAAGTGACGACGATCCTGTTCGACAGCGAGGTCATCGGCGCGCTCGATACGTTCCCGCCGACGGTCACAGCCGTCTATCTTAATGAGGCGCGCGATGCTCTTTATCTCTACTTCAACGAGATGCTCGACACCGCCTCGCTCCCCTCAGCGGTCGACTTTACGCTGACATCGGGTGAGGTCGATGAAGTGGTATCGATCACGAATAACCAGCACCAGAGCTTTGTGCTGTCATCGATCAAGCTGAAGGTGAGCGGCATCGCCGAGGCGGACAAGAGCGGGCTTCGTCTGAGCTACAGCGGCGATGCGATCCGCGATCTGTCGGATGCGGACAACCGGACCGAGCCATTCACGGGCAAAGAGGTATACAGCTCGGCGGCCGAGATTACGAGGGCGACGATCAGCTCTGACCGGCTGTCGATGATCGTCGAGCTCGTCCCCGGATGGCATTCTGAGGACAACCAACAGTTGCCGTACGACGCTGGCGAACGATTTGCCATACAGATCGACGGCGGCCAGGCGATCCATCCGGTTCAAGCCAGGTATTACTACAGCAGTAATTGGTTGTCCTATCGCTTGAAGTTTGCCAGCCCGCTTCCCGAGGGGGATGTTGCATTGAGCCTGGATACGAGCGGCATCATCAGTTGGGCGAAGGATCTCTATCCGGCGGAGCTGACCACGGATGAGGTGCAGCAGATCGCCGCGCCAGGCACGCCTTCGGCGGAGTATCGGAGTGGCTCCAGCGACATCCTGGTGTCGTTAGCCGAGGGATACGAACTACAGAATATCGGCTTCATCGCTGCAGGATTCGTCCTCCGGGTAGACGGAGAGGAATATCCCCTGCGTGGTTATCATCTTGCTCGCAATTATGAGTGGGTTGATGGCAATCTGTACTACTCGGGGCTCAGCATCCGGCTGGACGGGGTGTACGAGCAACGCTTCCGGGCATTGATCGAGGCGGGAGCTCAGATCGAGCTGAAGTATGTCAAGGTCAATGGCGACGCCGATAGCCAGGTGTCCGATGCGGCGGGCGCGTTGCTGCCGGATTTTGACTATATCCCAGTTAGCAAGCAGCCCTGAACGGGCTGAGAGCACTGGCGGAGGTTGAGAAGCACGTACAGCAATACAGTAAGGAAGTAAGGCCTGAGCACACTGTTGGGCTTGTCCCGCTCTGTTAAGGTCCATAACAAAAGGCTTCCCGCTCCTAAAGGTGGGAAGCCTTTTGGGCGTTGCTTAGCGTTGCGCACCCTGTAAAGAAGCGTGGAGTGGAATCGAGGTAGGATCGGGGGTAAAATAAATCTACTGGGATAGTGCCTGGATCTGAACAACTAGAGGATGAAGAGAAATGTTAAACGGAAAGATGATCATGACGGGTTTTTTGTCAGCCTTGCTGGCTTGCTCGGGCGGAGCCATCATGATCGTGCAAGCCGCCGCTGCGGCCGGGTTATCCACGCAGGAGCTTGTGACCTGGTTTACGTCGGTTTATGTCATTGGAGGATTATTGAATCTGTTGTTGACCTTGATCTACAAAATACCGTTTGCCGGAGCGCACTCGATTACGGCGGCTGCTTTTTTGAGCACGGCTGCGGCCGGATTTTCGTTTTCGCAGCTTGCGGGAGCTTTTGTGATGTCGGGTGTCATTATATTGATCTGCGGACTAACGGGGATTTTTTCGAAGGCGCTGTTTTTTTTACCGAAATCGCTTATTGACGCTTTATTGGCTGGGCTGCTTCTCTCCTACATCGTTGGTGTTTTGCCTGCTTCCATTCAGCTCCCGTATGCCGGTGTTTTAGCAGGGGTTGGCTATTTTGTGGTCCCCCGTTTTTTGAAAAGGCTGCCTCCAGTCCTATGGGCGATGTTGCTTGGCTTGATTGGACTCAGTTTTGATTATGCCTTCCCGGCCATTCCCGATGCGGCATTCCTTCCTCCGATGTTCGTACACGCGCAATTCACATGGGAGGCTTTTATGGGCCTTGCCATTCCTATGTCCGTATTGATTTTGAGCAACGACCTGGCTGTCGCTTTGGCTTCGCTCAAGGGCAACGGGTTCCGACCGCCTGTCAATAAAGCATTGACGGCATCTGGCATCGCGGGTATGACTGCCGGCTTATTCGGCGGGAGTGCGGCCAATGTAGGAGGTTTGATGAGTGCCTTGTGCAGCAGCGAGGAGGTAGGACCGCAAGCATCCCGATATAAGGCCGCTATTGTATCCAGCTTGCTGGTCATTGCCTTTGGCATCGGGGCATGGCGGGTGATTGATTATATTCAGGTGTTACCGCCCCATTTTGTAGCGATGATGACAGGGTATTCGTTGCTGGGGTTGTTTCTGGCCGGACTGAGAACGATCGTTGCAGACCGTAACATGCGTATACCGGCCATCGCGACCTTCGTCGTAGCGGCATTCCATATACAATTACTTGGCATCGCGACCCCTGTCTGGGCGCTGCTTGTGGGTATGATCGTGATGAAAGCGAAGGCTCGGCTGCATCCCCGCTCGCAAAGCAAAAGGTAAGGGCTGTCCCAAAAGTAGATACATCTACTTTTGGGACAGCCCCCCTTTTGGGCGTTGCTCAGAATTGTACATCATCTCTGCACCCGACTGTAAGCATCATTCAAAGCCAACACCAGCTCTTGTACATTCGTAACAGGATCTTCGAACAACAAGTTGTCTTTTTTCTTCTGTTCCCATAGGGCTTTGGCATTCATTAATGCTGTCTCTTGATAGGGAAGTAACCGATGATACATTCCTGTTGTTCCATGCGCATAAGTTATGCCTAGTGCTTTGCCGATCTTTTTGTCATAAAGCTCCTTTTCGATCGCAGTCGACAGATATTGAAAGTGTAGAAGATACCAAAGCTCGAAACACTGAATTGAATAAATGGGTTTGAATTTTTTAGCTTCTGCCAGTTGCACTGCTTGACGCAGTTCGGCATGGCGTTTATCGCAGTCAAACACGCACCATACTTCTTCAGGACGTATGTCACCGTAAGCTTTCCTTTTTTCCTTCAGTATCTTTTCTGCTTCTCTGACGACTTGAGCATGTTGACCTGCGCTGCCTTCGACATATACAGGCTGATGGAGGAAATATTGCCCACTCATAGTGGTGCTGCCGATTTTGGAGTAGTAAGGAAAGCTCTTGAAATAATCGACTTCGCTTATCTTTCCTTCACAGACGATAATAAAAAAGGGATTAGGGCGCACTTTTTTGGATTTCCTTTTGTAGCTGTCCTCTGTGCGCCTGGCCCGTCTATGGCTCATCCATCCGCACCCTCTCGTTGTAGTTCACTTAGCTCAAATGAGCCTAGATACGGAATGGCTCCGAACCGCCCGGACAGATAGTTATTCAAATAATTAAAGTTGCTTCTGATATCAAGGTCAATATCGTACAAGCTGTATAGCTTGCTCGCCCCATACTTGTTTTTCTCTGTAAAGTAGATTTGATCTCTTCGCAATAGCGAAGGGTTCATTAATAAGGTGTTGTGCGTAGTGAAAATTAGCTGTGCATGTTTGGGGTTGGTTTGCTCATTATGAAACAGTTGTATAATTTTTTCGCAAAGCAAGGGGTGCAGGGAGTCTTCCAGTTCATCTATAAAAAGAACGCCGCCCTTTTTTAGTACATTTAGAATGGGATACTGTAAGGTGAAAAACTTGATCGTGCCTTGCGATTCCATATTCAGAGTGAAACGTTCCTGTCCTACTACTTGTTCATTGTCGTCATATTTGAAATGGTGCATAAAGGTTTCGTATTTATCTTCTTCCATGTCCTGATCATTTTCATTAAATACACTTGCGAGTTGACGGAGCATATTTTGTTCTTCGGCACTTCGTTTTTCTTTGGCTACGGATATATCTGCAACACCGACATCTGCTGCTTTCAAAAAAGCAACCAGTTGATCCTTCGAAATCACTTCCTGCTGTTTACTCTCCACGAGTTCTTTTTGAATCTGGCTATTGTACCACAGATCAGGTACTTGGCCGGCTCTCAAATCCATGCGCAAGTAGGTAAGTATTTTTTTTGCCCACGTAAATTGCTTCACTGACTCTTGCCCAAGCGTGAAAAGAAACGGTCGAAATGGATCGGGTTTTATAAAGTCCAGCGCTTTTTTATCGCCGAAATAGACGCCCGTGGTCGTAATCTCATCATAGTCCCGTTCAAAATAACATGCTTCCTGACGGTGTGGAGCGAAATATAACCACTCGGAGCGAATGCCGTTCGGGTCCAGTTCGAGTCCATAGCGGTGTCGTTGCCCATCCATAACAAACGAGAGCTCATAAGAAATTGGAAGGTTTTCGCTCGTTGTGTCCAGCTTAAATGTGGGAAGTTCTCTTAACAAAGCTTTTGAATCGACGTTTGCACGCATCAACCGAACCAAATAATGAAGCGAGGCAATAAAATTTGTTTTTCCGCTGGCATTTGCGCCAAAGATGGCCGCTGTCTTAAGCAAGGTCAGATTGCCTTGTTTAAACGTGTTGGTGTCCGACAGTTCCCGGTTTTTATCAGCAACCATGGAAAAGATAATTTCATCTCGATACGACATGAAGTTTTTGACTCGATATTCAATTAACATATGGGTTACCTCCCCGTTAACTGAATCATAACAGTGTTCATTAACGCTCGCAAGAATTATGCGATGATCTCCCATAAATACCGCCTCGATTTCCGTTTTAGTACACATTATGCCTATATCGTGCGGATTCATTCCTTTTTGGCGGATAGGATGGAGAATAAAAAGCAGGCGCCGATCCCCACTAAAGGGGGAACGGCGCCTGTTGGTCATGTGCGGGGGCGGGCTATACCCGCTCCCCTTGCCCCGATATGATCTTCACCACGCCGTTCTCGATCGCGACGATGTAGAGCAGACTGTAGGTGCTGGTCACCTGCTCGCCGTCTTGGTCCTCGACCGCCTCTATGAGCAGCGTTACCTCCGCGAACATCTCATCCGTCAGGTTGGCCTCGAGCCGGATGACCTCGACGCCCAGCGTATTGGCATAGCCCTCGGCGAATTTGTCATAGCTGAGGCGCTCCTGCCATCCGCTGCCGAGCAGATTATAAGCCATCTCATAATCGCCGCTGTCGACGCTCTCGTAGAAGTAACCGACGATATACTTGCTGTCCCGGAGGAAATCTTCCTCGGTATAGACCGGCTCGGGCTCGGGATCAGGCACAGTGGGCACCGTGTCCGGGTCGTCGACAGGCCCTTCGTCGGGCATCCCCGCGGCTCCGTCGGCCAAGGTCGGATCGGGATTGGCGCTCCAGCTCTCCAGCATGTGGACGACCTGGTAATACGGGATGCTGAAGCCGATCGTCCCGGTATCTGCGGCTGCCGAGTTGATGCCGATGACCTTGCCGGTACTCTGCATGATCAGCGGGCCGCCGCTGTTGCCTTGGGTAATCGGGGCGGAGATCTGATATACCCCGACGTACTTGGTCTGCTCGATCTCCAGGTCGCGGTCGATGCCGCTGATGATGCCTGTGGTGACGGTATTCTCGAACCCTAGCGGGCTGCCGAAGGCGAGCACTTCGTCCCCGATATCTGCCTTGGTCTCGGCATCCACCTCGAGCGGTTCGGTCCCGGCCAGCTCCTCGACCCGGACGATGGCGATATCCTTCTCGATATTCATGCCGATAATCGTGCCCGGATAGGTGCGGGTATCGCTCATGCGCACCGAGACTTGCCGCGCACCCGCCACGACATGGGCATTGGTGACGATATCTCCCAGCTCGTTATATAGGAATCCCGACCCGATGCCCTCGCCTTGGTCGCCGACTGTCCGGATCGAGACGGTGAGCTGCTGGTGATGACGGATCAGCTCCTTGAGCTCGGGCACTTGCGGCTCGATCTCCGCCTCGTCATCAATCGTCCCCAGCGCGGCTGTAGCGGTCACGACGGGATCGCTCCATCGTTCATTCAGTACATACAGACCGCCGCCGCCAGCCAGCAGGATGACCAGCGACAGCAGAGTCGATAATGTTTTTTTCATCGGCGTTGCTCCATTCGCAGTGATCTCGTCAGTCAGTCGCCCCACTCCACACGGGTCATGACAGCCCTGTACATAGCTGCGCCCTCCTCGTGGTAAGCTTCGAATCCGCCTTCGGCCCCCGGCTCCAGCGACTGCGGGGAAGTCGTCATCGTATGCCGCTCCAACAACTGGTCTGTCTGATCGTAGATCTCGTAATGGAGCACCAACGAGGGCAAGGTTTGCGAAGCGTTATTCCTCAAGGTGCCTTGAATATGGAACCCTCCGGAGTCATCCAGCCGAACGTCCATCTCCACGATCTCGACCGGATTGGCTGGCGCATCCGGCTGCCCTCGCTGCTCCGCCTCAAGCGCTTCGCGGATCTGCTCGGCCGCAGCCGCTTCATACTCGGCTTGCGCCTCCGCGATAGCTGCTCGCAACGCCGTCAGCTCCTCATGGTCCGGCGCCAATGCCAACGCCTCATCAACCATGGACAGAGCAGAGGGATAATTGTGGGCGGCCGTTAGTTTGTCTGCCGCCTGCTTAGCCAGCTCGGCAGCCTTGTGACGAATCTCGTCCTTGAGCGTCTCCGCCTCCTCACTGTCGTAGGCGCGTAGACGGTTCATCAGGAGGAGCAGCTCGCTCATGGTGGTCTGCGATGCCAGCTCAGCCTTGGTATTGGCGATCACATTCTCCGCATCGAGGCTCTGGAGGGACGTCTGCAACGGCTCGTAGATCGGGCCGCTCCGCCGTTGCAATTGCTGCCGGAGCTCGGTTATGACGGTCGCCGCTTCGTCGTATTGCTCTTGCTCGATCATCTCTCGCGCGCCAGCTACTTCCTCCTCCAGCGTGATCGCATCCAGCAGCAGGGACCGATGCGCCAGCAGCACGGGGTGCTCAGGCTGCCTGACCAGCGCCTGCTCGATGCGCGCGAGCCCCTCGGGGAGCTGCTGATCGAGCGCGAGCGCCTCGCCCTCGGCGATCAGCGATCGCACCTCGCGATGGGTCTGCTCGTGATAGACATACAGTCCTCCTGCCGCCAGGAGCACCAGCAGCAGGCAACCGAGCGGCATGATCCACAGCAGATGGTACATTGCCCCCCTCTTGGGGGGCTGCGGGGATGGGGGCGCGGCGCTGCCAGCTGTCTCGATGCTGCTCGCTGTCTCGCGGGAGCTGCGATGCCCGGCGTTCGAGCGCGAGCGATGGGCGAAGGCTGCATGTATGCGCTCGTCGACGTCTGTCTCATCCTCGGCAGGTACTACCGCAGGAGTAGGGAGGACGTTGGGCTCGGCGGGAGTCGCATCGATATCTGCCGCGAGCCGGGGAGGTTCCGTTGTCGTCTCCACATCCTCTAGAGGTTCGACCGTTACGCTCGGGTCCGCATCCGCACGAGGGGGCTGTTCGGGATCGACCGGATGGTTCGTCTGCTGGGGCTGCTGATCTGTATCCTCCGCATCGGTTGTCGGGCCGATAGTCGGGCTGGTGTCCGCTGCTCCGCGCTGGAGGCCGCAGTACGGACAGAACCGGCTCTGTGGCGGCACATTTTTGCCGCATCGCGAACAATACATCCTATCGTTCCTTTCTGTCGAGCAGATTGTCGTTTATACATTATTTGTACCAAATTAAAGAAAATCAAACAGGGACATGCGCAGGAAGCTGTCGGCTGATATGTGGGAAAATGAAAAAGCAGGCAGCGATCTTCCTCAAGAGAAGACAGCTGCCTGCTTGGCGTGAATGGTCCTATTGCTCCGAATGGAACGACAGCTCCTCGCGGAGCAGCGCCTCCGCGACGTTGTAGCAGTCGTCGAGATACGACTTGCCGGTAAAGTAGGTGATGGAGAAGCCTGCTGTCGCCGAGACGGCCTGGCCGATGAACGGGACGTAGCGGGAGAGCTGACGGGTCGCCGTCTTGCCCGCCTGACGCTGCAGGAGTTGGATGATCCCCTGGAAGGTGACGGACTTCAGCACATTGTTGGCGGCGCTGGCGAGCGATGGCACGATCTTCGCGCCTGTGCGGATGCGGTCCTCGGTCAGGTCGAAGCTCTTGCGGATCTGCTCCAGCAGCTTCTGCAGGATGCCGGCGTCGACGGCGATATTGAGCCCGGGCACCGGGTTCAGGCCGTTGGCTGCGGCGGCGGCGCTGTGCATGAGCAGCAGCTTCTCACAAGCCTTTTTTTTGCGTAGCAGGAAGTCCAGCGAGTAGGCCTTGGCGTTACGCTCCCACTTGGCTTGCTTGGAGGCGGAGAGGTGCGCGTAGATCTCGTCGATCAGCTCGCTGAGCCCCTCCTCCGTGACGCAGCTCGTAAAGACAAGTCGGCTCTGCTCGCCGTATCTGGCAGCGACGGCCTGCCGAATCTCGTCCTTGAGCTGATCGCGGTTCTTCTGCTTGCGCGTGTCGAAGAGGGTGTCGGTATAGTTGCGGACGAAGATGCACGGCTTGCGCTTCGCCAGAATCTCCCGGAAGAGCGCGTCATCGGCCTCGTGGAACTTGCCAGAGAATACGCACACGAACAGATCGTACCGGTCGAGGTCGAACCGCTTCCAGTAGCCCTCCGCAGGAAAGGCGGTCGTCCCGTAGCCAGGCAGATCGGTCAGCACGAGCGAGCCATCCTCGCCCCAGGCTACGCTGCCCGCAGCCGTGGTCGTATCGGTCTTTGTCGACACCTGGGCGACATTCTCGCCGATGATGGCATTGATCAGCGACGACTTCCCTGACCCGGGCTGGCCGAACAGGGCGATATGGATCGTCGTCTGCGCTTCTTTCTCAAGTGCCCGGTGGATTTCGTTCATGGATTGAAAGGTCGGATCGGTCTCCTTGCTCATCGAGTTCCCTCCTTTGCAGTCTTTCTCCTAGTATACACCATTCGACAACGATTTCGCGCGTCTGCGCCGTTGCGCAGGATTAGCTATGTTGGGCTGCTTGTGGCGAGGGCTGACAGCTCACTTAGCCGGACAACGTATCCTTAAGCTCCTGATGCGCATCTTGCTATCAAGAAGTACGTCGTACCGGCTTGGCGATTCCAGGCGCTTGGAGCGACGCAATATCTTTCACAAAAGTTTGTGATAGTAATCACAATGTCTGAGCGAAGAGCTGTTTATAATAAGAATATTCCTACAGACTATAGATGGAGAGGAAGATGGAGAATGAGCGGCTATTTTACAGGTGAGGAGCAGGTGGGCGCGATCGTCACGGCGTTTCCGGGGGCGAGCAACCTGTTCAAGAAGGTGCAGATCGACTTTTGCTGCGGCGGAGATATTACGTTGCGGGAGGCGGCGGAGGACCAGGAGCTGGCCTTCGAGCCGCTGCTGGAGAAGCTCAATGACAGTTATGATCAAGCACAGCTGAGGGCCGTGCCTGGCGAGACGGACTGGCGGCGTGCGAGTTATCCTCAACTGATCAACCATATTGTCAATCGGCATCACAAGTTTCTGCAGGCGGAGCTGCCGGTGCTGAGCGAATTTGTCACCAAGGTGTACCGGGTGCACGGCTCCCGTCAGCCCGAGCTGGCGGAGGTCTATCGGCGCTTCCACGAGATGAAGATGGAGCTCGACGAGCATCTGATCGCCGAGGAGGAGCTGCTATTCCCGCTGTTGCTCGCCTATGGCGAAAATCCGACCGAGGACCGTCGCATGCGGGCGGCGGCGCGAGTCGATGAGCTGGAGAGCGATCACCGGTCGGTCGGCGACATCCTGCGGGAGCTTCGCGAGCTGACCTCGGACTACACCTTGCCCGAGGGCGCGTGCAAGACCTACCAACTGACGTATCACAAGCTGCAGGAGCTGGAGTCGGATCTATTCGAGCATATCCACCTGGAGAACAATATCCTCTTCCCGAGGGTGAGCGGCGCCTGCGCCTCCTGATATGTGGAGCGAAGTGCGGCGAGCGACTACCGTGCCCAGAACTCGGGGGAGCGGGTCCTGGCGAGAGCCTCGCAGTTCCCGATCCTAGGAGAGCTTCGCAGGCTCGATCCCGTGAGAGCTTCGCAGCTCTTGATCCCGTGAGAGCCACGCAGCCTCTGGTCTCGGGAAGAGTCGCACCAGTCCCCGATCCCCGGGGAGTCACGCTGCCGTTTTGGCTCTCTTTAGCAACGCATCGAACCCGCAGCCGGGCTGGCTGCGGGTTGTTGGCGGTTTGGGGCCACTTGAACAGAGAACCAGGCATTCTGCTGCTCGAAGCGAGCGAATGCCGTCGAATCCCGCCCCTCCAGTGCACCTTTGTTCCTCTA
>NZ_BFBX01000022.1:23217-23706 GCF_003851045.1 Paenibacillus sp. 598K | reverse complement strand
TATTTGGTTCCGTAGCTCGATATGGCCGTCTGTAGTGCACCTTTGTTCCGCTAACGGTTGAGGTAGCTGGTGGGTCGTCGCCTTTCGCCGCGCGCTTGTCGCTTCCCGCCAACTGCTCGAAGCAAACCGCGCCTCCAAACATCCACGACAATGTATCCGTTGATGCGATGGTGGGAAGAAGTATGTGTACCGAATAACTCTAGAAACTAGATGCGTCCGGCGCTCCACGAGTCGAATAACTCCAGAAACTAGAGTTACAGCGATGCGTCGGGCGGTCCACGAGTCGAATAACTCCAGAAACTAGAGTTACAGCGATGCGTCGGGCGGTCCGCGAGTCGAATAACTCTAGAAACTAGAGTTGCTGGACAGCCCAGCTAATCGCCCGATCACACGCCCGCGGTACCTATCTCTGCCCGGTCGTCCGCAACCCGATCACACGTCCGCAGTAGCTGCTCCGCCCGGTCATCCGCCGCCCGCTCCTGCGGCGCG
>NZ_BFBX01000022.1:19008-23064 GCF_003851045.1 Paenibacillus sp. 598K | reverse complement strand
CATCCGCCCGCTCCTGCGGCACGTCCGCCCGCGCCTTAACTCGTCGGCTCGCCAAGCTCTCCGCGCCTTAACTCGTCGCCTCGCCAAGCTCTCCGGCCCGGCGCGACATCCGCCCGCTCCTAGCAGCGCGTCTACCCGCGCCTTAACTCATCGGCGCGCCAGGCTCTCCGCGCCCGGCGCGACATCCGCCCGCTCCTGCGTCTCTGCGGCGGTTGTCGCCAGATCGTCCGCTCCCAGACGCCGGCGCTCCTGCCAGTCGAAGCGTCTTGCCTTGCTCCAGAAGTTGTATTGACCGGTATACCCTTGCTGGTCGTCCCTGCGCAATCGCCGTCTGGCGATCATCTTGACGTAGCCGATGACGCGGCTGTAGGTGGCGAGATCGTCGCTGCCGCAGACGGGACAGTGGCCGATCCGGCAGCCGTCGGTCGCCGCGATCTGCTGGTTGCAGGCCAGACAGCTAGTCAGCGTCGGCGTCAGGGTCACGTACTGGATCGGCTTGGCGAACAGGCGACGCATATAGTCGGCCAGCCGCTCGGGCGCCAGCTTGCTCTCCAGGAAGTGGTGCAGGATGCTGCCGGAGGTCGCATACGCCTGGAACTCGGCGCTGTTCTCGACCTGACGGGGGAAGTCCCCCTCGCTGAACGGCAGCATGCACCCCGAGGTGAGGTAGACGTTCTCGCCGCTCCCTTGCACGTAGATCTTCCGCCCGCGCTGGTCGGCCCAGGCGACATCGTGACGCGCCAGCTTGATAGCGGCATTCTCGCCGGGGGCGTATTCGATGCCGCAGGCGACCCGGTCGCGGACGATGAAGCCATTGACGACCTCGGTCATGAACTGCATGATCCGGTGAGCCAGTCGTTGCCCGGCTTCGTCATTCATCCCGCCGCTGAAGCCGCTGTTGACGAGTCCCTCGTGCATGCCGGTAATCGCGAACACATTGAAGTAATTGGACAAATCCTTATTGAGCGCAAAAAACGTCGGGTACAGCTCCTTGTTCGCTTCGATCCATTGCCGCTTCGCCATATGACCCTCCTGCATGACCTCGAGAATCTCCCGCATCCGCTCATAGAGCAAGCGTTCGTCATGCCCGTAAGCCATCAGCAGTCGATTCATATTGAGGTTCAACACCTGGACGGCGCCCGTCGAGCCCGAGGAGCTGCCGAAGATGCCGCTGCCCACGCGAGAGAGCACCTTCAGATCGATCTGCAGTCGGCAGCACAGGCTGCGGCTCGCCTCCGGGTCGCGCGGCTTCAGGTACGGATTGAGGCTAGTGTAACGCTCGTCCTCGAACGGCGCAGTCCGGAAGTTCTCGAAGTAGACGCCGCCCCAGCTGTACATCGAATCCAGCAGATGCAGGAATAGCGGATTATCGTAGTCGAAGGCGTCGTCGATCGGCACCGTCAGCAACGGGAAGGTGAAGGGGATGCCCGTCCCGGTCCCTTCGCGCATCACGTCGATAACCGCCTGGTTGATCCGGTCGAAGTAGACGGCTGGGATATCTCCATAGCGCAGCTCCAGCGGCTGTCCGCCGATGATGACGAGCTCGTCCCGGATCTCGTCGGAGGGCTTGCCGAACTCCAGCGTGATGTTGGTAAAGGCGGACTGCGAGCCGCCGCGCAGCGGCATGTTCATCTCCCAGATGAGGCTCTGGAACAGCTGCTTCAGTTCATCCTTCGTAAATGTGCGGCCATGCCGCGTCTCCTCGACGTACAGGTAGGAGGCGGAGACGCTCGTCATCTGGGAGAGCATGACGGCCCCGGACACCTGCTGGGACATCAGGACGACGATGTTGCTGTAATGCCGCAGCAGCGTCTCGAGCTTGCGCGTCGGCTTGGAGGACATCATGTTTTTGGCCAGGGTGGGGATGCCCGAGGTCGCGATATCCCGGCAAGAGACGCTCAGACAGTAGGGGCTGAGCTGCTTGTCGTGGATATAGACGAGGCCGTCTTCATAGTAGGCCTTGAGCTGCGGCGGCAGGATATGCTCCAGCAGATACGCTTCCTCGGCGAGATTGGTCAGATTGTGCCGCAGCAGCGGCAGCGAGTAGACATAGTTGCTGTTCTCCCGTTTCAGATAGTCGGCTTGCTTGGTGTCGGCAGGGGAGGTGAAGGTACGGATCAGATCGTCAGTGTGCTTGAACATAGGTCAAGGCCTCCATTTCGATAATTGAACTTGCGGAGCAGGCACCTCTATCTGACTTGAAGTGCAGGATGGCTTTGGCTTGGCGACTCTGCTCTACAGCGCCTCCGGGGCGTAGTAGGGATTGAGATCGTAGGGAACGCTGCTGCGATGCTTATGCTTCAGATCCAGGACCAGACTGGCGATGGTCTCGAAATACTCGTCGCTCAATAACGGATAGCGGACCGTCCGTACGCGACTGACAGGGCTGTCGTGCGCGATGACCAGCTCGATCGAGGCCAACAGACTGCGTCGCATCCGCTCGGAGGGCACGGTGCCGAGGATGGCTTCGTACAGATCGGACTCTGCGGAGGGATCGAGCAGATGGTAAGGCAGCTTCACATCGAGATGCACGCCGTCGACCAAGCCGCGCGCGAGCAGTCGCTCCAGCTTCCCGGGAAACGTACCGTTGCTATAAATGACGACGCACCCGTCGAACACGCCGCGCACCTGCTCCAGGAAGGGCTCGATCTCGGCCATTGCTCCGATCAGGAACTCGCCGCCGCTTAGCAGCACGGCATCGAACAGCGTATTGGCAGCGGCGATTCGCACGATCGTCTGCTCGGCGTTCAGATGACTGCCGTCCGCTCGGGCGGCGATCAGCTCCTCATGGTTGTGGCAGCCAAGGCAGCGCATATTGCAGCCGTTCCAGGCATGGATGAGCAGACTGAGACGGCCGGGCAGATCGTCGAAGGTGCGGACGAAGCGGGGGTGGAAGGCGAGCATGGCGTAGGGCTCCTTTCGTTTTGCTCCTGGACACCGTATGTAGTGTTCGAATACGAATATAGCTCAATATATAGATATACGAAGTGATGCGCATCACTTTGAAAATGTCTTTTTGTGCTTCGGGCAGAGTCGAGTAGTAAATATAAAGGAAATTGTAGTCTGGGTTACAGACAGGGCGGCGAAAAGCAGTGTTTAATAGAAAGTGGATTTTACATGCCTTGCCGGGCTGCGGAATTGTTCATTAATTGTTCAGTGGCATCCTGTACAATGCTTGGGAGGAGGTGGAAGCGCAAGGATGCGGCTGGCTTTTCTACATAAAATCCATGTACGGCACGGCTAGTAATCAAATATGAGGAGATGGGAATAGATGAAGAAAGCAATACTGACCACGGCGCTGGCGCTGACGCTGGTCTGGAGTCCGGGAATGACAGCAGGCGTCCAGGCGGCGGAAGCGGTGAAGCTGATCGTCAACGGACAGGCTGTAAGTCATGATGTCGCTCCGCTGCTCGAAGCAGGTACTGTACTGGTGCCATTCAAGACGATCGAAAATCTGCTGGGCGCTCAGATGGACTGGGATAACGAGACCAAAACGGTAACCGCCACACGCGGCGAGATCGCTGTGACGTTGAAGACCGGGGCAAACGAGGCCGTGGTGAAAAATGGCGGCGTCGAGACCCGAATCCCGCTGGATACGCCAGCGATCATCCGCGACGGCAGATTGCTGGTGCCGGTCAGACTGTTCGCTACGGCATTCGGCGCGCAAGTAGCTTGGCAGTCAGAAGCTCGGACCGTCGATATCCGCTTCGCCGACGGGGCTGGCATCCCGGGCCCGGCAGGTCCGCAAGGCCCTGCAGGTCCAGCAGGCCCTGCAGGTCCAGCCGGCCCGGCAGGCCCGCAAGGCCCGGCAGGTGAGGCTGGCGTGGGGCTGGCTGGTCTGAAGGTCTATGACGCTGCGGAGGCTGGCGGCTATGGCATTTACCAGGTAGTGACGTATCAAGGCTCGGCGTATGTCGCGCTGAAGGCCTCGCCGTCCGGGACTCCCGGCGCATCAGAGGATTATCTGCTGCTCGCAGCTCGCGGACAATCCGGCGGCTCCGGCCCTGCTGGCGCTCCAGGAGCGAAGGGCGATACGGGAGCGCAAGGCCCGGCAGG
>NZ_BFBX01000022.1:5004-18869 GCF_003851045.1 Paenibacillus sp. 598K | reverse complement strand
GGCGATACAGGAGCGCAAGGTCCTTCTGGCGCGCAAGGGGCGAAAGGCGACACGGGAGCGCAGGGTCCGGCGGGCACTCCAGGAGCGAAGGGCGATACGGGAGCGCAAGGTCCGGCAGGCGCTCAGGGAGCTCAAGGCGACAAGGGCGACAAAGGTGACAAGGGCGACAAGGGGGATAAAGGCGATAAAGGTGACAAAGGCGAGGATGGCTCGCTGACAGGCGTCGTTGCCTTCGATCCAGCAGTTGCTCCAACCTACGGGGCTTATCAAATCGTGACGTACCAGGGCAGCACCTATGCGACGCTTGTTAGCTCGCCTACAGGGGTGCCGGACACATCGCTGGACTACCTGTTGGTTGCGGCGGTCGGTGCGACAGGCCCGGCAGGTCCAACCGGTGCGCAGGGCCCTGCTGGCGTGCAAGGTGCCACGGGTGCACAAGGTACAGAAGGCCCAGTGGGTCCGCAAGGCCCGGAAGGCCCACAAGGCCCACAAGGTCCGGCAGGCACGATGGGGCCTGCGATAGCATTTGACCCGGCGGTTGCGCCAACCTATGCGGTCGGGCAAATCGTCACCTATAGCGGCAGCACTTATCAAGTGAATACAGCGCCGCCAAACGGCACGCCGGACACGTCGTCTGACTATATTGTGATAGCTGCCAAAGGCGCTGACGGCAATAGCGGCTCCAGCTCGCAGGGCACGATTATTCCTTATGCTTCGGGTCAGCCGATAGTGGTAACAACGATTGCGGGAGGGTTGTCGAGTACATCGGCGCTGCTCGGCTTCGGTAATTCGGTCAGCGGAGTGCCACAGTATGGGGGAATCATAGACTTAACGGGCTCTGGCGATACCATGCTAAACTTCGCCTCCGTTATGCCAAGGAACGGCACGATTACCTCCATATCTGCATTTTTTAGCACAACGGCGGCTTTATCGTTGGTTGGAACTACGGTGGACATCAAGGCTCAGTTGTACATAGCCCTTGAGGGTTCGAATTCGTTTACGTCTGTAACGTCTGTCACTCTTTCTCCTCCTTTAACGGGAGTAACATCGATCGGTACGACCTCCTATGGCACAACGAGCGGCTTGTATATCCCAGTCACTGCAGGCAGCCGACTGTTGCTCGTTTACTCCGCTACATCGACCGGATTAAGCCTGGTAAACTCAATAACCGGTTACGCCAGCGCAGGCGTAGAAATCCAATAACGCTCATCGTTGCAGCCGCTTCTGCCTTGCTGGGCGGGGGCGGCTTTTCTCTATTTGACAGGCGATTCCAATCTTGTTCATTGGTTGTTGAGAACCGTAGTGTAGACTAAGGGCAGGTAAAGAAAGGAGCGGATCGAGTATGGTATACCCTCATGGGCGCGCGGATGAGTTGCGGTCGGCGCAACGTGGACCTGCCGCGATACGTTGGTATGAATTTGGCGCGATCTTGTTAGTCTGTGTGCTGTTGATGAGCTTGCTTACAGCAGTAGGCATACGGCTGGCTTACGGCGAAGAAGGAGCGGGGACCGTTGTGGAGGTACATGGGCAGGAGGCCGGCTACTCGGCGCAGAGGAGATAACCAAGAGCCCCGACCGCCAGCACGACAGGGGATGTAACGGGGCAGTTACGCTAACGCTTGCCCTCGACCTCATCGCTAGCGAGGCGTCTCAAAAAACTCCCCTGCCTCCAGGCGCGCCACAAATTGTTGCAGCCACTCGTAGTAACGCAGGCCATCCCGCAGCTTGTGCAGATCCTGCAGTGCCAGCGCGCGTTCGTCGTCCGTCGTCTCTCGGGCCAGGATCGTCTCGGTCAGCTCCGGGATCGCTTCCTCGATCGCACCGCGCATGACATCGACCTCCCGTTGCAGCTTGACCGTAAAAAAATTGCGGAACGCCTGGAAAAAGTCGGTCTCCGCCCGGTACAAGTCCTGTCGCTCTCGCTTCTCCTCCAGCTTGGTTACCATCCGCGACTCCAACAAAGAACGAACCGCATAGCTCATATTGCTCTTGCTCATATTCATATGGGTCTTCATCTCTTCGAGCGTCATCGGTCGATCCTCGAAATACATCACGCCGTACAACTGGCCAAACGAATGCGTCGCCCCGTACAGGTCCATCGTGTCGGCGATGGCATCGATGACCTTGCGTCGCGCCTGCATGCGCGGGGCATCCGCCGCTGACATCGTTACGGCCTCCGTCTGCTGCTTGTGCTCTCCGCTCTTCGCCTCGACTTCATCCGGGCTTGCGCTAACGCGTCGAGACTTGCGTCTATTCTCGCTGTCATTCCTGCTTTGTCTCTGCTCCGATTCCTGCCTCATCCCGTCACCGCCTCATCGTATTGATCTAGTTCCCATTATACGTGATGTTATACTCGGCTTCAGCACTTTCCGCAAGCGCCGCGTATTTACATGATCTTAGCATCCGGTTTACGCTGCGATAACCATTGGACATAAATATGGATGTACAATTATATTTGAACGAATGGAGATATGAGCTATAATATCACTAATAATATCCATCGTTCAATTTTTATTGAATGGATGTGCAGAAATTCATGCAGACCAACAAGCTCGTCCAAGACGCCAAAGCGCTGCTGTTCACAATGCCGGCGCTGCTGCCGCTGGCCGTCTTCTGGCTGATCCCGCTTGGCTATGCGTTCTACCTCAGCTTTACGGACTGGGACTTCATGGCGGACTACAAGCCCTTCGTCGGTCTGGCCAACTATTCGGCGCTGCTCGCCAATCCGGCCTTCTATAGCTCGCTTAAGGTGACGCTCCTGTTCGCGCTGGGCAATGTGCTGCCGACGCTGATCGGCGGCCTGGCGCTGGCGCTGCTCATGAAGCGGGCGGTGAAGGGCGGCGGCGCCTATCGGGCGCTCCTCTTCTCGCCGTGGGTGACGCCGACGGTGGCGGTCTCGATCGTCTGGTCCTGGATCTTCGAGCCGGAGAGCGGACTGGCTAACAGCATCCTCCGCATGCTCGGCGGCGAAGGTCTCGGCTGGCTCAAGGACCCGGACTGGGCGCTGGTCGCGATCCTGATCGTCACTGTGTGGAAGTCGGTCGGCTGGTCGATGGTGTTTTTCCTGGTGGCGCTGCACAATGTGCCGCGAGAGATCCAGGAGGCGGCTCGCATCGACGGTGCCGGGAGCTGGCAGCAATTTAGCCGAATCACGCTGCCGCTCATCTCGCCGACGACTTTTTTCCTGACGATCGTGCTGATCATCTCGTCGCTGCAAGCCTATGACCAGATCAACGTCATGACGCAGGGCGGGCCGTCGGGCTCGACGCGGACGCTGCTGTATCTGTATTATCAGTCGGCGTTCGAAGGCTTCCGGATCGGCGAGGCCTCCTCGGTAGCGGTCGTGCTCGTGCTCGGCTGCGCGCTGTTGTCGGTCATCTCGTTCCTCGTCAGCAGACGTACGGTTCACTATTCCTAAGGAGGGCTCCATCCGATGACAACCTCGAGTCGGGCGTTTGGCCCGCTGATCCGGCATCTGCTGCTGGTGTTGATGTGCGCGCTGATGGCCTTTCCGTTCTACTGGATGATCACCAATGGTCTGAAGACCAACGACGAGATCTGGCAGGTGCCGCCGACGCTCTGGCCGGAGCAGCTGCGCTGGAGCAACTTTGTCGAAGCGTGGCAGAGCGCGCCGTTTGGCCGCTATATGCTGAACAGTATCTTCGTCGCCGCTGCGATCGCGCTCTTCCAGGTGTGTAACTCGGCGCTGATGGCTTACGCCCTGACGCATATGCCGTTCCGGCTGAAGGGGGCGATGACGTGGCTCATCCTGATCAGCTACATGGTGCCGACGACGGCGGTGTATCTGCCAGGCTACGTCATCCTGTCCCATCTGGGGCTGCTCGACAGCTACGCCGGGCTGATCCTCTCCAACTGCGTCAGCGTCTTTGCGATCTTCCTGATCCGCCAGGCCTTCCTGCAGGTATCGCATGAGCTGGTCGAGGCAGGCACGGTCGACGGCGCTTCCCAATTTCGTATTCTGTGGACGATTATCGTGCCGCTGACGCGCGCTTCCTTTGCCGTGCTGGTACTGATCACGTTCATTGAACAATACAACAATTACTTCTGGCCGATGCTGATCACCAAGGACCCCGACCTGCAGCTCGTCTCGGCCGGCCTGCGCAGCTTTTTCGTGGAAGGGGGTGCATACGGGCTGAAGTGGCCGCTCATCATGGCCGCCAGCGCGTTTACGATCGCGCCGTTGCTGCTGCTGTTCCTCATGACGCAGAAGATCATCATGCAGAGCGTCAACCTGTCTGCCGGCGCCAACAAGGGCTAATCGCAGAGCTGCACCACCACTACGAATCCAGGAGGCTTACTAACGATGATGAAGATCAACAACAAAGGCATCGCTGCCGCGATGACGGCCGGACTGCTGCTGCTGAGCGCGTGCGGCGGCGGCTCGGGAGATACGGGAGCGCCGGCCAGCGGCGATGCGTCTGGAAGCACGAGCGGCACAGCGGCAGAGACGACGGCGAACGCAACCAAGGAGCCGGTAACGATCGAGTTCTGGTATGGGCTCGGCGGCAAGCTCGGCGACCATATGAAGACACTGATCGACAAGTTCAATGCTTCGCAGGACGAGGTCATCGTCAAGGGCATCGTCCAGGGCGACTATACCGAGACGGAGCAGAAGCTGCAAGCCGCTATCGCCACGGGCAGCGTCCCTGCGGCGGTTCTCGCCTCCAACGCCGACTGGGCGCGCAAGGGCTATTATGCGTCGCTCGACGAGCTGATCGCTCAGGATGCGGACTTCAACGGCGAGGATATCGTACCGGCTTTCCTGGAGCAAGGGCAGGTGGATGGGGCGCAATATTTCCTGCCGATGTACGGCACGACCCAAGTCATGTATTACCGCAAGGATGCGCTGGCCAAGATCGGCGTACAACCGGAGGAGCTGATGACGTGGGAGGCGCTGGCGGATGCGGCCCAGCGGATGACGGTCAAGGAAGGCGGCAAGACGGTATTCTATGGCTGGGAGCCGATGTGGGGGAGCGGCAATATGATCGACGCGGCGCTGAGCCGGGGCGGCTCGTTCCTGAGCGAGGACGGCAAGACAGTGACGATCGATTCGCCGGCGTGGATCGAGTCGTGGGAGGCGTTCCGCAAGTGGATCCATGAGGATCAGATCATGCGTATCCACCATGGCGGACAGGGCTGGGAGTACTGGTACAAGACGATCGACGATGTGATGAAAAACAAAGCGGCGGGCTACACCGGCTCCAGCGGCGACCAGGGCGATCTCGACTTCGAGCAGCTCGGCGCGATGGTGCAACCGGGCTGGGAGGGCGTCGGCCCAGGCAAGCCGGTGGCGAGTGCGTTGATGGCAGGGATTCCGGCCAAGGCCAGCGAAGAACAACAGCAAGCGGCCTACCAATGGCTAACGTTCTTCAGCAGCCCGGAGAACACGGCGTACTGGTCGATGAACACCGGCTATATCGCCGTCCGCCAGTCGGCGCTGGAGGACCCGGAGTTCAAGGCCTACAGCGAAGCCAACCCGCAGAGCAAGGTGCCGCTGCTGCAAGCCTCGCAGGCGTCGATGCCGTTCATCGATCCGACCGGAGGCAAGATCACGGATGCGTTGACGATCGCAGCCGACAAGCTGCAGATCGAGAATATCCCGGCCGAGACGGTGCTGCGCGAGGCCCAGGCGACGGCGCAGGCGGCGCTCGATCAGGTGAAGTAGCGGGCGAGGTAGACAGGCATGGGACATGAGGCAGGAGAAAGCGGTGCGACACAGTGAAGATGAGGAGTGAGCGGTCATGTACGAGCTTACAGTGAACGGGCAACGTCTGGACATCGATGCGATCGTGTTCGACAAGGACGGCACGTTGCTGGATATGATGTCGATGTGGGGGACATGGAGCGAGTTGATGCAACAGGCGTTCGATCAGCGTATGAAGCAGGCGGGGAAGGCGAACGGCGCGGAGCGTCTCGCAACGCTATGGGGGCTCGTGCAGGATGACGATGGCGAGATAATCGGCTACGACCGACAGGGCCCGATGGCGATGGGCACGATGGGCGAGCTCTACACGCTGCTGGCGTGGGAGGGCTATCGTGCGGGCCTGTCCTGGGCCGAGGCGAAGAGGCTGGTCTATGACTGCGCCCTCGCCGCCGACGAGGCGATGGAGCGGGCTCGCCCGGCCCGCCTCATCGCGGGGGCCGAGGCGCTGCTGGAGCAGTGCCGCAAGGCGGGCATCCCGATGGCCGTCGTGACGGCGGACGAGACGGAGGCGGCGGTACGGCATCTCGACTGGCTTGGGCTAAGCGAGGTATTCCCGGTCGTCGTCGGCACGGATCAGGCGGAGTGGGGCAAGCCGTTCCCCGATCTGCTGCTGCTCGCCTGTCGCCAGCTCGGCGTCTCGCCGGAGCGGGTAGCGGTCATCGGCGACACCAACGGCGACATGATGATGGGCCGGGCGGCAGGCGCTCCGGTGCGGATCGCGCTGGAGCAGGGCGCGGACAGTGGAGAAGGCAGCACGGACGCTCTCGGAGCAGACGGGGGCAGTCTGGGCGTAAGCGGAGGCAGTTTGGGCGCAGGCGGGGAGCATCGTAGCGCAGGGGATGTCGCGCCTGGCGGGTCAGGCGCTCCGGCGCGAGTGGCGAACCGTGAGCAGGGCGTGATAGAGGAGGCCGCGCGCGGTGGCGGGGCGTCACCCGATTCGGGCGCTTCCTTCCCCGATGCTACGCATATCATCCGCAGCTACGCCGAGCTGCGGCCAGGCAGTCTGGTCGTATGAAGGCGGAACCGGTGATGGGCATCGGCTGGCTGCTGCTCGGCGTGGCGATCCTGCTGGAGCTGTCGGGCACCGTCTCGATGAAGCTGTCGGGCGGCTTCACGCGGCTATGGCCGTCGATCGCCATGTTCATCTGCTACGGCATCAGCTTCACCTCGCTGAACTTCGCGCTCAATTATATGAGTGTCAGCGTCGCGTACGCTACCTGGTCCGGGGTTGGCATCGCGCTGATCGCGATTGCTGGCGTCTTGCTGTTCGACGAGCGGCTATCGCTTGTCTCGATGCTATGGATCGGCGTCATCATTATCGGCGTCGTCGGCCTCAGTATGAGTACGAAGTCGCATTGAAGATCGGCTTGTGACAGCACTACTAATGGACGAGGAGGAATAGGCTTATGCATCAGGAGCAAGGGAAGGGGACGCTGCGTGCGTGCTTCCAGGTCATCACGGATACGCACCTGCGGGATTACGACACGCATCTGTACAACCGCCATTTCGCGCAGGCGCTGGGAGATATTCGGACCGGCGGGTATGCGGAGGGCAGCAGCGGCATCATGCACGCGGGCGACATCACCGATCATGGTCTGGCGGAGGAGTACGAGTCGCTGATACGGCTCGTCGCGGCCCAGCCGGAACTGCCGGCGATCCGCTGCACCGTGGGCAACCACGATGTCGCGCTGGGCAGGTGGGCCTACCGGATCGGCCATTACGAGCAGGCTACCGGTATGCAGGGCACCTATCACGACCACTGGATCGACGGGTACCACTACATCTTCCTGGGGACGGAGACGGGACTGGAGCTGAACGCCGATCTGAGCGAGACGCAGCTCGGGTGGCTCGATGCCAGGCTGGCGGAGGACGCCGCTACGGGGCGGCCGGCGTTCGTCTTCTTGCATCAGCCGATCAAGGATACGACAGCCGGCGCCACGGAGGAGCAGGGCTGGCATGGCGTCGAGCAGGACGAGGCGCTGCGGGCTGTGCTGCTGTGTCATCCGCACGCGATCCTGTTCACCGGTCATACGCACTGGCGGCTGGAGAGCGAGCGGACGATGCATCGTCTGGGCGAGGCGGGACCGCATCTGTTCAATGCCGCCTCGGTCGCGTATCTGTGGCAGGACGTCGTGGACGATGCAGTAGACGATGCAGTGGTGGAGGCGGGGGCGGAGCAGGCTGAGGTAGTAGGCGAGTGCGGAGAAGAAGACGGCTCGCCCGAGGCAGTCCCCGAGTGCGGAGAAGAGGTCGGCTCGTCCCAGGTAGCGGGCGAGTGTGGAGGAGAGGAAGACTCGTCCGATCCAGTCGCCGAGTCTGGCGATTCGGGTGCTGATGCGGAAGAGATCGATCGCGCGCTGGCGAGACTGTCGGCACATGCCGCCTACGTGCAGGGCAGCCAAGGCTATCATGTCGAGATCTATGACGACGCCGTCCTCGTCCGGGGGCGAGACTTTGCGAGCGGCGCATGGGTCGAGGCTGCGCAGTTCCGCATCCCGCTGCCTGTCGGCTCCGCTCCCGCCAGCACTCCCCAGACCGAGCTTGACAAGGTACGGGGTCAGATCGGCTAACCGAGCAGCGCAGGCTCACATTGTCCAGGCCACATCCGATAGAGGGATGTGGCCTCGGGCATCGCTTTAGGCTCCTCGCAAACTTCATTCGCGATACGCGTCTGGCCCGCCTATAAGCAATCCTAAAGCGACCCCTGTCATCGCGTAACTGCAAAAATACCTCTAATTTCGCTCCAAAGCGGATAAAAACGGAATTTTAATGCAAAAGTACAGTTATTTTTGCGACATGGCACATTAGGAGGGGGTTTCACTCCGATTAAGTGTACATTTGCATTTATTTACCTGTTTCCACCCAGATTCGCCGAGAATAAAGGTACTTTTACATTTGTTTGTCTATCAGGTCTTTGTCCGCGGCAGGAACGTTATGTCACAAGGCCGATTTCCCGTGAATAAGTGTTCTGGTAACATTGCTAAATAATTGTATACGCTTACAATTCCTCGAAATTCTCTTGCCCCGAATCTTATTTTACCCCCGTCCATTCGCCCTTGATACTGCTTTGCAGGAAGTCGAAGGTTTTCGGATCGACCGAACTCACCGTTTGGTCCAATAAAATGCCCGTGTTCTGGCTGATCTTTACAATCTCGTCTCCTCTTTCCACTGGAGCTGCTCTTCCATTGTGCTGGCAGGCGCAAGGTCATTAGGGAAGTCTTTTTCCTCCGGGTCCTTGGCGTCGGTAGAGGTCATGAATGCAAAAAAGACGGCGGCCAGGGTGACGGATGCTGCGACGACGGTTACCGTTGTGCGTTTCATTTTCATAATCAATGCCTCCCATTCAACTAGACTGGTTTGAAGCCCTCGCATACATAGACGTAGAATCATATACAAATGTTTGGCTTATAGTAATATTTTATCATTATCTCCCCTTGTTCAGTTTCTGTAGAGGTCCATCAGGTATAATCCACGCGGGGAGCAAAAGGACGGCGGGAGGCTGTTCTTTGCTCTTTATATGCATTTATTCAGATATTCATAATTAAGATTACGATTCAACGGAGGAGAAACATGATTCAGAGTAAAAACAAGCTGATGCTGTGGATGGCGGCGGGGATCGTGCTGTTAAGCGGCCTCGTTCATGTATTGCAACGCGTCTATCATGTATTCGTCGGGCACCATGTGTCGATGCATGGGGAGCAGGCTTCGGCCAGTCCGCTAGCGCTTAATGTCTTTCTGGCAGCGCCGATAGTATTGCTGATCGCCGGGCTGTATCTGTATGTGGCGAGGGGCAAGGATCATCCATGGATTCCCGCATGTCTGGTGCTGGCTTTGACGATGGGCAGTATGTCGATTATTGCCGGCGGTGGCGGTGGCGTCGAGTTTCATTTCTCGATCTTTATGGTCGTTGCTTTTGTGGCATATTACGAGAATACACGCTTGGTGCTGCTGATGACCGCATTGTTTGCGATTCAGCATCTCGCAGGCTTTTTCTGGTTCCCCGAGCTGGTGTTCGGCGTGAAGAGCTACTCCTTCCTCATGCTGGCGGTCCATGCGATCTTCCTGCTGTTGACCTCGGGGGCGACGACGCTGCAGATCATCTCCAAGCGGCGAATCACCGGAGTGCTGGAGCAGCAAAAAGAAGCCAAGCAGCACGAGGCGGCGCAGCTGCTCGCACGCGTCCAGACGTTATCCGATCAATTGGGGCAATCGTCGGTAACGGTCAGCGAGCGCTCGCGGCAGACGATCGGCATGAATGCGGAAATGAGCCGATCCTTCCATGAAGTGGCCTCGGGGATCGGGGCACAGACGACGTCGATCATGAACATCGAAGGCAGCCTGCAGCGCATCCACGAGCGGATCAGCAGCACCGCAGACGCCTCGCAAGCGATCATCGGTCTAGCCAACCAGACATCCCTATCCATCCGGAGCAGCGAGCAGGGGATGGGGGCCCTGGCGGAGCAGATCGGAGCGGCGCGCGAGGAGATGCGGTCGGTGGAGGGACAAATATCGACCTTGCATGACGCGATCCGGCAAGTCGAGCGTATCCTGGTTACCGTCCGGGAGGTTGCGGATCAGACGAATCTGATCGCGCTCAATGCGGCGATCGAGGCCGCCCGGGCGGGCGAGCAGGGCAAAAGCTTCGGCGTGGTCGCAAGCGAAATCCGCAAGCTGGCGGAGAGGAGTCATGAGGCGACGGAAGCGGTCCAAACGATCCTGTCGTCCATCGAGCAGGCGAGCAACGCCTCTGTCGAGCGGAGCGCAGCCAGTCGTCAGGTGATCGAGCAAGCGGTGACCCGGACGACGGAGGCGGTAGAGGACTTCAGGCAGATGAGCCAGGACCTCGCAGCGATGCTCCAATCGGTGCAGGAGCTGGGCAGCTCGATCGCGCAGATCGACGAGGCTTCGCTCCATATCTCGGAGGAGGCCGGCCAGATTACGGGCGTTACGCAGGAGGGGGCGGCTGCGGTCGAGCAGCTGGTGCAGCTGAGCGAAGCGCAGATGCACGCTTACGAGGAAGTGAATACAGAGATCGTCCGCCTCCACGAGCTGTCCGCATCGCTGCACGAGCAGTTCGGACCTTCGGGATCGGACGCGCGTTAAAATAAGAGCATAAAAAGGCTCGCATAGCCGGGGAGCGATACCTCCCCAAGCTATGCGAGCCTTTATTGTTTGGAAGCTTATGCTGACATGGCGAGGATGCCGCCATGCCTGGCACTGACATGGCGAGGCGTCCGCTATGCCGTTCGGGCGCTGGCCGGGGGCGTTACGCGCTCCAGCCGGAGCGTTACGCGTCCTCGCAAGTATTGACCCGATTCGGATCGAATATCTCGTCCACCTCATATTCCTCGAACTTGTCCAGCAGCGCGTCCATGCCATGCTCCAGCTTGTACTCCAGCTCCTCGAGGTAGATGGGGAGGACGGCGTAGAAGTGGACTTGTCGTCCATCCTCCATCTCGAGCGTCAAGTAGTCCTCGTCCACCTGCAGCGGCGGCAGGATCATGAAGGCGCACATGTCCGTATGCTCCGCGATCGGCATCGCCGGATCGCCATGCGGGATCGTATGGCCCCAGCCGAGCCAGGTGTTGTAATCATGCGGCAGCCGGGCGAGCGTCTTGAGCCAGCCGATCGGCCAGTAATAATCGCTCTCCTCCAGCTGCTCGTCAAGCAGCGGCCAGTCCGGTGGCAGACTGATCATCAGCTCCGCATAGGCATAATCCGTCGCGTCCTCCGGCGTATGCATCGGCAAGGCGCTCATACCTGTCGTGTACAATGTATAATAATTGCGCTCCGGCGTCGGACGGACCACATGCACGTCGATATGTACCGTATCCGACAGCAGCTCATGGAACACCGACTGGGCTTCGCCCAGATATCGGTCGGCGTGAGCCTCGATTCGCTCCAGCCATTCGTCCTCGGCGTGCGTCGCCGGTCTCCAGTCCCGCTCGATGTCCTCGTGGCGCAGGATCGGGGCTCCAGAGCCCGAATATTCCGGTGGCTTGGACATGCTTATCGCTCCCTTGATCTAGTATGGGCTTGCCCTCCTATCCTACCATATCCGATCCTGTGGCAGCCAGGTGCGCAAGGCCTGTGCATAGGCGGCGGGCAGCTTCCTTATCGTTCCAGTTTGTTCAGTGGCTGTTTAGCGGATCGCTGTATACTAAGCTCCTGTAGCAGCTTGAAGGGCTTTGTCGAAAGATCGCGAATAGTGTATATACCAAGCAACACACAGGAGATTCCGGATGATATTCAAACGAGTGCTGTTTCTGATTATGATCGCCTTATGGCTGGGCTTTGTCGTCTCGCCGTTCCTCACTGCGGATGCGCCGGAGGCGTGCATACGGTATGAGCCTGGCGTGGCGGACTATAGCGCCTGTGCCTTCGATGACGAGACTGTGTATCGACTGACCGGCGAGTGGGTGCTGGTCCGGGATGCATTCGTGCCGCCGGGGGAGCTCGGAGATGTCGCCCATCAGCCGGCAGAGCGCTACATCTCGGTGCCGTCCGCCTGGAGCGGGCTGTTGCGGGCGGATCGCGAGGAGCGACTCGGCTACGGTACGTATGCGCTTCGCCTGGTGCTGCCTGCCTCGGATCAGGATTATGGCTTGCGGGTGGGCGATATCCGGTCGGCCAGCCAGCTGTTCGCGGACGGCGAATCGGCAGGCGGGCGGGGCGAGCCGGGCGATATGTCCGAGTCGACCGTCTCCCATGCCAAGCCGTATACGGCGACCCTTCAAAGCGCTGGCGGTACGGTCGAACTGGTCGTCCATATCGCCAATTACCGCAACTGGCTGACGGGCATCGCCGAGCCGCTGCTGCTGGGCAGCGCAGAGGCTGTTGCCGGCCAGGCGGCAACCTACGGCCGCTACGATGTCGCGGTGATGGTCAGCCTGGTGATTAGCGGCGTCTATTATGCCTCGCTTGGTATGCAGAGCCGCAAGGAGCCGGCGTTTTTTTGGCTGGCGTCGTTCTGCCTTCTCGCTGCCGTCCATGTCACTGCGCATGGCGAGAAGCTCCTCTACACCTATATCCCCTCCTTGTCCTACGGAACGCTTTACCAGATCCAGATGTTTGCTCCGCTGCTGGCCTTGCTGGCGATGATCGGTTACTTTCATTGTATTCACCCCGATTCGTTATCCCGAGCCGTCTTCCGATGGGCGGGCTCGGCAGTTGCGGTCCTGGCCGTCTTGTCGCTGTTGGTCGGCGAGCGAAGCTCGGCGCTCATCGTCTATCCGGCGCTGGCCTTCGCGCTATTGGCGGTCATCTATGTGGTCTACGCAGTGTTCCGAGCGATCTCCAGACGGCTGACGGGCTCGGTCTATCTGCTCGTGGCGATGCTCGGAGCGATCCAATTCGCGGCTGGGTATGCGGGCAATATGATGCTGATGCATGAGGTATACAGGCAAAAGCCTTATGGCATCGCCATGTTCCTGCTCGCGCAAGGGCTGTTCCTGGGCGCGCGGAGCAAGGAGGCGATGGATCGCATCCGCGAGCTCACCGTAGAGCTGCGGCAACAGAGCGCGGAGAAGGATGAATTCCTGCGGCAGGCCTCTCAGGAGCTGCGAACTCCGCTGCAGGCGATGCTGCATCTCATCCGCTCGCTAATCGGCGGGACGAGCGGGCCGCTCGCGGAGCGGCAACGCAAGGATATGCTGCTCGTCGAGCATACGACGCAGCGCCTCGCTTTCCTCATGAACGATCTCTTCGACTACGAGCGGATCAAGGACGGCAGCCTGGCGCTCCGCCGCCAGCCGCTGGAGCTGGCCGGGCTGGTGGAGGTCGTCCTCGAGGTGTTCCGTCAGGTGCAGGCGGACGGCCAGATCGCGCTCTGCAATCGCATCGAGCCTGGCCGGTACTCGGTATATGGCGATGAGGACCGGGTCACGCAGATCGTCTATCATCTGATCGAGGAGGCGATGCAGGAGCTGGCGGCAGGAGAGATCCGGCTGATCGCGGAGCAGGAGGATAGAGATGTGCGCCTGACTGTCATCGCCTCGGGTCCCGGTAGCGCGGCCAAGGGACAGGCAGAGAGCGTCGGCATAGCGATCAGTCGTCTGCTGGCCAGACTCCATCGAGGCGAGCTGTCGCTGGGACCCGGGACGGAGGCGGAGCGACGCTATGCGGTGCGGCTGCCGCTCGCC
>NZ_BFBX01000022.1:3109-4964 GCF_003851045.1 Paenibacillus sp. 598K | reverse complement strand
GGCTGCCGCTCGCCGATCCGGCGGCGTCTGCCGAGGAGCTGGCAGCGGCGGCGCTGGCGACCGAGTCGGAGGTCGCGGCGGGAGCGGGGGCGAGCATGGCGGCAGATCTCGAGTCTGCGGCGGTGACCGAGTACCGCCCGGAGGTCGGCGAGACGCCAAGCCGCATCCTCGTCGTCGACGAGCTGCTGCAGGGCCGGGCGTTGACGCGGCTGCTCCAGGCCGAAGGCTACGAGGCGGTGGAGGCTCGCAGCGGCGCCGAAGCGCTGCAGGCGCTCTCCGGCGCAGACACGCTCGATCTGGCTATCATCGATATGCTGCAGCCGGACGGGTCGGGGTTCGCGTTGTGTCGGCAGATCCGGGAGACGCGCAGCCTGATCGAGCTGCCTATCCTGATGACGACGGCGACCTCCCGCGTGCGGATCAATGAAGCGGGACTGGCTGCCGGAGCCAATGATCTGATCCATAAGCCATACGAACGGGAGGAGCTGATGGCGCGGGTACGAACGCTCACCCAGCTCAAGCGCTCCGCGTCGCAGTTGCTCGACTCGGAGGTCGCGATGCTGCGCGCGCAGATCCGGCCTCACTTCCTGTTCAATGCATTCAACACCATCATCTGGATGAGCAAGCGGGATGCGGCCCGGACGAGCCAACTGCTGCGCGAGCTGAGTCGCTTCTTGCGAGCCAGCTTCGACTTTGGCAACGGTCAGTCGCTGGTCCCCTTCGGAGGCGAGCTGGCACTCGTAAGGGCGTATCTGTCGCTGGAGCAGGCGAGGCTCGGCGAACGTCTGCGGATCGTCTATGCGCTGGAGTCGTGCGAGCCGATGATCCCGCCGATGGTCATCCAGCCGCTCGTAGAAAATGCCGTGCGACACGGGTACGACATCGACGGCGAGCCGCTGACGATCACGATTGCGATGCGCCGAATCGCCGGAGAGGTGGAGATCAGCGTCGCCGATGACGGCATCGGCATCCAGCCCGGGCAGCTCGAGCGGTGGAATCGGGAGTCTGCTCTGCCGCCTAGCGGCGACGGCAGCGGCGTCGGCCTCGCCAACGTCAATCGGCGTCTGCTGCGAATGTTTGGACGCTCGCTGGCGATCGAGCGGGGGGAGCGCGGCGGGACCGTCGTGACGATGAGATTACCGGGAGGTGACCAACCATGAGGATGCATGCCGTCATCATCGACGATGACAGACCGGCCATTGAGGAGCTGGAGGATGCGCTGGTCGAAGCTGGGTTGATCGGCAGGGTCGAGGGATATACGCGGGTGGCTGAGGCGATGAAGCACATCATGCGGGAGCGTCCGGATCTGGTCCTGCTGGATATCCAGATGCCGGGAGTCCAGCAGTTCCGGCGACTGTTCCACGAGACGGCAGGCAAGCTGGCGGTGCGCCTCGAGAGCGAGGGCAGCACGCGTCAGGCGCTGGAGATTATCCAGAAGCAGCATCGGCATGACCCGTTGAACGAAGCGCTCGCCCTCGAAGCGGCGCGACTGTACCTCGCGCTCAGGCAGCACCGTCTTGCCGACGATTACATCGAGCGGTTCCTGCTCCATTACGACAAAGAGCTGGGCGGCGACGGCGAGCGAGTCCTGGAGCAGTATCGACGCATGCTCGGCTAACCAGCAAGAACGGGCCTTTCACGCCATCCGGCGAGGGAGGCCCGTTTGGCATACAGCGCAAGCGGAGCGGCGGCTCGCCTGCGTCTTTTTGTTGAACGGAGCGGTGTTTTTGATGGGACAGGGAGGGGTATGTTACCTATAAGTACATACAACAGAGCGCTACGCCGGCGGTAGCTGCGCCGGCCCCGTCGAGTCGCGCACGAGCAGCCGCGTCGGCAGCAGGATCTCCTGGTGGCT
>NZ_BFBX01000022.1:2538-2986 GCF_003851045.1 Paenibacillus sp. 598K | reverse complement strand
GGATCTCCTGGTGGCTCTCGTCAGGCTGCTCCATCCGCCATAGCAGCTGATGCAGCGCCTTGTGCGCGAACTGGCTGATATCGATCTCCATCGTCGTCAGCTTGGGGCTGCACATGTCGGAGAAGTGGGTGCGGTCGAACCCGCAGATGGACACGTCCTCCGGGATGCGGCGTCCCTTGGCGCGCAGCGCTTGGCAGATGTAGTAGGCGAAGCCGTCGTTCATCCCGAACCACGCCGTCGGCGCGTCGCCGGCTGCCTGCAGGGCGCAGGCGATCGACGCCTCGTCCTCGGGCACTTGCGCCTGCATAAGCGCTGCCTCGGGCTCGATGCCGTGCTCGCGGAGCGCGAGCCGATACCCCTCATATCGCTCCTGATAGCTCGGCGAGGCGTCGACATTGCCGAGGATGCCGATCTGGCGATGGCCGAGGTCGAGCAGATGCTTGACGGC
>NZ_BFBX01000022.1:1202-2451 GCF_003851045.1 Paenibacillus sp. 598K | reverse complement strand
TCGAGCAGATGCTTGACGGCCTGATAAGCGCCGAATCGATTGTTGGTCAGCACGGCATCGGCCAGCAGCAGCGGGTGATGGTGGTCGATCAGTACAGTTGGGACGCGTTGCTCGAGGATGCGGGCGATATATTCGGTGCTGATATGGGATAGAATAAGTAAACCGTCAATTTCCTTCTCTTCCAGAAATGCAGGCAACTCGCCATGATCGCGCATCGACGGCGAGATCGACTGAATGGTGAGATTGAGGTTGAGCTGGCGACTTTCTCGCTCGATCGCGACATAGATTTTGCCGAAGAAGTTCTCCATCGAAAAAGCGTATTCGGATGCGATCAGGCCGATGCGCCTGGCAGGCGCGGTTTTCCGTTCGGCCGCCTTTCCTTTATAGCTATAGCCCATCTCCCGGGCGGTTTTGATAATGAGCTGACGGGTTTCCTCGCTTACCCCATCCTTGCCCGTCAAGGCTTGCGAGACGGAGTTTTTGGACAGCTGCAGCCGATCCGCGATGTCCTGCATGACGATTTTCTTGGGCATCCTTACACAAACCCTTTCCTCATTGGAGATTTGTAACGTTACAAACCATCATACAGGTTAATTTTTCGGTTGTAAAGTGAATCGAATCGTTGACAGCGTTACCACAAGTCGTTATAATGCAATTGTAATGATTAAGTAACGTTACTTTAGTTTTATTTATCGAATTACAAATATATAAAAATGGAGGTCTTTCACTTGAAAAAACATTACTCCACCACGGCGGCGCTGCTGCTCTCCTCCGCGCTTATCTTGGGGGCCTGCTCCAGCAATTCGGGCAATCCAGGTACGGATACAGGCGGCGAGAGCGGCAAGCCTGCGAGGGATAAAGTCGAGGTGCGGCTCTCCACCTGGGCCGGCAACGAAGAGGCGGGCGAGCTGCAAAAGCTCATCGACGAGCTGAATGCAAAGTCCGAGTCGTACACGATCGTCCAGGACTCGAATCCGGCTGAGTACGACACGCGTCTGATCACGCAGCTGTCCGGCAGCTCGGGCCCTGATCTGTTCTGGATCAGCGCCCAGCGCGCTGCGCAATTCTCCGCCCAAGGAGCCATGCTCGACATTACAGATCGGCTCGCAGCTTCGGACCATCCGGCTGCCGATCTGGACGATTATTACGAGGCGTCGCTGCAGCCGTTCACCCACGACAGCAAGCAATTCGGTCTGCCATGGCTGCAGCAGCCGGTCATGATGTATGTGAACAAGACGCTGTTCGACGA
>NZ_BFBX01000022.1:485-1092 GCF_003851045.1 Paenibacillus sp. 598K | reverse complement strand
AACAAGACGCTGTTCGACGAGGCCGAGATCGACTATCCCGATGAGAGCTGGACGTGGACCGAGTTTACGGATGCCGCGACCAAGCTGACCAAGGACGGCAGCGGCAAGCATCCCGGCGAGGACGGCTTTGATGCCTCCGGTACGACGCAATGGGGCTTTACCGTGAACGGCTGGCCGCCATCCCAGATGTTCATCTGGCAGAACGGCGGCGAGGTGCTGACCGAGGACGGCCAATCGCCTATCGATTCGCCGGAGGCGACGGAGGCGCTGCAATTTTACGCCGAGCTCGTGCAAGGTCCGCTGACGCCTTCGCAGCAGCTCGTCCGCGACCGCGGCTTCGACCAGATGTTCCGCAGCGGGCAGGTGGCGATGTTCATGGGCGGCGCGGCCGACGACCTCGACTCCACGGTAGACAACGTCCAGGCGTTCATGGTGCCCGCCGGCCCGGATGGCGTCCATGCGACGTTCGGCGACGTGCTCGGGATGGGCATCAACGCCAAGACCAAGCAGGCCGACGCCGCCTTCGACGCGCTCGTCGATCTGACCGATGCGATCCATCACTGGAAGATCATGCCGCCGCGCGAGTCGCTGGCCGATCTGGCGACGC
>NZ_BFBX01000022.1:0-286 GCF_003851045.1 Paenibacillus sp. 598K | reverse complement strand
GCTGGCCGATCTGGCGACGCTGCAGGAGATGCACCCGGAGAAGGCGCAGTCGCTCGAAGCGATCATTGCCTCGATGGAGTACGCCAAGCCGTACCGTTACTCCGAGAAGTACCCGGACTGGGACAACATCTACTGGACGCAGCTGATGGACCCGATGATCAACTCGGGCGCCGACCCGCTCGACCTGATCCCCAAGGTCAAGCCGCTGCTTGACGCCGCGATGCAGTAGATTTATCTGAAAATCTGGCTAGTAGAGCGGGCTCGCTCTACTAGCCTATCTCGGAGG
>NZ_BFBX01000021.1 GCF_003851045.1 Paenibacillus sp. 598K | reverse complement strand
GCGAGAGCGGCGCGACCGGACCAACAGGGCCTGTCGGGAATACTGGACCAGTGGCGGGGATTATTCCATTCTCAATTTTAAATCAAACCTCTCAAGAAATAGCAACCGATTCCGAGGGAAACCCACTATCTGTGCAATTTGCCGGTTTTAGTCCAAATAGTCAAGACGTTGTCCTGCTTGACGCTGGCAATTGGCAAAGCGGCGTAATTAGTTTTCACACAGGTGAGGGTGGCAATTACTTTTATTCGTTAAGCTTTGTTATGCCTCGTGACGGAATCGTGAGGAGTATATATGTAACTTTTGGAAGTGGAGAAAACACATCCATTGCTGAAGGAATTACGATGCACCCTTTTGCCTGCTTAGCAACCGCAAATCCAAATACGCTCATACCTAGGATTGACTACACTATTCTACAAGAGACAATCACATTCACTGAACCCTATGTAGGCACAGCGATTGGAACCGTACCGAGATTCTCTATTCGACAAGGGTCATTGACGGGTCTGAATACCTTTATCACTGCAGGTTCGCTTGTCGCAATTGTTATAGGCTGGTTGGGTGATGGCGTCACGACGCCGCAGACAGGAACTTTCACGGTTTATGGCGGCATATATATGGAATAAGTTGAAAACTGGTCGCATCTAAAACGAATCTCTGTCGTCTACGAGCGCCGGGGATCAATGATAGCCTCATCGCTGTCGTCCATATATTCATCAAAAGCTTCCAAGCCTTCCTCCAAGAGGAGGGAGGCTTCCTCAGCCGTGATCGGCACCGCCCAGAGCACCTGGACAGTCTCGCTGCCGACGCGCAGCTCCTCCAGCGCTTCGCTCTCCCCTCGCAATTCATCGAGCAGCAACGCTCTCGTCGTCCACCCCGATGGTGCGAGCGCACTCTCCTCCATCACCCTCGGAATCTCCGAATCCGTAGATACGGCGATATGATGCGCGACCAGATCGCATACATACGAGAATACGCGGTCGACGGACTCTCCACCCAGCTCCGGTGTCAGCGCGAGCACCCACTCGGTCCCGATCAGCCGACCATCGGAGCGAGGCGTGCAGGACAAGCCGACTGTCGCATAACTCGTTATGCCTTGCTCGCCGATAGGCGGGAAATAGTAAACCTCCACACGGGTCTCATGTCCTGACCGATTCATAATAACCCGATACTCCGACATCGCCCACTCCTTCATAGGCGCCCAAGATGATGCTCCTTCGAATATCAAAGGCAAGCTCGCTTGCTTTGGTCTGTTCCGTCATCATCCGTCATCACCTTCTCTCAGTTGACTGCGCTCGGGGACAGCCCCCGATCTCGTCCGGTAGAGCGTCTCCAGGATCGCCTCGATATAGTCCATCACTTCCCGTGTCATCCCATACAGCACAGCGGCGTCTCCCTCATCGGGTGCGACATATTGCCAGAACGTCTCCGTCAACTGTTCGTCCCCCTGGAATATCTCTCTCGCATAAGCATCGATCCGGACGGCGAGCGCTTGCGAGGCAGTGGAGTCCGGCGCTTCATGCATATGGCGCTGCACATCCCGCAGGATATCTGCCCACGCCATCACGCGCGCATCGTCGAAGTCATTGAGCGGCAGCTGCTGTTGCTCCTCTGGCGTAAAAAAGCGATTGCGCCGCCTCCGATTCGGCTTCGGGGACTCGTCCAGCTCGCGGATAAAGCCGAGCAGTTCGTCGAGATCGACGCGGCCTGTCGCCCGGATCGCATATTGCGCCGAGCGCAGCAAGTGCTCGACCGTCTGCAAGCGGTCTTGCTGCTGCTGCACGATCGTCACCTGCTGCTCCAAGGCCCGCTCCCACACCTCGGCAAGACGTGCCGCCTCTGTCACGACATGCGGCCCAAGGATCTCGCCGATCTCCTCCAGCGTGAAGCACATTTTCTTCAACACAGCGATCTGCTGCAAGCGGATGACGCTGCCCTCGTCGTACTGGCGGTAGCCGCTGGCGCTGCGCGTCGCTTTCAGCAATCCCAGCTCTTCATAGTAATGCAGCGTGCGCACCGATACCCCGCTCTGCCGCGCCAGTTGGCCGACTGTCATCATCTCGCTCCCCCTCCCTTAACATCATCCCCTGCGCCTCCATGCCCAGCCCGCGCCGAGGATCGCCAGCAGCACAAGCGCTGTGCCGAGGATCGTCATCCCGAACAGGATGAAGAGCGCTCCCGTCTCTGCTTCATGCTCCGTGTATCGGAGCAGCGCCTGCTCCCCGCGCGGCAGCACGACGAATCGAGACAGGGTCAGATAAGCCAGATGGAAACCGATCGACGCCCATAACGATCCCGTCAGACTGCGCCACAGCTGTAAGGTCATGCCGAACGCCAGCAGGAGGATGACATAATCCAGCGTGATATCTCCCCCTGTCGTCTGCCCAGTCCAGCGCTGAAGAGCGTTGACGGTAACGGGGACCATCACAAATAAACTGATCTGACCCAGGTACGCCAACACGGCAGGCAGACGCATCCGCAGCCCGCTGTAGACAAGCCCCCGCAGCGTCAGCTCCTCCGGCAGAGCCTCGTACAATGCGGCGATGACGAGCTGGGCGACGATCGCCGCGAACAATCCAGGCGTCGCCTGCCAGGCTGTTATGGTCATCCACCCTTGCGATGCAGCGATCGCCAGCCCTGCCGCTGCCATCAGACAGGGCAATCCGAAGCCGCAGACGAAGCTTGTCACGCCCTTGGCCGACCACGGCAACAACCTCAGCCTTATGCCCAATCCACGCTGCATAGCGTAGACCAGCGACAGGACGATAGTCGCTGCCACGACAGCTTGGACGAGCTGCACCGTTCCATACACACCGCCAGCTTGCTGTACCCATCGGCCCGCTGAGGCGGCAGCATACAATCCTGCGGTCATCGCCAGCCAACCTCCGAGGACTAGCTTCAACCCTGTCCAGCTGCCTCTCTTGCTCTTATCCATCCAGTGTATCATGCAGCATCCCTCCGAGACTAGTATAGACCCTCACGTAAACGTGAGAGTCAACAGATACAGAGGATATGAGGCGACTCGGGCGACCTGTCGAGCAACAGGGCGGCAACGCCGGCAGAGGCAGTCGCTACGATCAGCCCTGCTGTCGCCTCCGAGACGAACGCCAGAGCACATAGATGAAGAAAGGCGCGCCGACGGCGCTGATGATCAGTCCGGCGGGCAGCTCCAGAGGCGGCTTAAGCAGTCGTCCGGCCAGATCGGCAGCGAGCACGATAATCGCGCCGGACAGCGCCGCGGTCGGCAACAGGATGCGATGCCTGGTGCCGACGAGCGTCCGGGCGATATGGGGACAGATGAGGCCGACGAAGCCGATCGTGCCTGCCGCCGCGACCGAAGCGCCCGCCAGGCCGATCACCGAGCAGAATAGCAAGAGACGAATCGTCGCCACCCGTAGGCCAAGCCCTTGGGCCGTCGCCTCGCCAAGCTGCATCAGATCGAGCTGAAGCGCCAGTCGCCAGGTCACAGGGAGCAGCACGACGAGCCAGGGCAACAACCCGAGCAGCTCGCCCCAGCTCCGTCCCCACAGACTCCCGGCCAGCCAGACGAGCGCCGTCGCCAGATTGGAGCTGCCGCGTAGCAGGATTAGATCGATCCCTGCGCTGCAGAAGGCGCCGATCGCTACGCCGACGAGCGCCAGACGGATCGGATCGACGCCGCTGCGGTAGGCGACCAGATAGATCGCCAGCGCGACGATCGCCCCGCCGACCAAGGCTGAGACCGACATTAGTCCTGCCAGCGAGGAAGGCAACAACAGCGCTACCGTCACGGCGCCGAGCCCCGCTCCGGCCGTGATGCCGAGCGTGCCCGGCGACGCCAGCGGGTTGCGGAGCAG
>NZ_BFBX01000020.1 GCF_003851045.1 Paenibacillus sp. 598K | reverse complement strand
CCGCCAGCCTGGCCACCGCACGCGCCGTCGCCAGGTCGTAGCGATCGCGGTGCGCAGGCTGGCGGGCGATATCCTCGGCCCTGCCATGCACGCACAGCACATCCGTCAGCCCCAGCTCGCTCACGACATGCTGCAGGAACTGGATGCGTTTGTTCAGCGAATCGACGATCGTCACCTTCAGATGCGGGAAGCAGATCTTGAGCGGCAGACTCGGGAAGCCCGCTCCCGAGCCGATGTCGGCGACGGATGTCGTTCCGACCATGTCGGTGACAAAGGAGAGCGCCGCCGAATCATAGAAGTGCTTCTCGTAGACGGCTCCCCGCTCGGTGATCCCCGTCAGATTCATCCGCTCGTTCCACTCCACCAGAAGCTCGTAATAGCGGTCGAACTGCGCGAGCTGGCGCTCCGTTATCGTCAGACCCTGTTGCGCCAGCAACGCGGCAAAGGATTCATTATTCATAGCTGTCCCTTACCCCCGAGCCGCAACGACGCGATTGTGATGCTCGAGATAGACGAGCAGGATCGAGATGTCCGCAGGCGTTACCCCGGCGATCCGCGACGCCTGACCGATCGAGAGCGGCCGAATCTCGGACAGCTTTTGTCTCGACTCGGACGAGAGATTATGCACATCCTTGTAATCGATGTCGTCGGGAATTTTTTTCTTCTCCATCTTGCTCATCCGCTCGACCTGGAGCAGCTGCTTTTCGATATAGCCCGCATACTTGAGCTGGATCTCGACCTGCTCCTTCATCTCCTCGGTGAGCGCCAGCGGCGACGGGCTGATCCGCTCGACCTGCGCATAGGACAGCTCGGGACGGCGCAGCAGCGACAGGCCGTCGACCACCTGCGTCAGCGGCGACGAGCCCGCCTCGGCCAGCACCGCCTGCGCCTGCTCATCCTCCGGACGGATGCGCTCGGCCTTCAGTCGGCGCACCTCCTGCTCCACCAGGTCTTTCTTCTGCAGGAATCGCTCGTAGCGCGCCTCGGAGATGAGACCGATCTCGTAGCCGGTCGGCGTCAGCCGCATGTCGGCATTGTCATGACGGAGCAGCAGCCGGTACTCGGCCCGCGACGTCAGCAGCCGATACGGATCGTTGGTCCCCTTGGTGACGAGGTCGTCGATCATGACGCCGATGTAGCCTTGCGAGCGATCGATGATGACCGGGTCCTTGCCCAGTACCTTACGCGCCGCATTGATACCGGCGATGATGCCTTGACCGGCGGCTTCCTCATAGCCCGACGTGCCGTTGATCTGACCGGCGGTGAACAGCCCCGGCACCCGCTTCGTCTCCAGCGTCGGCCAGAGCTGCGTCGGCACGACCGCATCGTATTCGATCGCATAGCCGGTCCGCATCATCTCGACCTTCTCCAGACCGGGGATCGAGCGCAGGATCGACAGCTGCACATCCTCCGGCATGCTGGTGGACAGCCCTTGCACATAATACTCCGACGTATTCTTGCCCTCCGGCTCGAGGAAGATCTGATGCTTCGGCTTGTCTGCGAAGCGGACGATCTTGTCCTCGATGGATGGGCAATAGCGCGGACCTGTCCCCTCGATCGCGCCGGAGAACATCGGCGCGCGGTGCAGATTGTCGTTGATGATCTGATGCGTCTGCTCCGACGTATAGGTCAGCCAGCATGGCAGCTGCTCGTTATCCGAGTACTCCGTCTCATACGAGAAGAACTTCGGCTGCGGATCGCCAGGCTGGATCTCCGTCTTGTCGAAGTCGATCGTATCGCGGTGCACGCGCGGCGGCGTGCCCGTCTTGAAGCGGGCCAGCTCGAAGCCTAGGCCGCGCAGACATTCCGACAGCTTGATCGATGGCTGCTGATTGTTCGGACCGCTCTCATAGATGAGCTCGCCCATGATGACCTTGCCGCGCAGATAGGTGCCGGTCGTGACGACGACCGCGCGGCCGCGGTAGGTCGCCCCCGTCTTGCTGATGACGCCGGTGCAGGCGCCGTCCTCGATGATCAGCTCCTCGACCATCCCTTGGCGCAGCGTCAGATGCGGCGTCTCCTCGATCGTCTGCTTCAGCGTGTGCTGATACAGGAATTTGTCCGCCTGCGCCCGCAGCGCATGGACGGCCGGTCCCTTGCCGGTGTTGAGCATCCGCATCTGGATGAACGTCTTGTCGATATTGCGCCCCATCTCGCCGCCGAGCGCATCGATCTCGCGCACGACATGGCCCTTCGCCGGGCCGCCGATCGACGGGTTGCAGGGCATAAATGCGACCATATCGAGATTGATCGTCAGCAGCAGCGTCTCACAGCCCATCCGGGCTGCAGCGAGCGCGGCCTCGCAGCCGGCATGACCGGCGCCGACGACGATGACATCGTATTGGCCTGCTTCGTAACTCATGGCGATCTTCGCCTCACTTTCCTAGACAAAATTGGGAGAAAATCTGATCGATCAGCGAGTCTCCGGCCGTATCGCCGAGGATCTCTCCGAGCCGCTCCCATGCGGTCCGTATGTCGATCTGTATAATATCGATCGGTACCCCCCACTCCGTGGCGGCTACCGCATCGTCGAGCGCTTGCATCGCTTGCTTGAGCAGGGCGATATGACGGGCATTGCTGACGTAGGTATGATCCGTCGTCTCCAGCTGACCGCTGAAAAACAGCTCCGAGATCGCCTGCTCCAGCTGCTCCAGTCCTTGCTCCTGCATGACCGACATCGGGACGAGCGCCGCTTCCGGCACGAGGCGCTTCACCTCATCGGCTGCGAGCTGACTCGGCAGGTCGGTCTTATTCATTATAACAACAACCTGGCGTCCGTGCAGCGATTCCATCAGTTCCCTCTCATCCCTGTGGAGCGGCTCGGCCTGGTTGAGCACGAGCAGGATCAGATCGGCCTCCTGCAAGGCGCTACGCGAGCGCTCGACGCCGATCCGCTCGACGACATCGGCCGTCTCCCGCAGTCCCGCCGTATCGAGCAGCTTGAGCGGGATGCCGCCGACCGTGACGAACTCCTCGATCACATCGCGCGTCGTACCGGGGATGTCGGTGACGATCGCCCGGTTGTCTTGCGCCAGCGCATTGAGCAGCGACGACTTGCCGACATTGGGGCGGCCGACGATGACCGTCGTGATGCCCTCGCGGAGGATCTTGCCCTCTGACGCCGTCTTCAGCAGACGCCGGATCTCCTCGATCAGCGGATAGCACTGCTCGCGGATGTACAGATTGGTCATCTCCTCGACATCATGCTCGGGGTAGTCGATATTGACCTCGATATGCGCCAGCAGCTCGATGACCGTCTGCCGCAGCTCGCGGATCAGTCGCGAGAGCTTGCCATCCACCTGCTTCAGCGCGATCGAAAAGGCGCGATCCGACTTGGATCGGATCAGGTCCATCACCGCCTCCGCCTGCGCCAGATCGATCCGTCCATTGACGAAGGCGCGACGGGTGAATTCGCCAGGCTCAGCCAGCCTGACCCCCTCCTGCTGAAGCACGAGATCGAGCACTTTTTTGACGGATATCACACCGCCATGGGTACTGATCTCGACGACATCCTCAGCGGTGAAAGACCGCGGCCCGATCATGATCGTGACCAATACCTCCTCCACCGTCTCGCCATTTCGCGGATCAAAAATATGTCCATAATGAACTGTATGCGACGGCGCTGTCCGGATGTCCGCCTTAGTACGCAACAGCCGGTGAACCGTCGTGATTGCGTCCGGTCCGCTGACGCGGATGAGGGCGATTCCGCCTTCGCCCACAGCCGTCGAGATCGCGGCGATTGTATCCTGGAGCATGACCCGTCACCCCCTTTTATCACTAGAATGGTAAAAAGCAATGTCTCCCGTAAGAGGCATTGCTTGCGTCACTCCTGATCGTTACTGTAGCTCTGTGAAGAAGCCCCATGAAGCGGATAAACCGCCTGCCCTGAACGGGAAGACGGTCGTAGGAAGTGCACGCAATGCATGAATCAGGCTTTCAAGGTAATGACGACGCGCCGATGCGGCTCGTCCCCTCTGCTGGAGGTGCTCACCCGGTCATGATGCTGCAAGCGGGCATGGATAACCTTGCGCTCATGCGCGCTCATCGGCTCCAGCACCACTTCCTTGCGGGTGCGGATGACGCGGCCGGCGAGCCGGTCGGCCAGCTCCTCCAACGTCTTGCGTCTGCGTTCGCGGAAATTCTCGGCATCAAGCACCAGTCGAAAATGGCTGTCGGTGTATCGATTGGCCACGATATTGGCCAGATATTGCAAGGCGTCCAAGGTCTGTCCGCGTCGTCCGATCATCATCCCCAGCTCGTCTCCGCCGGACAATGCCAGCACAAGACCGTCTCGGGATCTCTGATGCTCGATAACAACGTTGACGCCCATCGCGCGTGCGACTTCGCTCAGGAAGCGCTCCGCTTCCTCCGCCGGATCGGGGATGACCTCGAGCTCCACTCGGGCATCCTTGGCGCCGATCAGGCCGAACCATCCTCTCGAGGGCTGCTCGAGCACGGTCACCTGGACGCGATCCGCCGTTAATTGCAATTGCGATAACCCTTTTTGTACAGCATCCTCTACTGTTTTCCCTGATGCGACGAGTTTTCTCACTTGGCAGGAACCTCCTTGCCCTTGTCCGCATTACGTACATATAGGAAATAGTTTTGAATGATGGTATAGATGTTGCTATATACCCAATAGAGAGGCAGCGCGGCCGGGAACGAGATCGCCATGACAAAGATCAATACCGGGAAAATCAGCAAGATCGCTTGCAATGGGTTGTTCGGCTGTTGCGGCATCATCTTCGATTGGATAAACGTCGTGATCGCAGCGATGATCGGCAGGATAAAGTAAGGATCCTTCTCGCCGAGCTGCAGCCAGAGGAACGTGTGCTCCCGGATCTGGTCATTGCCGTAAATGGCATTGTACAGCGCGATAAAGATCGGCATCTGAATCAACAGCGGCAAGCAACCGGCTAGCGGATTGACCTGATGCTGCTGGAACAGCTTCATCGTCTCTTCCTGCTGCTTCTTCGGATCATCCTTATACTTGTCCTTGATCTTCTTCATCTCAGGCTGCAAAGCCTGCATCGCCTTGGAGCTGCGATATTGCTTCAACGTCAGCGGCAAAATGATCGTTCGCACGATAATCGTCAGGAGCAAGATGGACAAGCCGTACGAGCCCTGAAACCAGTTGGCGAAGGTGTCCAGCATGAGCGCGAAGTAATACACGACATTGCGCTCCCAGAAGTTGCCCTGCAGCAGGTCTTCTGTTTTCGTCGTATGGTCGGCCGACACGCAGCCTGTTAGGAAGACGACGAATAGCAGCATGGTCAGCACCAGCAGCCATTTTCTCTTTGTCATCCGAGACAACATCAAAACTCCTCTCTAAAGAAGCAACTGCAAAATAAACTATACCATATATTGTAGAACAAAGAAACAGCCCGGACATCCGCCGTTTCGCCTCAAATTATGAGGTTGGACGGGTCGGACGGGGCTTCAGCAAATTCGCTTTTTTCAGGACGTGGAGAACGCTCCGTTCGAGCTCCTGGTAGCTCATCCGCACGGACGGCATACGCGCGATCAGGATCAGATCCGTATGATCGACGATCCGGTCGGCGTGGAGTCGGACGATCTCCTTGAGCAGCCTTCGCATACGGTTGCGGACGACGGCGTTGCCCAGCTTTTTGCTCACGGATACGCCCAGCCTGAACTGCGGAATATCGTGTTTCTTCGACCAATAGACGACCACCTGGCTGTTCGCGAACGAGCGTCCGCCGCGATAGACCCGGCTGAAGTCCTTCCTGTTGCGAAGACGCAGTTTCCTGTGCACGAGCGCTTCCTCCGTACCATTAAATGCTTAAAATTCAAGGTGAAAAGGCTACGCCGTCTTTAGCGGCGTCGCAAGTTTCATTCCGTTGAAATAAGAGATAATTTATATGCGCGCAGCATATAAATCCTATTATTTTCAAAAAAGAAGACCACTTTGTCGGTGGTCTTCAACATTATGCGCTGATTACTTTGCGGCCTTTTTGGCGACGGGCGCTCAATACTTTGCGGCCGTTCTTTGTGCTCATCCGCTTGCGGAAGCCATGCACTTTTTTACGCTTGCTTACATTCGGTCTGAATGTTGGTCTCATGCTCTTGCACCTCCCTGATACGATCTATAAATGAATCGATCTCTTTTGTCAGTCAGAAAAAACGCCTTTTTCCATTAAACCACGTCCCCTTTTAAAAGTCAATGCTGCTTTCGGCCAAGCCTCTCCCTCTCTTCGCGGCTCTGGCATCGCGATTGGTCGCTCCCTAATCGCTCCAGCCGCTTTTCGACATCATCCCCGAGCTTGCCCCAAAACCTTCCGTTTTTATTCGACGTGGGGCAACAGCGCGGATCGTCATTCCGACGGCATCTAGCAACCTGTGTATAAAATTTGGGGAGATTTCCACAGCTCCTGTCGAATCTTAACAAGATATAAACAATATCTTGTGTTGTAGATAACTTTTATACACAACCTATTGTAATTGTGGATAATATCCGAAATCGCATTGAAATCAAGGGTTAATTTTGCTATGATAGATTTGTTTTCGTTGTGGATTACCGGAGTTAATCCCCAATTCTATCAACAGCCTGTGGATAACTTTGTGAACAAGTGTTATCCCCTTCTTATAACTTTTTTTGTGTACATCTTGATAATGTGGATAGCCAAGCTGCGAATCTGACACATTTCACCATGTACCCGGCGACAACCTAACTACTTGAACAACCCTCCGCCGCCTTTACAGGTGAGCGGAGTCGTTTTTGCACGACGCTTTCGACGATTGTAGGCTTTTTTCTCCCTCCTTCATATACTTCGACATGCAGTGAGCGGACTGACCGGATAAGGAGTGACCGTCTGTGGATAACCATACCCACGAAATGTGGCAGCAAGTGTTATCGATTATCCAAACCAAATTAAGCAAACCAAGCTTCGACACCTGGTTCAAGGCGACCAAGGCGTCGTTTCTTAGCGATGACATGGTGGTCATCTCGGCGCCCACGACCTTTGCTGCGGAGTGGCTGGAGGGCCGTTACACCAAGCTGGTGCGAACGACCTTGTACGAATATCTCGGACGCGATGTCGACATCAGATTCGTCGTCGAGGAGAATAAGCCGCCCGAGCCCGCCGTTGCCCAGCCGCCGATCATCTATGAGACGCCTCAGGTGCAGGAGGAGCCGTTCTCGCATATGCTCAATCCGAAGTACATCTTCGATACGTTCGTCATCGGCGCCAACAACCGCTTCGCTCACGCAGCGTCGCTCGCTGTCGCCGAAGCGCCCGCCAAGGCGTACAACCCGCTCTTCCTCTATGGCGGCGTCGGACTGGGCAAAACGCATCTGATGCACGCGATCGGACATTATATATTGGATCATAATCCAAGTACCAAGGTGCTCTACATCTCCTCCGAGAAGTTTACCAACGAGTTTATCAACGCAATCCGCGACAACCGCGGCGAGAGCTTCCGGATCAAGTACCGCAACATCGATGTGCTGCTGATCGACGATATCCAGTTCCTCGCCGGCAAGGAGCAGACGCAGGAGGAGTTTTTCCATACCTTCAATGCGCTGCACGAGGAGCGCAAGCAGATCATCATCTCCTCTGACCGGCCGCCCAAGGAGATCCCGACGCTCGAGGAACGGCTGCGCTCCCGCTTCGAATGGGGACTGATCACCGATATCCAGCCGCCTGATCTGGAGACGCGGATCGCGATCCTGCGCAAGAAAGCCAAAGCGGAAAATCTGGACATCCCGAACGAGGCGATGGTCTATATCGCCAGCCAGATCGACACGAACATCCGCGAGCTCGAGGGCGCGCTTATCCGTGTCGTCGCCTATTCCTCGCTTATCAACGAGGACATCTCGTCCCATCTCGCAGCCGAGGCGCTCAAGGACATCATCCCTTCGAGCCGGCCGAAGATGATCACGATCCAGGACATCCAGCAGAAGGTCGGCGAGTTTTACGGGCTCAAGCTTGAGGACTTCAAGGCTCGCAAGCGCACCAAGGCCGTCGCCTTCCCGCGTCAGATCGCCATGTATATCGCCCGTGAAGTAACCGAATTCTCGCTGCCCAAGATCGGCGAGGCCTTCGGCGGACGGGACCATACGACCGTGATCCATGCCCACGAGAAGATCTTCCAGCAGATCAAGGTCGACCAGGAGCTATACAAAATCGTCCAGAATCTGACCGAAAAGATCAAAACGCATACGTAATCGGCACATTCGCATCATGAAGCTAAGCCAACGGTTGTGAATAAACCTCAAAACGTTCTATAATTCAAGCAAGCCTATGCACACGCTATACACATGTGGATAAGCTTGCTTGATCAACGTTTTGTCCACTTATTCACATATTCAGCGTCCCTACTACTACGACTACTATTTTTTAAAAGAATTAATAACGTCTATAGCTGCAACGGCAAGCCGTGCTTGGAGACTCTGCCGCATCCTTCTGAACGAACCTCTTTATAGGAGTGAAACCATGAAATTAATGATTCTCAAAAACGAGCTCAATGAAGCGATCCAGCACGTAGCCAAAGCAAGCTCCTCTCGTCCGGCTATCCCGATCCTCGGGGGCATCAAGATCGATGTCACCCATCAAGGTGTTACCTTGACCGCAAGTGATACTGATATATCTATTCAAAGCTTCATCCCGGTAGAACTGGGCGACAAAGTTGCCGCACGGATCGACAAACCGGGCAGCGTCGTACTGCCTGCGAAGTTTTTCGTCGAGATCATCAAAAAGCTGCCAGCCAACGAAGTCGAAATCGAGGTTCAACAACAATTCCAGACGATGATCCGCTCCGGCTCCACCGACATCCAGATGGTCGGACTCGATCCGGAGGAATTCCCGATCCTGCCATCGATCGAGATGCACGAAGCGTTCACGATGTCCGGCGACCTGCTGAAGATGATGATCCGTCAGACGACGATCGCCGCCTCGACCAATGAACAGACACCCGTCCTAACCGGGGTGCTCTGGAATCTTCATGACGGCCAGTTCAAATTCGTCGCGACCGACCGTCACCGGCTGGCAAGCCGTACGGCGCAGGTGGATACGAGCAACGAGCATCGCTTCGCCAACATTGTCGTTGCTGCGCGGACACTCGGCGAGCTGTCGCGACTGATCCCGGATCAGAACGCGCAAGTTGAGATCGTTGTCACCGATAACCAGATTCTATTCAAGGTTGGTCGGGTGTTGTTCTACTCGCGGCTGCTCGATGGCACCTATCCGGACACGTCGAAGATTATCCCGCAGGTGTACAAGACCGAGCTGGTGCTCGATACGAAGACGTTGATCGAAGCGATCGATCGGGCTTACCTGATGTCCAGGGAAGAGCGGACGAATATCGTGCGGCTGATCACGCTCGATGACGGCAGCATCGAGATCTCGTCGAGCTCCTCCGAGCTCGGACGCGTCACCGAGCAGTTGACGCCGGTCTCCTATGAGGGAGAGCCGCTGCGGATCGCATTTAACTCCAAATACATGCTCGATACGCTAAAGGTGCTAGACAGCGAGCAACTGTTCATCGGCTTTAACGGCGCGATGAGCCCGATTACAATCAAGCCCAATGATTATGACCATAGCCTGCATCTTATCCTGCCTTACCGTACGACCAGTTGATCGATAGAGGACAGGTGATCCCCCTATGAAAGCAATCCAAATCTCGACTGACTATATCGCGCTCGGCCAGTTTTTAAAGCTGGCCGACTGCATCGACACCGGCGGCCAAGCCAAGTTTTTCTTGCAGGAGCACGAGATTCTCGTCAATGGCGAGCCGGACAATCGCCGCGGCCGCAAGCTGTATCCTGGAGACCGCATCGAGATCGACGGCTTCGGCGCGTATACGGTCGGCAAGCGATGAACAGCCGTGCCGCAGTCGGCTCAGGAGGCCAGAAAAGGTGCGACTAAAAAACATTGAATTGCAGCACTACCGGAATTATGAAAATCTGGAGTTGGATACCGGGCATAGCGTCAATCTGTTCGTCGGTCCCAACGCCCAGGGCAAAACCAATCTGCTGGAGGCGATCTTTGCGCTGGCGCTCACCAAGTCCCACCGCACGAGCAAGGACAAGGAGCTGATCGGCTGGCAAGGCGAGACGGCGCGGATCAGCGGCCAGGTGGAAAAAAAGTACGGGGATGTCCGTCTGGACCTGACCTATTCGGCGCAAGGCAAAAAAGCCCGCATCAACGGGCTGGAGCAACGCAAGCTGAGCGATTTTGTAGGGACGCTGAATGTCGTCATGTTCGCTCCCGAGGATCTGGAGATTGTCAAAGGCACACCGGGCATACGAAGGCGGTTTCTCGACATGGAGATCGGTCAGGTGCAGCCCGGCTATTTGTATTCGCTCCAGCAGTACGGCAAGGTGCTGGCCCAGCGCAATAATTACCTCAAGTCCGCGTTTGGCGGCAAGGTGCAGGAAGCGATGCTGGACGTGTGGAATATGCAGCTGGCAGAGCATGGTGTTAAAATGATGAAAAAAAGGCAAACCTTTATTCATAAGCTCCAGCGCTGGACCGAGCAGATCCATACAGGCATCACTAGCGGAGGCGAGGAGTTGCAAATTCAGTACCGCCCTTCCTTCGAGCTCGACGCTTCCCAAGATGAATCTGTTTTATTTGAGCAATTTATGATAAAGTTATCACAGGTTAGAGATCAGGAACTGCGCCGAGGCATGACGATGATCGGGCCGCATCGCGACGATCTGGCATTCTTCATCAACGGCAAGGAAGCCCAGATCTACGGGTCGCAAGGCCAACAGCGGACGACCGCATTATCGCTTAAGCTGGCGGAGATCGAGCTGATCCACGAAGAGATCGGAGAGTACCCGCTGCTGCTGCTGGACGATGTGCTCTCGGAGCTCGACCAGAATCGGCAGAATCAATTGATCGCCACGTTCGAGGGCAAGGTTCAGACGTTCATTACGACGACAGGCCTTGAGAGTGTGGAGATGCACAAGCTTCACGACGCCGGCGTCTATCACGTGAAGCAAGGACAGGTCGCCAGATAGCGTAGCGGCGGCGCACTTCAAGCCAAGTTAGGTAAAGGGGTGGATCGGATGTACATCCATTTGGGCGGCGAGAAAATAATCCGTGCCAAGGAGCTGGTCGCGATCTTCGATATCTCGATCGAGCAGTCCTCCAAGTTGTCGAAGCAGTTCGTGGCCGGCGCACGCAAGCGCAAGGACGTGGAAGTGATCGGCGAGGAGGAGTCCAAATCCATCGTGGTCACCAAACAGAAAATATATTATTCACCCATATCATCCTCCACGCTGAAGAAGCGCGCGCATCATTTCGCAGCGAATTAGGCAGGGAATCAGGTGTGAGCAGTCGAGAGGAGCAGTGGAACAAGCATGTCATCGAATCAACATACGTATGACGAGAGTCAGATCCAGGTGCTGGAGGGACTGGAAGCCGTCCGCAAACGCCCGGGGATGTACATCGGCTCTACCAGCGTCAAGGGTCTCCACCATTTGGTGTGGGAAGTCGTCGACAACAGTATCGACGAGGCGCTCGCCGGCTATTGCGACCGGATTGAGGTCATCATCCATGAGGACAGCCGGATCACCGTCATCGACAATGGACGCGGGATACCGGTCGGCGAGCATGCCAAGATGAAGAAATCTGTGCTCGAGGTTGTCATGACGGTGCTCCATGCCGGCGGCAAGTTCGGCGGCGAGGGCTACAAGGTGTCCGGCGGTCTGCATGGCGTCGGCGTCTCAGTCGTTAATGCGCTCTCCGAGCATCTGCTCGTCAAGGTGAGCCGCGATGGCAATGTCTATCAGCAGGAGTATCGCCGCGGCGCGCCGCAATATGATGTCAAGATTGCCGGGACGGCCGATACGACGGGGACAGCGATTACCTTCAAGCCTGATCCTGACATCTTCACCGAGACAACGACCTATGATTATGACACGCTGCAATCCCGGATTCGCGAGCTCGCATTCCTCAACAAGGGCATCGAGATCTCGCTGCATGACGAGCGTACCGGTACCGGCCAAACCTTCGTCTACGAGGGCGGCATCAAGGAGTTCGTCGCCTATCTGAATCGCAATCGCGAGGCGCTCCATGAGCAGCCAATCTATGTCGAGGGCACTCGCGACCATATCCAGGTCGAGATCGCTTTGCAGTACAATGACAGCTATACGGAGAGTATCTACTCTTTTGCCAATAATATTAATACGCATGAAGGCGGCACGCACGAATCCGGCTTCAAGAGCGCGCTGACGCGCATCATCAATGACTATGCCCGCAAGAGCGGCATGATCCGCGACAACGACTCCAACCTCTCGGGCGACGATGTCCGCGAGGGGCTGACGGCGATCATCTCCGTGAAGATCCCCGATCCACAGTTCGAGGGTCAGACCAAGACCAAGCTGGGCAACAGCGAGGTGCGCGGCATCGTCGAATCGCTGTTCGCCGAGAAGCTGCAGGAGTTCCTCGAGGAGAACCCGTCCACCTCTCGCAAGGTGCTGGAGAAGGCGCTCTCCGCTGCCAGAGCGCGCGAGGCCGCCCGCAAGGCGCGCGAGCTGACGCGACGCAAGAGCGCGCTCGAGGTCAGCTCGCTGCCGGGCAAGCTGGCGGACTGCTCGTCCAAGGACGCTTCGATCAGCGAGCTGTACATCGTCGAAGGCGACTCCGCCGGCGGCTCGGCCAAGCAGGGCCGCGACCGGCACTTCCAGGCGATCCTGCCGCTGCGCGGCAAGATCCTCAACGTCGAGAAGGCGCGGCTCGACCGCATCCTCGGCAACGCCGAGATCCGGGCGATCATCACGGCGCTCGGCACCGGCATCAGCGACGACTTCGACCTCCAGAAGGCGCGCTATCACAAGATTATCATCATGACCGATGCGGACGTCGACGGCGCTCATATCCGGACGCTGCTGTTGACGTTCTTCTACCGTTACATGAGCGAGATCATCGAGGCCGGCTACATCTACATCGCCCAGCCGCCGCTGTTCAAGCTCGAGCGCGGCAAGGTTGTGCGCTACGCCCAGTCGGAGCTGGAGCGCGACCAGATTCTCGCCGAGTTCGGCGAAGGCGTCAAGGTCAACATCCAGCGCTATAAAGGTCTCGGCGAGATGAATGCCACCCAGCTGTGGGAGACGACGATGGATCCCGAGAGCCGCAGCATGCTGCAGGTGACGATCGAGGACGCCATCGAGGCCGACGCCATCTTCGATACACTGATGGGCGACAATGTCGAGCCGCGGCGCGATTTCATTCAGAGCAATGCCAAGTATGTCAAAAACCTCGACGTCTAGCACTCGGGGAGGTCCGCTAGGATCAGCCAATACAAAGTCCCATGACAGGCAAGCAGCGGTTCGGCGACAACCGCCGACGGCTTTCGTCATGGGACTTTTTTTGCAATCCTACTTGCGCCGGAAGCGTCCGTAGGCCATCCCGTATCGGTATACCTTGCGGAAGACGCTGCGGTCCTTCAGCTTGCGGAAGATATACGGGTCGGGCTTCGTATTAACCTCGAGTATCCACGGCTGCAGCTGCGTATCGATCGCCACGTCGATGCCGATCTCCTTGAGTCCGGGGTAGATGCGCTGCAGTCGCCTGGCCACCCGTTCGCCGAGCCTCTCCAGCCGTGTGGTATAAGCTGGTTGCTCGGCTGTCGGCAGATGTGTCGCCATCAGCTCGCCGAAGGCCATCGGCGTGCCGCCGCTATGATAGTTGGTGACGATCTTGCCGGGGTGAGCCAGTCGTCCGATGATGCCGGTCGACTCCCAGGCGCCGGAGGGACTTTTCTGCACCATGACGCGCAGATCAAAGCGGCGTTTGCGATGGCGCAGCAGGTGGATGCCGCGTTGGACAAGATAGGTCCGGTTGCCTATCAGTTGCTTGAGGCTATGATACATCGGATCGTAGGAGGCGAATGTGCGGACGCGGGTGCCCTCCTGATACCGATAGCCACCGTCTCCGCTCGTTTCTACCCGGATGACGCCGATCCCGAATGTGCCGCGGTCCGGCTTGACATAGACCATGTTATACTGCTTCAGCATGGCGAGCAGCGATTCATGAGAGAGCTTGCGGGTAAGCGGGATATGCGCTGCGATCGAGCCGTCCTCGAGCAGCACGCTAGTTTTGCTCCATTTGCTTACGACACGCTGGATTGCCAACGAGGGCACCGCCTTTCAGGTCAGATAACCGAAAATATTCTTGTCTTAAGGTACACACTTCCGAAGCAAGGAATGATATAATAGAGCTTGATGCGATAATCGCGGATAGTCAGCTTCCGAAGTGGCGATCCACATTTTGGCTCCTTTTGTATCCTATGTCTGACCAGGCTGCAAGGGGAGCGGCGGATACCCAACTTCTGCGCAAGGTTTATTTGTGCCACAAGAGAGAAAGAACTAGAGTATCGCTATAAGCAACTAAGGTAGGTATGTGCGGAATTGCCCTATGGAATGAGTGGAGGCAGGTTCCGCGCTAAAGATATGTCAGGAGGGTAAGCATGGCCGAAGAGCATTTGAATTCCCAGATACGCGATCGTGATATCGGCGTCGAGATGAGAGATTCGTTCATGGACTATGCCATGAGCATCATCGTCAGCCGTGCGCTCCCAGACGTCAGGGATGGCCTTAAGCCGGTACACCGACGGATTCTTTTTGCGATGTCGGAGCTGGGGATGTCGCCGGACAAGCCGTACAAAAAATCCGCGCGGATCGTCGGCGAAGTCATCGGCAAGTACCACCCGCACGGTGACTCGGCTGTCTATGAGACGATGGTAAGGATGGCGCAAGACTTCTCGCTCCGCTACATGCTGGTCGACGGGCACGGCAACTTTGGCTCGATCGACGGCGACATGGCAGCTGCAATGCGGTATACCGAAGCGCGGTTGTCCAAGATCGCGATGGAGATGCTGCGCGATATCAACAAGGAGACGATCGACTTCGTCCCAAACTATGACGGCGAGGAGCAGGAGCCGGCTGTACTGCCGGCGCGCTTCCCCAACCTGCTGGTCAACGGTGTGTCCGGGATCGCGGTCGGCATGGCGACCAATATCCCGCCGCATAACCTGGTCGAGGTTATCGATGGCGTACAGGCGCTGATCGACAACCCGGATATCAGCTCACTCGAGCTGATGGATTATGTCAAAGGTCCGGACTTCCCGACCGCAGGCATCGTCATGGGCAAGGAAGGCATCCGTCAGGCCTACTCGACAGGCCGCGGCTCGGTGACGATGCGGGCACGCGCCAGCATCGAGGAGAATGGCGGCAAGGCGCGTATCGTCGTGCACGAGATTCCGTATCAGGTGAACAAAGCTCGTCTCGTCGAGAAGATCGCAGAGCTAGTCCGCGAGAAGAAAATCGACGGCATCACCGACCTGCGGGACGAGAGCGACCGCAACGGTATGCGCATCGTCATCGAGTTGCGCCGGGATGTCAATCCCAATGTCGTGCTGAACAATCTGTACAAGCAGACCCAGATGCAGTCCAATTTCGGCTTCAACATGATCGCTCTGGTGAATGGCGAGCCGCGAGTGCTCAACCTGAAGGACATGCTGCATTACTACCTGGAGCATCAGATCGAGGTCATCCGCAGACGGACCGAGTTCGACCTGAAGAAGGCAGAGGCGCGCGCCCATATCCTCGAAGGATTGCGGATCGCGCTCGACCATCTCGACGAGGTCATCCAACTGATCCGCTCCTCCCAGACTGCCGACGAGGCCCGCGATGGCTTGATCAATCGCTTTGAGCTGAGCTATGAGCAAGCCCAGGCGATCCTGGACATGCGGCTGCAGCGTCTGACCGGTCTGGAGCGGGACAAGATCGAGGCCGAATACGCGGAGCTGCTCCGTCGTATCGCTGAGTTGAAGGCGATCCTGGCCGACCAACAGCTCGTCCTGCAGATCATCGGCGAGGAGCTCGCGGAGATCAAGGAGCGCTTCGGCGACGAGCGTCGCACCGAGCTGACGCATAGCGACGAGGAGATCCTCGACGAGGACCTGATCCCGCGCGAGGACGTCATCGTGACGATCACGCATACCGGGTATGTCAAGCGTCTGCCGGTCACCACCTACCGCAGTCAGAAGCGCGGCGGTCGCGGCGTCATCGGCATGGAGACCAAGGATGACGATTACGTCGAGCATCTGTACGTCACCAATACGCATCATTTCTTGCTGTTCTTCACGAACAAGGGCAAGGTGTATCGCTTGAAGGCTTACGAGATCCCAGAGCTCGGCCGGACTGCGCGCGGGACGCCGATCATCAACCTGATCCAGATCGAGCAGGGAGAGATGGTCAACGCGGTCATACCGGTGCCGGAGTTCGACAGCGATCATTACCTGTTCTTCGCGACCAAGCAGGGGATCGTCAAGAAGACGTCTCTCGATGACTATGCCAACATCCGCAAGGTGGGTCTGATCGCGATCTCGCTGCGCGAGGACGACGATCTGATCGGCGTCAAGCTCACGGATGGCAAGCAGGAGATTATCATGGGCACAGCGCAAGGGATGTCGATTCGCTATCCAGAGGAGGACGTGCGTCCAATGGGCCGCTCGGCGACAGGCGTCAAGGGCATCAGCCTTGACGAAGGCGACAGCGTCATCGCGATGGATGTCGTGATGCCGGAGCAGTGCGTGCTGATCGTCACCTCCAAGGGCTACGGCAAGCGGACTCCGATCGGAGAATACCGGTCGCAGAGTCGCGGTGGTAAGGGCATCAAGACGCTGAATGTTACCGATAAGAACGGACCGATCGTTGCGCTCAAGGTCGTCGAGACCGAAGAGGACTTGATGATCATGACCTCCTCGGGCACGATGATCCGCATGAGCATGTCGACCATCTCGACGATGGGGCGCAATACGCAAGGCGTAAGGCTGATCAATATCCGCGACGAGGATGCGGTGGCTACCGTCACCCGGGTCGCGCGCAGCGAGAATAACGAAGAGCTGGAAGAGGCGCTCGACGCCCTCGAAGGCAATGAAGAGAACGAAACACCGCCCGAGCAATAACGGGGCGGTGTTTCCCGGTTCATCCGCGCTTTGCGGCAATCCATTTAGGAGGGACAGGCATGCCCAGTATCCAACTGGCTCAAGTCAAGCTCGGCGATAAAATCACTCAGGATGTACATACATCGCTAGGCGGAACGTTATTCCACAAAGGTAAGGTCGTAACGATCCGGGAGATCGAGATCCTCAATGCCTTCCTCATCCCGACCGTACATATCGAAGCGCGCGAAGGGGCGATGGAGCAGGTCGCTGCCGCTGTAGCCGAGGAGACGTCGCCCAAGGAGCAGACCTCTCTGCAAAAGGAGTACGATTCGCTGCTGGGGCTGCTGAAGCGGATCTACCGGCAACACACGATCGGACAGAGCCTGCCAATCCTCGAAATCCGTACGCGGATGGAATCGCTACTGCAGTATATCAAGGAGTACAATGTCCTTACCTTCCTGCCCCAGGTCGCTGCCGAGGAGGATTATATCTTCCATAACAGTCTGATGTCGGCGATGACCTCGTATCTGCTCGCGCAGTGGGCGGGTCTGCCGCAACGGGATTGGATGCAGGTGGCGCTGGCCGGTCTATTCCACGATATCGGCAATATCAAAATCGACCAGTCACTCCTGCACAAGCCATCATCGCTGACGCTCACCGAGATCGAGCAGATGAAGCAACATACCGTTCAGGGCTATCAACTGCTCAAGACGGTCCCGGCGATCAACGAAGGGGTGAAGCTAACGGCGCTGCAACACCATGAGAAGGTGGATGGCAGCGGATATCCCCTTGGCGTGACGGGGGAGAGTATTCATATGTATGCGAAGATCGTCGCGATTGCGGATATCTTCCATGCGATGACCCTCAAGCGCAGCTATCGCAAGGCAGCCTCACCGTATATCGTTATGGAGCAGATTCAGAAGGAGTCGTTTGGCAAGCTGGAGCCGACGTTCGTCCAGATCTTCATCGAAAAGGCGACCCAGTTCCACAATGGTATGATCGTCCGTCTCAGCGATGAGCGGATTGGCGAGATCGTCTTCTCGGATCGCAATTACCCGACCCGTCCCTGGGTATCGGTGCAAGGCACGATCATCAATCTGACGACTGAGCGTCAGCTGTACATTCAGGAGATCCTGCAGCACGGATAAACGACAGATGATTTGTTGAAAAAAAGGTTGACTTCCCGACTGTGGGCATGATATATTATTCCTTGCCGCTCTTGAGCGGGTGATAGATCAGAGTTGCTGGTCGGGAAGTTTTTTCAAAAAAAAGCTTGCATAAATGATCGCAACTATGATATATTATAAAAGTTGCCGCTGAGACATTGGCGACACACGAAAGACACCAAGTGTTCTTTGAAAAC
>NZ_BFBX01000019.1:33997-53008 GCF_003851045.1 Paenibacillus sp. 598K | reverse complement strand
GGGCTTTCGTAATTTAGGTTTATTTAAGACCTAGTCCGTATGGATTATATTTTACTCTAGTTGTCGAATAATTGGAATCTCATAACAGCTTCCTCTGACATGGTAAAAAAGACGCCCCTGCGCAAAGCAAAGGCGTCTACGATTCATCTCAACCCGAACTTAAAACTCCGAACGCTACTCCCCAGCCTTCAACGCTGCGTCCAGCAGAAACTGACCTTCCTGCTGAATCGTGGCCAGCGCCTCCTGCACGCTCTTGGCGTCCCGCACGGCCTCCTCGATCTCCCGGTTCACCAGGGCGGGAAACGATTCGTAGAAGGAGACATCAAGCGGGACGGAGGCGTACACCGGCTGCTGCGCAGGGAGCTGCCGGAAGATGCCCTCGACGGCTGGGTCGCCGCTCAGCTGCACGAACTCGACGCGCGAGGACAAAGCACCCATACCATACTGCTCCCCGGCTACCGCAGCGTGGATCTTGGCCATCCGCGAGCCGTTGAAGTACTGGATCACCTCCCAGGCCTGGTCATGCTGCTCGCTCCCCGCGACCATGCTGAATATCGGGTAGGTGTACATGCCGCTGCTGCGCATGCGATCGCTGGAGCTGACCGGCGGAGCCACGATTCCCCAGTCGAACGCAATGTTTTTGCGATTGGACGCATTCATCATCCCGTAGGGAGCGACCGTCATCGCCGCCTTGCCTTGTGCGAACAGATCCGCCTGCGCCGTCTCCTCCGGTCCGTAGTAGGTGACGCCATCCCGCACCTCGCCGACACGCTCTTTGCCAGCAAAGCCGCCCTTCTTGTAGACATCAACCAGCGTATCGAACAACGCCTCCCAGGATGGCGTCGACATCGTAATCTGCCCTCGCCCGAGGTCATACTCCTGCAGCCCCTCCGTCGCTGCGATCGTCAGCATCAGGTCGTAGGGCGTCCTCAGCCACATCTGATGGTAGCCGCGCACTTTGTCAGGGTTGGTCCCCTCTGTCTTGAACCGCTCCGACAGCAGCAGGATATCTTGCCAGGTCATGCCGTCTTGAGGCAGCGGGATACCGAACTCTTCGAAGAGGTCCGCATTATAGTAGAGCGAATAGGCATCAAAGCTCGGAGATAAGCCGAAGAGGCCACCGGTCTCATTGTCCTTGAGCAGCTCCATCACTCCGGGGTGGAAGCTCTCCTCCTTCACTTCCTCGCTGTCCCTCATCCGGGTCGCCAGATCGACCAGCACGCCGTCATCGGACAGCTGCCGATACATCCCGTAATCGGTGAACAGGACCAGATCCGGCTTTTCTTGATCGATCAGCTGCCGCATCCGCACTTGCGGATCGCCGCCTGATGTGTAGAGATCATCCGCCGAGATTAATTCTACTGGCAGTCCGGGGAAGGCCGCGTCGAAATAATCTCTTAGCTGCGAATTAAACATCTCCTCGCTGGAATAGGCGATTTTGAGCGGTGTGGCAGGTATCGGCTCTGACGCTGCTCCCATACATCCCGACAACAACAGGCAGACAGCCAACAGCATCACGTGCCAATTGAAGCGCCTTGCGCGGGGGACGGAGGCGGATCGGGTAGCCTTGCCGCCCTGACGGCTGATCGAGCTGTGCTTACTCATTTGCGTGTTCATTACTGCTCCCCTCCCTGTGCAGGGACAGCCTCAAGCTCCGTCTGGAGCTGCTGCAGCGCGGCTTGGACAGTCATCTCTTCTTGTATAACCGCTTGGAGCAAGGCATCGCCTTTTTGTTGGAAGATATTGTTCTGAGCAGCTGCGCGGCTGGTCCCGCCCATCGTCATCCTGTATTCCTCCAGTACGGCGACAGGATCAGGCTCCAGCTTGTAGAATGGGGCCAGCTCGGCGGCTGTTGCCGAGGACAGCGCACCCTTCCTGACGAGCAAGGTGTTGCCCGTGCGCTCCAGCTTCTCCGCCATTGCCTCACTGTGGATGAACTTCACCAGCTCCCAGGCCGCCTTGTGATGCGGCGAGGCTGCGTTGACCGCATACACCGTGCCTCCGTAGTAATGGGTCGCCCGGTTAGGCTCGTTCGCATTGACCGGCTCCGTGACGACCATCCAGTCCAGCTCCAGCCCCTCAATGTTCGTATAATGAGACAGGCTGTTCATGTAATAGCTGGCCTCCAGCCGCATCGCCGCCTCACCCATAGCGAACGGGTCGCCCTCCATCATTTGCTTCATGGACCGCGTGCCGGTCCACGACTGAGAAGCCTCGCTCTGGATCCAGCCTTGCTGTATGCCTGTCGCTACCTGACTCCAGATATCCTCCCAAGCAGGCGTATCCATCGTCACCGCGCTTCCGTCCGAGGAGACCGCCTGGACCCCATTGGTCTGACCGATATATTGCGCCAGCTTGATCGGAGAGTCATGCAGCCGCAAGCCAGTTACACCCGTCCCATCGAATCGCGCTGCTATATGCAGCAGTTCCTCCCAGGTCATGCCGTCGGTCGGCAGCGGGATGCCGTGCTGCTCGAAAAGCGCTTTGTTAATATAGACGCCAAAGGTAGCAAAGTCGGGACTCAGTCCGTACAGCTGTCCGCCGCCGGCTTCCCGCAGCAGATCGATGACCGGCTCGTGGAACGCAGCCATATCCAGATCATCGCTCTTGATCCAGGCATCGAGCGGCTGCAGCTTGCCCTCCGTCGCCAGCTCGGCATAGTAATGCAGGGGCAGCGTGTAGATGTCCGGCTGCTCCTTCTCCGCCCATTGCTCGAATTCCTCGAGCGTCTGTAGCTGGCTTGGCTCATTCACCAGCTCGATCCGAACCGAAGGATGACGGATGATGAATGCCTTGCCGAACGTGTTCATAAAGCTGCTATATTGACTGGCCTGTACCCGCAGCGTCAGCTCGCCCTCCTCGGCCAACAGATCCTTCTCGATGACCGCGGCGATCGTCGTCGATGGCTTCCCGAACAGCATCTCATTGAGATCCTCCCGGTACAGCCACCCCGACCCGGCGATCAGCACACAGAGCAAGACGAGCGCGGTGCGCACAGCCAGCTTGGTTTTTGTCTTTTTCATGCGGACCCTCTCCCTAATCTTCAACTTCAGCTCCGGTGTAAATCCGCTGTCCTGCAACGGTTGTCCCGACAGCCGTTTCTCCCAATCCTTGCCGATCCTTGTCATGAGTCTCCCTCCCCCAACTGGCGGTTGACGGCCGCTCTTGCCCGATGCAGTCGCGACTTGACCGTGCCCTCGGATATTTGCAGTACCGCTGCGATCTCTTTGAGCGATAGGCCGTGATGGGTATGCAGCAGCAACACCTCGCGCAGCTTGCGCGGGAGCGACAAGACGACGGACCAGATCTCCTCGGTCACCTGGCGGTCTAGATGCTCCTTCTCCGCCGAAGGATGTACCTCCCGCTGTCGCCATACGGGCAAGAGGATCACCTTGCGCAGCCAGGAGGAGTGCAGGGCGTCCTTGGCGGTATTGCGCGTGATGGCGAACAGCCACGTCTTCACCGAGGACTGTCCCCGGAAGGAATAGAGCCGCTCATAGACCTTGACGAACACATCCTGTGTCACATCATCGGCCAACTCCGCCCGGCGCGTCAGGAAATAAGCAAAGTTCCACACCTCTTTGCCATACGCCTGCATTAGCTCCTCCAGGACGAGATTCTTGTCCAATCCGCCGGTAATGTGGTTCAAATAATCGAACTGCAATCCGTTCACCTCGAGCATTAGACGATTAAAGAGGAAAATGGTTCCCTTTTGGGCTGAAATTTTTTAGAAGTAGAATAGGTGAAGGGGTGAGTACAGCTTAGGGGTGAGAAGCAGCGGGGATATGAAGCTTTTCATCAGTACCATCGATAACGATTCGTGCCACAAGCTGGCTAAATAAAAAGCTGAAGCAAATTCAATCCACGCACCTACGTGAGGTGCGACGTAATAACCCAGATTTCTGACCGTTCGGAATTTATTTCAATCCACGCACCTACATGAGGTGCGACCGACTCTGTGGATGGGGCGGCTTTATGATAGCATATTTCAATCCACGCACCTACACGAGGTGCGACTCATGGACGGCCCAGCGCGCCGAGCTGTTACGCCATTTCAATCCACGCACCCACGTAAGGTGCGACAGATCGCCCCCGGGCAGCTGGTTCTCCGATACGATTTCAATCCACGCACCCACGTAAGGTGCGACAGCGAAAAATGGCCAAAACTCTCCCTACTCAACCATTGATCACACAAACTCATCTCAATCCCGCTCTTTTTCCCCCATAATTACGAAAGAGAACATCAAATTCTGATCATATCAGTCATTTCTCAGGTGCGAATCTCCCGGGGTTTTCATGTTCACTTCACATTCGCACCAGGAAGCGACGTCTCCACAATCTACTAACCACAGCGTACTATGAAGCCACATCTACAATCAATTCCAACGCTATTTCTTCCCTACAATTATTAAGACCTCCACAATATATACGCTCTTGTGTCCCATTACCTATCCCTTTGATAAGGGTAGCCGATCTCCTCCAGATCCTCGAGCAGGTCGTCCAGCATGAGTTGGGGATCGACCGTCCAAGAGGCCTCTTTAACAAACTCAAACGTAATCGTCGGTTAGCCGCTCGCTACGATAAATTGGTTTGTACTTTAGTTGGCCTATTTAAAGCTGGTTTCTTTCATGGTTTGGTTGACATGAGGTTTTCATAGACGCCTTAGAACCCTAATCATTTGAATTCTCTATATTAGCGGTCGAATTGTCTTTATCACGTTGTGCACGATAGACCCCTTTGTACCGTTTCACATCTCGTTGTATACGTTCTATAATCGCTAGAATTCCATACTCATTAGACTTCTTGTGAAGATAACTCCAATCAATTTCATCATACAAAAAGCCCATCATTCTTAGCGCCCATTCCCTGGAGTTTTGGTCTGATGTCGCACTGAACTTCAACGCGCGGTCTATTATCATGTCTTCGTAGCCTGAAATGTATATTGGCCATCCTGTTTCCTCGACCACAACTTCCCTCACATGGTCCATTGAATCTTCAAACCGGCCAGAAGGAAACTCTACATAGGTATCCAATTCAGAGTGGTAGAAATCTTTCCCAACCCTATTAAATCCAAGAGAAGACATCAAAGGTGCGTACCGCTCAAACTGCTCCGATTTCATATCCAAATCCACTGTCGCATACATCCCATTACTATATATTGCAACAGCCGAGCCTCCGACTAAAATAGGAACATATAAGCCTTCTTTTTTAAATTCCTCTGTAATCCAACTGCAAACAGCAAGCCTTCTTCTTAAGGGGTTCACAATAGACTTAATCTTATTCTTAACCTCATCATTCAGCACCATCGGTCACCGCGATTCTTGTTGGCTTTGGGATAACCTCCCTTTGGGAAATTCCTTCTTAACTCTTCAATCTCCATTGCCAATACCATCGCTCGCTTGCCTTCATCTCTGGGTTTAGTGGATGGTTGTTGATCAATTACACTGCTGCTCAAAAAAAAGTTCTTTTCACTGGCATTGGATTCCGTCAAATAATCGCTCAAAAATCCCGACTTAATTGGCATATGTTCCACTCACCTCCAAAATGAGATGCGACATTATAAAAAATCAAACTTAAAGTCTTTTTTCTTAATGATACCATTTGACGTTTACGGGTACAACGAGTCGGACAACTTTGGGTTAATACTGAAGAGCAGCAGCTAACTTCGTAATACTTTAGTTTTGTTTATGATTATTTTCAATCCATGTACCTGTTCAATTCGAGTTCAAACTCAGCTGTTTGATCCTGGAGATATTACAATCCACGCACCTACACGAGGTGCGACTTGGCGAGCGTAGAGGACCAGATGCTGGCACAAATTTCAATCCGTGAGGTGCGACTCCCCCTCGCGCTCCAGCGTCAGCCCAAATGCCCGATTTCAATCCACGCACCTACGTGAGGTGCGACTCTGGGTCGTTTTGTACGGGATGTCTTGCAGCGATTTCAATCCACGCACCTACGTGAGGTGCGACTAGTAACGATCAGGGTGAAGTCATCGTCTCCTCTATTTCAATCCACGCACCTACGTGAGGTGCGACATCGATTGGCGTGATATTAACCACCCGAGAGAGCACTATTTCAATCCACGCACCTACGTGAGGTGCGACACTTGATCGCCGGGGAAAGACGGATCAGATCGGTATTTCAATCCACGCACCTACGTAAGGTGCGACGTTGGTATGGATTGCACAGGACTGATTGCCAGAATTTCAATCCACGCACCTACGTAAGGTGCGACTTGGAATATTGTAACTATGGATATCCAGTTTATATTTCAATCCACGCACCTACGTAAGGTGCGACTTGGATTAACCAGTTGACGAGCGAAGGCGTGCTATTTCACTCCACGCACCTACGTAAGGTGCGACGATTAACTTAATCCGCGTGCCGGTGCGGCGGCTATTTCAATCCACGCACCTACGTAAGGTGCGACAGCGAATAATGGCCAAAAGCCTTCCTACTAAGCCATTTTATCACACAGTTACTTCTCATCCCGCTCTTTCCCCTCATAATTCCGAAAGAAAACATCAAATTCCGTTCATTTCAATCATTTATCAGGTGCGAATCCCCCGGAGATTTCATGTTCACTCTACATTCGCACCACGAAGCGAAGCTTCCATTATCTTCTACTAACCTCAGCGTACTATGAAGCCGCATCTACAGTCAATTCCAACGCTATTATTTCTCCCCTACCATATAAACGATCTCGACTATAAATACAAGTCCGTGTCCCATCACCTATCCCTTTGATAAGGGTAGCCGATCTCCTCCAGATCCTCGAGCAGGTCGTCCAACGTAAGCTCGGGATTCAACCGTTGCAGGAGATACTCGTCGATCGGCGTCATCGCGAACACTTTTTCCACCAACGCCAGGTCCAGCTCGATCTCATAGTAGCCGATTGCCCATGCGTGATACGCGGCCGCCCCGCCCGTCAGTATCTCCAGCAAGCGATAGTCCTGCTCCGTATAAGGCTTGCCCGCCTGCCAGAGCTCGGCCTCGGACAGCCGCCACATCAGGAAGGTGGTCTCCTCCACGATAAATGCCGGCTCTGCCAAAAAAGCATCGCACGCAGCGGGAGCAGTAGAGACGATGTCCGCAGCATCCTCGGCCCCCTTGGCAGTTGCCAGCTCCTTGTCATATCCTTTAATCATTACCTGCTCGTCGCCGAACAAAGCAAAGTAATGACTGCCCTCTCCATCGCGCATCGAGGCCATCTGCTCGTCTTGGTCCCACCGGGCATTAAAGGAATAATAACGGTACTCCCACTCCGGACACAAGATCGCATCCAGTATAGCAGCTGCCTGGAAATAATCCCGGCACGTCCCGATGCTCGGGAGTCCCGGGATAGGATACGCAGTATGCGTTGACATGCACACGGCTCCTTTTCATTGATCTTTTATCTTGCTTGAGCTATGCCGCTCGCCCTCTCCGTCAAGTGTCCTAAGACGAGCTGCCGAAGCGATTTTTATAATGCCGGTGGCCGTTGCGACTGCCGTATTTGCGATCGGAAGAGGAATACCGGCCCCTGAATCGCGCACTGCTGGAATGGCGCTTATATCCGTTGGGTTGGCTGCTGGAATAACGCTTGTAGCCTTTTGGTTGACTGCTGGAGTAACGTCGATGGTCCCGGTGCCGGGAACCCTCTATAGCGTGTTTCACTTTCCTGATTATACGATCCAACATCGTCATCACCTCAGTGCAAGAGTAGTTAGCCTCACCCCATACCAACACGATCTTACCACGGCCACCTTAAAGCAAGCTGAAATAGATCGTCTCCCCCGCACACTGCCGCAACGGAATTTGCATGGTGCCTATGGATAGCGTAGGATAGGTTCGTACCGCCGTGATCCGCCTCAGGATCAACGGCGAAATCCGACAGAAGTCCAGACTACATGACTCGTTCGCCACCCTGATGAACGATGCTGGATTCAAGGAGAGAGCATAAGATGTCTATCTTAATAACATGGAGCGCATTCATCGCAGCATGGCGGGATTATCCGCTGGAGCCGGGCCGTCGAATCGGTCGGCGTTATGTCGTACAAGCGTTGCTCGGCATGGGCAGCTATGGGCTGACATATCTGGCGACGGACACAAGCCATGATGTCTCGGTCGCAATCAAGCAGGCGAGACGAAGCAAAGGCTCGCTAGCTCAAGAGCTGCTCAAACGAGAAGCGGAGGCGCTCCAGGCCGTCCGGCATCCGCGTCTGCCGGTATTTCGGGGTCTGGTGAGCGAGGGGCGCGACCACTACCTGGTCATGTCGTACCTGCGCGGCGATACGTTGGAGCAGTTGATCTTTGACCGGAAGCAGCGCTTCACGGAGCGCGACTGCGCGCGGATCGCGCTTCAGTTGTTAACGCTCGTCGCTTATGTCCATGCCCATGGATACGTCCATCTCGACCTGCGCATCCCCAATGTGCTGTTCCACGACGATGAGCTCTATCTCATCGACTTTGGCCTGGCGCGTCGGATCGGCGAGCCGCTCGATGACGAGCCGGAGCCTGTCAAGCGCCGATGCCGGTTATGGCCGGCACGCCGAGCTTCGGGTCAGCCCACAAAGGCGAGCCAAGGCAGTCGAGGTAGCCAAGGCAGTCAACCTCCACCCCAGCCGCACGACAAAAGGGCCGAGCCCGCAGATGATCTGGAGGCAGTCGGCCACTTCATGCTTTTCATGCTCTACTCGACCTACGAGCCAGACGCAGCATCCGCGGACAAGCCGGAGCCCAGCTGGCAGGAGGAGCTGACGCTCTCTACGGAGATGCGGCGCATCCTCGAGCGACTGCTCCGTCTGCAGTCCCCATACGCCGAGGCAGCTGAAGTGATACGCGATCTGCAGTCCTTCGACGAGCCACAGACACCACCGCATGGCTAAGCTAGCCTGTAGAAGCTCTGGCTCCTGGCGCAGACGCTACAGGTAGACACTATAGTTACAGGTAGAGGCTACAGGTACACGATATCAGACGCTACCGATAGACGACATCGAGCTGGCCGCAGCCAAAGGTGGAGTTGCGGCCGATGTGCAGGATACGCGCCGCTTGGAGCCAGGGAGTGAACGGAGACAGCTCGCCCTCGAAGACGAGTGCGCCCAGCATGCCGCTCCAGTCGACCGACTCCCGCTTGCGCGTAGAGTAGCGGTGCATCTCGTATAGATGAAGCGCCGAGGAGATCATCCGTACCTCGCTCGCCCGCTCGCAGACCGCCGCTGCAGCTTCGCGATCGACAGAGCCGCCGTACCGCTCGGTCAGCGTCTCGATCCGCCGGGTGATGCTGCGGATAATCGTGCTAAAATCGATCGTCTGCACCAGCGCCCCGCCCCGGCGAATCCGCAGCGGCGTCGTCAGATGAACAGAGCACCACTGCGCATGCTCCCGATGCGCATGGGCTGATAGATTCTCGGCCGCCACGGCCTCGCCGTCCCATCGCCCCTCGCTCCAGATGCTCCGATACCGCTCTCCTTGCAGCACATCGACGAGTGCAAACGCCTTGCGCTCCGCGCCCAGCCGGAACGGGCTGGCTCCGGCCAACAGTCGGACGACCGACTCGATGTGCTGAACCGCATCCCCCAGCAGGATGAGACCGAAGCTTAACATCTCGCCCGGCCGATAGACCGATCGCGTGCGCGGAGGCTCGATAATATAGGGGTTGACGATATCCTGCGCGCCTCCGCCCAGCCGACGATTCTCGAACAGGTAGGCATACGTCTCGGGATGCTGTCGCAGCGCCCAGCCGACGACGCCGTGCAGCATCGATCCGAGGAAGGGCGGCAGCCTGGCCGGCTCCTTGCATTCCAATCGGATCAGCAGGGGCAGATAGATCATGTCAAACAGCGGAGAGGCGTTACGCATGCTCTCACTCCTTTCCTCTCGTGCTCTGTTCGTGCGTATCCGAAGATGGACTGCCATGACGCGATACGCATCGATGCGATCCGTTCACGCTCTTAATGGTGCGCCTGCCACTTGCATTCCGTCATCGCCATCTCCGTGAACACCGCACGGAACGACGATTGCTCCGGGCTGCACGCATACAGCCCCATCCGGATCGCACCCCCGCCCTCGAACAGATGGAAGATGCGCATCTGCTTGTAATGCTCGCCGTCGTAAGCATACTCGAGCAGGAAGTCGCTATCCCGTCGACTCAGCCGATAGTACATCTGCTTGATCGACGCGTCGATGTCCGTCGTCGCCCAGTCCGAGTAGCCGCGATTGGTGACGACGCTGCCGAGCCGCTGGAACGTATCGTTCTCGTATTCGCTGGCCGCCTTGAACCAGTTATCGCTGTCTTGATAGACGAGGACGCCCGCCTGATCGTAGCGATGCTTGCTGTCATAAGACACCTTCACCTCGAACGAGAAGTACGGCTCGTCGATCTCCATCAGCAGCCCCGGCGCATTGTCGTTCCGGAAGCCATAGTACGTCCGTTGCCAGAAGTCCGTACCCGGCTCTGTGACGAGCTCTACCTTGTCCGATTCGATCACAGACGACTTCGGTTTATGTACCCATGCGAGCTGTTGCGTATCCCACTTCATTACTACATCCTCCCTCATATGTATCCTGACCTGCTCCAGTGCTGCTCCACGACCACATGGTCATTCAAAATAGCCTGTCGGTCCGCTTGGCGGACAGGCCGCCTTCATGCCATTATACCACGCGTCGCCTGGCACACGCTCCGCACCCTCGACTCGAAGCGAGAAAAACGTCCGCCGATTCGGCAGCTCTGTGGCAAAATGTTCCTGCACGAAATATGACTTTTGCACCTTGCTTGACCCATGGGCCAGCCGTATACTATTTTTAGTTTTCATGGCATTTTCATTTATTCCACCAACAGAGGAGTGCTTGGGATGAAAAAGAAATGGATCGCTTCCATCGCAGTGGCCAGTATGCTCGTAGGAGGCGGAGTTGGAGCCTTTGGCGCTTCCAATCTGCAAGAGATCAAAGCTTACCTCGATAACGGACTCAAATTCAAGTTGAACGGCCAGGCCTATGTCCCAACCAATGATAAAGGCGGGGCTGTACTTCCAATTACCTATAACGGGACCACCTACCTGCCGGTGCGGGCGATCTCCAACGCGCTTAACACGGCCATCTCTTACGATGCGAAGACGAAGACGATCTCGCTCGGCGAACAAACCGCGGGCACCCCGATCGCGCAAGGCTTCGAGAACATGTACCATACGAAGGACCCGGCCTTGACCTCGTATAACGGCAAAGACTACAAAGAAGTGTTCTTCGACAATGCGCCTAGCAAACGCGGTACCTCCTTCATGCTCTATCCGAAGGGCAAGTACCAGAAGCTCGTCCTGCAAGTGGCGGCCATCGGCAGCGATATCGAAAAGTTCGAAATCATCGACAGCGGCAAAGATATCGTCTTGAAAACCGTATCCGTCAACGTCGCGGATGGTCTGAAAACAATCGAAGTCGATATCGGCGGCGTCAGCGAGCTGTATATCAACGGCGACGTCGAAGAGGGCGGCAAAGTATTCGTCCCGCTCACGACATCGTACTACAAGTAACAACAAGCAAAGGGATTGTCTCGGAGTCATGGAAATGACAGCCGGACAATCCCTTTTCTGATGGACAAAAATGACGCTTAGCAGGCCTATTCGGCACTTTTCAAAATCTAACGGTCACATTTTAGCGCTTAGCCGGGGAACATTTACTTCGCCCGGCTTTTTTTGCGCTGGCGCCTCTCACTTACGAAACAAGCTTCCCATCAAAGAGGGAAAGTATTCTTTTGCTTTGTTCGGCAACTTGATGATCGTGGCTGATTACAATAATGGTATGGCCTCTGCTGTTCAGATTGTGAAAAAGAGCAAGAATTTCTCTACCCGTTGCGGAGTCCAACGAACCTGTCGGCTCATCGGCCAGCAAGAGCGACGGCTCCGTCACCAGCGCACGAGCGATGGCCACTCTCTGCTGTTGCCCGCCCGAAAGCTCTTTGGGCTTATGGTGTACGCGATCTGTGAGACCAACAAGTTTAATATATTCAGCCGCTTTGCTTATCGCCTCGCTTCTTGTCATTCCCTGAAGCAATAGAGGCATAATGATATTTTGCAAGGCTGTGTATTGGGGGATGAGGTTAAATTTTTGAAATACGAAGCCTATCTTTTGATTCCTGATCCAAGATAGTTCCTGAGCATTGCAGCCTCCTACTTCCCGATCCTCGAATTGAAAAGTTCCGCTATCCATGGTATCCATACAGCCTAAAATATTCATCAAGGTTGATTTCCCTGAGCCGGAAGGACCTAAAATGGCGATAAAATCACCTGCTTCGACAGTGAAACTGATATCCTTTAACACATGCAGCCGTTCATTTCCTAGCGAATAAATTTTGTTCACCTTTTCCATACGAATCATGTTTTTCACTCACCCTTTCTTTAATCGATAATGGTCATCTTTTCAATACCCGCATACGTGTTTTCAATTACAAGCGGCTTAATCATCAATATGGTTCCTTTTTTGATGGCATCCAATGCTTCCTTCCCACCCGTAATGTTTCGTAGATCAGTACCTGCAGGAATGATCAAGTTTCTAATCTCGCCGGTATAGATCAAGTCGACTTCACCATTTGCCCCAAAAATGGAATCTTCATCGCCATGTTGTGCCATTTCAGGAGGAAGCGGAGCAATGAAATCAACAAAGCCTTCAGGGTTTTCCTTTTCTTTGACCATAATTTGGTTTGCACCCTTTTTTGCCGGAGTTGAAGGCTTGCCAAGGTTTTCAACCTGCTTCGTGGACATCCCAATTTCAAGTTCCATTTCATTACCAAGAATGCTGATGACTCTTCCGTAAAAAACGGCTGCGGATACAGCCGCTGTCTCTTCAGATCCTGACTGTTCCTGCACCTGATCAGTTTGAGGTTTGCCTTCGGCAACGGCGGGTATGACCGTAGGATCAGTCTGAACGCCCTTCTCTGAAGAATTAGAACAACCGCACAGAATGAAAGCCATACACAACACATAGATCACCCAATGAATCGAATTTCGCATCAGTTGAAACTCCCTTCTTTATTCGTAATTTAATGCCTCAATCGGTTTCTGCCTGGACGCCCGGTAAGCCGGGTAGTAGCCAAAAGCTGTACCTGTGAGCAAGGAAAAAAATAAAGCGGCCAATTGCCCGCTGACAGACGGAAGAACAGGTATTTCCACATAGGCCATAAGCGGCAAGATAAACACGCTTAGCAACATGCCGCCCAAGCTTCCAAAAAAACTGATCGTTATCGATTCCAGCAAAAACTGCAGCCATATATTTCGTTCCGAACAGCCCAGCGCTTTCAAGATCCCAATTTCCCTGGTTCGCTCCTTAATCGATACGAACAGCACATTCATGATACCGATACCGCTGACGATAAATACAATCGTGGCTACTGAGATGAGAATCATGCTCATGATTTTCGCCGATTGGACAGCCGTTTCCATCCTGCTGCCCGCGTCCTCAATCATATAGGCCTCACCATTGAATAACAAATAATGGAGAGAGCTGCGAATCCAGCGCATGGCCGATTTGACTTGCGAAACGTCATTAGCCAAGGCAATCACCTGTGGTCTTGATATATCACTGAATATATACGTATCTCCTACCGAATAGGGGATGAAAATGGAAGTGTCGGGAAGAATGAGTCCGATGTTCGTTCCTTTTTTAGGGAGAACACCGACGACTTTGAACAGCATATTGTGGATGATGATGTACTCGCCAACCGCATATTCAGCGGCACCATAATTTGCTGTTGCCGCATCATAACCGAGAACAGCCACAAAAGCGCCATCTTCCTCATCTTTCTCCGTCAAACCTTCGCCATAGAGTGCGGGTAAATTCAATACCTGTTCGTATTCAGGCGTTACCCCTTGAATTGTTCGGTTATATTCTTCTCCATTTAACGTTACCCTGGCATTGCCAGAGTCCGCTAACATAATATTTTTAAGATAGGGGTTCTCATCTTTGATTTGCTGCACATGCTCCACATTCAATCGTTCGCTTTGCGCCACATCCTTGTCATGCAATATTCGTTGCGATTCATCCAGACTGACGAAAATGGTCGCCGCAGACAGTTCGCCAAATTGCTTCGTGATTTCGACTTCCCCGCCCTTGCCGATCGCAATCACTAAAACAATGGTTGCCGCTCCCGCCATGATACCTAGCGAGCTTAAAATAACTTTGAATTTGTTCTGTATGATGTTCAGCCATACCAATCGCAACATCTCCGTTATTCTCATGCTTCCCCCTCCACATAGACGACATCGCCCACGGAGAGTCCGGACAGGATCTCGCTATAGCGGCCATCCGAGAAGCCTGTCTGAATTTCCTGTTCAAACCATTTCCCTTTTTCATCCTTCAACATGACGATTTGTTTGCCCTCTTTCAGTTGAATCGCCTTATTGGACAGTCGCAGCACATCCTTGGCCTGTTTCTGTATGAGCTGCGCGGAGAAGGTCATTCCTTCCAGAAGCAGCAAATTATCGTCTGGCTCCAATACCGCATACGCTGCATATTCGAGCGGGCTAGCCTTTGTCGGAGCCAACAGAACCTGGGTGATCGTTCCTTGCAGTTCTTGCGATGGATAGGCGCTTAACGTAAACGATACTTGCTGGCCGACTTCTACGTCCGCGATATCGGCTTGCGAGATTTGAATATGCGCGAACATTCCCTCTGGATCCCCAATCTGTGCCACAATCGGTTTTCCAGAAGTCATCTCCCCCGCCGCTAGTGGCACCGATACGACAATCCCGTCCAATTTGGCATACAAGTACGGGTCTGCAAGACCGTGATCAACGGCCTTGGCGAGCTTGTCTCCAGCTTTTACGGCGTCGCCTTTTTTGACATAGAGCTCTTCAATCTGGGCGGGTGCGTCATAATAATGAGAGACGCTAGGCATGGACAAGTAACCGTTCGCTGTTATGCCAGCCGTAATATCACCTTTAAGAACTTCATATTCTCTCATCGGCAGACTCTCTTGTACGGGTTGATTCGCCTGGATTGCAAAATAAGCTGCAATAAGCAGGAGGACGATCATACCTGCCCATAGCTTGATTCTTTGATGGACTGCTTTTCTCCCATTCATCACTGTTCCTCATACCTCACTTTTCATTTGATTTCCTTGATGCTCTGAAGTATAAAGCGTTGATGAATCAAAGTTGCATCCTGGTGCCTTCATAATGGAATCAAAAAAAATACACCGGAAGCGATCTCATCAACCGCTAAAGGTGCATATCTTTATCCAGCAATTATTATTCTTTTTTTCTGATGATGACAGCTATTTCTTCCTCTTTTATTAATGTCCATTTGCTCACATCGTCAAACCCGTAGCTGTTTAAGTCCATATAAAATGTTGCAGGTACAAATTGATCATGTGCCCCAAGGTTGAAATAGTACGTTTGATAGCCGTCTTCAGATACTTTGACTCCGTCATCTTCCATTACAGTGGCGTCCGTAGTGTCTCTACGTATATTTCTCACTTCAAGATCAAGGTAATTGCCCCACGCTTCGATCGTTGCTTCTCCAAGCCTAGGTTCATATTCATGAGAGGATAACTTGAATGTGATGACTTTACCTGTTGCATCATCGAAAACAAAATTTCCCGAGAACGAATCGCCTGCAAAAGCGATGTTCCATAGAATGGCATGACTGGATTGATCCGCTTTAAGCGTGTATAAACCAGCAGCGACATGAAAGACAGGGACAGTCCCCCAATCGATCGGTGGTAGTATCTGCAATGAAGATAGCTTGGCTATTTCAGACATGAAGTGTGCATTTGCAGAAGCAGAGTCAAAATTGGCGCTCATTTCAAGCGCGACCTTGTCCACATCATGCGGATCATGCTGTAACAAATTCAAACGATCCAGCACGGAATGTTTGCTTGTGCCCACTCGGGAGAGGGCCAAAGGTTCCAGCTTGACGATGCCGCTTGTTTTGCGATCCGAATATTGCACCATCCATTCCGGCAAAAACAAACCAATTATGATCAGCAGACAAAGGAAACCGATCCATCCGATCATTTTACCGGCTGCCTTCATCACCTGCCCCCCCTTTCAGCTTCACCTCGACGCGGGTTCCTGCTCCAGGCCGAGACGAAATCTTCATCTCTCCGCCATGAAGCTCCACAATTTCTTTGCATAACGCAAGTCCGATTCCTACCCCCGATCCTCTAAAACGCGACTTGTCGACTGTATAAAATACTTCCGTAATTCGGGATATTTCTTTTTCCGGTATGCCTTTCCCGTGATCTTCGACCGTGATCAGATAGTGTTCTGAATCGACTCGTTTGCCTGTCAGCTTGACTTCCCGATCTACTCGATCAGAATCAATCGCTTTTCTGGCGTTGTCCACCAAATTGATCAGCAAGGTCTGCAGCAGATCCGATTCAACGTTCAGTTGGGCGTCGTCTGCCGCGATATGAAGCACAACACCGCTTTGCTTGAGAATCCATGCTGTTGTTTGTTTCACACGAAACAGCAGTTCTTTGATCTGCACGAGCTTCATATCGAAATGATGATTTTTGACGACCAACAAATCAAGCAATTTGTGCGAAAGTGTCTCCAAACGCTTGCCTTCGCTAAAAATATAATCGGCTGCCAGAATTTTGTTTTCTTCCGACAATTTCTTTGAGCGCAACATATCGGCGTAGCCAATAATGGAAGTGAGCGGCGTTTTGAGCTCATGCGCAAAGCTGCCAATGAAATCACGCTGGCTAGCCGTTATCGCCTCAAGCTCTCGTATCTTTGTTTCCAAACGATCTGCCATCTGATTAAAATCAGTTGCCAATAAACCAACTTCATCCTTGGTCCTCATTAATACCCGCTCCCCATATTTCCCTTCAGCAATTTCTCTTGTCGTTTTCGCCAGTTTCTTCAGTGGAGAGAGGGCCCATGCAGTAATCAGAAACATGACGATTCCGTTTATTACCAACATCACCAACACCAGCTTGCGATAAAAAGAAAATACATGCTGCCGATCCATAAACACGGAAGTGACATCTCGAATGGTTTCGACATAGATCCTTCCGCTGGTCGTCTCCATCCATGAAGCGGCCTGGATATAATGACGGCTTGCATCACGCCATGTTTCATAGGCGAGTGTATCTTCCGCAAGCTGTTGCCAAACGATTTGACCAAAGTCAAAGTCGCCCTGCTGCACCATCACCTGATTGTTTTGATCGGAAATGCGGATGGACAGGACGGGGCTCGCAAAATGGGATACGATCGATTCCAGCATTGGAAGCATCCTCGATTGCTCTTGTTCGTCAGAGGATTCAAGCGGTATGACCGCGGTAAAATAGCTGCGTATCGTTTTGTTTTCTTGCAAAGCCGCATTTCGTTCTCGATCAAATGCCGACTGAAATACGACGGAGATTAAAAAGTAACCACCTATGCTAAACGTTAAGATCGTCATAACAAGCGTAGTGAAGAATATCTTCCATGATAATTTCATGACTCTAGCTCCAAGCGATAGCCTACTTTATATACCGCTGTAAGGCGATGCTCCCAGCTCAATTTTTTCCGCAAACGCTGGACGTGGAGATCTACGGTTCTACTATCCCCCATGTCATCTCCTCCCCAAATTTTTTCATAAATCTTTTCTCTAAACAGGGCGATGTTTTTATTTTGAATAAAGAGAAGGAGCAGCTCATATTCCTTTTTCGTCAAAGGGATTTCAATATGATTCTTTTTAACTATTCTGGCATGCGTGTCGACCGTCAAATCCTCAATTTGAACGATCGCTTGGTGTAGATGATATCGCCTTAATACCGCTTCAACGCGTGCCAGGAGCTCAACAATTTCGAATGGCTTTACCAGATAATCGTCTGCTCCCAACTTCAAACCTTTTACTCGATCATCAACCTGTGTCTTTGCTGTGATGAAGATAACCGGGATATCCAGCGGCTTTACATACGCCATCACTTCATAACCATCAATTTTCGGAAGTAGTATATCCAGCAAAATCAAGTCATACGGATGTTCATCAAGCATGCTTATGGCCGTTATTCCATCAAAGGCACAATTACAGAAATAGCCTGCCTCACAAAGATTCATCCTGATTAAATCTGAAATCGGTTGCTCATCTTCAACGATCAAGATGCGAATCACCATCATCCCCCCTTGTATCCCCTAAAGAATTCCCCATCGTTCTGTTACAATTCTATATGATCTTAGTATAAGCTTGATTTGTATCATATTTGTATCAAAGGTGTTCACTACTTATCGACTGATTCCTTACCACCCAAATACTTGAGAGATTATGACCTCCCGCTTCGTTGTATAGGGTGTAAGAGCTCTTACATTCATTAAGAAGGGACGCCCGAACGCATGAAAGCAAACGAAACCAACTTTATACGACGCTTGCAGCGCCGCAAGGAGGATGCCCTCGACTATATCGTCGATACGTATCTGCCACTCGTCAAAGGTGCCGTCGTCAAAATACTCGGACCGCTGCGCAGCGACGGACTGATCGAGGAATGCATCAACGACAGCTTCCTCGCCGTCTGGCAGCATGCCGACGCCTTCCAGGGCGATACCGAGGACTTCCGCAAGTGGATCTATGCAATCGCCCGCTTCAGGGCGATCGACGCTTACCGGAAGGCGATCCGCCAGCGAGGGCATCTGGCGCCCGAGGCGAGCCTGGAGACACTGCGATCGGAGTCGGCAGAGCAGGAGATGCTGCTGGCGGAGGAGCACGCTGAGGTGATGCGGCTGCTCGACCAACTCGGCGAGACCGACAGGGCGATCTTCACGATGAAGTATCTGCTCGGCCTGCGCACCGAGGACATCGCGGCGAAGCTGGGGCTAACGCGCACCGCCATCGACAACCGGGTGTTCCGGGGCAAAAAAAAGCTGCAAGAAAAAGCGCGACATATGGGACTGGGAGGTCATACGATATGAAGGACATTTACAAACAATTGAACGAGATGAAGCTGGACGAGCAGGAGCTGGCGGAAGTTGAGGTGAGCGAGCAGGAGCGACAGCAGGTCAAGCAGACGCTGCGCTCCGCGATTCGTCGCAAGCCGAGACGACGCGCTTGGGCGCG
>NZ_BFBX01000019.1:23237-33977 GCF_003851045.1 Paenibacillus sp. 598K | reverse complement strand
CGACGCGCTTGGGCGCGTCCGGTGGCGGCTGCCGCTCTGGTGCTGACGTTAGGCGGCGCGGCAATCGGCGCGACATTCCCTGCCTATGCGGCGAACATCCCGCTGGTCGGCGATATTTTCAAGCTGGTCGACGAACGGCTCAATAACGGCGGGTGGTATACCGACTACAAGACTTACTCCACCGAGATGAATATGAGCGCCGAGAGCAACGGCATCAAGATCACCCTCGGCGACGCCGTCTTCGACGGCAAGACAGTGACGCTCAGCTATACGCTGGAGAGCGATCGGGACCTGGGAGAACGACCGATGATCCTCGGCTTCCCGGATATCCGCGGGTCAAACGGCGGCGGCGGCTCGCAAGTCTCGTTTAAGCTGGAGGATGGGAAATATGCCGGCATCCTGAACGCCGACAGCGTCAATCTTAACGGGGTGGACCACATCAAGCTCCGCTGGCGGATCGATGAGATCTCCATTATGGAGAGCAAAGAGAAGATCGCGGGCGACTGGCGCTTCGCACTTGCGCTCGACGCGACCGAGCAGTCCGTCCAACTCGTCGATCAATCTCTGGAGCATGACGGTGTGAAGCTGACGATCGACAAGCTCGTCGCAACGCCAATGACCACCATCTTGAGCTACCGATCGCTCATCTCTGAGGAGGTCTATGCGGACTGGGATGCTGTCGACATCGAGCTGACGGCGCGCGATGATCTTGGGCATGCGTACGCCAGTCGCAATGGCAGCTCTAAGGGCACAAGTCAGGATGGCGGGATGGCGTGGGCGCACACCCAGACGCTAGAGAAGCTGAACCCCGAGGCGAGCGAGCTGATCGTCACGCCGTCACTCCGTTACTATGTGCATACCAAGGAAAATCACGGCGGCATCGACGAAAACGGAAAGTCCTACACCGGCTCCGACAAGCCAGCTAAAGAGGACCGCAACCTCGTCTTTGAAGACATCGTTATTCCGCTTTCAGAATAGTATCCAGACGACAAGGCCGCCCTGCGGTACAAGGTCATTAAGAATCTCCTCTTAATGGCCTTGCCCCTGGGCGGCCTTTTCCTGTCCTTCTTCCGATTCCTTATTGCTTCGTGTGCGTTGCATCACTGAACTGTGTTGGCGCTCCGCGTTACGGTTAAGTAATGTCAGCGGCCAAGCTCTTGGCAACCGCCCCTGATGAGAATAACTCGGCTCATATGGGCAAAGCTGAGTATAATTATTTCGACTTCCCGGAGGTTCGTCACATGGCAAACACAAGCAATCGCAACAACCGTCCAACCGAGCAATTTTCGCGGCTTGGCTTTATCATGGCTGCCATCGGCAGCTCGGTGGGGCTGGGCAATATGTGGAAATTCCCTTACATTACCGGAGAAAACGGCGGCGCAGCGTTTTTCCTGTTGTTCATCGTCTGTCTCGTGCTGGTGGGACTGCCTGTGCTGCTGGCCGAGCTGGCGATCGGCCGCAGCGGCAGGGCGAGTGCGGCATCGGCATTTACACGGCTCGGCGGCGGCCCGCTCTGGCGCGGCGCAGGTCTGCTGCAGGTGCTGACACCGTTCCTCATCTTATCCTTCTATATTATCGTCGTCGGCTGGACCTTCCACTACTCGATCCTCGCCTTCAGCGGCCGACTGTTCGCGACCAGCGACTTCGGCGGGCAGTTCGACGGCTTCATCACCAGCTACTGGCCGATCTTCTGGCAGGTCGTGGCGATGATCGCGATCGCCTGGGTCATCGCCAAGGGCGTCTCGAGCGGCATCGAGAAGTTCAACAAAGTTCTGTTGCCGATCATGGCCGGCCTGCTCGTGCTCCTGATGGTGCGCTCGATTACCTTGCCCGGCGCCTCGGAGGGCATCGCCTTCTTCCTGCGTCCCGACTTCTCGGTGCTGACGCCCGAGTCGGCGCTCGTCGCGCTAGGACATGCCTTTTTCTCGCTCTCGCTTGGCATGGGCATCCTGATGACCTATGGCGCCTATGTCGATCAGCGCCAGCCGCTGGGCACGGCGACCGTGGCGATCGGCATCGGCGACCTGATCTATGCCTTGATCGCCGGGCTGATCATCTTCCCGACGACGTTCTCCTTTGGCATCGCTCCGGACGAAGGCCCGCGTCTCGTCTTCATCGCGTTGCCGGCCGCCTTCTCGGCGATGCCGCTAGGCTGGCTGTTCGGCGGACTGTTCTTCGTGCTGCTGGCGATCGCCGCGATCACCTCCGCCGTCTCAATCCTTGAGGTGCCCGTCGCCTTTGCCAAGGAGCAGTGGGGTTGGAGCCGGACGCGCTCGGCCTGGACGGTCGCCGCGATCTGTTTTGCATTCGGCATGCCGCTCGGGCTGTCCAACGGGATCATGCCGGGCCTGGTGATCGGCGAGCGGACATTGTTCGACTGGATCGACTTCATCACGGCCAACATCCTGCTGCCGCTCATGGGCTTGCTCATCACGATCTTCGCCGGCTTCCGCTGGAAGGCCGCAGCAGAGTCGACTGGCCTCAGCCAAGGCTGGCTCCGCCTGTGGCTGCTGGCGCTGCGCTATGTCGCGCCGATCCTGATGCTGCTCGTGCTGCTCTATACCTCAGGCGTGCTCGCGTTTTGAGGCGTCGCCTCCTGTCATAGCCAGACCAACAGGGCAGCCCGATATCTATCGCGGCTGCCTTGTGCTCACCTGCCCTCGACGTCCCCGCTTCAGAAGATCTCATGAACCTTGCAGCGACTGACGTCTAACCAGGAGTACTGACATCTAGCCAGAGATGCGGAGCTCCATAGCCTCTCCTGTGTAGATCGCATGCGCCTGCTTGGCGCTACGCTCATATCTGCCGTCCTGGGCCGAGTAGAAGAGAACGGTCAGCTCGATGTCCTGCCGCATCCCGAGATAGGTGCCCTGTCTGTCGCCGATCTGCAGGATCTGATGTCGCTCATCCCAGTTGATCGGTACGACCGCATAGCTTCCCTGCTCATAACGATAGCTGTCTCCCTCATCCTCGTAATACTCGAAGCGGGCATCCGCTCCCGTATACACGTGAATGTGGAGCCGCTCCCCCTCGCGATCCGCCGCATGCTGCATCTGCTCCTTCATCGGCAGGATCGCCCCGCTCCGCACATAGAGCGGCATCTGGTCCAGCGGCGCATCGGCCTCGATCGTCTGACCGCCTGCGTATACCCGATCGCTCCAGTAATCGAACCATTCGCAGCCCTGGGGAAGATAGACGCTGCGAGTCATCGCAGTCGTCTCCAGCGGTCGGGAGCGACGGTCGTACAGCATCGGCCGGATAACCGGACAGACGAGCAGCGACGGACCGAACATGAACTGATCGTCGACATCATAGGTGGCCGCATCAGCTCTAAAGTCAAATGGCAGCGCACGCAGCATCGTGTAGTCATCCCTGTGCACGCGGAAGGCGACGCTATAAATGTACGGCAGCAAGCGATAACGAAGCTGCAGGAAGCGGACCAGCGCCTCGTAGAACGGCTCGCCTGGCTCCCCGAATCGCCAGATCTCCCGAGGGGTATCCGTCCCGTGCGAGCGGAACATCGGCAGGAAGGCCCCATACTGAAACCATCGGACATACAGCTCGCGATAACCAAGGTCATCGACGCCATCGTCATAGTCGCCGCTCCAGAACCACAGCTCCGGCTTGTTCTGGACGAAAAAGGCGCCAATATCCGTCGTCCAGTAAGGCGAGCCCGTAGCGCAGAAGTTCAAGCCGTCAGCGATCTGCTTGCGCAGCGTATCCCAGTTGGCGCAAATATCACCGGACCATGTGATCGTGCCGTAACGATGCTGTCCCCCGTAAGCCGAACGCGTCAGATTGACGACCCGCTTCTCCTCGGTGGTCTGTCGCTGCCCCTCATAGATCCCTTGCGAGTGGAGCAACGAGTAGGCGTTCGTCAGCTCCGGATCGAGATAACGCTTCGCTTCGTCCGTATTGATCCGCATCCGCTCCTCGGGCCCGGGCTTGACTGCTCCCTTCCAATCCGCCTCGAACGGCTCTGTACAGTCGCACCACCAGGCGTCGATGCCCTGAGAGAACAGCCCTTCTCTGGCTTGCTTCCAGTAGAGCGCACGCGCTTGCTCCTGGAACGCGTCATAGGTCGCGCGATTGCCGAGCAGCGCATTGTGGGCCAGCATTTCCTTATGGTTGTCACTGTCCGGGTTCATGATCGGCCAGATCGATACCATCAGCCTTGCATCCATCCGATGCAGCTCGGCCATCATCCCTTGGGGATCGGGGAATCGTACCGGATCGAGCGTCTTCTGGCCCCACAGATCGCCAGTCCAGGATTGCCAGTCGAGGACGATGCAATCCAGCGGCAGCTCCCGTCGTCGATACTCGCGGACGACGTCGATGAGCTCCTGCTGCGTGACATACCGTTCCTTGGACTGGACATAGCCATACGCCCATTTAGGCAGCATCGGCGCTTTGCCGGTGATCCCTCTCAGCTGCCGTACAACCTCGTCGAGCTCCGGACCATAGACGAAGTAATAGTCCAGCTCATCGTCCGTCTCGCTCGCGAGATAGGAGCCGAAGGCATCGTCATGGAACGTCATGGCAGCGTAGCTGTCCATCAGCACGCCGTATCCACGCGTCGATACGAGCACAGGCACGACGGCCTTCATATTTTGCTGATACAGATATTGATGCTGACCTCGCAGATTGAACATGCCTTCTTCATGCGAGCCCAGTCCGTACAGCGCCTCCCCATCTGACCATTCAAACGACAGCTTGCTCTGATACGCCCGGCGGTCGACGATGCGTGTCGCCGCATCGGCGCGTACCCGGAGGCCGTCTGCGCCTTGACCTGTCTCCAGCTCGACATCGGCGTCGAATACCGTCTTCACGACCTCGATCTCCGACAACGTCTTGCCGCCCTGGAGCGGCTCCCGGACGAGCAGCGCTCCTTGATGATCATAGTAGCTGAATGCCCCGGTCTCCCGGTCGATGCGAAGGTTGAGCCGCGACGTGCTCACGGTCAGATGATCGGCATGCTCCGCCACCTCAGCCCGCGCATCAGGGTCCGGCTCGGCGATGACCATATAGCTTGGCTTCGTACTGAATTGCTCTTCCAACGTATATTGGATGCGCAGGATATTTTCGCTATACGCCGTTAGCCTCATTTTGCCTCGGCTTGTCGTCAGCTCGAGACTGTCATCCTTTTGGATAACGCTTTCAATCTTCAATGTTATCCACTCCCCTTGTGCTTCCTGTATTCGTTAATCCGTGTTACTATCATGATATTGATTCTTATATGCAATATCTAACGCAATATTGATATTTATTAGCACAATTTTGATCGGAGCTGAATAAATGCTAGAATATCGCTTTCGCGAAACGGTCCGTCATGGCTCCTCGGAGCTCCCGCTTGCCGTCTATCACGTCGACTCCCTCCCCGGAGAGACACGAATCCTGCCGCTGCACTGGCATGAGGAGATCGAGCTGATCTCGATCCGCCGCGGGGAGGGCATCTTCACGATCCATCACCAGGACTATGCGCTGCGCGCCGGCGAGTCCGTCATCGTCAACGCTGGCGAGCTGCATTGCGGCAGCTCCGAGGCGGGCTGCGACTATACTGCGATTGTGTTCAAGCTGTCGTGGCTATCGGCGCTCTACTCCGACCGTTGCCAACGCGAGTACCTCCATCCATTGCTCGGCGGCGAGCTGCTGTTCCCGACCCGCATAGCCGAGCTGCCCGTCGCCGCTGCTGCCCATGCCAGCATCTCACGACTGATCGACGCGTATGACCGCCCAGGCATCGCTCGCGAATGGGCGATCAAGGGGCAGCTCTATTCGCTGCTCGCCGAGCTCAGCCCCTACCTGGTGCCGCGCCTGCAATACGACAACACCCATCGCAGCGCGCCCGAGCGCTGGAAGCCGGTCATCGACGTCCTGGAGTATATCACGCGCCATTATCAAAAGCCGCTCACCCTGGATGAGCTGGCAACGGTCGGCTCGATGACATCCTCTCATCTGTGTCGACTGTTCAAGCAGCTCACCGGTTCGCGGCCGATCGAATATATGAATTACTTGCGTGTGAATCGCGCGGCGTCAATGCTCGAGTCGGGCGACTGCAGCATTCTGGAGGCGGCGATGGACAACGGCTATCAGCACCTCAGCTACTTCGCCAGACAGTTCAAGAAATTCAAGCATATGACGCCCTCGGACTACAAACGCCAAGCGTTGCAAACTAGATCTGAATAATGATCGGCAGGATCATCGGCCGCCGCTTGGTCTCGGCATAGACGAACTTGCCCACCGCCTCCTTGACAGACTGCTTGTACATCGACCAGGAGTTCGTCCGGTTGTCCTGCAGCTGCTCGACCGCCGCGACTGCCAGCCGATTGACCTCCTCCATCAGTCCCTCCGACTCCCGCACATAGACGAAGCCTCGGGAGATCACATCCGACTTGGAGACGCTCATGCGGCCATCGATGCGCGTGAGGGAGAGGATGACGATCAGGATCCCATCCTCGGAGAGCACCTTGCGATCCCGCAGCACGATATGGCCGACATCGCCGATTCCCAGACCATCGACCAGCGTATCGCCGCTATGGATCTTGCGCTCCTGCCGGGCGACGCCTTGCTCGATATCGACCACATCGCCATTGCTCAGGATGAAGCTATGCCCCTTGGCGACGCCGACTGCTTCTGCCAGCAGCCGATGCTGGTAGAGCATCCGCAGCTCCCCGTGGACGGGGATGAAGTACTTGGGCTTCATCAGCGTCAGCATCAGCTTCAGCTCCTCCTGGCTCGCATGTCCGGATACATGCATACCGGTGACGGAGCCCGAGCCGTAGATGATGTTGGCTTGACGGTCGAACAGATGGTCGACGACGCGGGCAACGTTGCGCTCATTGCCCGGGATCGGCGTCGCTGCGAGGATGACCGTATCGCCGGCCCGCACCTCGACCTGACGATGCGTGCCGCTGGCCAGCCTCGCCAGCGCCGCCGCCGGCTCGCCCTGGCTGCCGGTGCAGAGGATCGCTACACGCTCCGGCGCGTAGCGGTTCACATCCTGCGGCTCGATGAGCATATCCGGCTGCAGTCTTAGATAACCGAGCGGCGCGGCGATCTCGACCGCATTGACCATGCTGCGCCCGAGCAGCGCAATCTTGCGTCCAGTATGCGCAGCCGCGTCGATCACCTGCTGCAGCCGGTTGATGTTGGAGGCGAAGGTCGCCAAGAAGATCTTGCCCGTCGCATCCTCGAAGGCTTTCATGATCTGCTCTCCGACCGTACGCTCCGATGGCGTGAAGCCCGGCCGCTCGGCATTGGTGCTCTCCGAGAGCAACGCCAGGACACCGCTCTCCCCGATCGCAGCCATCTTGTGGATGTCCGCATATTGACCGTTCACCGGCGTCAGATCGAACTTGAAGTCGCCGGTGTGGACGACCTTTCCTTGCGGCGTATGGATGACGATGCCGAGACAATCCGGGATGCTATGATTGGTGCGGAAGAAGGTCAGCTCCGTCTCCCCGAGCCTCAGCCGGCTGTCGGCGTCGATCTGATGCAGCCGTGTCGTCGCCAGCAGCCCGTGCTCGGAGAGCTTGCGCTCGATCAGTCCGAGCGTCAGCTTGGTCGCGTAGATCGGCAGGTTCAGCTGCTTGATCAGGTACGGAATGCCGCCGATATGATCCTCATGTCCATGCGTGACGACGAGCGCTCGCACCTTCTCCTGGCGCTCGAGCAGATACCCGACGTCCGGGATGATGACGTCGATGCCGAGCAACGTCTCATCCGGGAATTTGGAGCCGCAGTCGATCGCGACGATATCTTCATTCGATTGAATCACGTACATATTTTTTCCGATTTCGCTGACGCCGCCCAGAGCGGCGATCGATAGCCGGTCGTTCGCAGATTTCACTTATCCCGCCTCCATCTCGCATGTGCTCCCCCACGCAACTTTCATTTACTATGTCTTGGGGAGGAACATTTTATGCGATTGGGAGGCGAGACAGCGCGTCAATCTAGAGGCCCGCGCACCGCAATGTTAGGAGTCAAACAAGCTCTTTTTCTTCTCAAATGTCTCGTTGGCCCATGCGACCAGCTTATTCAAGCCGATCTGCTCTGCAGTTTTCAGCAGATTTTCGTAATGCGCCATCGCCTCCTCCTCTGAGCTGGCGAGGTAGATTTTGACCTTCTCGTTTTTGATCATCTCGTCGATCTTCGTCTTGATCGTCCGCTCCTCCGAGTCCGGGCCGCTCTGGATAACGCCGAGCTGCGGCCGGTATTGCGTGATCGCCTTGATCTCCGTCAGCGCCTGCGTCGTCGACGTGCCCGGCACATAGCTCCAGAGCCCTTCGGTGATCGCATCGTTATAGAAGTAAAACCACTTGATCCCGTTCGACTCGACAAAGCTGGAGTCGTTCGGATTGTACTTCAGATCCGGATACCCCTCCTCGTTCCAGGTCCAATGCTCGCCCTCGATGCCGAACATCGTCAGCTTCTTGCCCTCGTCGCTGCCCAGGAACTTCAGGAAGTTGATCGCTTTGTCGGGATGCTTGTTTTTCTTCGTCACGAACGTGCCGGCGAAGCCGACGCCGCCGCTGACGATACGCGCCTCGTCGGTCAGGGCGGAAGGGAGCATCCGGAAGCGGAAGTTGCCGCCTTCGTTTTCGATTGCGATGTTGTCCGTCGCCGCGACACTGACCGTGTGGGCATGAGCGAACGCTCTGCCGCTGGTCGCGTATTGGTCGTCGATCTTGTCGTTGGCATGGGCGAAGTTCTCGGCCAGGATATAACCGTTGCGGTAGAGACTGTTCATGAACTTGAAAAACTCGGGCATCTTCGGATGATTGATATAGTAATCCACCTTGCCGTCAAACTCGGTCCACGAGCCGAAGTAGGAGCCAACGCCAAACTGCACGAGGAAATATTGCTCCAGCCATTCCTTATCCAGCACGAGCGGCACGACGTCCGGATACTTGCTCTTGACCATGCCCAGCACCTCGACGAAGTCATCAAGCGATTCGATCGCCGGGTTGCCTAGCTCCTCCATCATGTCCTCTCTGACCGCGATGCCCGGATTGCCGTCATTGCCGAGCGCATACTTGTTGGCCGCCCACTCCTCCTGCGTCGCAAACGAGTTGCGCACTGTGTAGAAGTTGCCGTCCGGCATCGTATGAATCGCGATACGCGTCGAGTCGATCTCGAAGTCCGGGGCGTACTGCTCGATCAGTTCGTTCCAGGAATACGAAAGCTTGCTGTCGGAGAGCCGGCTGACATTGTTGTACGTGAATACGAGGTCCGGCAGATCGCCCGAGGCGATCATCAGCGGCAGCTGATTGTCGTCGGTGGCGACGGTAATTTTCAGCTTGACGCCTGTCTCCTCCGTGATCTTGTCCGCGATCGGTCCCTTCCACTCCTTGACCGGATACCATGGTGCGTCGATGAACATCGTCATCTCTACCGTCTCGTCGGAGCCGCCCGTCGAGTCGCTCCCTTCCGGAGCGTTATTCGCCCCTGTCTCGCCGGAGCCGCCATTCCCGGGACTGTTGCCGCCGCTGCACGCCGTCATGGCCAGGGCGAGCGCCAGCAGGATCGATAGGACGAGCATGCCTTTCCTTCTTGCCGATTGCCTTCTCATAAGAACCCCTCCTGTGTAGAGTAAGTATGGATAACGACATTTATCCTTTGACCGAGCCGAGCATGATGCCCTGGACAAAATACTTCTGCAGAAACGGATAGACGCACACGATCGGCGCGATCGAGACGACCATCGCCGTCACCTGCAGCGAGTAGCTGGTCACGCCAGCCGAGCTGCTATTGGCCGCAGCGATCGCGTCCATCGGCGAGTTGCTCTTATTAATCACCTCCATCATCCGGTACGTCAGCGTCCGCAGCCCCTCCGACTGGACGAAATAGGCCGAGTCGAGCCAGGCGTTCCACTGCCCGACGCCCAGGAACAGCGCCATCGTCGCCAGCAGCGGCGTCGAGACCGGCAGGATGATGCGAGTGAAGATGACGAGCTCCCCCGCCCCGTCCATATGCGCCGACTCCTTGAGCTCGGGCGGAATCTCCCGGAAGAAGGAGATGGCGATCAGCAGGAAGAAGGTGCTGAGCATCGTCGGGATAATGTAGACGCCAAACGAATTGAGCAGCCCAACCGAACGAAGGACAACATAGTAGGGGATCAGTCCCCCGGAGAAGTACATGGCGAAAATGATGATCGTAAAATAGAGCTTGCTTAATACCAGATTGCGATGGGACAGCGCATAGCCGACCAGACAGGTGAGCAGTACGCCGAGCATCGTCCCGGACACCGTCCGCGCGATCGTGACGAGAAAGGCGTTGTACCAGCTCGGATCGGACAAAAACGTCTTGTAATTCTCAAGCGTGACGCTGCGCGGCCAGAAATAGACGCCTCCGAGAAGGGAGTCGGAGCCTTTGTTGAACGAAGCGATCAGCACGTAATAGAAGGGATATAGCATACTGAGCATGATCACCGTTAGCACGACATAGATGAAGCTGTCCAGCACGTTATCCTTCTGGCGTTGGGTCCTCAGCATAGGGCGCTCCTTTCTTTTAGAATAAGCTCGATCCCGAGACGCGCTTGGCGACATAGTTGCTCGAGAAGATGAGAATGACGGAAATGATCGACTGAATTAAGTCGATGGCGGCGGCATACGAGAACCTGCCGTCGCGGAGCCCAACCTTGAAGGCATACGTCTGAACAATCTCGGAGGTCGGGTTGTTGATGCTGTTGCCGAGCAAGTACGCCTGCTCGAAGTTGGAGCCGACCAGCCCGCCGCCGAG
>NZ_BFBX01000019.1:5251-23206 GCF_003851045.1 Paenibacillus sp. 598K | reverse complement strand
CCGTCGATCTGCGCCGCTTCGTACAGCGACGGATTGATACCGGAGATCGCCGCGAGGAAGATGATCGTCCACCAGCCCATCTCCTTCCAGACCGCGCTGCTGACCGCGAGACCCCAAAAGTAGTTGGGACTGGTCAGGAAGGGCAGCGGCTTGTCGATCAAGCCCAGCCCGAGCAGCGCCTTGTTGACCATCCCGACATCCGCCGAGAGGAACGTAAAGGCCAGACCGACGACAACAACCCAGGAGATGAAGTGAGGCAGGTAGCTGATCGTCTGCACCAGCCGCTTAAACGCCATATGTCTCACTTCGTTGAGCAGGACCGCCAGCAGGATCGGCGCCGGGAAAGCGAAGATCACCTTGAGGAAGCTTAGCACCAGCGTATTGCGGACGATCATGCCGAACTGATAGTCGGTCACAAATTCGCGAAAATGCTTCAGTCCCACCCATTCGCTCGTGAAGATGCCGGCGATGCCGGAGGAGATGCTGTAGTTTTTGAATGCCATCACAATGCCGAACATCGGCGTATACGAGAATACGAGCAAAAACAACATGCCAAGGCCCACAAACGCGTGCAGCATCCGTTGCTTTTTGAATCGCTTCCACGTAACGGCGCGACGGCTTTCGTACGTCGCCGGGCTTAACGACTGCGAGTTATGCTCCATAAGCGCTCCTTCCTTGAAGATTCTGTCTGTCTTGAACTCATTGTACCTGTGGGCAGTTCGCGTCCATAAGCCGACATTTTTGAGAAAGCGTTGTCAATTTTTGAGCCAGCCTGCCTTTCTGATCTTACCCCTCCTGCGGCTTGGCTTTCCCCGGATGGATGAGCGGAGCATGCTCCTCGTCACGATAGCCCTTGGGCGTGCGGCCGGTATATTTTTTGAACACCTTGGAGAAATAATGCTTGTCTTCGAAACCGACGCGTTGTCCAACCGCGCTGACCGGAAGCTGACGCTGCGACTTCAACAGCTGCTGCGCCTCGCGGATGCGGAGCGCATTGAGGTAGTTGACGAAATTGTCGCCGGTCTCCTTTTTGAACAGTCGGCTAATGTAATGCGGGTGCAGGTCCATCAGCTCCGCCAGCCTCTCCAGCGACAGATCCTCCGCATAGTGAGCCTCCATGTACATCAGGATGCGCTTGGCATGAACGGTATAGCAGGAGTCGGCCTCGCTCGGCAAGCTCTCATGGATGCTGCTCAGCAGCGCCGCCATCTCGGTCTTGTCGACCGGCTTCATCAGATAGTCGATGACGCCCGCTCGCAGCGCCTTGCGCACATAATCGAAGTATTCGTAGCCGGTCAGGATAATAAATCGCTCGCACAAGCTAAGCCTGCGCGCTTCCTCGATCAGCTCGAAGCCGTCTCGCTCCGGCATATGGAGATCGGTCACCGTCACATCCGGCATATACTCCTGCATGACGGCGAGCGCCTGAACGACACTGCCCGCCGGGCGCACCTCGGCCCCTGCCGGTGCGATTTCGCGGACGATTTTGACCAGGCCGTTCAGGATCAACGGCTCGTCGTCGACGATTAATATTTTCATTGCGTTGCCGCCCCCTTCTTGTCGATGAGGATCGCCAAGCGCGTGCCTGCGCCCTCATCGCTTGTCAGCTCCAGGCGGGATTCCCCGCGATAATACGATTGGATCCGTTCGCTTACATTGTAGATGCCGAGTCCCCCCTCCCCGTCGCCAGGGGTCCACTGCGCCATGCCCTCCAGTCTCTCACAGATCGCTGTCAGCCTGGCCTGCGGGATGCCGGGACCGTTGTCGGACACCGATATACAGACAGAGTCATCCGTCTCTGTCACCTCGATCTGGATATGGACGGGCCGCAGCAGGGCTGCTGCCCCATGGACGACGCTGTTCTCGACGAGCGGCTGCAGGATGAAGCGCGGGCAAGCTAAGCTGTCGGTCTCCATCCTGACCTCGATCCCGTACGTCAGTCGATCCTGCAGACGCATCTTGTGGATATTGAGATAGAACGCCGCCGTTTCCAGCTCCTTGGACAGCACTGTATCGTCCTGCTGCGACGAGAGGCTGTAGCGCATCAGCTTGCCGAACCAGAACGAGATGTCCGCGACCTCCTTGTCATTGTTGGACTCCGCCAGCATCCGGATCGTCTCCAGCGTGTTGTAGAGAAAGTGCGGCTTGATCTGCGCCTGCAGCACTTGATAGGCCGCCTCCTTGTTGCGCAGCTCCGCCCGATTAGCGTTGTGCAGCAGTTCCTCCATCCGATCGATCATCGCATTGTAGGTCGTCATCAAAAAACCGATCTCGTCCCTCGCGTCGGAGCCGTTCTCGATCCGTTTCATGTTATCGTCGCCCAACTGCCGCATATGTCTGGCGAGTCGCAGGATGCGCTTCGTAATCGTCGAGGCGAGCACATAGTAGAGGAAGGACAATGCCACCAACAATGCGAATACTGTCAAAATCATCAGCCGCTCTTCGCTTTTTACGGTACGGAACACATCCTCCACATTGCCCGTCAACGCTACCGTAACCCCCAGCTCGTCAATCGCCAGATAGTTAATAATCGTATGCCGGTTAATAAAGTAGCCGCTCGGCTGGCTAGGGTCAATCAGAGCCAGATGTCGCGGGTCCAGCCCGTCGGCCTGACCGGTGGCGCTGTCGATCAGGTAAGCCGACCACTCACCCTCCACACCGGCTGCGGCCAGGAAGCGGGCGAACAGCTCGCCGTTCAGCTTGACCTCGAGCACGCCCAGCTTCTCGGTAATGTTGGGGTTATAGATGTTCTGATAATAGGCCAGCAGCGGCTCGGCTGCCTTCGATTGCGGGATGACCCATTTGCCTTCGCCGGCGATGAGCGCTGCAGAGATGTCGCGGACGTCCCCGGTCGCCGAGGACAGCTCGACGAACCGATCGGTAATCGCCAATACATGCGGCTTGAACTTGTAGATCCGCATCGCCACGATCTCCGGATTGTTGAACAGCGACTGCCCGATGACCGGGTTGATGTACCGCGTGTACGCATAGATACTCTCGGCATCCGTGCTGTAGTCGCCCTCCAGATAATCCGTCACATTGGGGTTGTATTGCAGCAAGCGGTGGATCGACTGGATACGGATGAGATCGGCCTGCAGGTTGGCATAGGCTTGCCCGAGTATCTTTTGACGGCTCTCGACGAATTGGGCCGTAATGCTGCCGTAGATTTGATTGTAGTAATAGTAGCCAAACAAGACGACAGGCACAAAGATCAACACGATGTACCCGACGACGATTTTTTTCTTGATGCTCATATCGCGCCCCTCCCGGAGTCGTGGTCTGCCTATAACCGTATCACGAGCCCGTCATCGGGGTATAGATGCAGCGCTTGCATAGCGAGGCTGTTGGCTGCGCATGGACCACATTCTTATACTACTTTCCTGGAGGAGCTTTCGGTAAGTGGACTTTTTTGAACATTGATTGTTCTTTTTTGATGATCGATCCGGCCAACGCGACAAGCCCGCTCTCCGAAGAGGGCGGGCTTGTCCTGTGTTGACTATGTTTGCAAGAATGTTACGAATTCGTCGCTTTGGACCGTCGTTGAATCCGGTTGTCGGCACCCTCCCCCTCCTTCTCCTCCGGTTCCTCGTCGACCCGGATTGCCAACAGGCCGTAGAGGATTGACACCGTACCCAGCCCAGCCATCATATAGAATAATCCATTGGGGAAGCGGCTCATCGCGACCGAGACGAGCGGCGGTCCGACCGCAACGCCGATAAAACGCATGCTGCTGTAGAGCGATGTGACCGTGCCCCGCTGCTCTTTGTCGATCCCTTGCGTGATGAGCGCGTCCATGCAGGGCAGCGCCGCGCCGATCCCAATGCCGCCGATACCCATACACAGGAACAGCAGCCAGATCGCCTTCGACTGGACGACAGCCAGTACGACCAGCGCTGTCGTCAGCATCGCCAGACCGATGAGCGACACCCATTTCATCCGATATTTGTGTTCGCCGATCCACTTGCCCGCCAGGAACGAGGACAGGCAGAGCGCCGACAACGGGATGGCCAGCATCGCTCCCTTGAGGACGCCCTTCATGCCGTAGCTCCCCTCGAGCACCTCCGATAGGTAGAAGAGCAAGCCAAACAGCACCAGCATGGCGGTCGCGCCGATGACGAATATCGCTGCCAGCCACTTGCCCTCTGCCCGAGCCGTCTGGGTCAGCGTAGAGAGGAACTCTTGGAATCTCTGTGCCTGCTGCTTGTTGTCTTTGGACGGCACGCGGATAAAAAACAAAATTAAAATGATGGAAACGACAGAAAAGACAGGAATGGAAAGAAAAAGCGCCTTCCAGGTCCATAAGGCCAGCAGGGCTCCAACAATCGGGCTGGCGACCTTTCCCAGCGTGTTGGACGTCTCGACGATCCCGAGGGCGCCGCTGACCTCCTTTTCGCTGCGATACATGTCCCCGACCAGCGGGATGACGATCGGCGCCGCTCCGGCCGCGCCGATCCCTTGCACGAGTCGCCCCGCGAGGATGATCGCATAGACGGAGCCGCCTCCGAACCACGGCGCCAATCCCGACAACAGACCGCCCAGTCCGGCGATGATCAGGCTCGGGATCATGATGCGCTTGCGCCCGAAGCGGTCCGACAGATAGCCCGCGAGCGGAATCATCAGGATCGCAGAGATCGAGTAGACCGTGATCAGCATGCTCGTCTGCAGGGAGCTTATGCCCAATGCTCGCTGCAGCATAGGCAGCGCCGGGATCAGGATCGAGTTGCCTAACGTCATGATGAGCGGTACAGACGCTGTTGCGACCAACGCTTTGTAGCTGGGACTTGCCATTACTTTACCGATCCTTTCCGCCGCGTTCCGGCCTTGCTTGAACAGTCCCCATAGGGTAAGCGGGTGAAGCGGTATTTATACTCTTCCATCGTTGCTGAGAAATCAATATTGCCCAATGAGCAATATTGCTCATTGGGCACGTATTGTGCTAAAGTAGAAAAAAATAATCCGAGAGGAGGAATAGAGTTCATGACACAGCCCGGCTTACGTGACTTGAAACGGGAGGCGACCTCGCGCGCTTTGGCCAATGCGGCTCTGGAGCTGGCGATCGAACAGGGGATGGACGGCTTCATCGTCGACGAGGTCGCCCAGCGCGCAGGGTTCTCCCGCCGCACGTTCGCCAACCATTTTGCTTGCAAGGAGGAGGCGGTGGCGCACGCGGCCATCCTGATTAATACCGAGCTGGAGCCAGAAGCCGAGCAGTTGCTGGACAACAACCGGGATAACGTCACGCTCCTCGAGCTGCTGCAGCAGCTCCTGCAGATGCAGCTGACGGCGGAATTGTTCGGCCGGATGCGGCTGGTGCTCCGGTTATCGCAGACGCATCCCACCCTGGAGCCTTATATCCTTAGCGCCTTCCGGCAATTGCAGACCTCTGCCTTTGAGTGGCTGCGTCAGGTAGCTCCCGAGCGATACTCGGAAGCCTACGTGCATATGCTCATCGGCGCTGTGTACGGCGCCGTCTTCCCTGTGCTGGAGGGCTCGCTGGCTGTGCGCTTGCACGAGTCGACGGCCGGAGAGGAGACCGATGCCGCCGTCCCGTTCGAGCAGTATTTGGAGACGGTATTCGGCTATTTGCGTCATGGTTTTTAGAGAGAGGATAGGCTGATGAAATTAAAAAGAAAGCCTATAATTGGAATATAAGGGAGAGAACTACACGTTATGTCTACTTTTCTGTATAGCTTGGGCAAAAAAGCCTATGCCAAGCCATGGTACGCCATCGCAGGCTGGCTCGTCATCCTGGGACTGGTCGCCGGACTGCTCGGCGTCAACGGGGTCCAGGTCAGTCCCGACATCAAGATCGAAGGCACCGAAGCGCAGAACGTCCTGGATAAGCTGGAGACCGAGCTGCCGCAAGCGGCTGGCGGCCAGGCCAGTGTCGTCTTCACGGTACCTGACGGGGAGCGGCTGGACACCCCCGAGCGGATCGGCGCGATCCTCGAGGCCGTCAACTCGGTCTATCAACTGGAGTATGTGATCAACCCGGCTGAGTTGGCGGCGGCAGCCGCGCAGAGCGGCGCCATGCAAGGCGATGCCGGTGCACAGGGCGGGTCAGCGCAAGGCGATCCATCCGCACAGAGCGGTGCGAGCCCTGACGCCCAGGCCGGGGCCGGGCAAGCAGCCGGCGACGGCGCTCAGGGGCAAATGCCGGGAGCGGAGATGCCGCCTTACGGCCCGCTCATCGTGGACGGCATGCCCGTACCGGGCGTGCTCGTAGCGAACGACGGCAGCGTCGGACTATTCCAGTTCCAATTTACCGTCCAGCAAAACTCGCTCCCCGATGGCGTGACCGATCAAGTGATCGATACGATCTCGGCCGTCGAGCAAGGCACCGGCATTACCGCGCTCGCCAGCGATTCCTTGCAGACGCCGGACATCCCGATCGGCTCGCATGAGATTATCGGTCTCGCCGTAGCGGCTGTCGTCCTGATCTTGACACTCGGCTCTCTGGTAGCAGCCGGCTTGCCGATCGTCATCGCGCTCGTCGGTGTAGGCATCGGCGTCGGCGGAGCCTTCGCGCTCTCGACCTATATGTCGATGACCTCCTTCACTCCGGTACTGGCGCTGATGATCGGTCTTGCAGTCGGGATCGACTACGCGCTGTTCATCGTCAACCGCCAGCGACGTCTCATCCTCGACCAGGGCTTGACGGCCCACGAGGCTGCCGGGCGCGCAGTCGGTACGGCAGGCAGCGCCGTGTTTTTTGCCGGGCTGACCGTCATCATCGCGCTCTGCGGCATGCTCGTCATCGGCATCTCCTTCCTGAGCATGATGGCGCTGGTCGCTTCGGCTACCGTACTCGTCAATGTCCTGATCGCTCTGACGTTGCTGCCGGCGCTGCTCGGCCTCGTCGGCGAACGCATCTGCTCGGCCAAGGCACGCGAGCGCCGTCAGCGCGAGGGCGAGAAGCATGGCTTCGCCGAGCGGATGGCTCGCGGCATCGTCCGATTCCGCTGGCTCATCATCATCGCCGTTATCGCTGTCCTGGGCACCGCCGCTATCCCTGTCCAGCAGATGGAGCTGGGCATGCCGTCGGGAGCGACAGCTAACCTGGACACATCGGCCAGACAGAGCTATGACGCGATCTCCGAAGGGTTCGGCGAAGGCTTCAACGGCCCGCTGCTGCTGGTCGCCGAGCCGTCTGCCGCAGACGGCGTGATCGCGCCGGAGATGCTGGGCGGACTCGTGCAGCAGCTCATGGGCTACGAGCATGTCTCGGTCGTCTCGCCGCTAGGGATGAATCCCGAGGGCAAGCTGGCGATCCTGAGCCTCCTCCCCGATACCGGTCCGACAGATGCGGAGACCAAGGAGCTTGTCCGTCAGCTGCGCGACCCCGACTCGTCTATTGCCCAGGAGCTAGGCTTGACGCTTGGGGTGACCGGCTTCACGGCGATTAATATCGATATGTCTTCGAAGCTGGCCGAGGTTTTCCCGTTGTATATCGGAGTCATCGTCCTTCTTTCGCTTATTATTCTGTTGCTCGTCTTCCGTTCCATCCTGGTGCCGATCAAGGCGACTGCGGGCTTCCTGCTCAGCGTCATGGCGACCTTCGGCATCACGACCGCCGTGTTCCAGTGGGGATGGTTCAACCAATTGTTCGGCTTCGATACCGGCGGACCGCTGCTCAGCTTCATCCCGATCATGGTAACCGGCATCCTGTACGGCCTGGCAATGGACTACCAGGTGTTCCTCGTCTCGTCGATGCGCGAGGCGTATGTGCATGGACATCACGGCAACACCAGCGTCACTCACGGCTATAGCCAGGCAAGCCGCGTCGTCGTCGCCGCTGCGATCATCATGGTCGCCGTATTCGCAGGCTTCATCTTCACAGACGACATTATGATCAAGCAGATCGGCTTCGCGCTGGCGATCGGTATCTTCATCGATGCCTTCGTCATCCGCATGGCGCTGGTGCCAGCCGTCATGGCGATCTTCGGCGACAAGGCGTGGTGGCTGCCACGCTGGCTCAATCGGCTGCTGCCCAACCTCGATGTCGAGGGCGACAAGCTGATCGCCAAGCTGGAGAGCCAGCGCGACGGCGCTCGCTAGAGCAAGAGCCGGTGCGGCGACGCCGCTCGACATGCACCACAAACAACATGGCCCACTTGAGCTGCGGGAATCCCGCAGTTTCAAGTGGGCCATGCTGCATAGCGAGGCTTGAATCAGTGGTAAAGCAACAACTGCAAAAGTACATTTAATTTTCATCTATTGGCCGCCTAGCGATAAAAACGACCATTTTAACTGTACAATTGCAGTTAAACCGTCGATTCAAGCCTCTTCTTTCAAAAATAAAGGTAGTTTTGCAGTTAGCACATTGCCGTTCGCGCATAGGGCAAAAGCGCCGAGCTGCTCAAATCAAAGGTTCACCAGGCACGGGTTGCCGATAGCTGGCCGGCAAGCGCGACAGGACACTGTCGTCGAAGGGGAAGCTGCCGCTGCGCGCACGATTCAGCAGTCTCTCCAGCGCCGCTCTGGCCTCGGCTTGCAGCTCCGCTGAGTAGCCAAATGCCTGACTGTTGACGACAAACTCGTCTTCGTCCACCACTTCCCAATGGCCGCCCGGCCGCTTGACCAGATCCAGGTCGAGATCGACAAACGTTAAGCCCGTATCGGTAACGACCGACGGCATCGCCACATTGCAGTAATACGATACGATAGCTCCATCCTCGATTCCGATCGCCACCGTATACCATTCCTTGAGGAAAAATAGCTCGATGGACGCGGTAGCAATCGTAAAGGTGACGCCTTTGGTATGATGCTTCAGTTGACGGCCTGCCTTGCAGAGCACCATAACGTAATCCTCGGTCTGCTCCAGCCACTCGCCTTGCCACTCATAGTGGGGACGGTTCGGATGCTTTAGCGCTTGCAGATGTATCTTCTTGTTCAATACGCTCCCGACTTTCTACACTGTAATCCCCTAATTATATCATGTCAGAAGCGAATTGGCATAACGGGCCATCGCATGCTGCTGTTGCTCCGCAAGGCAGATACGCACAATCTCCGCCTCGCAAAATGGAATGCGCTCGCTGCCGATCTGCTGGGTTTGCTCATGTCCTTTGCCCGCAAGCAGGATCACATCGCCGCGACGGCTGAGACGAATCGCCTGCTCGATCGCTTCCCTGCGGTCAGGGTAAACGAGATGGCTGCCTCTCCCCATCGCCGATCGGATCTCGCGGAGGAATGTATCCATCGTCCGGTGCTTCGAGTTATCCGAGGTGACGATGGCAAGGTCCGACCACCGGTCCGCCACCCGTCCCATAGCCTGACGCTTGGCTTGTCCCGCCTCGCCGCGATCGGCATATACGCCGAACACGACGATCAATCTTCCCCGCACATAGGGGCGAAGCGTCCGCAGCGCCTGCTCCAGCCCGTCCTCCGTATGGGCAAAATCGACGATCACCTTCAGCTCCTCATCCTGATGCACCACCTCGAACCGTCCCTTTATTCCCGACAAAGCTGCCAGACCTCGCTGAATTGCAGGGAGCGATACATCGTCAGCATAGGCGCATGCGATCGCTGCCAAGCTATTGTACACATTGATGATCCCAGGCAGCGGAACACGGATCGCTATCGCGCCGGAAGGGGTTCGAAGCATATAATCGCTGTGCGTCTCGCTATACCGAATATCGCTAGCGCGCAAGTCGGCATCCGCCTCGATGCCGTATGTGATATACTCGGCGTCCCGCTCCCTGCATCTGGCGATCAACCGTCGACCGTATGGATCGTCGCCATTAAGGATCGCATGCTTGTCAGCCATCTCGAACAGCCGGGCTTTGGTCTCGTAGTAATCCTCCATCGTCTGGTGCAGCTCCAGATGATCCGGGGTCAGATTGGTAAAGACGACGCGATCCAAGCGACAGCCTGCGACGCGCTGCAGATGGAGCGCATGCGAGGACACCTCCATCACGCAATGCCGCAAGCCCGCATCGACCATCTGGCGAAACAATCGTTGAAGCTCCAGCGACTCGGGGGTCGTATGACGTTGCTCCGTCACGTCCTGTCCGATATAGGTGCCCAATGTACTGACGCAGCCCATTGATTCGCCGCTGTGCTCATAGATGGATTTGAGCATCATTGAGGTCGATGTCTTGCCATTCGTCCCGGTGATGCCGATCAGTTGCAGTCGTTCGGTCGGATAATCATACAAGGCAGCCGCCACCTCGGCCAATGCGAGCCGCGAGTCCGCAACCCGGATTACCGTGGCAGCGCTGGCCTCGGGCACATCCCGCTCGACGATGACAGCGGTCGCTCCGGCGGCCACCGCATCTGCAATGTAACGATGCCCGTCCGTCTCGAAGCCATCGACCGCGACGAACAACGTCCCCGCCTGCCTCACCTCTCTCGAGTCGAATTGCACCGCTTCTATATTTTGGGACAGATTGCCCCGGATCAGCTCGTATTCCACCTTGCATAGCAATTCCTTTAGCCGCATCCGCTCTCATTCCTTCCCTCACCGAGTGCTGGTAGTTTTTCCAGCGGGCTTGCATTGCATGCAACCTGCCATGCCACTACAGTACTGGAGCGATGTTTCGTCAAGATTTCTAGATGCGGCCTGATTGTTTCGATGACGTAAACAAAACGACAACGTCCTAGCGAGGTGCCTGCCAGGGCGTTATTGACAGAGGCAATCAATGGTGAGAGTCGTCCTCGACAGCAAACTGGCGCCTTGCAGAAACTGCAAGACGCCAGGCGCATATCGCTATGGCAGCTGTGAATCCAGCGCTCGGAGCAGGACGACAACGGCTTCGGCTCGTGTAGTCGGTGCTGTGGGCGCAAACTTGCCGCCCTCTCTTCCCGACATGATGCCCCGCGCGTACAGCGCTTCGACTGAACCGTGCGCCCATGTCGGGATAGCTGCTCCATCCACGAAAGGCAGTTCGGCCGACTCGCCTGCAGCGATACCGAGCACCCGGGCCAAGACGACAGACCTCTCTGCGCGAGAGATCTCGCGGCTGGTCGGAAAATGGCCCGGTTCGGTGCCCTCGACGGTGTTTGCTAACTCAGCTTACGCTTCCGCAATAGCGGCATTCAGTGCTGTCTTGTCTGACTCCGATACGACGGCCGCTTGGTAAGTGGCTATCGCAGCGATGAGCGCTTCTAGCGCCGAGAGCTATCCGGCCCCGCTGGAGCTCTGCCTTGCTGGCGACCAAGGCACGGCTCCTGCTCGCACAGGAGCAGCTCGGTCCAGCCCGACACGAGCTCGGCCGCTTAGGACTGTCTCAGCAGGAGCTGCCCTCGCTGGATCGCGAGCTCGAGCTGCTGACGTGGGCCCTCCTGCTGGATCGAAAGCACAAGCATGGGCAGGCGCTGCGCCTGCTGGAGCGCATGCTGCCGCAGCTCTCGCAGCCCTCAGAGCTGCCAGTCCCCGGCATCGACACGCCCAGCGAGAGCGAGCTGGCGATGCTCGCCCTCATCCGCAGCGGCGCATCGAACCGTCAGATCGCCGCTGAGCTGGCGCTCTCCGAAGGCACAGTGCGCGTCTACCTCTCCCGACTGTATGCCAAGCTCGGCGTCTCCTCGCGCACGCAAGCGCTGCAGGCGGCGCAGGCGAAGGGCTGGCTCAGCTCCGGGATGTGGCTCTACTTCCTCAACCCGCTCGAGTGGAATGAAACCTTCGTATTGATCTACTTCATCGTCGGCGGTTCGCTGCTGATGCTGGCATTTGCGCTGTTCGTCATCAATACGTTCTTCATCGAAAAGAAATCGCCGCCGCAGCGATAGGCCACCATCGGCTGTTCTTTACGAAAGTCGCAAACTGATGTATCCTTGTCCACAAACGTGATCTGTACACGGGAGGATGGGAGACGAAGCAATGACCACAACAACACGACCAAAGCTTCAAGTCAGAGGAGCGGTATTCGGAGGGCACTCGTATCTGCTGTGCGTCCCGCTGGTCAGCACTACGCGCGAGCGACTGGTAGCCGACGCCAGCCATGCGCTGGCTTATCGCCCCGATCTGTTGGAATGGCGAGCAGACTACTATGAGGGCTACCCTCGCATCGAGCCAATCCTGGAGGGACTGGCGGCATTAAGGGAGGTAGCGGGCGATACGCCGATCATCTTTACGACGCGCCACGCCGAGGAAGACGGCGCGCGGGCGATTACCGTCGAGGAGAAGTCTGCCCTGATCGACGAAGCTAGCCGCACAGGAATGGCCGATCTCATCGATATCGAGCTGCAGTACGGCGTCGCGCGCGTCGCCGCATGGCGACAGCTGCTGCACGAGAGAGGCGCCCGCGTGATCGTCTCCGCCCATAGCTTCCGGAAGAGCACCAAGCCGGAGGCGCTGCGCGAGCTGTTGCGCAGCGGACAGGAGACCGGAGCGGATATCGTCAAATACGTCACCCGCGCGCGCAATATTCGCGAGCTCGCCGACCTTAGCGACACCATCCACGAGGCTCGGGATACATTTGTGAAGGTGCCTCTCATCGTAGGAGCAGTCGGCAGCGTCAGTCCGCTCATGCGTCTGATCGGCGACTACCTTGGCTCGGACATGACCTTTGTCTCGGCAGGGACGAGCAAGTCTCACGCCTCGCAGCTCCATATTGAGGAGTTTAGACGTCTGCGCGATCGTCTGGCCGCTCCTCCGTTTGGGCAGCGATAAAGTCGACGAACTGCTGCACGGCAGGCGACAGCACCTTATTCCTCGGATAAGCCAGGTAGTGATAGAAGGTGCTGGCCTTGTTGGTCAGATTAATCTTCTTGATGTCGTACATCGCCAGATGCTCGGAGTCCGGCGAGAGCGCGACGCCGACATGGTCGGCTACGAGCGAGGCTGTAAAGTTGACACTCTCGGCCTCCAGCGCCATCGGCGGAAGCGCGCCCAGCTCCTCGAACAGCTTCTCGAAGATGACCCGCATACCGGTGATCGGGAAGGGATAGATAAACTTGTAATCCAGCGCTTCGCGCACGTCTATCTCGTCGTATGCCGCGAGCGGGTGATCCGGCGGTGCGATCAGGATGACGCGATGCCGGGACACCGGGATATAGACGAGATCATCCTGCTCGTTTTTACCGGAGCAGACGATCAGGTCGCAAGCCTGGTTGCGAAGCGCCTCGAACGATTGCTGCGTATGCCGCTCGAAGATCGAGATTTTCACATGCTCATTGCCCGGCAGGCTGAGGAACTGCGTGACATAGCTGGAGAACCGCGATTTCGGGTGCGAATGCACGGAAGAGACCGTGATCGTCTCCAGCTTTGCGCTGCGGTACAGCTCCAGCGTGGCCGCATCGATCAGTTCGAACGCTTTGTCGATCTGCTGGTGGAAGCTGCGTCCATGCTCTGTCAGCGTCACATTGCGCCCCCGCTTCTCGAACAACGCCACCCCCAGCTCCTTCTCCAACCGCTTGATGCTCTGACTCAGGCTCGGCTGCTCGATATGCAAAATCTGCGAAGCCCGTCCGAAATGCTCGGTCTCCCCAAGCACCTTAAAATAAAACAATAAGTTATAATTCAAGATGCTCCCCCCTCACCTATAACCTGCCTTTCCAGTTCACTTACTATATCATTTTTTCGCGCGAATCGATAGCCTGAGTCTATCAATCGCCCACTCAAATAGAATGAGTCAAAAGACATGGGATCCCCTATAATACAAGGCATAGCTGCTTTCGTTTAATTCCTTGTATTCAAATGCGGTTAAATAATTATCGTTGGAGGTTCACATGCTGAAAATCGTTGCCAAACGTTACCTGAAAACAGGCGTGCTGGACGAGTATCTTACTGTGGTCCGGCCCCTGGTCGACGCCTCGCGGCAAGAGCCAGGCTGTATTGAATATGCGCTATATATCAACCGCGAAGAAAACTCGGCTGTCATGATGGAAACCTGGGAGACCGAGGCCGCGCTCGAGGAGCATCTGAACATCGTCCGGGCCGCGGGCTACCCGGAGAAGCTGAATCAATACGCCGATCCCGAGAAGCCAGGGAAGGTGGAGAAGTATGACCACCTCTACTAGTACGCACGGCTCAGATATCCCTTACCGTCTAGGCGCGATCCCCTCGGACATCTGCGGTCCCGACGGAGACTTCGAGCGTGCCCTCTCGCTGATGCAGGCGGATGGCCTGTACGAAGCCGATATCGAGTTCATCTGGGGCAAAAAGCCCGGCTTCCACACGGACGAGGAAAACGAGCGAATCCAGTCCCTACTGACGCAATACGGCATCCGGGCTGCTGTCATCGGCGGCTTCGCCTTCCGCGATCAGTCGGCGCAGAAAATCGAGCTCGGCGACGCTGCCTACCGGGAGCATCTGGCCGAGATTAAGGCGCAGATCGAGCTGGCCAAGGCGCTGGGCTGCAAAAAGGTTCGCTGCCTGACCTTCTCCAAGCAGATGGCGATCTGGGGCTATGACGGCGCGGACAAGCGCAACGCCTATAACAATCAGACCTGGCCGAAGATGCTGCGTATCTTCGAGGAGCCGGTCCGGCTCGCCGAGGACAACGGGATCGAGCTGCTGATCGAGACGGGCGTCAATACGTTGCTCACATCGGCCTATCTAACCCGCAAGTTCATCGAGGATATGGGCAGCAAGCATCTGAAAATCCTGTGGGACCCGGCCAACACGCTGTTCAACTACGAGACGCCATTCCCGGATGCTTACGAGGAGCTGAAGGACATCATCGGCCATATCCACATCAAGGACGGCACGGTCGATACCCGCAAAAGCATCATCACCTCGACTAGCGTTGGCGAAGGCACGATGGCGAACTACATGGACGATATCGCTCAGGCGCTGCGCAAGGACGGCTACCAGGGCGTCGTCTCCCTTGAGAACTTCTACATCCCGCCCGGCGGCTCGCTCGAAGATGGATACCGGGCATGCGTCGGCGGCTTCAAACAAATCTTCGGACCTACACAATAGCGCAGCAAGGAGCCATGCACTCATGAATACAGCTGTAATCATCGATAAACATACCGTAGCCATCGAAACGGCTGCGCAGCCTACGCTTAAAGACGACGAAGTGCTCATCAAAGTGCTGTATGCAGGCCTGTGCGGCTCGGATGTCCATCTGTTCCACGACGAGCATCCGTTCCGCAAGCCGCCGATGATCCCCGGCCATGAGCTGGCTGGCGAGATCGCAGCCGTCGGCCCCGCCGTGAAGAGCCACCGCGTCGGCGATCGCGTCGTCGTCAACCATGCAATCCCTTGCGGCCAGTGCCGCTACTGCAAGGCCGGCCAGATCAACATTTGTCCCGACAAAATCGTCGCTGGCAGCGCGCGCATGATGGGTTTTTTCGCCGAATATGTCAACGTGCCGGAGCGCACGCTATACAAGATCGAGGATGGCATCTCGATGCAGCAGGCCGCGATTGCCGAGCCGCTGTCGATTGGTTATCATATTATGCGGCGCTTGTCCCATCTGCGCCAGGATGAGCCGATCGCCATCATCGGCACCGGTACGATCGGCCTGGTCGCGCTGATCGCAGCGAAGAGTCTGGGCTACACAGAGGTTTACTGTCTGGATACCATCGATTATAATCTGGACATCGCGGTGAAGCTGGGCGCTTCGGGCGCATTTAATCCGTTGCGCGACGCGGCCGCCGCCGAGGTGCTGAAGGCTACAGGCGGCTTTGGCGCGAGCGGCACGATCGTCACTGCGATGGCGAGAGGCATTCTTACAGATGCCTTTGCGCTCAGCTCTCTCCAGGCGACCATCGTCATGCTGCCGATGACAGCCCAGTTAATGGAGGCCAATTTTTATCGGCTCGTCTCGGGCGAGCAGGCGCTGATCGGCTGCCGTGGCATCGTCGAGCAGGATTTCGCCGATGCGGTGAAGCTGATCAACAGCGGCTACGATCTCAGCCCTTTGATCACTCACGTGATGCCTCTGGCTGACACGCAACGCGCCTTCGAGCTGATGGTGGACCGGACGGAGCCCGTCATCAAAATATTGATTGCTCCGCACGAATAATCCCGAGTAACATGAGAGCTCTTAAATGATTAGGGAGTGAAACGAGCATGACCACATGCAAATCTGTCATCGCGGTTCTCGATTCCTTTATGCCCTTTGACTGTGTCGCAAAAAAAGATAACTCGGGGCTGCTCATCGGCGACGAGACAGCCGTCGTTAATAAAGTATTGTTTGCCGTAGACCTCACCGAAGCGGTCATTGAGGAAGCGATTCGTCTGCAATGCCAAATGATCGTCACCCATCATCATATTATGGGCAAGGGCATACGACGCGTTACCTCCACCAGCTTTGAAGGCAGAGCGATCGCGGCCTTGCTCCGTCACGGCATCGCCTTTGTCGTCTGTCACAACAACCTCGACTTCCTGCCGGGCGGTACCGCGGATACGCTCATGAAGGCGGTAGGCGCGCCGCAGTCCCGTCCCTTGTACGCCGGCTTCGGCTTCCTGGCGACAACGCCGGCGGAGAGCGCGGCGGCGACGATCCCTGTACCGGACAGAGCGGGCTTGCCAGCGGGGACGCAAGCGATGTTCGGCACGGTAGGCGAGCTGTCCGAGCCCTGCACGCTCTCCGAGGTCATCGAGCGGTTGCATGGGATCGTGACCGGTCCTGTCAATGTCGTCGGCGAGGACGAGCGGTTGATCCGCAGCGTCGCCGTCCAGGTCGGCGCGGGCGGACGTGCCGATATCGACCAGACGCTCGCTCGCGGCGCCGATCTGCTCATCACCGGCGACGTGCGTCACGACGACCGGCTGTATGCCGCAGAGGTCGGGCTAGCGCTGCTGGACTTCTGCCACTACGAGGTCGAGCTGCCTGGCATTATCAGTCTGGCCGGGATGCTGAAGCGCGCGCTTGCAGCGGCTCAGCTGCCTGTCGAAGTCGTCCTGTCGCAGGCTGTCGCCCCTGTCCGTCATCTGCGGATGCCGGACGAGCTGGACTTGTCCAGATTCAAATGATCATACTATCAATGAGGATGTGCACCCATGCGTAATAAGAAATCCAAGGTTCTGCAATTCATCAGCTTGTCTCTCATCGTCCTGCTGCTGGGCGGCTGCACGCTGTCTGGCCAAAGCGGCACTTATCCATCCAAAAATCTCAACGGCGTCATCCCTTGGGGAGCAGGAGGCGGCACCGATCTCGTCTCGCGGACAGTCGTCACCGGAGCGCAGGAAGCGCTCGGCAAAAACATCGTCATGACCAACCGGACCGGCGCCTCCGGGACGATCGGTCAGCAGTATGTGTACGATCAAAAGGCCGACGGCTACACGCTGTTGTTCAACACAGGCGACGGTTCGCTGTACCCTGTGCTCGGCCTGTCCGATCTGACGTACAAGGAATTCACGCCGATCTACATCTTCGCCCGCATCGCCGGCGTCGTCGTCGTCAGCAAGGATTCGCCTTACAACTCCATCGACGACTTGCTTGAAGAAGCGAAGGCCAATCCGAATACGATCAAAATGGGCGTCAGCGGCGTGGGCGGATTGCCATGGGTCGCTTCGATCATGCTCAACAATCTGTTCGACACCAGCTTCAGCCCTGTCACCTTCGACGGGGACGGCCCGCTGATCACCGCGCTCATGGGCAATCAGATCGATGTCACCGTGCTGTCTGCCGGATCGGCGATGCAGTATCTCCAGCAAGGAGACTTCAAGGGACTGGCTGTCATCTCCAATGATCAGATCGAGGCCCTTCCCGATGTGCCGGCGCTGGGCGCGCTCAAGCCGGAGGCCCAATCGATGCTTCAGACGACAGGCCCGTGGTTCGGCGTATTCGTCAAGAAAGAGACGCCGGAGGATGTCGTCGCCAAGCTGACGGAAGCCTTCAAGGCTGGCTACGAAAACGAGACGTTCCAGGAGTTCCTGAAGACAAACGGGTATACGCCGCTGGGACTGACGGGAGACGCAGCCTGGGATCACATCAATGCCTGGCAGTCGCAGCAGGCATGGCTGATCCATGACGCCGGCCAATCGCAAGCCTCGCCGGAGGAGTTCGACATTCCGAGACCGGCCCAATAATCGGCACGGGATCGATCTTCCGATCG
>NZ_BFBX01000019.1:989-5232 GCF_003851045.1 Paenibacillus sp. 598K | reverse complement strand
AAGCTACGCTTTCTGCAAGAAAGCGACATCGGAAGCATAGGCTACGCTTTCTGCAAGAAAGCGACTTCGTAAGCATAAGCTTCGCTTCTACAGATTCGATCCCGTGCCTCTTCGGATTTTTTCATCAGCATGAATCTCACTATATTTGGGGTAGGGCGCGTCTTGCGCCCTCCCCCTGTTTTGTACAAAAGGAGGTCTTCTCATGGCAGAGGTCCAATCGCAGGAGCTCGAGCCTGCGCTCGATGAAGAGGATGCCGCCTCGCAGCCTTTGCCGGCTCAGGGGCCAGGCGAATATTTGCTAGTCGGGCTGCTGTTCCTTATCGTCGGCGCCTTGTTCCTGGAGGCGCTCAAGCTTCCAGGCATCTATCAGGGCCATACCAATCATGCCGGGACGCTGCCGCAGGCCGTCATCTCGTTGATCCTGCTGCTGCTCATCATGCAAGCGGTCGGCTTGATCCGCAGACGCGGCAGCCTTGGCAGCCTGCGCGAGGCTGGCCGCTATTTGCTCTCCAAAGACGTTATCGTGCTCATTATCGGCGTGACGGCTTATGCTTTCTTGGTCGAGCTGCTGCACTTCGAGATCACGACGTTTCTGTTCCTGTGGAGTTGCATGATGCTCCTGGACTGGCGCAGACCTTGGATGAAGCTGATCGTTTCCTTCAGCACTGTCGCCGGGCTGGTGTTGCTCTTCCACACCCTTTTCCATGTTGTATTGCCATAACTCACTAGGCGGGGATATCTATGTCAGGCATTGAAGGATTTTTAGTACCGTTTCTGAATTTTGAGTTGCTGGCGCTGGTCGCCATCGGGGTGTTCGTCGGCATCTACATCGGAGCCATTCCCGGACTTTCCGTGACGATGGCTTTCTCCCTGCTGCTCTCGTTCACCTATACTTGGGATGTGTATGCGGCCTTGGCCGTTATGGTGGGGATATTCACAGGCGGGGTGTACGGCAGCAGTCGCACGGCGATCCTGCTCAATATACCGGGAGGCCCGGCAGCGATGGCGACCGCGATCGACGGATATCCGCTGGCGAAGCTCGGGCTGGCCGGCGTCGTGATGGGACTGAGCACGGTCGTTTCTGTCATTGGCGAATTTTTCGGCATCGGCGTCATGGTGATCGCCTCGCCAATCGTCTCTTCGCTGGCGATTCATTTCTCGCCGTACGATTATTTCCTGCTCGCCATGATGGCGCTGCTGCTGGTAGGCAGTCTGACGGAGGGCTCGATGGGCAAGGCGCTCATCACGGCATCGCTCGGCATCACGATCGGCATGGTCGGCATGGATCCCTTCACCTCGCAGCCGCGACTCACCTTCGGCAGCACGACGATGCTGGGCGGCATCAGCTTCATCGTCGTCATGATCGGCCTGTTCGGCCTGTCGGAGGCGCTCATGCAGTTGAAGAATCGCACCAAGCCGATCAAACAAAAGGTCGACAAGATCATCCCGAGCTGGGGACTGGTCAAAAAGTATCTGCCGCTGACGCTGCGCAGCTCCGCCACAGGCACCCTGCTCGGCGCGCTGCCAGGCACCGGCGCCGAGGTCGCCTCGTTGATGGCCTACGATCAGGCCAAGCGGACGGTCAAAAAACCGAGTCGACCGTTCGGCAAGGGCGCCTTCGAGGGCGTTGTCGCCGCAGAATCGGCTAACAACGCCTCAATCGGCGGCGCATTCATCCCGACGCTTACGCTCGGCATCCCCGGTGACTCCGGCACCGCCTTGTTCCTGGGCGCGCTGTACATCCACGGCTTGCGTCCCGGCCCGATGCTAATGACGGAGCAGCCCGAGTTTTTCTGGATTATCGTCAGTTGTCTGGTGATCTCCAATGTGTTCCTGCTGATCTTCGGCTTGACGGGGATACGAATCTTCAGCAAAATCATCGAAATCCCGAAGCCGATCCTGATCCCGATCATCATCACGTTGTCAATCATCGGCAGCTTCGCGATCAACAACAGCATCGGCGACGTCTACTGGATGATCCTCTTCGGCATCCTCGGCTACTTCCTGAAGCTGTACCGTTACCCGCTGGCGCCGCTCGTACTGGGCATCATCCTGACGCCCCTCATCGAGAACAATCTGCGCCGCGGCATGGAGATCTCGCAGGGCAGCGTAACCGGCTTCGCCGGCAACATCCTCACCAGCCCGATCTCTCTGGTGCTGCTGGCGATCATCGTGCTCATGCTAAGCGCCAAGACGGCCTGGTTCCGTCGGCTCGTCGGCAAGCTTAGACGCAAACCCTCCGCATCCTAGAGTTTTCTGCATTCTCTGAAGCAGACACGACCTAGCGGCTTCGGTTCAGCACTGGCTCTCCATCCGCTCCGGGGACGGCGACTTCCACGTCGCCGCGTCCGGGCTTCGGCCGATTGGTGACGCCAAACGGGACGTGCACGGACGGGAACAGCCTCGCCACGCCCTGGATATGACTGGCCTGATCGTCGAAGAAGATATGCGGCTTGAAAATACTGAGCACCCGGCTTTTCTCGACGCCGCCCATGAAGAAGGCTTCGTCGACGCGGATATCGTGCTTCCGCAAGGTAGTAATTACCCGCTCATGGGCAGGCGCATTGCGGGCCGTGCAGATGGCGATCCGAATTTTTGGATTGTAGGCCTCGTTTTCCTTATTTTTCTCCAACTCCCGTTTTTGCAATCGCGACAGCTCGGAGAAGAAGCTGAACAGCGGACCCGCCGGGATCAGCTCCAGTGCCTTTTCCTTCTCATGCTGGTGGAACGATTGCAGCGTCCCCTCGGTCTGAAAGATCGTCTCGGCGGAGTCGTCGGCGATCACGCCGTCAAAGTCAAAGGCGAGCCGCAGCTCCTGATCGTCGAGATCATCGATATATTCCGAAGGATAAATACAGCCCGCCGGATACCCATGCTCGATTGCCTCCTTGACGTCGTCCGGATTGCCGGAGAGGAACAGCGAGGCGTTAAAGGCGTTCATGTACGCAAACGGATTGCGACCCATCACAAACCCCGCTCTTGTAATCGGCAGACCATACTCCTCAATCGATTTGAACACCCGCAGCCCGGTATCGGGGTCATTGCGCGATAGCAGCACGACCTCGACCGGCTGATCCTCCTCCGTATTGATGCTCAGGATTCGCTGGATGAGCGGAAAGGCGACGCCCTTGTCCAGAATCGCCCGTTCATGCTTGCGCTGATACTGACGGTACTCCTCCTCTCCCTTTTCCCTGAACACCCGATCCGACTCGGTGAGATCAAACAATGCGCTCGATGCGACGGCGATCACGAACTTGCTCTATTCCTGCAACGCTACACCTCCGACTCGAGCAACACCGATGAGCCTGCCCGCGCCCAGCTCCGGATGATCGTCTCCGTATCGCTGACCAGACCGAAATGCCGCTCGATGTTGCGCAGGCTCGGCTCGTAGGCGTCCGGGAACAGACAAGCCGTCGCATCGCCGGCCAGCGCGACATGATAGCCGATCAGATGGGCGTCGCGCAGTGTCGACTCGACGCACGTATTGGTGTTAATGCCGGCTGCGACGAGCGTGCGAATGCCGCGATCCGCCAGCAGCTGATGCAGTCGAGTTTGGACAAACGCGCTATAGCGGTGCTTCCAGACAACCATCTCCCCCATCCCCGGCTCCAGCTCATGATACAGATCGGCGCCCCAGGTGCCGGTCCTGCAGCTCGCCGGATGATTACGACCGGCCCGGCGCTGGCTCCAGGCATCGTCGCCGTCGTTCAGCTCATTATGCGACATGCCGATCCAGATGACGGGGACGCCGGCAGCCCGAGCCGCCTCGATCAGCCGCTTCATCGGCGGGATGATCGACCAGTAGCCGCTCACGCGATACCCCGACTGGGCGAAGATGCCGCGCTCGTGGACGAAGTCATTTTGCATGTCGATGATCAGCAGCGCCGTCGACTCCGTCAACACCCGCTCCAGCGTATAGTTATGCTCCTCAGCCATCGCTACACCTCCGCCAGCACGCCCTGCGACTGGAAGACGCCGCGGATCTCGCGGACGTACTCCAGGAAGCGAGCATCCATCCGCGTATTCATGCCGCGCGGACGCTCCAGCTCGATCGGGATATCCCGGACCACAGAGCCGGGGCGCGGGCTCATGACGAGCACCCGATCCGAGAGGAAGACGGCTTCCTCGATGCTATGCGTGATGAAGACGACCGTACACTTGTACTTCTTGTAGATCTTCAGTAGATCGTACATCATCTGCTCGCGCGTCAGCGCGTCCAGCGCGCCGAACGGCTCATCCATCA
>NZ_BFBX01000019.1:511-816 GCF_003851045.1 Paenibacillus sp. 598K | reverse complement strand
CGCATGCCGCCGGACAGCTCGAATGGATACTTGTCGCCGAACCCTTCCAGCCCGACCATCTGCAGCATCTCCTCGGCCAGTTGCTTGTTCGTCGTCCGATCCTTGCGGTCGAGCCAGGTGACATTTTGCAGCTCGAACGGCAGCAGCACATTGGCCAGCACCGTCCGCCACTCCAGCAGCAGATCCTTCTGGAAGACGACGGCGTTGCCCTCCTGCGGCCCCTTCATCGGCTTGCCGCCGATCAGGATCGTGCCGCCGGTTGGCGTATCCAGTCCGGCGAGCAGATTCATCAGCGTGCTCTTGCC
>NZ_BFBX01000019.1:0-289 GCF_003851045.1 Paenibacillus sp. 598K | reverse complement strand
GCACGGCACCGCCCCGGGTCTGGAACGTCTTCTCCACCTCACGAATAACGATAGGCTGTGCTGACATGCTATTCGCCTCCTCTGGCTGCGCGATACCATGGCAGCGCGATTTTCTCGATCAGACCGACGATGTTGTAGAGCGCCAGGCCGATCGCGCCCAGCATGACGATAACGCAGAATTGCATCGTAATATCCAGCTTAGAGTTGGCCACCAGTTGCAGATAGCCGAGCCCACGGTCCGACGAGACGAACTCCGCGACCACCGCGCCGACGACCGCCAGCGTGATGC
>NZ_BFBX01000018.1:71509-80959 GCF_003851045.1 Paenibacillus sp. 598K | reverse complement strand
GCGTGGCACACAACAAAAAACGACAGCCTATGGCTGTCGTTCAGCTTACTGTCTCAATTCTTTAATTTCTTCAATCGATAGGCCGGTTGCTTCCGATATTGTTTGCAGGTCTACATCTCGATCCAAAAGTCGTATAGCTATTTCTCTACTTGTCTCCGATCTACCTTTCGCTTCTGCACTTTCAATACGGGATTGTTCATCGCTTAGCGCCTTCATTCGAGCATCATAAGCCATACGAGCCGCCATATCCTGGCTTAAAAACTCCAGCGTATCCATCGCTTTTTTCAGCATTGGCTCCTTCATCGTCAGCACCTCCCAATCGGTCCTCAATTGTTTTCATTGTACCAATTTATTCATCAGGATTGAATATACTCGCTTAAGCTAAAGGTTACTCAACGCCTCAATGTTCATGTCCCGTTTGCCCCGTTTGCTTTCATCTTAGGCGGTCGATACAATTAAAACTCGAACAATAAGGAGGAGGCACCGGGATGAAAGAGATCGACGCGAATCGTCATGCATGGAGTCAGCTATCCGAGGATCATTACCATACCTTCAAGAAATTGCTGACGGAGAAGAAGCATAAGTTTAACAAGTATATTCAAGCTGAGCTGGGAGACCTGAGCGGCAAGCGCATTATCCATCTACAGTGCAACACAGGTGCGGATACGATATTGTTGGCCCAGTTGGGAGCCCATGCAACGGGAGTTGACCTGGTACCGGACAACATTTTCTATGCCCAAAAGCTGGCCGCGGACCTGAACGTCGCCAATATCGATTTTATTGAATCGGATATCATGAAACTGATGGACAAGCACCATGAGAAGTATGATGTGGTTTTTGTGTCGGAGGGGGCGATCGGCTGGCTTCCCGATCTCAAGCAATGGGGCAAAACGATTCGGCATCTGCTTAAGGATGACGGCTTCATTTACGTGTTCGACTGTCATCCCTTCTTTTTGACGATGGATGAACAGCAATTAGCCCATAATCGGATGGACATCAAGTATCCCTACTTCGGCAAAGAGCCCGATGCGGATGATTATATAGGCGGATATGCGTCGGAAACCAAGCGCGGGGTTACATCGTACTTCTGGATGTACACGATTTCGGATCTTATTAATTCCCTTACGTCCGCCGGACTGCACGTGAACTTCTTCAATGAATTCAAGGAAAATTTTTATGATGCGGGCGGCTTGACCAGCGTGGGCGACGGACTCTACAACTATAGCCACAATCCCGATCGTTTCCCGATGTCGTTTAGTCTGAAGGCCACCGTATATGACCGATAGTTTCGCCTAACCATTTGCTGATGAGGCGCCATGATCAAGCCGTCGGTACGCCAAGCCAACGAATACCTGAGCGTTTCCCCTTACCCATCGCCTCTGTAAAAATACAAACCACCTCACGTCGAAAAGACGCGAGGTTTTTTTATGGCCTCGCGCCGAGTGAAGCTTCCATCCGAACGCCAGCGTCGTAGCTCCGTCGTCGCTCTGACGCTCGCCACGAGAGCGGTAGAATCGCGGGCAGGCATACTGGCTGGGCCGAGCGAGCGCCTTCGAGAAATACATGCAAAAGTGAAAAAGTACGTTTATTTTCGGCGAAACGAATTGAAAACAAGTAAATAAACGCAAATGCCAGGCTGCCCTCAAAAGGCCGAAGAGGCACGGAATCGTTACTGGAGAAGCGAAGCGTTCGCCTTTGTCCCCGGATTTCAACCGCAAAAAGCGGTGAAAAATCAAGAAATCTGGGGACAACAGCGATCGGAAGAACGATCCCGTGACCGTAGGCATTGTTTTGAGGGCAGCCTGAGTATTGCAGTTAAGCAAAACCAGCGACCGCATGAGAATTGCTCCTACGCAAGCCAAGCGCGAATCGGAATGGAGCGAGCCTCACCTCAATACGCAAAACCGTTGAAACGCCCATAGGAACGGTATTTCAGGATCGTGCTACTGGTACCTCTGCTTACAGGCACATCTTCAGATCAGGCGCCGTGTACGCGTAACCGAGCGCATCGGCAACCGGCTTGTTGGTGACCGTGCCGGCATACGTATTGAGACCGGCCAGCAGGCTGTTGTCCTCGATTAGCGCCGGCAGGACGCCTCGGCCTGCGAGCTTCAAGAGATAGGGGAACGTCGCCGCCTCGAGCGCGAAGGTCGAGGTGCGCGGGACCGCGCCAGGCATGTTGGCGACGGAGTAATGGATGACGCCATGCTTCTCGTAGCACGGCTCGTCATGGGTCGTCACGCGATCGATCGTCTCGATCGAGCCGCCCTGGTCGATGGCGACATCGACGATGACAGACCCCTTCCGCATCGACTGGACCATCGCTTCGGTGACGAGCTTGGGCGCTCTCGAGCCCGCGACCAGCACCGCGCCGATGAGCAGATCGGCGTTTGCCACGGCTCGCTCCATATTATAGGTATTGCAGATCAACGTCGATACCTGGCCGCCGAAGATATCGTCCAGATACGCCAGCCTGCTCTTGCTCACATCCAGGATCGTAACGCGGGCGCCCAGGCCGATCGCCATCTTGGCCGCATTGGTACCGACTACGCCACCGCCGATGATCACGACCTCGCCGCGACTGACGCCCGGCACGCCGCCGAGCAGGATGCCCATGCCGCCGTTATACTTTTGCAGCAGCGATGCCCCGATCTGCACCGACATTCGGCCAGCCACCTCGCTCATCGGCGCGAGCAGCGGCAGTTGTCCGTTAGGCAGCTGGACCGTCTCGTAAGCGATCGCCGTTACCTGCCGCTCGACCAACATGTTGGTCAGCTCGCGATTGGGAGCCAGATGCAGATACGTATACAGCGTCTGTCCCGGTCGGAACAGCTCGTACTCGGACTCGAGCGGCTCCTTCACCTTGACGATGATGTCCGCTTGTCGGAACAGCTCTGCCTTGTCGGCCAGCAGCGTCGCGCCAGCCTCCCGATACTGCGCGTCCTCGAAGCCGCTCCCCGAGCCGGCTCCCTGCTCGACGAGCACGGTGTGCCCGCCTCGAGTCAGCTCGCTTACGCCGCCTGGCGTCAGCGCCACACGGTTTTCGTTGTTTTTGATCTCCTTCACCAAGCCAATGATCATTGCATAACCCCCCGCTGATGTGAGGTCGTGTCTGCTCCCCTCGGAGTATCCAGACACGCCCTAGACCAATCTGACTTCGATTCCCAGTTCCTCAAAAGCTGCGATTTCTTCCTTGTTGGCATTGTGATTGGAGATGATGCAGTCGATCTTGCCGATCTCCGAGATATGCGAAAAGTCGGCGCGCCCGATCTTCGTATAATCCGCCACCACAATCGTCTTGTTGACGCGCGCGATCATCTGGCGGTTCAGCTCCGCCTCCATATGATGGTAGGTCGTCACCCCAAACGCCGAGCTCACGCCGTCGGAGGAGAGGATAAGCTTATCCGCCTTGTACTTGCTAAGCTGGCTGATCGCGTCGTCGCCCGAGGTGAATTGGTACTCGGCATTGAAGTTGCCCCCGAGCAGGACGACGAACTTGATACCCGGGCAGTGACCCGCTTCCTGAACGACAGACAGAGAGTTCGTCAAGAGGATGAGATTTTTTTTGTCCTTGAGCTCCCGCACGACATAGAGCGGCGTCGTCCCCGAGCCGAGGATGACCGTATCGCCGTCGCTGATCATCGATGCCGCTTCGATCGCGATCCTGCGCTTCTCCTCCTGATTCGTCTCCATCCGATCGCTGAAGTTCATGTTGTAGTAGCTCTTGTAGTTGCTGATGGCGCCGCCATGCACGCGCTCGAGCAGCCCCTCCTTCTCCAGCGCGTCCAGGTCGCCCCGGATCGTCACCTCGGAGATCGCGAACCGCTTGCTCAGCTCCACGACCTTGACCTTGCCTTCTTCATTGAGCAGGGAGACGATCTCTCTCCTGCGATCCTCGATATTCCAATCCATGTACGGCTCACCTGCCTTATCAGTTAATCACCACCGTCTGCCAGCCCATCAGCTCGCCCAGCTCCGTCATCGCCCGCAGCACGTCGCCGTAGACGATCGCGCCATGATGCGTGCCGCCGTGCCGACTGTATGCGGTCAGGAAGTCCGACACCGGTACGGGAGGCTCGAACCAGCCGCGGATGCTGCCCGCCATCCGGTCCTCTCCCTCAACCTCCGTCATCGTCACAGGCGAGAGGATAAGACGATACGTGCCCTCTCTGCCCGGCGCCAGATTGACATAGACCGCCTCGCCGCCGTGGAATCGGCCATACGCGACGACTGGATTGTCCGCCTCGGTGAACGGGAAGCTCATCTCTCGCAGTACGGGCTTGCCGGAGCAGAGACGCAGGTTCATCTCGCCCATATGGCTGAGGAAGACGCGGTTATGCTTCCAGTCCGGGCAGAACATCTCCGTAAACGACGTGTCCGGGTAGACCGCCAGCAGCGCTCCCACCAGAGCCGCCGTCAGCACATCGCCTTCGCCTGCATAGCCGATCCCTCTGGCCATCGCCTTGCTCGCCTCGAGGAACGGCATGCTCGGCAGCCCCGACTGCCCCGTCACATCGAGGAAGTTGACCGTGAATGCGGTCAGGCGATGCCTCTCGATCAGCCTGCGCATCGTCAGATCGGCGCCCGTCGATCGTCTGTGCGCGGCGAGGTCAAGTCCGTCGGACTCGAATGCGCGACGGTCATCCTCCATCTCCCGCTCGATCTCGCCATCGGAAATATACGACGCTGACGCATCGCCTGCCACATCCGCATCAAGGATGATCGTCTCCAGCCCGATCGTACGGCGCAATGCCTCGGTCGGTACCTCAAAGTCGCCCATCCCGGCAAACGTCTTGCCCAGACGACCTACCCTGGCCCGTCGCAGGCTCGTCGCGACCCGGGCCGCCTTTACGCCCTCGACCACGCGCCCGATCACATCCGACTCCGACCAATGCCCAGCTTCCAGCAGGAACCGCTTGCCGCTGCGCAGCAGCAGATTGCACAGGTCCTGCACGCCGTGGATGCCGTGATTGTACATCAGCTCATCGGGGTGCTGCTGCGGACTGTAATCATACGTCGGCGTCGTATCCAGCACGATCACTGGCAGCTCCGTCGCAGCGAGCACGCTCGACGACTCCAGCGACGGCGAGTACGCCAGATGCAGCGTCACCAGCGCGTCCGCCTCTTGCTGCTCGAATCGATGGACCGCCTCGGCGCACTCGGCCTGCACGCGGCATACGCCACTCCGCAACACCTCGAGCCCCTGCTGCTCGAACGCCTCGGCGATCGTCGCGTAGAACGCCTCGATCCGCGGTCTCATCTGCGGGAAGTAATCGTCATACAACTCGATATATAGCGGCAGCAAGCCGATCCGCAGCTTGTTCATCGGCCGCCCTCCCTGATCTGGTCGATGATGGCTGCGCTATTGTTATAGAATACATCCTCGATGTCCCGTCTGGTCAAGCCCTCGGCCTCGGCAGCCACCCGGAACGCATCGAGCTGCTCGTAGAGGAAAAAGGAAAGCTCCTCTGCCTCAGCGCCGTCGACCTCGCGCATATTGCGATCCCCGGACACATCCCCGTACAGTCCGCGCGGCACCGCATTAATGTATCTCCCCTGCTCGTAGATGCGCTTCATCCGCATCCGTACGATCGGCAGATCGCTGCCGAACAGGATGCGCTGCGGGCCTACCGCCTTGATCAGCTGCTGGAATACATAGGCGTTCGTGTTAGCGCTAAAATCAAACACCATATTGCGTGTCTCGGCCAGAATGTCCAGCGCATCGCCCAGATCCTCCTCGCAGTACGCCCGTCCGACATGGGCGATGATCAGCTTGAGCTGCGGATACATCCGCTCGATCTCCAGCATCTGCGCCAGATTGACCGGGTCCTTGAGCCGACCGTCCCGGGGGATATGGAGCATCGCCATCCAGCCGCGCCGATTCAGTACCTCCAGTTGGTGGGGCGGCAGGAAATCGTAGATACGGATCTCCTTCTCCGGGATATAGGAAGCCGCGTAATTCAAGTATACCTTGCAGCCGAGGAATCCGCCTCGCTCGATGGCCGCTTCGAAGTCGGAGGCGCTCTGCTCCGGCTTGGCTACCAGCAGCGCTGGATACTGGCCGGCGGCGACCTGCTCGCTGACATAACCATTGCCCAGCTCAAGATCCGTCGTGCTCGACACCTGCGAGAACAGCAGCGGCGTCACTTGCTTGCCCGGCAGCATGAGCCGGTACGTCTCGAGCAAATCCTCGATCGAGTTGCTCGAAGCTACGCGCCAGGGCCAGGTGACGGCGCGGACGAGCGAAGGATCGACTGGAGCTACAAAATGCTCCAGCCATACATGTGTATGGATATCGATGATACGCTCCGGCAAAAAACGCTGCAGCTTCTGTTCGTAAAATAAACGGTCGACTTCCTTCACTTCAAATAAGGCTCCCATCTACACCCCTCCGAGATCGCGGTATTGGCTTACAAAAATATCATATTGCTCGTCGTACAACTGTCGGAGCGCCGGGTCCGGCGTCCGGGTCAGGGCCGGGAACGCCATCGCGCGCAACGCGGACCGCTCATCCTCGTACAGCCCTACGCCGATCGCGGCCAAAATCGCGCTGCCTACCGCTCCTGCGCAGGAGCCATTGACCGTGGTCAGCTCGATCCCGAGCACATCGGCGACGATCTGCGGCCACGGAAACGTCTCCGACGGCCCGCCCACCATCGTCACAGAGCGCGCGACGATCCCGGCGGCCTTCATCGCGTCGAGCTTCATGCGGAGCAGGTAGGCCGTCCCTTCCATAAGCGCCCGCGCGATATCCGCAGGGGCTTGACCCTCCAGTCCGCCATCTATCGCCACACGCTCGGGATGCAGGAGCAGTCCGCCCGCTCCGGGCTGTGCGCTAGCCGCCAAGCGGCTGAATATCTCGTAGCGGTCCGACCCAGCCACGATATACCTGGTGATACAGCGGTCCACCGACGTCGCGATCGCAGACAGCGAGAACATCCCGCCCCACGCGCCTGCCGGCTGGAGGAACGGATCGGTCAACAGTCGGTTGCCGATCGCTTGTCGCCGATCCTGCAACGGATAGAAGCCGACCCACGACGTGCCGCAGGAGAGCAGCAGCTGCCCTTCATCGAGCACGCCCGCCCCACGCGCGGCGCTCGGATGGTCGAAGGCTCCTAATACGACGGATGTGCCGGCAGACAGGCCTGTCTCCTCGGCAGCTCGCGCCGCGAGCTGCCCCAGGATCGTGCCTGGCTGGCGGATGCAAGGCAGCTGCTCCTCGGCAATCCCGAGCCTCTCCAGATAGGGAGCATGCCAGCTGCCAGCCTGCTGATCCTGCAGATAGAAGGTCGTCGCCGTCGAGCTGTCGATGCCCCAGACGCCAGTCAGCCGATACAGGATATAATCCGTGCTCATGCAGACTCGCGCCGCGCGATCCAGCAGCTCGGGCTCGTGACATCTGAGCCAGGAGAGATGCGCCAGCGGGAAGCTGTCCAGCAACGGCCAGCCGACCCGCTCATGCACCTCGCCCGCATCTAGCGTACCCATGACGGCCTCGATCTTCCCCCGCGCGCGCTCATCCAGCCAGCTGAACGCTGGCAGCATTGGCCGACCCGACTCGTCGACGAGCAACGTGTTGCCGCTCGCCGAGGCGATGCTCAGTCCGACGATCCCCGCCCGATCCGGCAGCGTCGCCGCCAGCTCGCGGATGACCGTGACGACCCGGTCGTACAGTTCGTCCGCCTCGAACTGCACATGGCCGTCGCCGGAGGACAGCAGCTGCGTAGGACGATGCGCTCTGGCCGCGATCGCGCCTGCGGCGGAGAGCAGGACGCCCTTGACGGCCGAGGTGCCGATATCCAGTCCGATGAGATAACTCATGCCCTCGCCGCCCCGCGTGCGTCGCCGGCGAGCTGCATGAGCGCCTCGTCCATCTTGCCCAGCATATAGTCGAGCATAGCGGGCGTGGCGATGATCGGCGGCTTCGTCAGCGCAGTCGGCGGGCACTGGGCCTTGTACGTCTGGGCGCTGATATCGATACAGCTGCCGTTCAGCTGCGCCGTGAATCGGACGACCTGCTCCGCTTCATGGAAAAAAACCGTAGCGAGATGGCCGCTCCCCTCAATGCGCGAGATCAGCGACGGATAACGCGCCCCCAGCTCCCGCAGCTTCGTCTCGTAATACTGGCCCATGCGCCCGGTATACTCCGCATTCTCCTCGGCGAAGCACATCGTGATCAGATAGGCGAGCGCCGCCAGCTCCTCCTGGCCATTGGTGACGAGCGCTCCGAACTGGCTGAGCGTATCCATCTCGTGCGTCGTCAGGATGCGGGACGCCGAGTATTCCCCTCCGGGGAAGCCCTTGCCGATGATGACGAAGTCAGGGTCAAGCCCGTACGCTCTGCACAGGAACATTCCCGGATACCACATGCAGGACTGAATCTCGTCGCACATGACCGGCGTATCGTGAGCGTGGCAAAGCGCGTAGGCCTGCTGGAGAAACTCGGGCTCGAGCTTGATGCCGCCGTAGTTCATCATAATAATCTCGTGGATGAAGCCCGCCGTCTTGAACGGCGGTCGATTGTACTGCTCGAACTTGGCCCGGAAGTCGTCGATGTCATTGATATTGACCGGACACACCTTGAGGATGCCCGCCGCCTCCATCTTGTCGTACAGCTCCGGCCATAAGCCGCGCATCGTCTGAGCGATCACAGTCGTGCCATGATAGTTGGCCCTGCCCTTGCCCTCGTTGTCCGCGATGACGAAAAATACAGGCGTGCGCCCCTTGTGCTGCGGCTCCGGGCTATGCTCCTCCAGCTTGTAGAAGCGCGCCAGCATCATCTTGATCCCGGCCTCGCAGGCCAGGGAGCCGGTATCGAGATTGATGACGCGATTCAGCACATGAGGCTGCTCGGAGGCCAGCACCGCCTCCAGCGTTCCCTCGTCCTCAGGCGCGAGGCCGTTCACCGTGCGGATCAGCTCCCGCTCCAGCAGACGCGTAATATGGCCCCGGGTGTTGTTGTGCGTCGCATTGGTAATGCCGAGCTGTCTGGCCCGGTCGATGAGCTGATAACCCGGGAAATTATGTCCGAGCGGGATATGGTAATGCTCGCTCTTGGCGGCCAGATACAGTCGGCCGTCCTCGCCGAGCCGAAGGTAGCCGAGTCCGCCGAGCGGGCTCGCTTGCGGATTGGCGGCTTTGCGGAAGGATGTCGTCGGCGCCCCGGAGCTGGAGGCTGCCAGCGGCGCTATGACGCTCTGGCCGACCTGGGACAGCAGACCGTCCATCTTCTCCCTGTAGGCCTGCGGCATAAACTCCACCTCATCGTACGCCAGCTGCCGCGCCTCTTCGATGTCCATATCCTTGAAGATCGCGGCCCCTGCCATGACCGATGCCATGTACTCCTCGCCCAGCAGCTGCGCCAACGATCGCTTCACCGTCTTCATCGTTTCTCCGCCCCTCTTTTCAGACTTTTGAAAAATAATGCCTCCGGTCACGGGATCGATCTTC
>NZ_BFBX01000018.1:0-71370 GCF_003851045.1 Paenibacillus sp. 598K | reverse complement strand
CTACAGATTCGATCCCGTGCCTCTTTGGCATTTTTCAAAAGTCTAAAACTTCGTTTTTATTATACTTCAATCTTATATACTTTCGATTATGTTGTCAATTTATTTCTTTTTACTTTCGATTCAAAAGAAATCCAAACTGGCGCTGCAACGGCTCAACGCCAGAAGAACATACGGAGTCTGGATCAGCGATCTGTGCTATACTGATCGCACAAGGCAATTACTATTGTACATAGACATGAGACTTTAGTCGCACGAGGGGGAATATGACGATGGCCAGCCGCATGTATGGGGTTGTAATTATGCTGCTGGTGATGGGACTTGCAATCGCGGTTGCTGCGCCGCTGGCAACAGCGGCCATTGCCGCCGCGGAGGGGCAGCAGGCTCTAGATGCTGCGCAGGAGCAGCTTCGGGCCGATCAAGGCGTGCTCGATCTACGCAGCGCCGAGCACGGTCAGGGGAGCGATATGGCGCCGCTGGACGGCGAATGGGAATTTTATCGCGGGAAGCTGCTGGAGCCCGGCGATCCGCAGCTGGGCGGGGCGGACAGGCGGATGATCAAGGTCCCCGCCTCATGGAGCGCTGCATCGGACCATGGCTTGCTGGAGACGGGGCACGGCCACGGCACCTATCGGCTGCTGCTCCGCATCCCTCCAGACGAGGTGGGGACGAGCCGGGGGTTGTTTATCCGCTCGATCGGGAGCGCCTACAGGATCTGGATCGACGGCGCCGAGTATGCCGGCTTGGGCACCGTAGGCGCCGACGATCGCGACGAGTCGCCGCAGTCTCATATTAATCTGATCTATTTCCAGCCTGGACAAGAGCAGGTCGAGCTCCTCCTCCAGGTGTCCAACTATTCCTTCCGCGAAGGCGGCATCCGCAGAGAGATGTTATATGGCAGCATCGAAGCGTTGACGCCCTTTATCGTCAAAGAGTTGTTATACGATATTTTTATTATCGGCGGATTTTTGTTTATCGGCGTCTATCATCTCGTCATTTGCGCCATCCGCAAAAGAGATCCGGCGACGCTCTTCCTGGGACTGGTCACGGTCGCCGTGGCGGCCAGGACGCTGCTGCTGAACGGCTATTTATCGAAGCTGCTGCTCGGCATCGACAGCTGGGAGCTGCTGGTCAAGCTGGAGTATGTGGCCGAGCTGACCGCTTTTATCCTGCTTGTTCTGTTAATGAAGCATTTGTATCCTCGCGAGGCGCATCGGACGATGCTTTACTTGTCCTATCTGACTGCGGGCGGACTTGGCCTGTACGTGCTGACCCAGCCGGCCGATACCTTTACCTCGACGCTGCTGCCGCAGACGGCGATCAAAGCGGCCATTTTGCTTTATTTTGTCTTTTACGTAGGCATCCGGGCGATGCTTCGCCAGCGCGAAGGCGCGCGGATCAATTTGGTCGCATTGCTCGTGCTTACCGTCGCCATCGTCAACGATACCTTCTATTATATGGGCTGGGCGAATACCGTCGAGACGACGAATTATGCGGTGGTGCTGTTTTTGCTGGCGCAGACAGTGATTGTCGCTTATCGTTATTCGCTCCTGTCGGCACGCAACGATGCATTGGTGGGCGAGCTGGCGGAGGTCAACCTCGGACTGGAGGAAAAAGTGCGGGCGAGGACAGAGGATCTGCGCAGCAAAAACGAACAGCTGGCGGAAAGCAAGTCGATCCGCACGAAGATGCTCGTCCATATCGCTCACGATCTGGCTTCGCCGGTCGTGGGCATTCGCAGATATGTGCAGCTGATGGCGGAGGGCAAGCAAGGCACGGGGCATCCGTCCATGATGGCCAAGCTGGCGGCGCAGCTCGCTTATATCGAACGGCTGATTCAGGATCTGTTCGAGCTGTCCAAGCTGGAGTCTGGCGAGCTGCCCTTCCACCTCGAACGCGTGGCGGCAGATGCGCTGCTGGCCGAGATTCGCAGACGATTCGAGCCGGAGCTGGAGCAAGAAAACTATGTACTGCACATGAATATCGAGCTGAATGGGGAGGATGGCCAGGCTACGGTAACCGTCGATCGATTCCGTATCCTCCAGGCGCTGCAAAACTATGTCGGCAATGCGGTGAAGTTCAGCCGGGGAATCAGCGAAAAACTAACCATCAACGGCCGGATTAGGCGCGATGCCAATGGACGACCCGCGCTAGTGATCGAGGTAGAGGATTACGGGCGGGGCATCCCGGCAGCAGAGCTGCCCCAGGTGTTCCTCCGATTTTACAAAAATCGCGAAGGCAATGAGCAAGGCAGCGGGCTCGGGCTGACGATTGTACAAGAAATCGCAAGGCGGCATGGCGGAGATGTTGGTGTATCCAGCGGGGAAGACGGCAGCGTCTTTTATCTCGCTCTGCCGCTAGACACCCCCTAGCCGTGCAGTCCTCTGGCGGCCATTGCTTCCAGATAATCGACGGCTTCCTTGCGGCCTCGGACCGACAACTTCTCGTAGATGGTCGTCAAATAATTTTTGATCGTCCCCTCGCTAAAATGCATCGATTCCGCAATCTCCTTGTTGGGCAGACGATTCAGCAGCCGCAGCATGATGGTCTGCTCTGTTTTCGTAAATTGCGGGCTGCGTTCGAAAAAACGAAGGATGCCGCTCTGCTTGATGCTATGGTCGCTGTTGAGCACGTAACGGGCGATGCTGGCGGCAACCTCCGCTGTCAGCAAATACCGTCCCATCGCCGCCTCCCGGACTCTGCTCGCCAGCTGGTCGGAGTCGAGCCCTTTGAGCAGGTAACCGTTCGCCCCATAGGCCAGCGCCCGGAAGATAAATTCTTCTTCGCTGTACGTCGTCAAGATCAGGATCGGCAAGTCGGTATAGAGCTTCCGGATTTCCTGGATACAGGTCAGTCCATCCATCACAGGCATTTGCAAATCCAGCAATACGATGTCCGGTCTGCGATGACGGATCAACCGAAGCGCTTCCGCTCCGTCGGACGCCGTCCCCGCCACACGCAGATCCGGCTCTCCGCTCAGCACAAGCTCCAAGCCGATCCTTATTAATTCGTCATCATCGGCTATTACAATATCAAGCGGTTTCATGACCTGAAGCCTCCCTTGCCCATAATCTGCCTGTCTATCATTCATTCTAGCATATTTCGACAAAATGTGACCAAGTGAAAAAGACAAAAAGAACCCCGCTTCGGCTCATCCAAAAGCGGGGTTCGTTACGAGTTTTGCGTGAATGGTTGGTTTGCGAATCGTGATTGATTATTCGTTAATCAAATCCGCATGAACCAGCAGCCGCCTGATCAGCGTAGCCGCTTCGGCTCTGGTGATATGCGCGCCAGGCGCCAGCTCGCTGTCGCTGCGGCCTCGCAGTAGTCCCGCAGCCGCCAGGTCCGTGATGCCAGGCAACGCCCAAGGCGATATGCTGGCGGAATCTGTGAATGCGGCGACGCGCTCGGCTGCTTCGCCAGCTCCCGCCGTGCGCTCGACGCCTGTGATGCCCAAGGCGCGCGCCAGGATCGCGATCGCCTGCTCGCGAGTGATGGTATCGCCCGGACGGAAGGACCCGTCCTCGAAGCCATCGATGAATCCGTAGTCGAGGGCCGACTGAATCGCGCCGTTGTACCAGGCGGAAGCCTCGACATCCCCGAAGCCGCTCGCGCCGCTCTCCGGCCTCAGACCGAGCGCGCGCACCAGGATCGCGACGAACTCCGCCCTAGTGATCGACCGATCCGGCTCGAAACGATCGACGCTCGTCCCTTCGACGATCATCCGCGAAGCCATATCGTTCACAGCAGCCTCGGCCCAGTGGCCTGCCGTATCCACGAATGCCATCGGGTGCCACACGACCGAATACAAGCTATTCGTCAAGCTGTTCATCCGCGCGTAATAGCTGCCATCGATCCGGGTAATGCTCGTCGGGATGTGGCGGAGCGTCCCGTCCTGCTCGACGACAACGCCTGTCGTCACGCGCGAAGGGTCGACGTCGTCAGGTATCCGTACCGTACGCTCCACATAGGCGTCGAATGTCGTCACCTCTACCGTCTTGTCTCCATACACCGCATGGACGGCAAAGCTGACCGGCGGGACAACAATGGCGACGCCCTGCTCCGTCATCGCTTGCTCCGCAGCCCGCAGCGTCTCCGCTGGAGGAGCAGCAATCTCGATGCGGATCTTGATGTCCTGCAATGCTTGCTCGGCGCCGAGGCTCCGCGAGAGCTTATCGATGTCGATCAGTCCCGCCGGCAGCTTGTAGAAGGCATGCTTGGTGCGAATCTCGACCACCGCTTGCTTCCCTTCCAGGCGCTTCACCATACGTCCGTTCAGCTCGCCGATCACGACATCGCTTCCGGTGAGGACCGGCAGCGCGATCACGGCTCGCTCGCCCGCTTCCTCCAGACGCTGCTGCAGCTTGGCTTCGTCCACGACGAGGGTCGTCACCTGCCTGCCGTCGATCTGCTCTGTGCTGGCCGTCCCTGCACGCTCCGCTTTGCCGTTGACCAGCACGTCCACACCTTCGGCCGCACTACCGGTTGCAGGGTTGGACCCCGGACTTGGCTCGGTAGTTGGATATGGATTCGGATTCGGATTCGGATTCGGATTTGGGTTGGAGCTCTCCTGGGCCCAGCGAGCATACAGCGTAGTGTTAGCCGTTACCGTATCGACCTGGAAGTCCCATGCCGCCCCGCCTGACGCTTGCTTATACCAGCCGAGGAAGGTATACCCCGCTTTGGTCGGCGCGGCGGGAGCGCTGATCCTCGCTCCGCTATTGACCGGACCCGGCGCGGCAACCGCGCTGCCTCCTTGCGAATCGAAGGTCACCGTATACGTCGGCACCGGAGTGATCGTCAGCTCCCCTGCTGCCGCTGTCTTCTCCATCTCCAGCCCAGCCGCGCTGGTCATCGAGAAGTACCTCGCTTCCTGCGTATCCGTCACCTCCAGCGTCTGTACGCCGGCGGCAGCGGACGCTTGGATGGCCAGCGTGATCGTAAACAGCGTATCGCCCGTCACGATCGGCGTCTCGCCGCCATCGTCGTCCACCCAAGCTACTCTCAACCAGCCGTTCGGCTCATCGAAGTTCCAGTCGAGATAGTTCCCCGATCCGCTCGCGACTCCCGTAACCTTCATCACTGCAGGATCGATATCGAATTGCAGCTCATAAGCCGCGATGCCGCCCGAGACATTCGCCGCCTTTACCGGCACCTGTACTGTCGTACCCGGCGCTCCGCTCACGCTGTCGATGACGATGTCTGCGCGCGCCGGCGCAGCGGTGACCGTGACTCCGCCCGCCGTCGCAGTCGCTTCGACGGGATCGTCTCCCTCGTACAGCAGCCCCAGATTATCGGGCACGACGACCGTCGCTGTCCCGGACGCCGCATCGTCCTTGATCTTGAAGTGGAGCGTGAACAGCTCCTGTTGCTCCAGCAGCACATTGCTTGTTAACGATGCGGTCACTTGGATCTGGTCGGAACCTAGCATATTGTAGTCGAAAAGCTCCGAGCTTGCCTCATCCACTTCGATCCGGTCGGTTACCTCGTGATCCGCCACCAGCTCCAGGACGGCCGCATCGTATTGGACCGTGATGTCGTAGGCCCAGACCATAACCTCCGGCGTCGCAGAGACGGTGATGCTCACCGTGTCGCCAGGAGCGCCCGCCACGCTTTCCACTTCGATCATGCCGCTATATGCCGGCTCCGGCTCGGCTCCCACCTGGCCCGCACATGAACCGACGACCAGACTCAGCACTAACCAGACGAGCAGCAGCCTCCCATAGGCCGTATGCATCATTGCATGCCGCTTAACCATTCGTTTGACCTCCCTTGCCTACGCACAATGCCAATATCATCTGTACATCGACCGCGTCCCATTGCTGGTCGCCGTTCATATCGACCGCTAGCTGCTGCTCCGCCGTCAGCGTAGTCAAGCCCTTGATGAACTTGGTCAGCAGCAAGGCGTCTGCGTTAGTAACTTTGCCGTCGCCATTGGCATCGCCCATCAATACGTAATAGGCGGTATACGTGACCGAACCGGTCACGGCCGCAGACGACACCTCCGCGCCGCTCAGCTTGGTCGCGCCGCCGTCCTTGCTCCATCCGATGAATGTATAGCCATGGTTTGCCACCACCGTCGGAACCGCTGACGGATACGATCCAGGCAGCACCCCTTCGCTTGCCGCACCGTCGATGACGCCATATAGGCCCGCATCGTAGGTTACTGTATATTCGCCAGCCCAGAGGTCCACCGTCTGGGTAACCATAAAGCTGACCGCCTCCGCCTGATCCGCCGTCACCGTGACGGTAGCCGTGTAGGTGCCTGCGGCAAGCCCGTCTACAGGCTTGATCTTAAGCGGGGTCATCGGTTTGAATTTCTTCAAGGTACCGGACGGCTGCGTCAGCTCGAACGACGATGCATGCTCGCCGCTTAATTCCGCCTTCACGTTGGTCAGTACGCCGGTTCCGGCTTTCTGGATCGCGATCGCGGTTGTCGGCTGCTCGCCCGGGAGATAACTCTCGTTGATCGTCGGCAAGGCGACGTCCCGGATCGGTCCCAATGTATAGACCGGCGCTGCATCGGGCTCTTCATTAGCGATAACGGCGGTCATATTCCCTCGTGGTCCGCCTCTAACCAGGAAGCCGTAATAGAGAACATCGTCGACCCAAAGCATCTTCGAGTCATCCCCATCGGCACTGACATCCGTGAAGCCCGGCGTTTCGACCGTCTTCCACACGCCATCCTCCAGCTTCATAATCGTGGCGCGATTGGAGTCGTCCCGTTGCGGGAAGGTGAGATAGATCGTCTCTCCTTGCACCATCAAGCTATGTTGAGCTAATACGTCAAGAGTGCGGTCTTGCTCCATCTCGACCCATGCCGAGCCATTATAGGTAAAGACGACATATTGGGATGAGACAATCATATCGATATACAAGGCATCGTCATCGCCGATGGCAAAATCCATATAGTACGGATTCAGGCTTGCGTTCGGAGTCCCGACATTCTGCCACGTCGTTCCGTCCAGCTTCATCACCTTTGCTTGACTGGACATATTGACAGTAGCGGAAAAACCGATATAAGGCGTACCGGCGCTATCCAGCTCCAGATGAATATATCTCGCACCGGCAGACAAGGGATTGTTGGAAGCCGCCTGGACCCAGTCCGTGCCGTCGAACTTCAACACATGCCCGCGTCCCCCTCCTCCCGTCTCCGAATAGGCAATATAAGGGACATCTCCCGCACCGATCGCGAGGTTCAAAAAGAAAGGGTAACTTCCCGCCGTAAAGCCGGCTTGGCCGACCGTCTCCCAATCGGTTCCGTTAAACTTCATTACTATAGCTTTGTTGCCTCGCGCCTGGTCCGAAAACGCAACATACGGCATGTCATTGCTGTCAAAGGCGATCGCAAAATCCGAATTCGCAACATTCTCGCTGAAGCCTTGGCTGCCCACGACCAGCCAGGAGCCGCTTGCTTTGTCGTAACGTCGAACGGTAGCTTTTTCGCCATGATCCTCATCGGTATAAGCGACATAGAGATTGCCCTGGCTGTCCGCCGCCAGATCGCCGAACCATCCGTTCATGTCCATGTCGTCGATATAACGGAACTCCGACGTCGACCACGCCAGCACAGCCTCGTCCAGCGCCCATTGGAGCTGCTCCAGGTTATCAAAGCCGCTGCCAGAGTTATTAATCGAGAAGGTCTGGATGGCCGCAGCCCGATCCTTCGGCGCTAACGCCAGATAAGCTGACAGGTCCAAGCCCAGGTCGGGGCTGCCAAGCGCCTCGGTCAAAGGCGTTAGCTTGCGTGCAGCATGGACACGCGAGATCGGAAGCCGCTCCTGCACGGCTTCGTTAAAGGCAGCCTGTACGTCTGTCAAGCTGGCGTAGCCTTGCGCGGGACGGGACGACCATACCTCATTGGCGACAAAGCCTTTATCTTTGTAATTTTGCCAACTGGCGTAATCCCCCGGCGACGTCAAGCCGATATCCGCGCTTTCGAGCAAGTCGCCGATCTCCTCCGCATTCGCCGCCTGGTTCAAGGCATCGATCGGACTGGGCCCGATGTCGGCACTGGCATAAATATTTTTGCCGTTCCCCCACACGATGTTGCTCCCGGAGAGGTCGACACTCGTTTTACTCACATCCGAAGCCGTCACCGACGCAGCGGAGGCTGCGGCCAGATCATAGCTGTATACCTGGTTTTTGCCGCTGCGATTATCGAGCCAGACGACCTTGTCGCCGTCGATGGCGGGAGCGCTCTGATTGTTGTCGCGGGGATCCAGGAAGCGTCCGCTTCCCTCTGAAAGATCATAAAAGTAAATATTGTCGCGGTATGATCCCGTCTGTCTGTCCACCCAGACCAGCTTGTCCCCATCGATGGCCAGATTGGGCTGGGATACCGCCAGGTTGGCGTCTTGCGCGATCGGTGTCGCTCCCCCATTGCCGCCAATCGTATACAGATGCATGGACATCGAGGCGGGATTATATCGGTGTTCATACCATACGACCCGGTCGCCCGACACGGCATATCCGGTCTGAGCCGAGTAATCGCTGTCGTCGATCGTGTTGATTTTTTGCGAGGTTCGACCGGCTACGTCATAGAGATAGATACCATTGCCGATCCCATACACAATGTACTGCTGCTCCGTACCTGCGAGCTTTGGGTTCACCTCGTATACCGAGCCCGTTTGGGTAACTTGCGTTTCTTCATTGGCGACGAGATCGTAGAGGAAGATATCGTTTGTTCCATCGCGATTTTCCGACCACACGACCTCATTTCCGCCAATTTCCGGCATATAAGCCTTGCCGCTCGTCGTCAGCTGCCGCTTTTGCTTGGACGTCGCATCGTACACATACACATTGCCGCCGAGCGTATACACGATCCGGCCTCCGTCGATTATCGGAGAATCATGGCTAACGTTGGCGCCATAGGTAATCGGATACTCTCCCGGCGTCGCGCCTGCCACAGCTACTGTGCCTCCCAGGTTCGACAGCACGGGCAGCGTCAGTAACAGCGCCATTGCGCACAACGCCAACTTTCTCTTCATGTCTCGCATCATTTCCGCTACGCTCCTTTTGCAGTCCTATTCACACGCTTGTTCCTAAACTGTATAGGAGCCTCTTGTCGAAAACCAGTGACGTTTGGTCACCACTTTATCCCGGAAACCATGCGCGATGCAGAGCCTGAACGCCTTTACTCATATCCTCGATCTCCAGTCCTCCATAGCCGACTTGAACCATCGAGGCTTCAGCCTCGGCAGCACTTGCCCAAAAAGGAGACACGGCGTATACACGGACGCCTTCCATTTCAGCCGCATGAATCAGTTGCTCCTCGTTCATACCGTTGTGGACACGAAGCAAAATGTGCAGACCCGCATCTTGCCCAATAATTGTTGTCTTAGAGCCCATTAGCTGTGTGATGGCTTCGATAAGCGCATCCTGCTTTTTATGATAAATCTTGCGCATGCGGCGAATATGAGCCTCCCAGTGTCCCTTGCGCATAAATAGCTCCAGCGTTTGCTGATGATGTGTGGAGACCGTCTGATCAAATACGCGGTAGTTGTGCTCGTGATGCAGCTTCAGCAGAGAGGGAGGGAGCACAAGGTAGGCGATGCGTATGGATGGCAGCAGACATTTGGAAAAGGTGCTTAGGTAAACGGTACGGTGATGGGTATCCAAGCTTTGCAAGGAGGGGATAGGCTTGCCAACATAACGAAATTCACTGTCATAGTCATCCTCAATAATTAGGCCGTTTTTGTCCTCTGCCCATTGCAGCAATCGCATCCGTTTTGCAAGCGACATCACTGTACCCATCGGAAATTGGTGTGAGGGAGTAATGTAGACGGCGCGACAAGGGCTGTTATAGAGCATGTCGATGTTGAGCCCATCTCTTTCCAGTCCAATAGGGTACACCTGAAGACCATGGTGATGAAACACGGTCCGCAAGCCGTCATAGCCGGGGTCCTCCATTGCAATAGCAGTGCCCGTGACAGATCGCAACAGCCCGCAAAGCAGTCCAGTCAAATACTGAACGCCTGCTCCCAGGATGATTTGCTCTGCTGAGCTGTTGACTCCTCTTGAATTGTACAGATAACTGGATAATTGAAGACGTAGCGCCCGATCCCCTTGAGACTCTCCATAAGAGTACAAACTGGATTGCTCTGGCAGCAGACATTGATGAGAGAGCTTGCGCCAGGTTGCGAGCGGGAAATGCGCAGCGTCTACGTCGCCGTACCGAAAGTCATATTTGACGGGAGTGAGCTTATGCTCGCGTTCTTCCAGTAATGCTTCATTCTTTGGTCGCTGCAAGGACAAGGTATCCAACTGCAATGCCATCACATATAAGCCGCTTCTGGGCTTGCTTAGAACATAGCCCTCGGCAATTAACTGCTGGTACGCCAGCTCTACGGTATTGCGACTAATATGAAGATGTCCTGCTAATGTACGAATGGAGGGAAGACGGGTATTGGCAGCATATTTTCCATTCATAATTTCTTTTTTGATATGTTGATAGAGCTGAACATACAAAGGCTCCTTCGATTGATTGTTCAGCAGCAGGGTAATATCCATGATTTTCACTCCTTATCTACATGGCAATTGCAATCTGACCCCATTATTATGTTTAGAACTGTAACTACTAAAAGGGACAGATACTGTTTACAATGATATCACTTCCTTTGAAGCAAGCAAGACTTGAAAGCCACATCTCGTTTAGGAGGGAATCCATTGCAAGCAAGTAAGTCAGGCTTCCAGAGTCATCCCGGGTATCGTCGCATGTTCGCACCAGATCAGTTAACGATAGGCATTTTCTTGCCATTAAGGTTCTATACAGGTCAGATGGAGGCTTTGAAGGATCAGGCGGAGGTTGTACAGTTAATCGATGAGTTGAATTTTGCCGCCGTGTGGGTACGAGACGTTCCCTTATACGATCCTGGTTTTCAGGATGCTGGGCAGCTCTTCGATCCATTTGCCTACCTTTCTTATTTGGCTGCCAAAACACGCCATGTCGCTCTGGCAACAGGGAGTGCTATTTTTACGCTTCGCCATCCGATTGACTTGGCAAAATCCGCTTTGTCGATCGATGTTTTGTCTGGTGGGCGCTTGGTGATGGGAATTGCTTCGGGTGACCGTCCCGTTGAATTTCCAGCGTATGGTATGAATGCAGATGAGCGTGGAGAGCGATTCAGGGAAGCCGTTGCTTTTTTCCGCGAGCTTATCAGGCAACGTCATCCGTCCATTCATTCATCGCTTGGGCAGGTGTCAGGTGTCGAGCTCTTGCCGCGACCGACAGCAGGCGATATCCCACTCATTGTAACGGGATCAAGCCGCCAATCGCTTGATTGGATCGCAGAGCAAGGCGACGGTTGGCTAACCTATCCGGAAGCTACAGCCGACCATTCGGGACCCAAGCGTTTGGCTCAGAAAATTAGTACCTGGCGCGATAAAATAGTTGGGGGAGCATTCAAGCCCCATATGACCAATGAATGGATTGATTTGGTCGACGATCCTGATCATCCCCGCACGCCGCTGCGTGGTGGATTTATATTACGTACAGGACGCAAGGGGTTAATTCAGTTATTGGAGGAATGGCAGGTTGCCGGTGTAAATCATGCTGCGTTAGGCATTCAATTTTCAAGCCGCCCACCCGTTGAAATCATTCAGGAGCTGGCAGAGTATGTGCTGCCCCATTTTCCTACACATCCAGGTCCGAGCCCGCTGTATTCCAACTGGTAGCGTATTTTCCTATACCACGAAAAACCCAAGTTGCTGGAGCGAACTTGGGTTTTTCGTAATGCAGACTTTTATGGCATTGATTTTCCGAGCGTTTAGCGTTATCTTAACAAGAATAACAAGGCCGTTTGGGAATGGCGACTATAAACTAAAGGAGCAACCATCTATGGATCAATTGGATCAAGTAATTCTGTCGCATCTGCAGAGCCAGGCCCGAATCTCGATGACCGAGCTGGGCAAGCTTGTCGGACTCTCGCAGCCCGCTGTAACCGAGAGAGTCAGACGGCTGGAGGAGAAAGGCGTCATTCAAGAGTATCGAACCGTACTGTCCCCCGAAAAAATCGGAAAGCACGCGACCGCATATATGTTGTTTCATACAAGTGCATGCACTGCCTTTCTAAACTTCTGCCGTACATCGCCAGAGGTCATCGAATGCCATCGCATCAGCGGCGAGCACAACTATTTGCTGAAGGTAAGGACGGATTCGACCCCATTGCTCGAGCAGTTCGGAGATCGTAGCGCCAAGTACGGAACGTATACGACCCTGATCGTGATGTCATCGCCCGTCGACCACAAGTATCTCTTGCCCTTGCCGGAATCGGAGCCTGTTACCGACTCTCCGCCCCAGCCCTAGCTCTACATACGGACGCTGCTTCTTGTAAACAACGCTGTAGCAGTCGCAAGCAGCATCAGTACAAGCACCGTCCAGGAGAACGAGGCAACGCCCAAGCTCTCAAGCAGGATGCCTCCTGCCAGACCGCCGCCGCCAATGCCCAGATTCCACGCGGTGACGAGCATAGCTTGGGCTACATCTGCATTCTCTCCGGCAGACTCGGCCAGCGCTGTCTGCAATAATGTGGGCGCTCCTCCAAAGGTCAACCCCCATACCGCAACCCCGACATATACGATAAGCGGTTGTTCGCTTCCGATCCCCAGAGCCAGAGAAGCTGCTGCAAAACCCGACGTACTCAGCACAATTAATCGATGCAGCCTGCGGTCAATAAGCAAGCCTGTCAGACCTATACCGGCGACCGAAGCAAGGCCGAAAACAAGCAGGATCATATCCACGCGTCCTGCAAGCCCGGATTGCTCTAAGTAGGGAGTAATGTAGGTATACAGCACATTATGGGCAATCACCCAGAGTAAGACGATGCCCAAAATCGGGCGAATCCCCCTAAGCGTAAAGACCTTGCGCAGCGGTAATCGCTGCCGAGCCGTCTGCCCCGGAAAATCAGGCAGCTTCCAAAACACCCAGGCAAGCAGAGCAATGGTCAGTAAAGACATCACTCCAAACACCCAGCGCCAGCCCACCCAAATGCCAAGGAACGTGCCCAGCGGCACGCCAAGCGCCAGCGCCAGCGGAGTGCCCACCATCGCTACCGCCATCGCGCGCCCCTTCCATGCATCGGGCACCATCCGACGGGCGTAGCCTGCGATCATCCCCCATAGCACCCCGGCACATACTCCGGCCAGCAAGCGAGCTGCCAAGGTGAGCATATAATGGTCGGAAAGCGCGGTGATCGTATTGAAAACAAGAAAACCGAGGAGGCAGCCGAGCAGTAAAGGCCGCCGCCTCCAGCCTCGCGTCAACGCAGTCAACGGAATCGCCGCTGCCAGCGAGCCCAGAGCATACAGCGTGACGAGCTGCCCCGCCAGCGCCTCCGACACGCCAAGTCCTTCGCTAATATAGGGAAGCAAGCCCGCAGGAAGCGTCTCTGTGAGAATGCAAATAAACCCGGCCATCGCCAAGGCCAGCAAGCCGGCCCACGGAAATCGGTTTGCTAATACACTCTCGGTACGTTGGCGTGCTGCAGCGCTTGGATCAACTTTCATACGAAAATCACCTCTGTCTGTTTTTCAAGAAATCAAGCGGCCGCCAGCAAATCTTGATTCGGACTTCATTGTAGTGAAAAGAGACGTGTTTTTACATAGCTAAACAAACGAAAAACACCTTTTCCACGATAGATTAAAAGGTGTTTTGAAGGGTGAGCCTATATAATCATGGAAGGCGATTTCAAACCGCTGTATGCGCTATAATCATAGCCTTCGATAACGAGACATTATTAGCCTTAGGGCTGTGTTATGGCGCTACCGATTGCCACTGCTGCTCCAACTCAGCCCCTCCTGCCGGCATCTGGACGATCTGATGCGTACCGGGGATCTGCTCGTAGTTTCGGGCGGGTTAGCCAGGAGGGGTAATGAACAGCCTCGAGCTTACAGGCAGGATTAATTTGCACTTGATCGACATGACACAGATGTCATATAATAAATTTATGACACTTGTGTCATGTCAGGAGGTCGAGCTATGGGTCCAAAAGCGGAAAGCAAGAGAAACTATATTCTCGCACAAGCGCAGCATGTATTCGCAGCAAAGGGCTATAAAGATGTAACCATGAAGGATATTATCGCCGCCTGTCAGATCAGCCGTGGCGGCGTTTATCTGTACTTCAAGAGCACCAGCGAGATTTATGAAGCGATCCTGCTCAGGCAAGCCAAAGAGAACCACTCCGATGAGACGACGGATACTGAAGATCCCAATCCTACTGCCACACGACTCATGCAGCGGTTCCTTGCACAACAAAAACAAGAGCTGCTGCATCCCTCCGACAGTTTAATTATTGCAACCTACGAGTATCTTTTTGCCCAACGGCAGCAGCTCGATCCCTCTGCCCTGGAGAGCCGGTTTTCAGCTGCTGCAGCTTATCTGCAAACCATAATTCAACGCGGTATCGAGAACGAGGAATTTGTTGGAAATGCCTCCACCGCGGCGCAGCATATTATTTTTTGCCTGGAGGGGCTTCGTATGTCCAGTACAGTGCTTGCTCTCGATGAGGCTCAGATCGATGCTCAACTGGCATATATGATGGATCAGCTTACAAGCAAAACGCATCACTCCGAATAATCGAAAGCTGGTGATCCATATGAGAATCTTGGTGGTGGGCCTAGGCGTTATCGGTACAACCTACGGCTATGTATTTCAAGCATCCGGGCACACGGTTGAACACTTTATCCGAGAGAACAAGCAGGCCGATGCGCCAAGCCGCCTGACGGTGAAATTGTTTGATGGCCGTTATAACGGTAAAGGAGAGGCAAAGCAGGCTGAGTATTCTCTTGCTTTTGCACAGCCCGATAACAGCTATGATTTCATTGTAATCAGCGTGTCGGCGGGGAAGCTGGCTGCAGCCATCCAGACCCTGAATGAGCACAACCTGCAGGGAACGATCATCGTGTTGAATGGAATATGGGAGGAAAAGTCCGTGGTGGATCAGTGGTTTGGCCACAGGCCATATATCCTGGGGTATCCTGTTGCGGGCGGGAGTATCGAGCATGGTGTATTGGACAGCGTCCTCTTCGGCCACCTCATGCTTGAAAGCCAGGAAAAAGCGAACATCGCCAACTATGCCGATCTGATGGCGTTGCTCTCCTCCTGCCATCTAAAAACCGAGGTTCCTTATGATATGCTGGCGTGGATCTGGATACACATGGCCATCAATGCCGGCGTGATTACGACGGCGGCCAAATACGGCGACGTCTTCGACCCTGCCCGTGCCGCTCAAACGGTAATGACCTCGTCGAAAGCTCTGATGGAGAGCGTATTAACGATCCGCGAGGCCATCCGCATCATCGAAGCACGAGGCGTCTCGTTTCGCCATTACAGGAAAGATCTGCTGCCCTACACAATCCCGCCTCGGATCGCCGGATGGCTGATGAAGCGAATGTTCGCCAACAACGAGCTGACGCGGCGGATCATGCAGCTGCATAGTAATGTCGACGATCTGATCTATGTGTGCAAAAGTGTCTATGACTGCGGCAAGGAGCACGGCATCCCCGCCCCCTTGCTGTATCCCAAGTATGAGCATTTCGCTGCGCAGCTGCGGAAGTGAAAACACGACCGATACAACTGTGTGCCCGATATGGCCACTGTACGGGAAATGCACAACTGTATCACTGTCCCTACTCCTGCGCAATGAACTTGCTTGCTAATTTGTACACCTGTTTTATTTCCTTCGACGATACATTCCACTGTTCTAGTTCCTTTGCGATTAACGCTGGGTGTTTTTTGCTAATATCGCGCAAGGCATTCCCGACCGACTTGCGCATATACAAGCTTTCGTCTTCCTTGTGCGCAGCTAACAAATCGATCGCCAGTTGGGGATGCTCTTTAAAGTAGGGCCGGCCCGTCCATATTCTCAATCCTTCCGAAACCGCTCGCCGCGTGTTGGCGATATCGCTCGCCAGCCAGTCTTTTATGATGGGCAATGCGGTCTCATACCCAATGAGGCTGCAATACCTATCAAAGGCTTTGGCCAATACCTCCTGCACTCGCCAGTTGTCATGTCGACTCACTTCTTCTTTCAGAAACAACAGCGCCTTGTCGTTAGCAGTAGCGGCATAACCGAGCAAATATACGCCCGCTTCCTGAACTTGATAATTACCGGATTGGTATAGCTCCTGCCCCATCGTATAACAGTCTTCCAGAGCATGAGCGGCGTAAAATTGTTCGGCGTCTTTTTCGATCAGCTTAAAGCTAACTTGCTCCGCATATCGTTCCTCCAGGGTTGCCCTATAATCGCTCATGGTTCCGCCTCCGATAAGATCTACTATTTTCTTACAATTAATTATAGCATATCGAATGAGCGGAGGTTATGATCTTGGACACAGTTGGCGCAGCGCTCGGATGTTGTTATTGTATAGATAGGTACGTCTAATATGGCGCGTAAAGGAGAGCTTCCCGTCTGATGAATACATTGGCTTTATTGCTCTCATGGTCCGAAGCGGATCTTGGTGAATGGCTCGAGCGCTTTCGCGCATGGGGTCCATTGCCGGGCATTTTCCTTACTTTCATGAAGTCCTTTGTACCTCCCCTGCCCACGATGGTGATTATCGGGCTCAACGCTGCCGTTTATGGCTTGTGGCAAGGATTCCTCTATTCCTGGTTAGGGATTGTAGGCGGCTGCATCACCACCTTTATCCTGGTGCAAAAGGCCTCATCCCTGAGATATGTCCAGCGCTGGACAGGCAAGCCCAAGGTCAACCGTGCGTTAGTGTGGGCGAGACGCAATGCGTTCAGCTATGTTTTTGTGCTCAGCCTGTTCCCGGCAGGGCCTTTTGTTGCAGTGAACGTCGCTGCGGCGGCAGCGGGTATGCGGCTACGCTCCTATCTGCTGGCGCTGCTGCCGGGCAAGGCCATCATGGTATTTTATGTGTCCTACGTCGGTCATGATGTGCAGCGCTTCATGGAGCGGCCTTGGGAGCTGGCGCTGATTCTCTTACTCGTAGCCGTCTGCTGGTGGCTAAGCCGCAGGCTGGAGCGGCATTTTATGGCTGATCATTGAACACTCCAATCGCTTGTGTTTCTTATGCATTTGCTTTACACTCAATGTCATATTGCAATCTCACCATGAGAAAGGAAAGCACCATGGATTTGTATGTCAAGTATTTTTTGATAGGCTTGGCGATTGCCATGCCAGTGGGCGCCATTACGGTGGAAATGACCAAGCAGGGCTTAAAGAATGGATTTATGCACGGATGGGCCGTCGGACTGGGAGGCATGACGGTTGATCTGGCTCTCATTTTCGCTATGGTTTTCGGATTCGCCTCCATCCTCTCCATCCCTTATGTGCAAGTTCCCTTGTGGATCATCGGCGCAGCCTTTTTAGCCTATCTCGGTTATGATTCCATCCGGAGTGCAGACAAGGATATTACCCCCGCCGACGAGAAAACGAACAAATCGTTCTGGCAGACGTACCGTAACGGCCTGCTGGTCGCAGTTTCTCCTGGCAATCTTGTCTTCTGGGTGTCCGTATTCGGTGCAGTCTTGTCTGATTCCTACAGTTCAGACCATTACGGCACTTTTATTCTTGCTTCAAGCGGCGTGCTGAGCGGTATTCTGGCGCACGATCTCGGTCTGCTATCCATTGTCGCGGTTACGCGCAAAATCATGAGTCGGCGGATGATTCAGGTCGTGTCTGTTGTAGCCGGCCTAATGCTTATCGGCTTCTCCTGTTATTTCTTGTATGAATTCGCGCTCGCGTTGCGATCGTTATAGTCACATCTACAGATGATTTTCACATCCATGAAAAGAGGTTATGCCAATGAAAGAGGTTGCGACATTTGCTGGCGGATGTTTCTGGTGTATGGTAACGCCTTTTGAAGAACAGCCAGGCATTCACGGCATCCTGTCAGGATATATGGGCGGAACTGTCGAGAACCCGACGTATGAGCAAGTGCTTACCGGCGAGACGGGCCATCTCGAGGTTGTACAGATAACCTACGACCCCGACATCTTTCCATATGAAAAACTATTGGAGCTCTACTGGCCGCAGATCGACCCTACCGATGCTGTTGGTCAAGGTAATGATCGCAAGAGCCAGTATCGCGCTGTCATCTTGTATCATACCGAAGAGCAACGTATGCTTGCCGAACGATCCAAAACCGAACTCGATCGGTCCGGGCGTTTTAGCCAGCCGGTCGTCACAGCTATCGAACCCGCATCTGTCTTCTACCCTGCGGAGGAGTACCACCAGAACTTTCACAAAAAAGATCCCGAGCACTATAAAGCCTCGCGCGTCTACTCCGGTCGAGATGAAATCATAAAAAAATACTGGAGCTAGGCAAAAGAACCTTCCCCCTATCTGCAGCAGGAGCGAAGGTTCTTTTGTTGTACAAATAACAAATATAACTATTCGTTGCGTAATTCTATCCTCATCCGATTTATAGCCGTAATAACCTCCTCTTCATCAGAACACACATGACTCGTCGCAATTTTGTTTAAGTCCTCATGATCGCCAACACAGATCGAGCGGCCAGCCATACGAAACATCGACATATCGTTGGCATCATTCCCAACGGCTATAAAAGCAGTCGGCTGAAATCCCAGCTCCTGCAAACCGGACCATTTATCAATATGACCGGGACTAATGTCTACTATGTTTTCCTTTCCATGCATGTACAATTGAACGGGCAATCTCGTTAATTCATCATACAGGCGCTCCATATCCTTGCTTCCAAGCACCACAACCTTCACTATACTTTCCAATTCCTCCAACGCTAGCCGACACGCCTTTCTGGCTGGATCTACATTCATCAGTATGGGATGCTCAAAACTGCAATGGAAAGAATAATCCCAACTGCCATCGACCAGATATTCGGCCTCGAATCGTAGAAGCAGCTCCTTGATCCGCGAAGACAACTCTGGAGTAAACTGATGGATCTTCATTGCTTTGCCTTCAGCGTAGACAAAAGCGCCGTTGCCGCCAATCATAGGGAGGCGTTTATATTTTGCAGGCAATATCGGCAATAAGTCTCGGATAGGCCTTGCTGATGCAAAGGCTATATGATGCCCCTCCTCCATAAGTAAATCAAGCTCTCTGACCATCCTTTTGCTCAACGGTTTCCCTCGAAAACAGATCGTTCCATCCAAATCAAACACAACCTTCATCTCACTCTTCCTCCTTGATTCAATCATACGCCTTTCCTTTATAATGAAAAGGACAGATGACCAAATAGAGGTGACAGAATGAAAATAATTGACCGGTCCAACGACATTCAACAGGAACTAATTACATATTCCTTGTCCTTCCTGTCAGCGCATACCACTCAGCCTGAGCATATTCATCTGCGAGAATATAATCCGGGTGAAAATATTATGCAAGAAGGCGACGAGCTCGATGGATTATATCTTCAAGTCCAAGGAGCATCACGAGTATCGAGCAGCATAGCTACAGGGAAATCGTTGTTGCTTCGTTTTGGCAGACCGTTATCCATATTCGGCGATATTGAACTCATCCGTAATGTCCCTGTTCAATCGCGGGTGGACGCCGCAACCTCCTCCCGCTTCATCTTTCTAAACAAAACATTCGTTCATCGTAAAATCATGCAAGAAACCGTTTTTCAAAACTTGCTTTTAGAACATCTTGCTTACAAGCTGCAGACTTGCACGACTGCGTCGCGTATTAATCTGTTAGCGACTGTTGAAGAACGTCTGGCCAGTTACCTGTTGACTACGCGAGGGAACGATCCTTTCGGACAAGAAATCTATTCTCCTCATATCGCTGACATCGCTTCTGTAATCGGCACCACGCCCAGACATCTTAATCGAGTCCTTCAGAGACTTCACATTGCGGGTATCATCCATAAATCACGACAAAGCCTGGTCATAGAAGACTGGAACCAAATCGAGAATATAGCGAATGGTCTTCGTTATGAATAAGAACGCAGTAAGATATGACCTTCACGGTCCCTCCGCCGCGGGTGCCGCCAAGATCATCCCGTTGAACAACGCCGGGTTTTTGGTCGCTCCGATGCCTGCGCCCCACTCGATCCAGCCGCGGCGGCCCGCTCCGTCATTATCATTGACGAGGACAGAGAACGACAGCCAACCGTCCGAGGTCATCACAGGGGCCAGCTCCGTCCACGGGAGCTCCAGATAGTAATAAGTGACCTGCTCCATCTCATCGCGCTCAATCATCAGATCGAAGCCCTGATCCACCGGACCGACCGGCTGATCGCTCATGCTGATCGAGCGATAGAACTGCGGCCCCTCGGCTGTCAGCGCCATGCCGAACTCATGCATCGATGCGCGCTCGCCCGGCAAGCCGGCGGTTACGGCGAACTGGATGGAGTCCCCTCGCCATATCGACACGCCCGTCTCATTCTGACTATGGACATCGTCGACGACCGTGCCTGTGACATACAGCGCCTGCTCATCCCAATGCACGCCGATCGACCCGCTCAAGTCCGCCTGTCCGCCATAACCGGGCAGCCAATCGTGGTTGCCGTCCAGGAACAGATCGATCGTGTTGTAATTGACAGCGTCCTTCCACACGGGCTGTCCGTAGGGCAGCAGCGGCAGCTCATCCGGGTCGAGCAGCGACAACGGCCCCTGCTTGACGGTCGGCATCCCTTCTGTCCAGATCAACGCCACCTGGTACGTGCTGTCTCCTGGCGTCAGCACGGGGAGCGTCAGGTCGATCTGCGCCGTACCGCCTGCCGTCAGCCCGACTGTCGGTTGGTCGAGCATCGCCTCGTCCCCCACCGACCATTCGATCCGATCCAGATTCATCGTCTGAGCGGACCTGTTCGTCAGATCTAGACGCAGCAGCTCCTCCCCATCGCTCCACACATGCTTCACATCCAGCGCTATCGGCTGGACGATGCGGCTGGTCGACGACAAGCGCCCCGTCCGGTGACCGCCTACCCACACCTCGGCTTGCACCGTCAGCTCCTGCTCGGCCGAGCCTCCAGGGACGGTAACGGCAAGCTCCGCGAGATGTCCGGCATCCGCCGTCAACGTATGGGAGACGCCATACATGCGGAACTCGGCGGTTAACGGCTCGGAGCCGGAGGTATTATCGATGCTGACGGCGACAGGCATCGGCGCGCCGATAATCGTATCCGATGTCGTCATCGCAAATACCGAATCGTCCGCCACCTGAGTTACCGTACCCTCGACGAATACCGGATAGGGCGTCAAGGTCAGACTGACTGCGCCAGTCGTAGGCAGCAGCGTTTGTTGATGACCCATCGCATCGGTCACGGTCAGTCCGGCCGGAGCCGCCAAGCTGATCGTCTGCGGCGTATCCGACCACATCGCTCGCAGCTCTGCGTTATCCTTGTCGAAGAGGTGACTCTTGATGCCCGCAGGCGCTTGCTCCGCTGCTACATAGCTCGCGCCTGTCAACTGACGAGTCAAGGCCGCGTAGGCCGCATATGCGGGTTTAGGCGCATATTTACCCTTGGGATCGTCCGGATGTCGGAAGATGCCGTAATTGTCCTCGACATAGGACGGGTCCATCCCTTTGTTCATCGAGTTGTACCAGAACATCTTTTGCACATTCGCCGCCAGCAGCTGCACCGTGCTCTGCAACAGATAGGCCGTCTGCGTCTCCTCGCTTACGCCATTGCTGTCGACATGGGTCGGCCATCCCCACTCCGTCACCCAGATCGGCTTGGGCTGTCCGTCATTATATTGCTTGATCAAGTTTTGCAGCCTCGTCATCTCGGCTTCCATTCCCTCTGGATGACGCGGGAATCGATAAGGATGGACGGAGAGGGCATCCAGATAGTCCAGCGCGCTGCCATCCTCATCCTCCATCTGGAACAGCTCCTCCAGCCACTCCCAATCGAGGCCTGCGCTCGATGGGCCGATGACGATGATGTCCTCGTCCACCGCCTTGAGCTTCGGATACACTACCTTCAGCATCTCAAAGTAACACGCCGCTTGCTGCGCGCAAGGACCCGAGGAGAAGGAGATATTGTACTCGTTATACACTTGCACCGCCTTGATCTGCCCTTGGAATCGCTCCACAACCTCCACGCCGTAATCCGCAAATGCCGCCAGACCTTCCTCCGAGTAGGGCGTGAAGTCATCGTCATAGTTGGGATTGTTGAACGACATAATAAACAGCGAGTCATGCCCGTAGTTGGCCGCCTCCTCCATATATGCTTCATGCTTGGGCTGTATTTCATAGGTGCCTTTGGTCGGTTCGACGGCATACCAGTACATTTCGTCCCGCAACGTCTTGGCCCCGAGCTTCTCCAACATCGGCATCATCTCTGGCGACCACCACTGACCGAAGTGGGTGCCGATCCCAAATGGCGAATGCGCCACTTGATCCAAATCAAGCGATGGACCTACAACAGCAAACGAAGCGGTCTTGTCGGCGAGCCATGCTCCTGCCTTCGAAGCGGTGACGTCCATCTCGTAATACCCGTTATTCAACGGGGGCAAGGCAATGACCGCTCTCTCGTCCGATACGACTGCCGTCCCCATGTTGACCGTCGCTCCCCAGAAATCCAGGACACGCCATGCCAGCGCATCTCCGTCGGTGCGCACAGGGAAGCTAATGGACTCTCCGCTCACGTATACATGACCAAGCTTCTCCTGTTCGATACGCAATTCCGTATCCCATGCGCTCTCCTCCGCCGTGAATCGATCGACCAGCATGCTGGCCTGGGAGGTACCATTGGTAATGTCATTGCGATCCAGCATAATCGTCAAGGACCGCATCGGACTTTGCCACTGTCCGTTGTTGGCGCCGCCCCAGTATGTGCCTGAGGTCACCTGCTGCACGATGACCTGCTGCCAATCGCCGCTCGCCTTCAGCGGGATGCTCTGGTGGAACGTTTGTCCGGTATGGTCTGTCGTCCGCACCTTCACTGCCCTTAGATCGGAGGTTTTGACCCAGAACGAAACCTTGGCCAGGTCGATGCCTCCCAGCATTTTGGCCATACTGACATAGGCATTTTGGGTCGGAACCGTGTTGGCAAAGTCGCCGCTTAGCCTCCCGACATAGTCCCCGTCATACGCATCGTTCGTCTCGATCCGCTCATATCTGCCGACGATGCCCGGCTGATCGCCCGCATTGTAGTTCCAGACGTCATGCGTCGCTTCGAAATTGCCGAGCGCCACGGGGAGCTCCACCGGTTCGGGCGTCGGGACGAGGGCCGTCACCTGGTCGATCCACAACGTGCCCTCGCTCGTACCGTTCGTAATATCGTTGCGATCCAGCATGATGACCAGCTCGCGGATCATCCCGGTCCACGCTCCGTTGTTCGCTCCCGACCAATACACGCCTGAGGTCAGCTCGGGCAACACCACTTGCTGCCAGTCGCTGGTCGCTGCCAGCGGCTTGTTATGATGGAACACTTGCCCGCTGCCGTCGACGACTCTCACTTTAACGGCCTTGACGTCTGACGTCTTCACCCGGAACGAGATTTGCGTCGCGTCGATGCCGCTGATGATCCGGCTCGCTCTGACGTAGGCATTGCCGGAGGGCGCGTTAGCGAAGCTGCCGCTTAACCGCCCGACATAATCTCCCACATAGGCATCATTGGTCTCGAGTCGTTCGAAGCTGCCTGCGATATTGGACACATCGCCCGATGCATACGTCCATGGAGAGACGCCGCTTTCGAAGTCGCCAAGCATTTCGGCAAAATCATTTGTCACGGCCGCAGCCACGTCAGGCTTGCCGAGCCCTGCGATCAATTGCAATGCGAGAGCGGCAATCACCGCATAACCGATCATTTTTTTGACCATCTATTTCACCACCGGATCGTATTTTGTCGTGCTTTCTATTCGTGCGTATCAGCTCGGAATATCGTCCTGTCGGACAGTTGTCTGCTTCTCCCGGAATTCGGTCGGCGTCATGCCGGTGCTTTTTTTGAAGATGCGCACAAAGCTGTTCACGTTCGTATAGCCCAGCCGCTCAGAGACCTCCCTGATCTTGGCATCCGAGCTCTGCAGCAGGTGGCGCGCCTTCTCCATCCGGTATTCCATCAGATAATCGATAAAATTGCATTCCTGCTGCTCCTTGAATTGCTTGCTAATATACGAGACGCTGAGACCGAACTGATCGGCCAGCAGATTAAGCGACAGATCGCTGCGCATATAGTTGTCATGGATGTACTCCAGCACCTGATCAATGACCGCGTTGCGCTCCCGGCGTCCGCGCTTGGCCCGGATCCGCTCGAGCGCATCCAGCAAGATCCTGCCGATCAAGCCCTCCAGCTCATCGAGACGCTCATAACGGTCGAGCATCTCATACGGATTGTGACGCGCCAGCAGCCCCTCCCGATCGACGCCGAGATCGTCCAGCTCGTTGGCTGCCTTCATCAGCGCTTGCACGACGAGATGCCTGATGATCGGAGGCGGCACGTTCTGCGCCGCGATCGCATCGAACCACTTGGCGATCAGCGCCTTCATACTGGCGGCATCGCCGGTGCGCAGCGCGCCTGTGATCTGGTCGGTCGCGGCAAATAACCGATGATACGCGGTTATCCCCTGCGGCGGCAGATCGTCATAAGCAATGATCGCATCCTGCCCCATGATCATCTTGTAGGACAGCGCCTCGATCGCTTGCCCATACGACAGATGGATATCCTGGATGTCATCGACCGGCAAGCCGATCCCGATCGAGATCGTCCGCTTGAAGTTATCGCTGACGTAATTTTTGATCAAGTCTCCGACAGAGACCGCCCGCATCAGCTGCTGCTCCGCCTCCACCGGATCTCTGAAGCTCATAATGACGGCGCATGCGCCATCCTCCAGCTCGACGGCAACGCCGAGATTTTCCGCATTGATGAGCTCCTCTGCTACATTGCAGAGGGCGTAGGCATACAAACGCAGATCGCTCGGTTGGTCAAATTCGGCTTTGTTGTCGAACTCGATCGCCATCGCGACCAGCTGATGCTCATACAGCTTGATGCCCAGCATATCCATATAGGCTCTGACGTTGGTGAAGCTGCGGCGGTAGTTGGACAACAGCTCGGTGAGCAGCTGCCACCTCAAGATCGGCTTGCTCTCGTTCATCTGCTGGTGCAGCTGCTCGCTGCTGGACACCATATTCTCTACCGCTCGCTCGAGATAGCCGAACTCATAGCTTGGCACGGCAGAGCCGGACTGGGGATGGTGGGCCGTCACATGCCTGGAGATGCTGTGCAGGAAGCCTTGCACCGGCCTCAACGACCAGCGGCTGATCACGATCGTCAGCAAGGCGGCGATGACCAGCAGGATCGGCACCAGCACAAACAACCCGTTACGGATCGCGATCACCGGCTGATTGAGCTGCATGTCGGGCACGACCCGCACGATGTACCAGTCCGCATACGCCACCTCGGCGAAAAATACGGCCGATGCCACCTCGTTGACCGCATGGCCAAAATGTCCTTCCGGGGCACCGCTCTGCAGGATGCGCCTTATGTATGGCGTCTCGCTCACGTCGCGCCCCAGTCTGCTCTTGTCCCGGTCCAAAATGACATGGCCCTCTCGATCGACGATAAACGTGTTCATGCTGCTCGGGCCAAGATCGTCAATCAGGGCATACAGCCGATCTTCCTTAATATTGACTGCAACGGCGCCGCGCCGCGACCCGGGCGAATGCAGCAGCGGATAGGTACGCACCAGCGTGACGACGTTGTGATACGAGCCGAATCGCACCTCATCGATCGGCACGCGGCGCGTCGGCAGCCAATCCGAGAAGCCCTCGTAGCTCTCGAACGGATAGATCCACTGCTTATCCGCATACGACTCCGTATCATTGACCGTTACAGCGCCTGACAGGAAACGCTGGCGCACAAAAGAAAACATGTCGATCGAGGAGATATAGTCGTCGCTGTTGACCAGATCCTCGAGCATGCTGTTGGCGCGATACGCGATCTCCTGATAGCTGCCTTCTTGCCGCTCCGCTTCGAAGAAATGGATCGCTTCCTTGCTGCGCAGCAGCTTGATCGTCGACTTGTCGATGCTCTTGAGCATGAGCTCCAGCTTGTCATCCACTTGCCTCAGCAACTCAAGATGGGTATCGACAAGCTGATGCCGCAACTGCTTGTTGATGACCCAGTAGGACATGAGGGCTACGACGGCGACCACCACTGTCAGCAGCACCGTAAACGTAATCGCCGTTTTTTTCAATAGCCCGTTATGCACCCTGTCATCCCCCTGTCCGTCCTGTCAAAACTGGTCTTTGTTAGCCTCGTACCACTCCTGTGCGATGCGCTCGGCCTCTGGGCCGCCCAGCCGCTCCCACTCCGCCCGGATCTCCGCCAGCGCCTGCTGGCCGCTTGACCCCGAGCTGTTCATGACCGTCCGCGCTCTAACCTCGTCGATGAACGTATCGAGCGAAGCGCGGATCTCGTTGATCTCGTCAAAGTTCGGCTGGTACGGAATATCTCTGCGGAATTCGAAGGCCATCGCCTTCTCCAGCGAGTCGGCCGATCGCCGCGCGATGTCTTGCGACAGCTCGTCTTGCGCCGCCTGGATGAGCAGATGCTCCGGCTGGAACGTATCGTTGCGCAGAACGGCGTATTCGGCCGCATAGGCTACCTCCTTCGTCCGAAGGTTCGGGTCTATCACCTGCGGCACGCCGTCGACGAGCTTGTAGTGCTCATTCTCCAACCCATGCATTAAGGTGAACCATCCGTCCTCGATCAACCAGTCCATATACTCGACTGCGGCCTTCGGGTTCTTCATAGCCTTGTTGAAGGCAATATAGAAGTGCGGCGGCGACTCCTGGAAATAGCCGTAACGCCCAAACTCCGATGCTACCGCAGGCATCGCCACCGGATCGGCCTCCGGCACATTGGTCAGCAGGTCCCGATTAAGGGAATCGACCGTGCCCGAGCCCCATTGCGAGATGAAAATGCCAGCCTTGCCTGTCGCCCATAGCTGATGGGCCCGCTGATTGTTGCTATCCGTCAGGTATTCCAGGTCGACCAGACCTCGCTCATACAGCTCCCGCTCCAGCTCGATCGCCGCAGCGAACCGATCCGTCGTCGCGCCGTATCGCATCTGCCCGGCATCGTCCAGATACCACAGATAGCTGATCGCCCCGTGCATCGCCGCATACACATCCTGCATCGTGTAGCCGACGATCGGCGTAACCCCTGGATAGCTGGTCTTGAACGCCTCGGCGACCTCGATCAGCTCCTCCTTCGTCTCCGGCATCTCGAGCTGCAACTCCTCCAGCCAGTCCTGGCGAATCCAGATGCCATGGTTGGCAACCGAATTGACCGGTCTCTTGGCCGCCATCGCATAGATCTCTCCGTCGAACATAAGATACGGCAACAGATCCGGGTTTTGCTCCAGATACGCCTTGTAGGCCGTGCTGTATTGCTCGATATAATCGCCGATCGGCTGGATCACGCCTTGGCTGACCAGACGACCGATATAATTGCGGTCAAAATCCCATACGAGATCAGGCGCTTGCTTGGAAGCAAACATAATATTGAGCGTATCCTGCGCCTGATTGCGGGGCACCGGGACGATGCTGACGTCGATGCCGGATTGCTCGCGTATCCAGTCGACCCAGCGGTTCTCCTCATACGTGCCTTCATCGCTGGACACCTGCCCGCGGTCGAACATCGAGATGCTGACCGCTCGCGGCAGCGAGGCGTACGGATCGCTCTCCGATTCCTTCCCGATTGCCGCAGCTCCCCCTGACTCCTTAGTCGCGTTAGCGCCTGCCTGACCCCCGGTATTCCCTCCATTGCCGGTGCATGCCGAGAGCATGAATACGCTTACCAAACACAGGATCAACCATTTGCTTACCCGATTGTTTATCATCTGAAGACCCTCCCGAATTTTTCCATTATATCACAGGTGAAGCTGCATTCGCGCTACTTATGAGGCCGCTCCCAAATTTACATCTACGGTCACGGAATCGATTGTCCGATCGCTGTTGTCCCTTCGTCACCCTTTGATAGAGCCCAGCAGCACGCCTTTGATAAAATGCTTTTGCAGGAAGGGATAGACGCACAGAATCGGCGTAATCGCGATCACGATCGCTGCGGCGCGTATCCCCTCAGGCGTGATCAGCACCTCGCTCACTCCTTCGCCGCGCAACAGCTCGGGGCTGACCAGAGCAATCATCTGGTACAGCTTGACCATGAGGGACAGCTTATCCGTGCTCCGAATGTAGATGAGCACATGCATATACGAGTTCCACCAGCCCACCGCATAGAACAGCGTCAGCGCAGCGATGACCGGCTTGGATAACGGCAGCACAATACGCCACAGAATCGTCAGGCTGCTGGCGCCGTCGATGGAGGCGGACTCCTCGAGCTCCTCCGGCAGACCCTCAAAAAAAGACTTCATCACAAACATATTGTAGACGCTCATCAGCCCGGGGAGCCATAACGCCCAATACGTATTGACGAGCCCGAGCTCGTTAATGACCAAAAAATTAGGAATCATCCCGCCGCTGAACAGCATCGTAAACAGGATGATCATCGACAACGGCTTCCTGCCCCGCAAGCGACTCTTGGACAGCGGGTAGGCGGCCATGATCGTCATCACTATATTAAATATGACTCCGATGCAGGTAATCCATATCGTGTTGCGCATCGCAATCAGCAGCTGCCCGTCCTTGAATAGCTTCATGTACGCCTCGAGATTGAACTCCACTGGCCACATAAACACTTCGCCCGAAGTAATCGCGCGGCTGCTGCTGAAGGACACCATAATAATGTTCACAAACGGAAACAAGGTCACATAGGCGCATAATCCAAGCAAGACGCTATTCACGATGCCCGGCAATCGTGCAAGTCCGCGCGGTCTCATCGCTGTTGTCCCTCCCCTCTTCGTCTACCCGCTACCATAGTCCGCGCTCGCCGAGCAGCTTGATCAGTCGATTGACCGACAGAACCAGCGCCAAGCCGACGACCGACTGGAATAATCCCAGCGCCGCCGTATAGCTATACTGCAAATTGACGATCCCTCTCGTATACACGTAGGTGCTGATGACCTCGGACACGCTCGTCACCGAAGCATTCCTGAGCGCATAGATGTGCTCGAAGCCGACATCCATCATGTTGCCCGTCTGCAGGATGAGCAGGATCGCAATCGTGCTCCGAATGCCCGGCAGCGTCACATGCCAGATCTGCCGAAGCTTGCGCGCTCCATCGATCTTGGCCGCCTCGTACAGCGTTGGGTCGATCCCCGCCATCGCCGCCAAGTACAGGATCGTGCCGAAGCCCGCCTCCTTCCAGATGCTCGAGGCGATGAACGCCACCGGCCACCACGTCGTACTCGCCATGAAATAGACCGGGTCCAGCCCAGCCGCCTTCAGCATGAAATTGACGAAGCCAGTCGACGGCGACAGCAGCGCGATCACGATGCTCCCCAGCACAACCCAGGAGATGAAATGCGGAATGTACAACAGGTTTTGCAGCGTTCTCTTGTACCACTCGATCCGGACCTCGTTAAGAAGAATCGCCAACACAATCGGGACAGGGAAGGCAAAGACAAGCTGATACACATTCAGCACAATCGTATTACGCAATACCGTGTAGAACTCTTGGCTGGCAAACAGCTTCTGGAACTGCGCCCACCCGACCCACGGGCTCCCGAAGATGCCATCGGCCAGTCGATAATTTTTGAACGCGATCATCTCGCCTGCGATGGGCAGATACTTGAAGATGAGCAAATAGACCAACACCGGCGCCAACAGGACATATAAAAATCGGTCCTGCGCCAGCGCCCTCCACCACTTATGCTGCGATACGGCTCTCAACTCCTCACCTCCTCCCTTGCGCTTAACGCTCAGTACCGCTTGCGGTATGAATGTAGCACGGAAGGAATCGCGGTCCAATCGCTATCTTTTGGGGTGGTATGCATCATCGGTTTTCGCGGCATCTGCTTTTTTTGTACGGTATGCTTTTTTGGGTTTGGGGGGAGGAGACGATAGAAAAACGCAGCTTGGCTTTGGGCTAAGCTGCGTTCTTTTTGGGGAAAGCGGGGGCTAATCCTACATTACATCGCCAAACAGCTCTTTGGTTGGGTCGTTATCCTTGTCCTGTTGATGGGCTGCTTCTTGAGATTCATGGATTAAATGCTGGACAGCTCCGCGAGCGCGGTTTGTTTCTCGCGGAATTTGGCCAGCAATTCATCTCCCTCATAGCCCGCTTTGATCAGATCGGCCAGGATGAGATCGGAATACTGATCGTTTGCCATGGTATTGTCCCCCTTGCCATTCCGGCATTCGTCGATAACTAGCGCAGCACTTTGATTTCTTCCACGGACAATCCTGTTGCTTCCGAAATGGTCTGAAGGTCTATTCCTCTATTCAAAAGTCTGATAGCAATTTCTTTACTTGTTTCAGCCTTGGCTCCCTCAATTCGGGATTGCTCATCGCTCAATGCCTTCATCCGGGCGTCATAAGCCATGCGCGCTGCAGTATCCTGACTTAGAAATTCAAGCGTATCCATCGCCTTTTTCAACATTGGCTCCTTCATCGTCAGCACCTCCCAATTGGATTTATCTACACCCTTTAAAAACAGTAGCCAGTTTACCAAACTACCATCTTCAAGCTCAGCCGCCTGCTCACTCAGCTTGGTAAGTTCTATGATGTGAATCTCGATATCATCCAGAAGCCGAATGCCTGTGCGATCCTCGCGTAGATGAAACACGCTATGGTAACGATCGTTAGGAAGGAATGAATAATTCAGTATATTGATGGTCACGCATTTCATTAACGTGTTGTAGTTGCCGCCCTTAGATATCTGATGGTAGTACATTTCAGACCAATAAAACAACGTTCGTTTTTCCATATGATACGGATTAAACAATTGCATTTCGATATTCAGGAGCTCGCCCTTGGTTGTCCTTGCCTTAATGTCCATAATCGACTGCTTATCGTTTGGACTATCTGGCTCAGTGTATGGATTAAGCAGAACAATCTCGGTTAGCGGCAATTCGCCAGCCTCACGGAATGTGCTATTCAAAAAAGCCAGCAGCACATCCTTATTATGCTCACTGCCAAAGATTCGTTTGAAGATTACATCGACACGCGGATCCAGCAACTCGAACATGAGCATCTCACTCCATTCCTTATTACCTTCATTATACCATTTTATCCTGACAGGAGAATAAAAAACGCGGCTGGCTTTGAGACCATGAATAACTTCAACTTCTAGTTTTTGATTAGAAAAGGGGCAATTGTTTATGGTGATTGTAGGAACGAGGTCGGGATTTCAAGCTATTAGGTCTGAACATCACATGCATGAATTAGCCTCTACCGCAATAAAAAAGACTAATCGCTTTTGAAACGATCAGTCCAAATTGATTTTGACGTTTTTATTGGAGATACAGTGATTTTACTGAGCGATGAAGAATATCAAGGTGGTTCTCTTCTGAAACGGTTTGTATTTCAAATGTATCCTTATTATCTGTATTAACTTTACCCTGATCGGCTGAATATATCTCATATACTCCTCTGTACTCATTCCATTCTAAAAATAAAATGTATTCTGCTGATTTCACAAGAGGCGTGTAACCCTCAATTGTGTAGCGAGTTTCTCCAAGCTCAATGCCGTTTCTGAACAGATATGTCGGTTCCACAACTGTTATTGTGTCGGAAAGTTCTACCCCGTTTCGATTTTCTAAAATCTCGCTAATGTGAATTTCAGAAAGAGTGTAACCCTCAGGAAAGCCATCTACAGTATATCTGATATTTTCTGAATTCCCTGTTGCTGTTGCTAAAACTACCAGATCAACCATTTTTGCTAGTTCCTTTGCATCTGTATAGATTACACGATCACCATCCACCCTTAATGTTCTTTCTATGTTACGATCCGCAATAAAAAGGGCTACTATTAAAACCGCGAAAGTGCTAAAAGCAATAATAAAAGCTCTTTTACTCATTTTCAATTCCCCCATTGATTTCTGACATGAGAAACATCTGTAGAGAAATCACCCCTGCTTGCGTGCGATAAGCATGACCCTGTCTCACAGGAAGAAGGCGAATTGCAACCGCCAAGGCGTAAAACATGCGAAATCCAGCAGGAGGAATGGGGAACTCGCCAGCCGGTCACAAGCCCTCGTCCTCAGACGTCGGCGGAAGCTTCAGCATCCCCACTGCCAGCTCCATGCCATCCTGGACGCCCTTGAGGTAAAGCAACTCCTGAACGGCTGCTTCGTAGCGATAGCGCTTCTCCTCCCATGCCGTATAGACAGTGAATGCCTGTGTATCCGAGAGTTTGGCATACAACGTCTCGTACGTCTCCTCTTCCTCGCCCCGCAGCTGGCTCAGCCCGGGGTGCTGTTCGGCCTGTGCGACGACCCCCATCAGCCGCCGTCGGATCGCTTGACGGAACCATACCGGGATCTCGATGATCCTCTCCCCCTTGTCTATCTCACCCCGATGCGTATGCGCTCTCTTCCACCGGCTATATAGACCCGTCCACGCATCCACCTTGCGGCTCTGCGCCTGCACCTCTGGATTGTGGGACAACGGCACACCCTGTGCCAGCGACTGCATCCCCAGCTCATTCAGCTTGCGGCGCTCGCGCTCCATCGCTCTTCGTATCCGATGCATCCGTCTGCCCGCTCCTTTGGTTAGGGTGTAGAGAGTGAGTGAGATGTCTATAATGTTTAAATAGTAAATTTTTCTCTCCTTGTTGAATACTTTATCTGTTTCGATTATTATATCAAATTGATAATGGACTTAAAAGGAGTAATTTTCCTTGAGCGAACCGTCCATCTCACTAAAGAAAGTCATCGGCAAAACCGTGAAAGCCATACGCATCAAAAAGGGATTAAGTCAGGAAGACTTGGCCCACGAATGCAACGTCGACCGATCCTATATCTCCATGATTGAAGTCGGCCGCAACGAGCCTTCCATCACCAAAATATTCGATCTGTGCAAAGGGCTAAATATAAAGCCTTCTGACTTTATAAAGTTGGTTGAGGTTGAGTATGAGCAACTATCTGGGGAATAAACGAGGGAAAGAGAGCGAGACAAGGCAATATGCCGTTGTTTCGCTTTTCATTTTTATTGACAATTAATAATTTTAGCAATCGAAAAGGAGTTTGCTGACTTGGACAATCATTCCGTACTCATCAAGCAAATTATCGGCAAGACGATAAAAGCCCTGCGCATGAAGCGTGACCTCAGCCAAGAAGATCTGGCCGGCATCCATGAAGCGGATCGTGCCTATATCTCGAAAATAGAATCTGGCAGAAGCGAGCCTTCTGTACATAAAATATTCGAATTATGTGAAGCGCTGCAAATTAAACCTTCGGATTTTATCAAGCTTGTGGAGATTGAGTATGAGCGGCTGAGAAGTGAACTCCTCATTAAAAAGAGGAGTCTTTTCTAATTTCTAAGGCCGAATAGAATAAGAGCTCAGATTCAATGGTATAAATTTTGAATTTTAGCATATACTATGGATGCCTATGGGTGGTAAAATTTTTTTTTACAACTCATGGTGGAATGAGATATAATCAAAATATAACGTGAATTGAGGTGTTGATATATGAACCCTGTTGTAAACTATTTTGACCATAAACAAACGATTGCAAAAAATTTGCACAACTTCCTTGTGGAAGAGGGATATTCCAAGCGATCTTTTTCGACTTTAACTGGAATCTCACGACCAACAATTGATCTAATCCTGAAAGGTGAAAGTCCGAGCCCTACTACTTTTAATGCCCAAATATTAAAAATCAATGAGATCCTGCAGCTTTCGCCAGAGCAGCTTATTGAAGTCCCCCGTACTTTTAATAATACACAGAAAGTACAAAAACCCGCTTATTCTTATTCAGACCATGGTATAGATGAAGAAAAGAATGAAAGAGCACAAGATTTGCTTAATGGACTAGATAATGTGCTGGATATTTATTCGATGTATGTCTAACTGAACGGGGGCATTTAGGTGAGAATAACAAGTGAAAACTTAGATGAAACGGTTCAAAGGAATGAAGAGATTCACAAAGAAATTCAGCAGCACATTATGCTAATTGAAAGACGGTTAATCAAGTGGAAGTTTCTGCCGATTGAGGAACAAGCTTTAGCGATATTACGAGAGCATAATCTCATTGAGTTGCCCATCCCTGATACAAATTGGGGCGGTGCAATTCGAAAATTTCATGGGAACAAAGCTGTGCCGATCATTAACACTGCGCAGCCCAGAATCTATCAATACTTCATTTATTGGCATGAAATTTATCATCTTACGGAACAGGAAGAAATCAGCCTTCATCATGATCAGAACTATGAAATTATTACTGAGTTTGACCTAAATGAACGTAAAGCAGACTACTTTGCAAGCCAAATGATTTTCGGGCAATCTGATCTGCTAGACTACTTCTACTCATTAACCTTCGAAGATTTCAATGTTAAAGTAGCACATTGCATGAAATCATTCAAAGCTCCCTATAAAGCGGTCTTAATCCAACTGTACCAAACTGCAAAAAGAAGTCAGAATGATTATCTTCAAAAAGAAGTTAAGAAGCATTTTGATTCCCGATATAGCCTCTCTGATTGGAAGAAATTATTCAAGGATCTTGCTTTAGATGACAATTTGATTCAACCCTCTTATGTAACCAATCTAAATTCGATCATCAATGCGATAGGCAATCAACTCAAAAAACATCCTGACGTAGAGTTGTACCGAGATAACTTGAAAGTTGTAAAGGAATGGGAGGCACAATATAAGAATGTTCAGACAGGATTAAAGGAGAGGTCGGATGGGGAGTTATCGTGATTTAGAAGGCGACCTGAGAGGGAAATCAAATGTAAAAATCCTAATCTTGGACACAGGAAATATCCAGTTTCTTTATCAAAATGAACAGCTGCTTCCGAAAGCTAAAATGTTTGAAGCATACGACATGGTTCTTATACCAAGTTGGATCTATGCGGAATATGAACATCATTCTGGAAAAGTTGAGTATGTATCCTCCATCCCCTCTTCCGTTTATTTTGTTGATGAATCTGAAGATTATCTTCCTTTAAGTGGATTTAAGGAAAATATGCTTTTTAATCTCTTCCGTATAGCTGCTCCTTTTAGTGAATCTCAAAAATTTTTCAATCGATATAAATCTGTCGATATGGATGATTTACCTGAAGATTGGATTAAACTATATTATGAACATGGATTTTTCACCAGAGTTACCGATACAAAAACGACGAAGAAAAACGCTGGTGAAGTTTCAATTCTTACTTTGGCTTTCCTTTTGCTCAATCATTATCCAAGTGAGATTTCAAATATATCTATCGCAACCAGCGATTATGGTGTTAATAGATTGAAGAATAAAGTGTTACGAGACGCACCAGGTCTAAATCTATCGTTCGCCCCTCCCCTCTCCTTTTTGAGCAAAGACGTAATTCTTTTTCAAGCTATCAAATCAGGCATTATTTTACCAGACATCATTACGAGTTTACGTACTAATCCCAAGACGACTAACTTTGTAGAGCATTTCAGTGATGGCAGCTCGACTATACATGAAACCGTATTAGAGACGCCCGATTTTATTGAAATGTGCAGCGAACCAGATCGATATACCATACTTTTTTAAGCAACCATTCTGATCTATGACCAAAATCCCAAAAAAGGTAGAGGCTACGCCCCTACCCCCTCTTCTCCTTCTTCCCCAACGTCGCCAGGAGTTGGCTTACGCGACCGGGCGTGACGCCGATCAGGCGGGCCCATTCGCTGTTTTTGGCGTTGGGGTAGGTTTCCATGGCAGCCCTCAGACGGGTGATCGCCTTACCGCGCACCGGGACGGGCCCCGGGGCTGATCCTGGTCCTTGCCATTGCTCCTCGCGGCTTTCGTATGGCTGCACTGTCGTCTGACGGACCGCTTGCGAGACTTCCAGCAAGCAGTCATTGCAGATGAAGTGTCCCTGATAGTAGCTTAATTGCTCCAGCGACATGCAGAACAGACACTCCTGCATCCGATATTTGCGCAGTGCGATGCGCCGGTTCTTATCATCGACCAAAAATTCTAGTGCATCCCCTTCCTCTATGCGTAATGTACGTCGCAGTTCTCTAGGTAATACGAGTCGCCCCAACTCGTCCACTTTACGGACGACACCTGTGTTTTTCAAGCTTTAGCCTCCTTTGCACACCTCGATCGACACCAGCCTCTGAGGAGCGCTATGTATATTGGTATTGGATAGAAAGAAGCGTCCTATGGGAAGCCTACGGCCCCGCTTGAACGCTTCACTTTTCATCGCCTGGTCTGCCACGGCCTCTACTTGTTGCCCGGGTAGGCGTTTTGCAACGCTTCCTTGAACCGGTGTACTTCGTTGCTTACGATGCCATCGCCAACACCGGCAGACTCGTCCACACTCATAGTGGCCCCGTCCCCTGCAGGGTTGGGAGTAGCTGTAGCTGGCCCAGTCAATAATCGGATCAGCAATGCCTTGCGTTGGACAACTTCATCGCTCGGACGACTATACTCATTATCCGACCCGACTGTCGTGGCGGGTATTGCCTCTTGCTGTTGGGCGGAGCCCGCTGATACCACGATACCCCCGGTCAGGATGATCCCTGCCAGCGTCACACCGAGGATGGCCGCGCCATTGCGCTTCCGCGTGACGTCCATGATAGAGGAGATACGCAGCCTCATACTCTTCTTCCCTCCATAGAAGTTAGTCGATAATGGAGTGTACGCCCTCCCTCTCCTCCTGGCAGCGCCAATAATGGCTTCGCCATACTGCATGCGCAATTGACCGTCGGCATCCTGCAGCAGCCGTTCATCGCAGGAGATCTCGCATTGGTCGGCTGCCGCTCTGGCCATCAGATAGACCAGCGGGTTATACCAGTACAGGCAGGTGACGGCTACGAGCACGGCCTTGCTCCACAGGTCATGGCGCTTGAGGTGGATCAGCTCATGCTTCATAATCAGGGTCAAGGTATGCTCTGGTACCTGGATCGTCGGCAGGACGATCATCGGTCGGAGCAAGCCGACCAGCATCGGGCTTGGCAAAGCCTCGCATACCTTGACGCCGATCTGCCTCTGCATCCCCAGCTCCGCCTGCACACGGATCAATATCTCCCATACCCTCGGATCGACGACAGGCTCGCTCCAGCGGCCGACGAAACGCATGAAGCGGCGATGGCGGAGTGCGTGATAGGCGACGGAGCAGGCAACCCCCAGGCCCCAGATGGCTAGCAGCACAACCCATAGCGGTATACTCTCCCGGATAGCCTCCAGACCGCTCGCATCCATCGCTAACAGGTCATGGTTAAGCGATTGCATAACTCTAGCCGAGATGTCTATTCTGTGCGCAGCTCCGATGAACAGGTCTAGCGGCGGACGGAACGGGATGATCCAGCCGACTGCAATGAGCAGCCATCCCATATAGCTCCACTTGGCTGCATACCTTTTGGTTAAGAGAGGCGATAGCGCCGCATACGCGAGCGTTACGCATGACATGGCGACAGTGCTTTGGATCATGATCGTTAGCCATGGCTGCATATTAATCTCGCTTCTCCTTCAGCCACTGCTCGAGCTGGTCGAGGTCGCTGTCTTGCAGCTTGTTCCCCTCATATAGCGTAGCCACCAAGCTGAGGAAGGAGTTGGAATGGAAGCGCTCGATAAAGTCGCCCGTCTCGAACTTCAGATAGGACTCCTTGCTGATCAACGGATAGTAATAGAGCTCCTTGCCGTTTTTCTTCTCCGTGCGGATAAAGCCGCGCTCCACCAATCGCAGCGACAGCGTATTCACCGTCTGAGGCTTCCAGTTTCGTTGGTTCCCGATCTCCTGCATGATGACACTGGTCGTTAACGGCTCATCATGAGCCCAGATTACTTTCATGATGTCAAATTCGGCATCCGGCAGCTTCTTCATAGCACTCATAGGATCACCCTTTTCAAGACACTTGTCTACAATAATATTCTACAGTTGTCTTGGATCAGTGTCAACTTTCTCTTAAAATGCAGAGACTTTTTTCCCAAGCCATTCCAATTACATATATTAAGTGATATGATATAATCACCCAATTAACCAAATGCTGCATTACTCAAGTCCCTGCTCCACTCTACCAAAATCCAATCTAACGGAGGAACCTGCTTATGGGAAAAAATGCACTCTCGCTCTTCACCATTCCCGCCCTTCTTATCGCCTTGACGGTACCCAGCATCTCGTCGGCAAGCGATCAGCCAAGCATCAGTTATGCCGCCCTATCGTCCGAACAACTCGCCTATGCCGATTTGGACACAGCGCCCGAGGAATGGAAGGACGCGATCCTGGATTCGAGAGAAGCTATTATCTATAGCACTTCCTGGACTGTAGATGGACAAATGTCGGTCGAGCATGCGGATGGCACGATTGAAGAGCTCCCTGAGTTTTCGGACCTATTCCCGGATTGGGACGTCCCTAACTTGTATGAGACTGCGCCCACCTCGTTGACAGCGCGGGCCGATACCCCGAATATGCGTCTATCGGCCGCCAGTTATGTCGGGTTTGTCTATCTGTTCGCACCGTCCAATACGTCGGCGTCGCTGCCCTTTTACAGCTTCTCCTCAAGCGCGAACCGAGTGACGATGCAAGCATCCTCCTTGCCAGGGACGAGTTGGAATGGCGGCTTCACTAATCTGAACACAGGCTCCGATGTCGGCTACTACACGTACTTGTCTGCCAGCAGCAGGATACATCTCAATACCCCTAACTCCAGCACGTCTTATGGTGCGAGGGCGAGTACATACAGCACAACCGGGTCTGCGCTGATGAGCGTATACGACGATCCGATCTAATCCACCACGCACAAAGCGTGGACGCCCAAGCTCTTGCCTTGGGGTCCACGCTTTTGGTGTTCTAATCGATCGAAATGTCCGTACCATAACGATGAAGCTGTAGTCGTCTTGCTATAGACTGGGAGGCATAATTGTCCCAGGATGTACTATACAGCGGTATCCTGCCGGACTGGCGAATCACATGAGCCCATGAGGCTGCTGCCCGCGTCGTATAGCCTCTACCACGATAGCCCTCCAACGTCTCGACGCCAGCCTCTGCAGCCCTGTCGTTGTATCTTGCGCTATAGCATACCGACACCGCCATGTGGTCCGCGAGCATCATATAACACGGTCCGCGAGAGTGCAGCTCGGATAGTAGATGAGGGAACCCTCGTTCCAACAAGGACGTATTCTCTTCCGTGACCAATACAGCATCGCTGTCATCTATTATACCCTGCGGAAATACAAAGGCCGGCCCCATCCATATCTTGTTGATGCCGCTATGCTTTGCGAGGATTCGAATAACCCCCGCCAGCTTTTCGGTCGCACCCGCTTGATCGATCACCTGCAAAACCTCATCCACCACGGGATCCGGCATGTCCTCGCGAAATCGGACTACACTTCCTTCTTCGGTATGTCCCCAAAATAATCTCGGCGCAGCTTGGCCGGCAGGTTCATTCGTCACGGTGATCCGGCCCGCCTCATCATGAATATAGAGCACCTCGGCTTGGACGGTCATAAGGTCCATAGATTTGAGCAATGACGAACCACCTCCCTGTAACCTCTCCACGGTTGCAGCCATCGTTCATGAGCGAGTATGCCAGACTGCCCTCAAAACAGAGCCTACGGTCACGGGATCGATCTTCCGATCGCTGTTGTCCCCAGATTTCTTTGTTTCTAACCGCTGTAGCGGTTGAAATCCGGGGGCTACACGCTTTCTGCAAGAAAGCGACTTCGGAAGCATAGGCTACACGCTTTCTGCAAGAAAGCGACTTCGGAAGCATAAGCTTCGCTTCTACAGATTCGTTCCCGTGCCTCTTCGGCCTTTTGAGGACACCCTGAGTATGCTGCTCTATACAATCTCGCCCAACCACACATCCCCGACACTCACTTTATATACCGTATCCTCGCCCGCACCCGATCGTATCGTCTCGCTTGCGTACGCTTTATTCTGGATAGCTTCGATATCCCTCGCCCTACTAAATCCCCATTCAATGTCCTTCTGCAGATCAGAGAGCCAATACCGATCCGCATCGACGGCAAGCTCCCATTGGAATGGTTGCAGGCCAGGCACTGTCCCATACAGCTGCGTGGGAAATGCTTTGTTATCGTTGCCTGGATCGAAGGTATGGTCGTAGAAATGCAAAGCCTCGCGATACGCGACGACGACTTGGGAATTAATGAAGTGCGGATGATAGAGCCAGATTTTCAGGTAATACGGTTCATTTAATCCGCTCATCTGCCGAGACCACGATTGATACACTTCGATCATCGCCGCCAGGAGCAACCGTGCATACCACACCGGAGGGTTGCGCCGCGTTAGTCTATAAAACGGGTCGATCCATAGCTTGACATAGTCTCTATGATTACGTTCCAGCTCTTCCATGTCTAATTCGAGATAACGTTGCTTCCATTGCTCAATCTGCTTTACTCTGCGTTTCCAACCCCGGATTTTCTTTTGGTTCGCCCATGGATTAGCCATCAATATAACCTCCACGATTCATCCTGACGAATCTATTATACTTCAGGAGCGGTTACGGAGCATTCGAAATTCGCATCTCATCGACCGTCATCGAGGTTCCCGGTCCGCCGATTTGGAACAGGACGAGATCAAACTTCTTGCCCGCGCTCCAGCCCGTAAGGGAAGGGATATGGTACGTAAAGCTGCCTGTCGCATAATGATCGGCTTGAATGACCTTCTCTACGGTGCCGTCGTTGACCTTCAAGGCCCAGCCCGCTCCGCCCGTCAGCGTCGGTACGACAATGGTCAGATAGGGATATCGATTCAGGTCGTACTCGACGGTTCGGACGATGTTTCCGTTTGGCCCGCTCGCAGCAGACAGGGTGGTCATACCGTTCGACGAGCTCGCCGTCATATTATGGCGCACCGGCCAGTCAGCGACATTACTATAATCCTCGAGCGTATAGGCAGGTCTCGCGATGGCGTCTACCTTGAAGCTCGACCCTGCCGGACCGATGACATAGAGCAGGATATCAAAGGTTTGCTTGCCGCTCCAGCCCGTGATCGTCCGCAGGTCATAAGTAAAGGTGCCCGTCTGGGCATTGTCCGTCCGCACATTGATATCTCCAGCGCCTTTGTTTACTTTTAGCGCCCACTGGCTCCCTGGCGATACCTGCGGTACGGTAATCTGCAATAGCGGCGAATCGGTTAGATTAACCGTGACGCTCTTTTTGACGGAGCCATAGTGACCGACGCCAGCGGATACGGTCGCTACCCCCGAGGCTGTCGAGATCGAGGCATTAAATGGATTCGTCCAATCCGAAACGTCCGTGAAATCCTCCAACAGCGGAGTTGGAATCGCATGGATCGTATCGGCCTTCACCCAACCATCGACGGCAAACAGCTTGATCTTGAATGCTTTTGCCCCGGACCATCCGGTGATCCCCTTCAGATCATACGTGAACTCTCCGACCTGGGAGGTAGCCGGCTGCACGTCGATATCGACGCCGCCATCATTCACCTTGAGCGCCCAGCCGCCGCGTACCTGATCCACCTTGATCGTCAATTGCGAAAATGCGTCGACATCGTAGGAGACCGGCTTGGCGGCATAACCGTAGTTGAAAGGGCTTGCGGAAGCGTTGAATACCGTCCCTGCTCCGCCGATCGCATACGTCCCGGCATTGACACGCTCGGTCCAGTCCCCCACATGATTGAAGTCCTCGATCGTAGGCATCGCGTTCGGAGCGTTCGGCAGCGAGAAGGCCGATGAGTTGAACGCAAAGCTCGTCGCCGAACCAGAATCGATACGCACGCCGTTCAACAACCAGGTGAATTCGATGACGGCGCTTGCCATAAACAGACTCGGTCGTACGCCGCCGGTTACGGGCTGATTGGAGCCGCCGGGCAGAAGCATCTCTGCAAAGTCCGGGGCTCGTATCGCATCGCGCAGATTGGCTTCGATATATTCCTTCGCTTGCTTGTGCCCGCCATTATTGAGCAGACCGTATATCGCCAAGGAGGTGTTCGGATACTTCATGGCGCCAAAGCCGCTCATTTGCCCGCTTGGATCGTGGATGCCGGTGAAGAAATCCTTTAACCGGGCTAACGGCTGCGAGGACAAGCCTTGAACCGCCAGCGTGCTAATCTTGATGTAGTCGCCCCCGAGGCTGACTGGGCCCGTTACCGTATCGTAGTACTGATAGATTTGTTGAGGCTCTGCGAAAAACCAGGTGTCCATATTGGCGAGCATCGACTGTTTTTTGGCTTGCCACATCGTGACGTCTCCCGTGATGCCTAGCTGACTGGCGATCTTGATCGCAAAATCCACGTCGAACAGCCACGAAGCGACGAAGTCCAAATCCTTGGACGTAGGCGGCGTATTAACCCCCTCCATAAACCAATACGGATGATCCTCGGCCCAATCCAAATGCCGCTTCAGATTCGGGTATACGGACTGTAATTTGCTCAGATCGTTTGTATTTTTGTACAGCATCCATGCGGTCTGCGCCTTGCGAGTCGGCAACGATTCGCCTGCCAGCGCTCCGTTGGCATCGACCAGACTCATCAAGCCCAGATAAGCGCTCCACGCTTCGTTCGGCATCACATAAGCGAGGTACTGGTAGCCGAACAGGCTCTCCCACTGCGCGGACCCGGGATTGCGCGGCTCGCCGAAGCTCCAAAGGGAGGGCTTGCCCGTCATCACTTGCGGATAAGGGAACGAGGCTGCATTTTCCGGTAGCGCTTTCATATAGTTCTGCAAATAAAACGTCCACGCCTTGTAGTAGCTATTGCGATGCTGCTGAGCGGTGACGCCGTAGGGATTGACCTGAGTGAAGCCCCATACGGATGGTAGCGGAGCTTTTCGGAGCTGTGTGTCGAAGTAAGCCTTGGCAGCCGCTAACCGATCGGATACTTTAACGGCAAACGCATCTTTGGCGCGAGCGATCGCTACCGAGCTGCCTTCGACTGCGGCGGCTACGCCTACGCTTACCGCCATCCTGCCGCCCGAGCCGAAATGCTTCCTAAAGCTCCAGGCCGATGCGTTCACCACAGGAACCTCATCTAGCGCAGTCGGGGTCGTATCCGCCGACAGGCCGACGAAACGAATGGCATAATAATAGTTGGTATCGGATACGAGCAGGACACGATTCGCGCTGTCCCACTGGGCTCCGCCCGATCCGGTGATCGTCCCCCCTACGAGGATATCGTTAGGGACGCCTGCATTGTTCTGAAGGTAGCGGACAAAGGTGCCGTTATCATCCACGAAAAAATCGTAGCCGCTTAATGATTGGTTCGCCAAGCCGGAATACGTGGCATTAAAATCGATTTTGTAAGGGAACCAAGTCGACTGGACGGCGCTGGCCGGGCTGCCATTCGTCCCGGTTGCCACCAATCTTGTCGTGACGACCGAAGGCCATTTGAAGATCGAAGACTTGAACCATCCGCCCATATGCGCCGCCAGGTTTCCATTTAATGGCCCGGGCGGCGTCGAGGAGTCCCCCATGTTGGCGTTCAGCGAGAGGCGGCTCCCCGGATAACTAAGCCAGCGGGGCTGCTGCGGGCTGCTGTCCGCAAGGCTATTGCTATCGAACGTGGCGTCCCCCGCCATCTCCACATTCCCGATCATCGCAGCATGCGCGTTCGTCGACCCAAAGGAACTGCCAAGCCATGTTGCAACCATAGCGACGACCAGAACATACAAAGCTGACCTTTTGACTTTTGGCCCCATTTACCATTCCTCCTCCATCATTAAAAACAGTCCGCAGCATATCGCGTGGAGAGGAGAGGGACAACAGCGATCGGAAGCCCCCTCTCCTCAACGCGGATCGAAACGTTATTTCAGAAGCGAATGACTAGCTTGGTTCTGGCGATCTTGCTGCGGACTGGTTATACCGGCCCATCGACGAAGCTCTGACTGACCATACGCAGATGATCGATCGTAATGGAAGCGCCTGTGCCGCCCGTGACGAAGAGCTTGATCACGAACTCCTGCTCGCCGGTCCAGCCGGACATCGGTCCGTAATCCGTCAGCTTGTAGTTGAACGTCCCCTCCGATCCGTCCTCCGGCTTCAGCGCTTGATCGACGCCAATGTCCTGGTTCTCGATTTTGATCGTCCAGTTGTTCACTGGCGCGGAGGTGCGAATCTGCAGGATCGGCGTCTCATCGACATTCACCTTCACCTTGACCTTCGTATAGAAATGTTGCCAAGGCGGATCTGCCAGCGGCGTCGTCGTTAATCGAATGCCATCGATGCCGCCGTTCACCTGCTCGACATGGATGCCGCCAGGATTAGAAGAATACCCGTATTCCCACTGCTGCAAGTCCGTGAAGTCTGCCTGCCAGCCCAAGCCCTTGGCATACACCGTCACCGGGAATGTCTTGGTTGCCGAAGGATACCCCGTCTTGGACAACGTCAACGTCACATTGGCCGTCCCCTCGGAGATGCCGGTAATCGACAGCTTCCCGGCTTGGACCGTCGCTTGCACGATAGCGCTATCGCTGGATACCGGAACGATCGTGACGTCGCCTGGTACGGCAGCGACCGCTACTTGCTTGCTCGCATCGACCGAGACCTGCTGCGGCGCAATATCGCCTACGGTAATGGCCAATGCGCTGTTGTCGAGATAGGTCTGGCTGACCATCCGCAGTTGATCGATCGTGATGGAAGCGCCCGACCCTCCGACCAGATACACCTTGACGAAAAATTCCTGCTCCCCGGTCCAACCGGACATCGATCCAAAATCCTTCACATTCCAGTGGAACGTGCCTTCCGAGCCGTCCTCTCCCTTCAACGCCTGCTCGTCTCCAAATTCGCTGGTCCCGATTTTCACCGTCCAGTCTTTGGAGACGTCGGAGGTTCGAATTTGCAGGATCGGCGTCTCGTCCACATTCACCTTGATCTTGGTATAGAATGGCTGCCAGGTCGGGTTGGCCTGATCGGTCACCGTCAGCTTGACGCCGTCCGCTCCCCCATCCAACTGTGCAACATTCATGCCGCCCGGGTTCGTGGAATAGCCGTAGCTCCAACGCTGCAAGTCCGTGAAGTCCGCTTGCCAGCCCAAGCCCTTGGCGAACACGGTCACTGGGAATGTCTTCGTGATGGACTGGTACCCCGTCTTCGAGAGCGTTAATGTGACGGTCGCCGTCCCTTCGGCTACGCCTGTAATCGAGAGCTTCCCGTCTTGTACCGCGGCCTGCACGACACCGCTGTCGCTTGACACCGGTACGATCGTTACGTTATCCGGAACGGCAGTCACCTGTACTCGCTTGCTCGCATCGACCGATACATACTGAGGCGCGATATCGGCAGCCGTCACATCCGGGACGCTAACGCTCGCCTGGAACGAGAGCTCGCGATCTGCATAGAAGTCTCGCTTCAATAGAATCGTGATCGTCGTCGTCCCTTCGCTCAGCGCTTGCAGCTTCAGTCGATTGCCCGCCATCTGCGCCGTAGCGATCTCCGGATGCTCCGAGGTCAAGTGATAGCTGACCCGTCCAGGGACGGTCCGCAGCGGAATGCTCGTCTCCGTATACGCCTCGACTTCATAGTCGGCGATGCTCTGCATACCGATCTCGGGCTTGCGTAGCAGCTCCAATGTACGGAAGCTCACGCTTCCGCCGGACTGCGAGGCATAGATCCGCAGCTTGAAGGTCTGCTGGCCCGTCCAGCCCGTCAAGGCTGCCACATCAAAGAGGTGCTCGCCCGTTGCGTCTCCGATGGGTTGCAGGACGATCTCCTGATTATTGCCGTCGATCAAGCTGACGCCCCAACGCGCGTTGGCCTGCTCTACCGCGAGCTTCAGCAATTGTACCGATTCGGCATCGGCTGCGATGACCGTCTCGATGTAATGATCCTGCACCACATCAAGCCGAAGCTTCCCGCCTGTCTGGCTCGCCTGGAGCTTGCCGCGATCCCAGGTCCATGCATCCAGGCCGCCCGCCTGCTCGTGCTGCCATCCTGCAGGAGACACGGCTACATGAAACGTACGGATCGTATCGGAATAGCCATTCCGGGTAGAGACGACGGTGATTACCGCGTTCCCGGCAGAGCGACCGGTCACCGTGAGTACGTTGTCGGTCAACTCGGCGGAGGCTATTGCAGCATTGCTGCTCGCCACCGAATAGCTGATCGAAGCTTGCAACGGCAGCTTCGCCTGCTCGCCAATCCCGAGGATGCGATCCTCGAGCGGCGATTCCGCGACGGCGGGCAAGCGCACCGGCTTATGATCGGGAGCCTGGATAACAGCCGTCGTCCCGCCCATCCAGGAGCCCGACAACTGGATCTCCTGCTTGGCAGCATCCAATGCGAAGTTCATGATCGACCCGCCAAGGGAAAGATTGGACACTTCTCCATTCGTGTCGAACAGATTCGTGAACAGCGGCTCGCCCAGGTCTGTGCGCAAGCCATTGCGCTGCAGCACGTTATCGACGAGCATCGTCGCGCCAAACGATGACGGACGGACGCCTTGCGGATAAGGCACGCCGGGCACCACATACTGTTCGGCGAAGAAATGAGCCTGGGTTACATCCCTTACCATCGTCTCGATAATCACTCTCGCGTCATCGACGAAGCCATGCTCGATAAGACCGTAGGTCAAATAACTAATATCCGGATGCTTCGGAATAAACAGCCCGGCGAACGGCTCCTCCGGCTTCATATTCGCCTTCAATCGCGCATACAAGCTCTCGCGCAACGTCGAGTCCAGATCGGTAATATACATGCCTGTGGACGTCCAAAGCGGGTTGCCCGGCGTGAATTCGCCATTCACCAGATTATAGTATTGGTAAGGCACGCCATCCTTCCAGAAGGTCGTCGTGTACTTGATGTACAAGTCCCGATATCGATCCTCCCACACATCCACCTTGTCGGTATAACCCAGGATTCGGGAAATCTGAATCGTAAATTCGATATCCTTCAGCGCAGAGACGGCAAACTCCGCATCAATGACCGTCGGATCGTCGATGCCAGGCATAATCCAGCGCAGATGATCGATCCTCCACAACAGATACCGCTCCAGCGCAGGGTAGATGTCTTCCAAAGACTCGGCGTCCTTGGATATGTTGTAGAGAATGAGCGCCGTCTGAGCCTTCCTCGAAGGCAAGCTCTCCCCTGCCATCAGTCCGTCTTCATCCACCAGAGACATCAGTCCCTTGAAGGCTTCCCATGCCAGGTCGACGTCGATGTAGGCATACTGTTGAATCGACAGCAAGCTTTCCCACGAAGCGGAATATGCCGCTTTGGGGTCGCCATGTGCCCATAGCGAGGCTTTCCCGGTCACGATCTGCGGATAGTCAAAGCCCACTTCGGGAGCGGCGGCCAAAATATTGGAAGCCGTGAATACCCAGGCCTTGTAATACTCCTGCTCGATCTGCTCGAAGGTGACACCCTGCGAATCGACATATTCGAGCTCGAAACGACCCGGCGCAGGTACTTTGGCCAAATATTGATTCCACTGGTTCAATCGTTCCTTCGCTTTGCGATCCCGATCGTTGTTCGCAAATGGTTGGCGAACCGCTGCGAGAACACTCGCCTTGCTATCCGCCGACGTCCCGATGCTGAAGGCTGTAGCTAATCCTCCAGTCGGCATTACCGTCAGGTCGAAGTCCATCAGCCAGTACCCTCTGCCGAATGGCTCAGGCGAGCCGTTGTCAGTCAGCATATCGGCATAGCTCGCGAAATACCGAATCCCGCTGGAGGACAACTGACCGAAGGAAATCGCGTACTGCTGATCCTGCTGGTCTTCACCCGTGGATACGTACAGCGTGTTGATCTCTTCCATCCATTGGATATCCCCTTTGTATTGCCCAAACAAGGAGAGGGAGGAGCTGGTTCCTTGGCGCTTCGCTTGAATCGTGCGCACAACCGTGTCCTCGTCATAGAAGAAATCAGCCCCTTCCAATCGCAGACCGCTCTTATAGTCCGCCCCGAAGGTCAGCTCATGCGGTGCCCAGGTGGTCGTATATGCCTCGGCCTCCGCCAGTGCCGACTGAATCTCGACGATCTCCAGCGTATCGATGTTGAGGTAGCTGCCCTTGCCCACCTGGAAGATGCGCAGCAGAATATCCTTTTCGCCCTTCCAGTCCGGGACCATCTTGGCGATATCGATCGTCTCTGTTCCGTCGCCCGAGCCTTCCGCCCGCAGCACCCGTTCATCTCCGCGGTCGCCCTTGCTCAAGTCGTAGATCTTGATCGCCCAGGTGCCTGTCGTCTCGGTATGAAGCTGCAATAAAGGCTGCTTGTCCAGATCGATTGCGATCGATTCGCTGGTCAGGAATTGCCAAGGATAGGTCGCATCGTTTTTGACATGCAATCGGATATACTCCGGATCGAAGTCGACGATCGCATCCTCTGGAAATTCGAACTCGCTGATGCGCCATTTGTCCGGATCGTCAAAGCTGGCCGACCATACGGTGTCGACCGCCTGGTCTGTCTGCGACTTATCGAAGACGCCCATAACGTTCGGCAACGTATATCCCTTGTAATCCGTCGGCCATGGACTGAGGAACCCGATATTCAGTGGAAGAATCGGGCTATTGCTGTAATGAACCTGCGTCGTCGGGTCTGGTAGATGGAAGTCGAACGGATTAACGACAATTCGGCTGCCGGGCACGCTCATCCACCGACGCTGCTGCGGACCATCCTCTTCGGCGAGCTGCTGGCTGAGCATCGCGCCTACCGGATCTGTCGGATCAGTTGGATCGATGGGGGTGGTCGGCCCAGTCGGTCCGCTCGGGTTGGTCGGGTAGACGCTGCCCCCTCCCGTGCCCGTCGAGCCCGGATTGTTCAAGTCCTCGGAGGTGACTGCCTTGCCCGCGATCGTGACGCTTACACCCGGGGCAATACTGAGCTTGCCCGGTTGGCGATCCATCGTCACGCCGCTGGCCTTAATATCGGCTTGCTCGATCCCCTGGGCGCCTGTGATGGCGATAGCGGCTTGGGCGACGAATTGCCCCACGCTCGATTGCGGATCGAGATGCAGCTCGCTCCCCGCTCCCTTGGCGCCAAGCGTCATCATGTCCGCCTTGGAACCATTCAAGCGTATCGTTGCCGGCTTCGCCAGCTCCAGAGCATGGATGATGCTGTTATTCACCTCAACATTGAGCTGCCCCTTGTTTACGATAACCGTTCCCTTCACCTGAACATTGGAGAAGGTTATCCCTTCCGTCCCGGCGCCATCGAGGTATACATTTCCTTCGACCTCGACCTGATCCAGTGCGAGTGCGTCCGCATCGACTCCAGCCGTAATGTAGAGATTGCCTTTGATTTTCATCTTGGAGAGTACGACTGGATTGCCGTTCACGATGACGCTTTTGGCGTAGTCTCCCGAGTAGGTGCCCGCATCGCTTATGACTTCATCCACGACATTATCGAAGATCTGGAAGGCTTCTGCACGGGTTAAGCGACCCTTGGGGTCAAAGACATTGCCGTTCTTCCCGCGGATATAGCCCTTCTCCTGCATCGCCTGAATCGCATCGCGGCTCCAGTCGGCGATCAGCGCGTCATCGGCAAACGTATGCGCCTGCGATGGCTCGCTCGCCTGCAATTGGAATACGCGGGCATACAGGACCGCCGCTTCCTCGCGGCTAATCGTATCCAGCGGTCTGGCCCTTCCATTCGCATCGCCTACGACGATCCCCGCACGGTAGGCCTTCGAGAAATCGGACGCATACCAGGCATCGGCCGGCACATCGACAAAGGAGGTAGCGCTCGTTTCCTGCAGATTCAGTATCCGTACGATAAAGCTGGTCAGCTCCGCCCGGGTCATCGGTCGATCCGGCTTGTACGCCTGCTTGCCATCCCCCCGGATGATCCCCTTGTCGATCCATTTCGTCATGGCCGGTTGTGCCCAGTGATTGTCCAGCTCCGAGCTCTGCGCAGCGATCATACCCGGATAAGATAATAACAGACATGCGATGAGCAGTAGTGCAATCGGTCTATTCCATCTCGCGAACCTATACATACGATATCCTCCCTTTTGTTGTATCAACGGTTAGTTCGGTTACTCTAGGTTGAAACCATTGACTACAAACTGCTCCACTGTATCGATAGGGAGCATGGAACATGTCACCGTAACGCTCTCTCCCGGAAAAATAGAAAGATAGTTACGATCGAACGAAGCAAATCTCGACGCTTCCTTCTCTTGAACCATAACCCCTACGGCCGCAATATCGGAGACGTTCCGAATATGCAATTGCCCCTGCTCCCCAAGCTCGATCGCTAACGATGCGTTGGGCAACTGACGCAGCGGACGATACGGGGAGGCCAAGTCCAGCGAATACAAGTAGGTGTTGGAGCTGACCACCGTATGGTCGCGATCCCGCACCTGCAATCTCAAGAAGAAGAGCGCGTACGGAGCCGCCGCGACGATCCATTCCAGCTCGCCTGCTTGCGTCGCCGAGGGCCCGGAAGCGCAGCTATACCGCTGCTGCTTGTACACCGTGCCATCGACCCCAACGACCTCGGCCAGCACTTCAAAGCTGTCCCCGTCTGCGCCAGACTCGTCGTGCCAATACAACGAACAGGCGAACCGCTCGCCTTCGCTGTACTTGATCTTGTCGTACCTCGCCGAGATATGGCGCGAGGCGAAGGCATCCTTCACCGCATAATAAGCCGGCTTGACCATCCCGTCGTATTCGATGACGGAGGTGTTGGAGTTGTTGGCATACGGTTCATTGCCCATCCAGATGATAAAACCGGAGGACGCCGGCTCCCTTCTCCGCGTCGCTTCGATCGCATAACGGAGCGATTCCATCTGCACATAACGGCTCGCCTGACTGTAGAGCTGCAGCTCGTCATGCTCGCGGCTCCACTCGCCGAAGAGTCGGTTCAACTGCTCCCACTGAATCCACCACGCCCCCCGGTGAACCCAATACGGATTATCCTTGGTCGGCGGCCAGGCCGAGCAGTCGATCGCATACTTCTCGATATTCTCCGCTCTTGCTACACCCGGAGTGCCCATCTCGGACAGCAAGAGGGAGTCGTCCTGATTAAAAAACGCGTAATGCTCCTCCTCGAGATAAACCCAAGGCCCGTGTACATCGTGATGAAGCCCTTTGCCCATCTGCCTGATATCCGCCGTAAAGCGGGGACCGGAGGCGCTCGTCGGCAAAAAGATGCGGCCCGGATCAAGCGCCGCGACGATTTTTTCCAGCCTTGCGATGTTGGCATGTCGCTCGTCGACAGGCTTGAACCCTTCCCACATCAGCTCGTTGCCTCCGCACCAGATGACGAGACTCGGATGGGCTCGTTTTTCCTTAATCGCATGGCTCGCCACCTGCTCCAATTCATCGAGAAACCGCGGATCGTCCGGCGGTGTATTGTTGATGCCGCTAGAGGATTGCAGGAACTCCTGCCACACCATCAGTCCGTTGGCATCGCAGTACTCGTAGAAAGCTTGTTTTTCGATAATCGCCCCGCCCCACACGCGCAGCATATTCGCGTTCATCGCTTTGAACCGGCCAAGGTAGTCGGCATATTCGTCCGCCTGGACGTCTCCGTAAAAGGGGCGAATCGGCACCCAATTGACGCCTTTCATGAAGATCCGTCTGCCATTGACGACGAGCGTATAAGGCAGCGCCTGCTCGGGGGAACCGGGATTCGGAATACATTGCACGCTGCGGAATCCGATCGACTTGCTCGCGTGGCAGGCGATGGTCTGCTGCTCATCCGCAATCTCGATCCCCACTCGATACAGCGGCTGCTTGCCGTACCCGTTGGGCCACCACAGCGCAATGTCGGGTACTGCCAGCTCGTGCTCGATACGATACGTCCCGCATCGCAGCTCCTCCGTATGGACGGCACACGCCTTCTGCTCGCCTTGGTCCGTCGTCACCGTATAAGAGATCGTATACGTGCCTCGTCGCTCGACGGTCACCTCCGTAGTGAATCGCACCTCGCCATCCGCCATATTGTCCTCTACATTCGCCTGAGGGTAGAAGTCATTGATCTTCGCGTCGCTGTAGGTGTGAAGATAGACATCTCGCCAGATCCCGACCGGGACGATCCTCGGGCACCAATCCCAGGCATAGTTGAACCGCGATTTCAGCTTTCGTATCTGATTGGAATAACCGAATTGTCCGTCGACATCCGGCGCGGTATGGAATACGACGAGCAATCGGTTCGGTCCATCGGTCCGAAGCCGGTCCGTGACATCCAGTCTGACGGGGATAAACATCCCCTCGAACATAGCTAGCCTCTTGCCATTCAGATGGATCTCTCCGGAGTAATCCAGCCCTTCGAATACGAGCTCGCACCGATCCTCCAGCCAGTCCTCGGGCAGACTGAAGTTCGTCTCGTACACCCATTCCCGATTATTGACCCATTCCCCCTCCAGGCTGGCCAAGCCTATGTTCGGATCGGCGAGCCAGCCGCTGGTCATGAGATCCGTTTGGACGCTGCCGGGAATTTTTGCTTTCATATAGCTGATCGCAGGATTGATCTCATGTCCGAGCTCCATGGACTCATACAATCGCCATTGGTTTTTGTAGAAGCCCATCAATCCCCATTCGCAATCGCGTAAAGATACGATATTCGTCAGTTTCGACACTCCCAATCCTTGAAATCTCTATGGTTGAATCCGTACTTACCAATGCTCGACCAGCCCTTGCTCCTGGAACAGATCCATGCGATAAGGCTGGCCTAGCTCCAGACGATACCCGTTCTTGAGGAGTACGCACTCGATCAGTTGCGCGCAGCCGAAGATCGATGGCCTCACTCCCGTCGGATGGGGGAGGTCCTCCACGTCATACTGCTCCGCAAAAAAGCCGGACCTCGTCACATCGCGGATACATACCTCGATAAGCTGTCGCGCCTCCTCCGCATAACCTAGCCGAATCAAGCCATAGATGTCGAAGTTCACGTCCGGATGCTTCGGATAAGCCAGACCTCCGAACGGCTTGCTCGGGGCGAATTCCGCCTGGAAGCGTCGGATCAGGCTATCCGTATACGGCGATTCCAGGGAAGGCAGGTGTACGCCCGTCAGCACCCATGCGGTGCAGCCCGGTTTCCTGATGCCTGTGGCGACATCGTAATATTGATGAGGAAATCCGCCCGGCGTATCCCAGAACCATGTGGTGTAGTCGTGCAATAATGCGGCATACGTCTCCTGCCAGAGCGGGATCTCTTCCTGCATGCCGAGCAATTGCGCGATCTGAATGTAATAAGAAATATCGATCAGGGCGGACACGACAAACTCCGAATCCTTCGAATTCGGATCATTGATCGATCCCAGTATCCAGCGCGGGTTGTCCACGCGCCAACGCAAGTAGGAACGGATCGAGGGAGAGACGGACCGCAAGGCGTCCAGATCGCCCGTCAGCTCGTATAAAATCATGGCCGTCTGCGCTTTTCTGGAGGGCAGACTTTCTCCCCCCAGCATGCCGCTGGCATCGACCAGCGACATCAAGCCCTTGAACGCCGCCCAGGCGACATCAGGATCGATATACGCATACAGTTGGATCGCGAAGAGGCTCTCCCATGCCGCAGAGTAAGGCGCTTCATTCGCCCCGGAGCCCCATAGCGAAGGCTTGCCGCAGCATAATTGCGGATAGGGATAACCAGCCTCCGGCGATACGTCCAGCACGTTGGACGCCAGGAAGATCCAGGCCTTGTAATACTGCGCCTCTACCTGCTCGGGCGTTACGCCTGCGGAGGGCACATGATCCAGCGAGAACAGCGAAGGCGAGGGAACCTTGTCCAGATAATCGTTCCAGAAGCGTTCATTCTGCTGCCGATGCTCGGCTAGATGCTGCTCGAGCGACTCCCCGGGCGAGATCGCGCCGAGATCGCGCACCAGGTCCTCGACGGTCTCCAGCGGACCCGGGAAGGCGACCAACAGATGCAGCCCCTCTCTCTTGTACCGCTCGGGCTTGATCCGCATCTGCCAATATCCGAACGGCGGCGGCTCCTGCAAGGGCCGGGCGCCGGCTATGTAGTCGCAATAATCGGCATAGTAGACGATCTCCCCGGCAGACTCTCCCAACAGTCGAAGGGCGCAGCTATAGCGACTGTCCGAGACAACAAGCATGGACAGGCCCGGATCGTACGTAACCTGTCCCGTATAGCGGCCGCCCAGGATGATATCTGCGTCTGCCTCCGCTGCTTGCGTACAAGCGATCGATCTGCACACCGTGTTGCGGGCGTACCCAAAGTCTCGCCCCTCCAACGTCATCGCATCGCCGTAGCTCGCTTGAAAGGCCAGCTCGTGAGGCGCCCATTCGGTCGTATAGCGTTCGGCAGCGGCGTAGGGCTGCACAACCCCCGCGAGCTCCAGCTTCTCGAAGGCGATCGATTGGCCGAACCCGTAAGCGTATAACCTCAGCTTGAAGCGCCTGCGGCCTCGCCAACCCGTCGCTGCGGCGATATCGACGTGAAACGCGCCCGTGTTGGAATTTTCCGCGATCAGCTCGATATCCTCGGCTGCCGATGCCGCCTCGAGCGGCGCGACCTTGATGCTCCATGCGGACTTGCAATGGGGAATGGCCGCAAGCAGCATGGGCGTCTGGTCCAGATCCACCTCAAGCTCTGTCGTCAGGTACTGCCAGTAATCTCTCGCGTCGCTATGAACGGTAACCGTGATGCCGGCGTCTGCGAACAGGACGGACCCATGCTCAGGCACATCGTATTCGCTTAGCGTCCAGCGGGCCGGGTCCGATCCATCCAACACGCCGCCTTCGATGCGCTGCGGATCGAGCCCCGTATCGGTATGGATCATCATCATATCGCCGAACTCCAGCCCGATCTCGGACGCGGGGATATGCGGCGCGAGGTATCCGATATTTAGAGGCAGCGAGGCCCGATTGCTGTAGGAAGCAGGGGACGTCGTCCCCGCCTCCTTGAAGTTGAAGGGATTGACTACGACGCGGCTGCCGGGTAGGCTAAGCCACCTTTGCTGGTTGCTGCCGCTCTCCCGCAGTTGATCAACGGTCCAACGCGTGTTCCTCATTGCTCGTCCAGGAACGCTTGCAGTTGCTTGACGAGCTCCGCCTTGATCGTCTGGATATCTTCCTGCAGCTTTTTGTCCTTCAACAGATTTTGTTCCTGTTTGGCTTTGCTATCGGCGATATTTTTGATCAGTCCCAGCTCGAAGCCTGCGTTATCCGCGGCCATTTTTGCAAAGGATGGGTTGGTCAATTCGGTTTTTACAGGCTCCCCGTTAAATGTAAAGCCCGCGCTGATCTGCTTGACGAACGTCGAGTCCTGGGCAACATAGCTGTAATACTTCACGATATCTTGCGGATACGCTTCGGCCAGACGCATGTAGGTCGGATTCCAGGTGAGCTGGTAGCCAGGGAATGCATAGTTCTGGCCCGGGTCTACGCCATCCGGAAGCTTGTATTTGTCGTCCCCTACAGCGACCCAGTTCTTGCCTTCGATGCCGTATTCGAACAAGTCGTGATTCTCCTGGCTTGCAAAGATCCAATCGAGGAACATCATGGCGCGATCTGCGTTTTTGGACGAAGCGGGAATGCTAAGGAAATTCCAGAATTTAAATTCGGTGAGCAGAGAAGCCGGCTCCATATTGCGTACGTTGTTCTCGTATACATAGACGCCTAGCTCGCTGTCCGCTACCGCTGCCTTCAGGGCGTTCTCCAGCGCGACATAGCTGTCCAGCGTCTGCATGTACGAGCCTGCGGTACCGGCCGTAAATTGATCCTGCGCATCCTTGCGGTTAATCGCATTGGATTCGATGAAGCCCTGCTCGTTCCACTTCAATATCTCTTCGTTGGTGCTGAAGTCGGGCGCTTGGTAAGGCGCAGGGAAGTCCTTCAGCGCTTCCGTGCTTTCTCCAGGCAAATAGGCCGCCTTGATCTGGTTGTCTACGATATGCAATTTGGCGACGCCCGCAGCGCCTGTCGATACTTCCCAGATATCGTTTTGGGCCTGCTTGATCTTCAAGCCGCTATCCCCGTCGATGATCCAGGCCGGCGGGTATTGATCCTTATTGAAGATGTAAGGCGTCATGCCAGGCTCATTATTTTTGATGGCGTCGAAGTAAGCGATCATATCGTCATACGATTTCAGCTCCGGGATGCCGTGCTTCTTGCTCAGATCCTTCCGATAATACAGCGCATATACAGGAGCATACCCTTGGCCGAGCGGCACGCCATAGAGATGCTGCTCTTTGTCGGGACCGACGAACGTATTGTTTTTCAGCAAGCTTTCGCCAAACGCTTTTTTCAAGCCCGGATATTGATCGTTATTGAAGTATCCGTCCAATTCGATATAGCTTCCGTTGGCAATCAAGCTGGGCATGTTCAACCACGGCGCATCGAAGGCCAGATCGATCTTTTGACCGGCCGAGAGCATCAGCTTGATTTTATTGCCGTAGTCGGCCAGCGGCGTCCAGGTCACATTCAGGTCGATGTTCAGCGTATCCTGGGTCTGTCTCTCGAACTCGGCGACGATCTCGTCGAATTGCTTGGGCTTATCTCCCCAGAGCATAACCTCCAGCTTGACCGGCTCCAGCGTCTTGGACTCCGGCGATGTCGACGGATTGTTTTGCCCCGAGTTGGTCGAGGACTCCTTGCCTGTGTTCGATGTCGATGGCGTGTTGTTTCCTGTGCAGGCGGCAAGCAAGGACATGCTCATGGATGCTGCCAGCAATAGAGATAGTGTCTTTTTAGTCCCTTTGTTCATCGTTAACCCCTCCGATAGGTGTGTATGCTAATTCAGCTTAGGCTGATGATAGCTGTGTCTTAACCTTTGATGGCGCCGATCTTCAAGCCTCCTACAAAATAGCGCTGCAGGAACGGATAGAGGAAAATAATCGGGCCAATCGTAACCATGGCTGTCGCCAGTCTGACGGTAAATGCCGGCGGACGTTGGGTGTTGATCAACGAGCCGCCCGTGCTGGTCACGGCGATATTTTGCGCAATATCAATGTTGCGGATAATCTGCATGATGATATATTGCAGCGAGAATAGCTTGTCATTGTTGATGAAGAGCATCGCCGGCTGCCAACTGTTCCAATACATCAGCGCATAGAACAAACCGATCGTAGCCATCGCCGGCAAGGACAACGGCAATACAATCTGCCACAGGATCCGCCACTCCCCCGCTCCCTCCAGCCTCGACGATTCGTACAGCTCGTCCGGGATTTCATTGAAGAAGTTGCGCATGAGAAACATGTTCCACGGATTGAGCACAAACGGGATAATATAGACCCAAATGGAGTCCGTCAGATGCAAGTAACGGGTGATCAGAATATAGAAGGATACGAGTCCGCCGTTAAACAGCATCGTGAAATAAAAAATGAAATTGATATGATTGCGGTAATAGAGCTTGCGGCCGGATAAGGCATAGGCGATCATGCTCGTGACGATCAGGCTGATCAACGTACCTGCAACCGTCACGAATACGGTTACAAGATAAGCTCTCGGGATCGTCGAGGTGCTGAAGATCGCCTTGTAGGCCGCAAACGACCAGGTGTCGGGAAATAAAGCGTAGCCATTGCGGATCAGCTCCACCTCATCCGTCAACGAGCTCGTCAATACGAGCGCAAACGGGTAGATGCAGGCTAAGGAAAACAAGGCCGTAAATAGATAAAACAACGTCGACAATGACCATAAGGACGATATTCTCATTGCTTTCACCGCTCCACTCTAGAAAATGGATGAATCTTTATCGAATTTTTTGACCAGTTGATTGGAGAGCACGACAAGGATGAAGCCGATGATCGATTGATACAACGCCACGGCCTGGGACATCCCGAACGAGCCTTGCGTACGCAGCGCGCGGAAGACATACGTATCGATCGTGTCTGTCGTCGGGAACAGGAACGAGTTGTCGCCGACCAACGAATACACCATATCGAGCGTCCCGGAGAAGATGCCGCCCAGGGCAAGCAAAAATAACATGATGATCGTGCTCTTAAGCATCGGAAGCGTAATGCGGAAGATGCATTGGAGCCGACTGGCGCCATCGATCTTCGCCGCTTCATATAACCCCTTGTCTATGCCGGCGATCGCCGCCAAGTATACAATCGCTCCGAAGCCTGCGCCCTTCCATAAGCTGAAAAAGAGCAAAATCGCCGGCCAAATCGAATATTCCATGTAGGCATCCGAGATTCCCAGCCAGTCCAGCAGTCCGTCCAAGGTACCCGAATCGGCAGTCAGAAAAGCGACAGAAAACAGTCCGACAATCGGCCACGATATAAAGTTGGGCAAAATCATGATCGACTGCATGCCTCGAACCAGCAGGCCTTTGCCAAGCTCGGACAACATAATCGCAAGCGTGATCGACAGCACGGTGCCGAAGCCGATAAACAACAGATTCAGAAAGACGGTATTAAACGTCACCGTGAACCAATCCCGACCTCGGAAGAAAAACTCAAAATTGCGCAGCCCTATGAATTCGCTTCCAAAAATACCCTTGATCGGATGGAAATCTTGAAAGGCCATGACGATGCCTGCGAGCGGCAAATAGGAAAAGATCAAGCTGAATAACAAAGCCGGAAGCGCCATCAGATATATGTAACGATGTTTCACCAAATCCCTTAGTCCCTTATGCTTCAATGGACGTCCACCACAATCATCTTCAACCATTCCCCTCATCTCTTTTTTTTGTAACCTTACTTTTTGGTGTTTTTAAGTAATTAACCTTTCCTCGCCAGTATATTTCACTTCGTATTTTTGTGTCAACACTTTTAATTTGAATCGTCACAATTTTTGTTTTCGCTTTCATTGTAGATATATAGCGCCCTGACCCTCTTTTGATCGGTTATGAAATCTTTGTTTACTTTGTTGACCAGTAAGGTTACTCTATTGTATAGTTATCGTAATGCATATCTAAGTATCTGCTACCTTTTTTTAGGGGGGGTTGAGAATGACGAAGGAAAAAGTAACATTGGATACGATCGCCAGCAAGCTGGGGATTACGAAGGTTACGGTGTCGAAGGCACTAAAAAACCAGCCCGGCGTCAGCGAGGCGCTAAAAAAACAAATCATCGAAATAGCCCAACAAATGGGGTATGTCAGTCGCAAGGAAAAATCGAGTCAGACCGCCTATAAGCTGGGGCTCATCGTTCCCAAACGTTTTTTTCTGGAGATCGATGATTTCTATACGAAGATCTTCTATTACTTGAATCGAGAGTGCGCCCTCCTGCACTATAGCTTAAGCCTGTACATCCTTGAGCCGAGGGAAGAGGATACTTTGACTTACCCTTTAGCGTTTTCCCAAGAGTACAGCGAGCTGAACGGTCTGTTTATCGCAGGCGAAATTAATAGCAACTATCTAAAGTCGCTATCCGATCTGCCGATACCGGTCGTTGCGATCGACTTTTACAAAAACAATCTGCGCTTGGACTATATCGTGTCCGATAACTACCGGATGGGTTATTTCACTACAAATTATTTGGTGGAGCAAGGACACAAAGCGATCGGCTTTGTCGGCAACCCGAACTACACGAGCAGCGTTATGGATCGATATTGCGGGTATTTCAGAGCCTTAACGGAGCATGGACTCGAGCATCGCCAGGATTGGAATATCGTCAATAACGACGAAAGCGGCAAATATCACCTCGACTTTTCGTTGCCGGAGCAGCTCCCCACGGCGTTCGTCTGTTATTGCGATATGGCTGCGCACATCCTGTTATCCAAGCTCCAGATCAGCGGCGTCCGCGTGCCGGAGGATGTGTCGCTCATCAGCTTCGATAATACCGATCTCAGCCAGACGATGGTCCCGGCACTGACGACCATGCATATCGACAAGTTCGAGTTTGCCGAGAAGGCGCTCAAGCGCATGCAATGGCGATTGCAGCATCCCGATGAAGAAGCGCAGTTTGTGTACGTGAATTCCACCTTAATCGAACGCGATTCCGTCAAATCCTTATTGGTGCCGTCCCTCATCTGATGGCAGCTATCAAATCGACTCTTGGAGCGTGAACATGATATGCCCGATAAACCGCAATCTGCTGCAACGACAAAAAAGACGTTTCATTTTGTTTCCCATACCCACTGGGACCGCGAATGGTACTTAACGTTTGAGCAATTTCGCTATCGGCTGGTCCAGTTGATCGACAATCTGCTCGTCCTCTTGAAGGAGGACCCGAAATTCTCCCACTTTCATCTCGATGGACAGACGATCGTCATGGAGGACTACTTGCAGGTACGGCCTCATAAGCGGGAGGAATTGCAACGCTATATCCGGGAAGGCCGCATTCTGATCGGTCCGTGGTACGAGCAAAACGATTTGTTCCTGACCAGCGCCGAATCGACGGTTCGCAACTTGATCGAAGGCATCCGCGTGTCGAGAGCGCTGGGCGGCGAGATGAAGGTGGGCTACTTGCCCGACCACTTTGGTCTGCTCGGTCAAATGCCTCAAATCTTCCGGGGGGTCGGGCTCGACGCCAGCGTTTTTGGCCGCGGCTACGATCTGGAAACTCACGGGAGCCCCTACGCGATCTGGCGCGGCGCGGATGGCTCGGAGGTGACGGGCATCCTGATGCCGCATTGGTATAATAATGCGCAACGTCTGCCGACCGATGACGAACAGCTGCGGACGCTCTTCGAGATGATGAGCAAGCGGGAGAGCGAAGCGGGACCGATCCCCTACTATCTCATGATGAACGGCGTCGATCACCTGGAGGCTCAGGAGGATCTGACCGTGGTGCTGGACAAGCTTCGCGCGATGTACGGGGACGAGCATACCTTCGTCCAAGGCACGCTGCCAGCGTATGTACAGCGGATCCAACAGATCATGCAGGAGGATGCCGAGCGGGGGACGCGAGCCTACCCTGTCGTCGACGGCGAATTGCGCGAAGGCGAGGAATACTCCATCCTGAGCTCGACGCTCTCCAGCCGGGTCTACATCAAGCAGGCCAATGCAGCCTGTCACGATCTGCTGGAGAAATGGATGGAGCCGCTGTCCGCCTGGTGCGCGCTGCAGGATCTGGATGACCATGACGCCGATTATATGCGCCTCGTATGGAAGATGTATATGCAGAATCACCCGCATGACAGCATATGCGGCTGCAGCGCAGACGCCGTGCACGATCATATGATGGATCGTTACGCCAGTATACGCGAGATCGCCGAGGAATGGATCGACAAGAAGCTGACGGTACTCGCCCGACAAGTATCCGACGCCGGCCTGGAGCCTGACGATCAAAAGCTGGTCGTCGTCAATACCTCGCAACTGACGGCACGCTCGGTCATACGCTCTTCGATCTACTTCCTGGCGGAGGATCAGGTGGAGCAGTTCGTGCTGGAGGATCCGGACGGCAACGCGATCCCTTATCGGATCGTCTCCGAGCACCCGAGCAACAAGCGCGTGCTCAGTCCGATCAACCTGCCGGGCGTCCTGCAGGTGAGACGATTCGATATCGAATGGCAGCCTCAAGTACCTGCTCTATCTTACATAACGTACCGGATCAGACCGCATGTCCAAGCTCCGGCATGTCCGCCTGTCGAGGACCTCGATACAGGAGCGACGCTCGCAGCGCCTGTGCTAGAGAACGCGTTCCTCCGTGTAGAGATGCAGCCGGACGGGACCTTCCACGCGACGAACAAAGCAACGGGGGTTACGATACGCGGACTCGGAAGGCTGGAGGATGCCGGCGATCGGGGCGATCTGTACGTACACACGCCAGTAGAAACGGCGATCCAGTGGGACGGTCCCGTCGAATGGACCTCCTATGTTCGTAATGAGCTGTACGAAGCTTGCTCGTACCGCATCTCCTGGGCGCTGCCTGCGGGTCTGAACCCGGAGCTGACCGAACGTCTCCAGGAGCAGGCTGCATGCGAGATGGTCGTCAGCCTGCGTCTGGACCGCGAGAGCGAGAGCATCGATGTGCGCCTGGACGTCAACAATACGGCTCGCGACCACCGACTACGGTTGCTATTCCCGCTGGATACGCCGGCAGCCGGGATCTGGGCAGGCGGTCAGTTCGATGCCGTCGAGCGAGCCTGGGATACGGGCCGCCAGTGGAAGCGCGATTGCAATGGCCAGCCGTTCTGGAAATGGGTCGCCGCCCTCTCCTCGACCGAGGATCGCGCTGGCGCCGCCGATGGCCTAAGCGTATTCGCCAGGGGCCTGATGGAGTACGAGATGATCGATGAAGGCAGGACGCTGGGACTGACCCTGCTGCGCGGCGTGGAGACGATCAATATTCGCGAAGCGATCGCGCTCGAAGAGGACATCCAACCGAAAGGTCAGTGCCTCGGTCGGCATACGCTGGAGCTAGCCGTACGACCGTTCGCAGGCTTGTCTCGTACCGCGCTCTACCAGGAAGCCGAGCTGTGGCATCAGGGAGTGCGTACCAAGCAGCTCGCGGTCAACGAGGAGAAATGGTCTCAGGGCCGCACCTGGGTTCAAGGGACCAGCATCGGCCGATCGTCCACTCGTCCCGTTCCGAATCGGGAGAAACCGCCCTTGCCAAGGCAAGCGGCCCTGCTCGCCATCGACGGAGCCGTCCTGTTATCTGCATTCAAGCCCGCAGAGGATGGTACGGGGACGGTGGTCCGTCTGTACAATGTCGAGCCGAGCTCAAGCGTAGTGCGAGTCAGCGCGCCGGTATCGCTGGACAGCGTCCGCCTGACCAACCTGTTGGAGGAGCAGGCGGACCAGGCAGATGGCTCGCTGTCGCTGCAACAGCAAGACGTCGCCCTTAGCGTAGGCGCGAAGCGGATCGAGACATTGAAGTTGATTCATGCTTGACCCTTTAGCTTCATTCCCCCTTTAGCAGCAACCCCCCGAGGCTACCTGAGCCCCGGGGGATTTTTGGTGCGTGATTGGCTATTATTGACTAGGCTCGGTGTTGAAGGTCCATTTCGTCTCGTAAGGGTAGTTGCTATAATCGATTTTCTTCACGATAAGACGAGCGCCGCTGCTGGTTGAATAATCTTCAACACCTATCGTTAATCCGCCATGACTTTCAATTCCGTAAGGATACAGCTTCCATTGCTGTGTAGCCGATCCATTGCATTCTGCCAGGACGAGAGGGGCTCCATCTGGAGGAGATGAGCCTGCATCGAGACAATGCGTCTGTGTGTGCAGCGTCCCGTCGGCGGCAAATACAAATACCTGATTGCTTCCGTTATTGCAGGGATACTGGATGAGCTGTGCTCCCGCTTCGCTACTGCCGTTCATGACGTCCGCGCACAGGCCATTCGCCTGATTGATCAATTCGCCGCCCGGAGAGTTGCCAATCCCGTATTCCTGAACAGCTTGATCCCCATGGATCATAATTTTGCTGGCCCCCGGACAGTCAGAGCTTATCTTAAAATAAATATAGGATGCTGTTTTTACTTTGCCGTTGTAGATCGTAGTAGGCGCCTCATTGACTAGCCTGGAGTAAGGTTCGTCTCCGCAACGGGTGTTCGTGTTATTCCAGTCAAAGTATTCCGTAAAAGGTCTGACTTGAGTCCCTGATATCTCCAAATCTGGTTCGATCCGAACTTGTCCAAGATCAAACGAAGTACCTGCCGTAACGTCCGTTACCTCGACCCCATAATAGCCAGGAGAGCGTTCCTTCAGATGGAACTTATAGGTGTGGCCTGTAATCGGCCTTGTTACGATATGGCATCCATATCCCTTCCCATTCTCCTCAAACGGCGAGCATACTACGTTCGGGTTGCTGGAGGACGAAGCGGTCGCTCCCCAGACCGAAAATAAAAACTGTCCATCCCCGCTCTTCCAGCTCTGAAAGCCGGTATAGCCATACACCGTTCGGTTAAACTCAAATTCCGTGCCCCAAAAGACGTTGCCTCGACCGGGACTATCCAGAATCGTCTGCGTAAAGGTCATTTCCTTGAGCGGTTCAGTATAGAAGCTGTAAACCACCTCTCCTCCGGGGACCTTAGCGACAGCATCATTATCGGGCGAACAGGCAGCCAGACCCGCAGCCACCGCGACAATCCCTCCGAGCAACAGAACCTTTCTGTAGATGGACCAAGTCTTCCATCCCTGTCTTACGGACCCGAGGTGCGCATATTTCTTCAACCATTCGATCATCGTAATCCCTCCATGCCGTAGAGAACCGGCCGGCTCTCTGGATTAGCGTTTGTTTACGCCTGTCCACATGGTATTCATCGATGATAAGGGAAGTGACAATTTCTAGGAAAATAGGTTGTCCATGCGACATTCGACTCAACCTTTCTTCCTTACGTTACGTCAAAGACTTCGGGAGAAGAAATTCTATGAAACAGCCATTCCAGGACAATAAGGAGCTAACGATGACCAAACAACGGAAGATGATCTTAACCTTATCCGTACTCTATACGGTTGCTATTCTTTACTTCATGTTTTTCGCCTTCGGCCGAACGGACGCCAAAGAACACATCTCTGGATACACCTTTATCTTTGTGCCAGACAGCTTCTTCAAGATGCCGGCTCTAACTGATCTTCTTCATCCTAGTCTCATGACGCTTGTCGACCTTGGCAACATCGCCGCCTTTATTCCCTTTGGCCTTTTGATCCCATTGTTCTTTCGGGTCAATTTTGTTCGATTCATGACCTTGTTTTTTGTGTCGATTCTCGTACTGGAGACACTGCAGGCCCTTACGTTCCTCGGCAGCTTTGACATGAACGACGCCGTTCAGAACTCTTTAGGCGCAGCCATCGGTTTTGGAGCGTACAAGCTTGGTTTTCGTGCGCAAAATGATTGGCGCAATCTGATACGAGCGGCCATCTCTTCCGCGGTTCTTTTTGCAGGGGTATGGGGACTGTGCGGAATTGTGGATCAGGCGTTAACAAAAGAAGAAGGCCCCTTTGTTGCGATAAACGAATGGATAGACAGCTCCGGGAACCTGACAACAGGACTAACGCCGCATCCTTTTTCGGTAAATGGTCAGGACGTAACCCCCCAATATAATCTGTATGCTGCCGGAAGCGACCATCCAGAAACATTCACCTATACGAATGAAGAGGAGATGATTTTGTCCTTCCATTATGGCATACCCGAACCGTTGGATGATGAGGGGAGCATCCGTCTGTCCGTCAATGGACGCGAGGTGTTGACCAGCTCGGGAGAGGAGCAACGTCTATACCCGGAGCTGTTCCCGGCGACGTTTGAGATGCCTGTGGAGGCGGGGAGCGAGCTTAGGATTACCATCGAGGGCAACCAAATCCTATGGGATGTCGGGTATAGGAAGATGCAATATTTTTGGAACTGAGTACATGCAGTCGTAATAATAGGCCGTCCACGCATTGGCCTGTTACAACGACTGCATTTTTGTTTTCCGCCCTTTTTACGGATTTACAGGGCATTTGGATGTACAAGCTCGAGAGCTTGGACATAACGTACAGTAGACCACCGGATGCGGCATACCGTATAAGCTTGCGCTCCTGCCTGTCCGGTTGTCGCCTGCAATGAATCGACACAGTCAAGTAAAAAGGAGGTGTGCAGCCTATGTCCACTCCCAATCTGCCCACTATCACCCCGACCATAAGCTTATCGCGCGACAGGCCCTCGCTTGCCGCATAGCGCATTTAAAATGGCGTTTTCGTGAGGCGGCTGTCGCGCCGTTCAATACAGACGAAGGAGGGCTTTATTTGTCGACACCCAATATTCCAAATATCTCCCCATCTATTACTTTATCGAGGGATGATGTAATCAACCTGATTTTCTCTTCCATCGCGATGGAGGAACTGGGCTTGGCTCATATTATTAATGCGGAAGGAGAAAAGATCCAGTTCGCCCTGGGTACTCTACCCGGTCTTAGCGGACCGCCTGCCTCCCTGGCACAAATCCTGCAGGTAAATAACAGCGCACAAGGTATGCTGGATACGGTTTTAAGGCAGGAAATGATGCTGGATTCCAAGCTGAGGACAGCTTCCAGCGTTCCCAATCTGGCGGGTCCGATAGGACCCACAGGGCCAACTGGCGCCGCAAGTGAGGTTACCAGTATTAACGGACTAAGCGGGGCTATTGTGCTGGAGCCCGAGGAAGTAGGGGCTCTACCGGATAATGAGGCGCCCTCTTACTCTGACCTGGGCTCATTCATCCAGCCCGGCGTCTACAGCTCCGACAATCCCAATGGGAGAGCGCCAAGGGACACGCCACCTGTCACGCATAAGGCGGTTTGGACGCTGTATGTGTCGCGGGTCGGACCTTACGTTCAACAGCTTTATATCTCCAATCCCGCCCTGTATTACCGCAGCAGCCCCAATGAAGGGACTTACTGGACCGACTGGCAAGAGATTGGCGAACGCGGGATGACAGGGATTACGGGGCCCACCGGCGCAGGCATCACTGGCGCTACGGGCGCTACAGGCGCCACGGGTGCCACAGGAGATACTGGCTCCACAGGCAGCAGCGGACCTACGGGCCCCACCGGGCTCACCGGAGCTACGGGACCTACGGGCGCCGCCGGGCACACCGGGGGGACCGGACCGACAGGCGTTACCGGACCTACGGGAGTTACAGGCCCCACTGGCTTTACCGGACCCACCGGACCTACCGGAGCGACAGGCTTCACTGGACCGACAGGCGTTACCGGGCCCACAGGGGACACAGGTCCCACAGGCTTTACTGGATGGTCAGGCCTCGCCGGACCCACGGGCTCTACCGGGTCTACAGGCTTCACTGGAGCTACGGGGATCACCGGGCCGACAGGGCTTACGGGGCCCACCGGGATTGCTGGGTTGACAGGCTTCACCGGGCCCACAGGCTCTACGGGACCGACAGGATTCACAGGGCTCGCGGGGGTTACCGGACCGACAGGCGTTACCGGGCCGACGGGGGCCACTGGATCAACAGGTATAACCGGGCCCACCGGGGCCACCGCTTCTACCGGCACTACCGGACCTACGGGTGTTACCGGCCCCACCGGACCGACCGGCTTTACTGGCGTTACCGGGCCCAGCGTAATCGGGCCAACGGGCGTCACGGGGCCAACCGGCGTCACAGGGATAGCCGGGACAACCGGTCCCACCGGTACGACTGGCATAACTGGCGTCACCGGATACACCGGCGTTACCGGACACACCGGCGCCACCGGACCGACAGGCAGTACAGGGCCGACCGGCGTCACCGGACATGCCGGAGTTACCGGGCCAACGGGAGACGTTACCGGGCCCACGGGCGTTACGGGGCCCACAGGCGCTACCGGACCGACTGGGATCACGGGTCCGACAGGGATCGGACCTACGGGGGTTGCCGGATCTACCGGGGCTAGCGGACACACTGGCGCCACGGGGTCGACGGGCGTCACCGGACACACCGGCGCCACGGGATCCACAGGCCCTACCGGTCCGACCGGCATCACTGGAGCTACGGGCTTTACCGGTCCCGCCGGCCATACTGGTCTGACAGGCATCACCGGACCTACGGGCATTACCGGCCCCACCGGACCTACCGGTCTAGTGGGAATAACAGCATTATCCAGCGATTTTGCCAATGCCACCTGTACGGGTGCTGCTGATCCTACAGCTAATGCGAATTCCCCCGTTCCCTTTAATACTATTATTCCTGCAACAGGAAGAACCAATATAGACCTCGATTCTACAACGGGAATATTCACGCTAACTGGCGGTCATATTTATCTGGTCATCTTTTCCGTCGGTTCATCAGCGCGGGATAGACAATTTCAATTGGCTACAGGCCCAGGCCCAACGTTGGTGCCAGGTACACTTACAAAGGCAACAAACAGCTCGGAAGCAAACTACTTTTCGTCTACGATAATCGATCTTACGACAGAACCAGACACTACCCTGCAAGTTCGGAATGTTCTAAATTCGAGTGCACCAATTGTTATTGCAAGAAGTCAAATTACGATTGTCACACTGAGATGATCTGCTGAACGTCCAAATTAAAAAGGAGGGCTCCATTTGTCTACACCTAATATCCCGAATATAACGCCATCTATTACATTGACGCGGGACGATGCCGTCAACCTGTTGCTCTCTTCCATCGCGATGGAGGAACTCGGATTATCCCACATCATTAATGCAGAAGGAGAGAAGATACAATATGCACTGGGCACCCTGCCGGGGATGAGCGGTCCGCCGGCCACACTGGCACAGATCCTGCAGGTCAATGATAACGTCCAATCCATGATGGATACGATCTTCATGCAACAAATGATGCTGGATTCGAAATTAAAGACGGCCGCTAATCTCCCCATCGTGATTGGCCCCCCCGGGTTGACCGGACCTACGGGCGCTGCAGGCGGCGTCTTAAGTGTCAACGGCCAGACTGGAGTCGTTACGCTCGATGCTGCTGCGATAGATGCTCTGCCCTTAAACGTAGAGTCATCCGATTCCCGGTTAAATTCATTCACACAAGCCGGTGTCTACAGCTCGGATGACCCTGATGGGACGCCACCGCCTCTGCTCGAACGTCCTCCAACGACAGAGCATCAGGCCGTCTGGACATTGTATGTCTCTGGAGTCGGAGCTTATGTCCAGCAACTGTACATCTCCAATCCTGTCCTCTATTACCGCAGCAGCCAGGATGACGGGGGACAGTGGACTGTCTGGCAAGAGATCGGTCAACGCGGCCTAACCGGCCCTTCCGGACCGACGGGTGCAGGAGCACCCGGGGCCATCGGTATGACCGGACATACAGGGATGAGTGGGCCGACAGGCCCTACTGGACCTGATGGTGTCGATGGCACCCCCGGTGTCACCGGTATAGCTGGCATTACTGGTCCCACCGGCGTCATGGGACCGAGCGGCATTACGGGACCGACCGGGACAATACTGAGGGGAATCAGCGGACCGACCGGCCATACCGGACCGAGCGGCGTCACCGGACCCACCGGTACCTCAGGAGCCACTGGCATCACTGGACCCAGCGGCGTCACTGGACCTACTGGTCTCACCGGGTCCACGGGCTTCACCGGGCCCACTGGCCCGACTGGGCCTATCGGCTTCACCGGATTCACCGGGCTTACCGGGCCCACTGGCGCCACCGGAGCTACTGGGGCTACCGGGCCGAGGGGCGTTACGGGACCGACCGGCTTCACTGGACCCACCGGCGTCACTGGACCCACCGGCGTCATCGGCCCCACGGGCATCACCGGACCCATAGGCGTCACCGGATCGACTGGCTTCACTGGACCGACGGGCGTCACCGGATCGACGGGTCTCACCGGACCCACCGGCTTCACTGGATCGACTGGCTTCACTGGACCGACCGGCTTCACTGGACCGACCGGCTTCACTGGACCGACCGGCTTCACTGGACCGACTGGTCTCACAGGACCCACGGGCTTCACTGGACCGATCGGCTTCACTGGACCGACCGGCGTCACCGGACTTACCGGCGTCACTGGACCGGCCGGCTTCACTGGTCCGACCGGCTTCACTGGACCGACCGGCTTCACTGGTCCCACAGGCTTCACCGGACCGACGGGCTTTACTGGACCGACCGGCTTTACTGGACCGACTGGCTTCACTGGACCCACAGGCTTCACCGGACCGACCGGCTTCACTGGACCGACCGGCTTCACTGGACCGACCGGCTTCACCGGTCCCACAGGCTTCACCGGTCCCACAGGCTTTACCGGACTCACGGGCGTCACCGGACTCACCGGGCTTACCGGGCCCACTGGCGCCACCGGACTCGCCGGGGCTACCGGACCTACAGGCTTCACCGGCCCCACGGGCGTTACCGGGCACGTCGGCTTGACCGGACCTACGGGAGCTACCGGGACAGCCAATGAATTCATCTATGCTACATTATCCGCGGATGTAAATCTCCCAACCGGAGAAGGCGTACCATTCGACCAATCCATTGGAACAAACAATAATGTTCAACATAATCAGGCCACAGGAACCTTTACTCTAACTGCCGGGCATGCCTACCTGGTTATTTACACGATAGGGGTTAACACGAATGCCATTTTCCGCCTGGCAACGGGCACCCCGCCTAACGATCCCAACATGTTTGTTCAGGGTACGCTTACACAGGCAACCAATAACTCATATACCAACCATTCAACAAGCGCCATTATTGATCTTCGCGTCGAGGGAGATGCTACGTTGGAAGTTCAAAATGCCGGAGGTGCAGCCGTCACTATTTACAGCGACAGATGCGGCGTAACCATTATTACTTTGATATAACGTAATCAAAAGGAGGGTTTTATTTGTCCACTCCCAATATCCCCAATGTATCTCCTACGATCACCTTGTCAAGGGACGATGTCGTAAACCTGTTGTTCTCGTCGATCGCCATGGAAGAGCTTGGTTTGGCTCATATTATCAATGCAGAGGGCGAGAAGATTCAATATGCTCTGGGCACCCTGCCGGGAATAAGCGGCTCGTCCGCTACGCTGGCCGAAGTTCTGGAGGTGAATGCCAGTACGCAGACGATGCTGGAGACCATCTTCCGTCAGGAGATGATGCTGGACTCGAAATTAAAGAGCGCCTCTGCCATTCCGACCATACCCGGACCAACGGGTCCCACTGGTGTCACGGGTCCAGCAGGGGCGGTTGACAGCGTCAATGGGCAGGCAGGAATGGTTGTGCTGGATCCTCAGGACATTGAGGCGCTACCATTTACCGAGCAGCCCTCTGTAACCCGTCTGAACAACTTGACCGAAGCTGGCGTCTACAGCTCCAGTAGTCCCACTGGAGACCCGCCACCTGATGGCCCGCCAGTCGAACATCCGGCTATATGGACCGTATATGTCTCGCAGGTTGGAGATTATAGTCAGCAGTTGTATATTTCGAACCCCGTCCTCTATTACCGCAGCACCCAGACTGCAGGAGACTCCTGGACCGACTGGCAGGAGATCGGTCAACGCGGAGCGACCGGACCGACGGGGTCAACGGGTGCAGGCGTCCGCGGTCCAACCGGAATAACTGGCTCCAACGGGGCCCGAGGCGTCATCGGGCCAACAGGCGCTACCGGATTAACAGGCATCACAGGACCGACCGGGGGCGCTGGACCCACGGGTCCGACCGGCAGCACAGGACCGACCGGGCCGACGGGCATCACAGGGCCGACGGGCGCTACCGGATCGACAGGCGGCACCGGCATCACAGGACCGACCGGGCTCACCGGACCGACCGGGGCTACCGGCATCGTAGGACGGACCGGACCAACGGGCGGCACCGGCATCACAGGACCGACCGGGCCGACGGGCAGCACCGGCTCCACAGGACCGACCGGACTGACGGGCGGTACCGGCATCACAGGACCGACCGGACTGACGGGCGGTACCGGCATCACAGGACCGACCGGGCCGACAGGCTTCACCGGCATCACAGGGCTGACCGGGCCGACGGGCGCCACCGGTACGAGTCCTACCGGGCCGACCGGGCCGACCGGCACCACAGGGCCGACCGGGCCGACGGGTGCCACTGGCATCACGGGCCCGACTGGGACGACGGGCGCCACAGGCATCACCGGGACGACCGGGCCGACGGGCGCTACCGGCATTACGGGACCTACTGGGCCGACCGGCTCCACCGGCATTACCGGGCCCACCGGACCGACGGGCGCCACCGGCATCACGGGACCTACTGGGACGACGGGCGCCACAGGCATCACCGGGCCGACCGGACCGACGGGCGGCACTGGCATCACAGGGCCGACCGGGTTAACAGGCGCCACCGGCATCACGGGGCCGACCGGGCCGACGGGCGTCACCGGGATCACCGGGCCGACCGGG